>JAYUVF010000016.1:0-4703 GCA_043754215.1 Chthonomonas sp. | reverse complement strand
GGGAGTCCGTCACCGTTCTGGACTGACCAGAATCCCGGGGCGCCAACGATTTTCGTCTTCGCGCTGCGACCGTAAGCCGTAGGTCAGGGCCGGCCGATGGTGAACTCGGACCGCATCTTGACCACGGTGTACGGGTTCCAGGTCGAATTGAGGTAATAGATCTTGAGCGAGTTGCCGGTCACCTTGGTGAATCGCTCGATGAGCATGGGTGCATACGCCGCGCCTGGAGTGGTGACCGGATCGGTGTTCGGACCGATGGTGGGACCATTGAGACCGTCGCTCGGGACCGCATCTGGAAAGTGTATGTAGGCGCCCAGGGCGTTGTCGCGCGTGGGGTTAAAGATCAGTTGCGGGGATGTCCAGGGTCCGGTCGGCTCTTTTGCATAGCTAAAATAGAAACCTCCCGTTGCTCTGCTCTGTCGCCCCCCGTCGAACGTCATGATCCAGAGCCCCAGGTCAGTCGAATAGCCGACGCTCACGTTACCAACGGTCGGCGAGTAGCTCGCCGCGTTCAGCGGGTTGTCCTGCACGATCGGCGCGGCGGCCGCTTCCGAAGTGCTCCAGGTCGGCTGGCCGTTCACGCGACCCGCGTAATAGCGCGTCCCGCCTCCGGTCCAGAACCCGCTGGCCGGCGTGACCGACAGGTAGACGTCGGATGCGCGGTAATTACCCGTGCCGAACATGTAAACGTCCGATCCGGACGCCCGCAGCGCGGTAAAGACGAAGCGTCCGCCGGGAAGCTGAGAGATCGTGCGGCCCGCCGTATATGTGCCCGCCGCTTGATCGAAGCGAACGAGCAGCGAGCGTGCGTTCCGTTGCCCATCCGCCGGCGTGGCACCGGTGTTGATGACGAGATAGACACCGTCGCTAAGGCTGATGCCGGCATTGGGCACGTTGTTGCCGCCCATGTCGATGCCGGGCATTCTGATGTACACGGGTGTCCGGCCATCGCTGCGAGTGACGACTGAGAGTTGCATCGGCGCGTCACCATCCGTGGTCGTGCTGAACGCGACCGGATCCGGAGCGCCAAAACCGGCCGATGGCGTGGCCGGCAATACATCGCCGAACAGCACCATCACCTTGCCATTGTCCTCGAATGATGTGCCGATGTCGGTGCCCAATATGCCGTAGCGAGTCGCAGTCTGACTCGCCGTGGGCAGCGTCGTTCCTTTTGCCCAGGAGGCCCAGTCCTTGTCCCCGACCACTTGCTCAAGCTTGACCGACGAGCCGGTGTTCCAGGTGAGCGTGATACCTGCCACGCCGGCGGTGACCGTCACCGCAGCCGTAGCGGTTGCAGCGCGCCCGGCTGAGTTGGTCGCGGTCAAGGCGTATGTCCTGGTGCTGCCAGGATTCACAACCAAGGTGGTTCCGGTTACGACGCCGACGCCCTGATCGATGCTGATGGTCTGCGCGCCGGTCACCGACCAAGCGAGGGTCGTGGGCTGATCGCTCGTGATTCTGGTCGACGTGGCGGCGAAGCTTGTGATCACGGGCAGCGGCACGGCGCTGGTCGGCGGGGGCGTCGTGGTCCCGACTGGTACCGAACTCGAATCGCCGCACCCCGAGGTGAAAACGACAGTGACCAAGAGTACCAACAGGCTGATTGAGCGCGCAATTCGTGTCATCATAGTTCAACCTGCAGCGTACGCGGAACCATAATGCCGTCCTTCGCTGAGATCAGTCGCACGAGTACCGGGTTGACTACGACCTGGGAGAAGGCTGTGGCCGTTCCTTTCGCGGAATTCAGAAGTTGTGTTACGGTTTCGTACAACGCAATCAACGGATCCGACGTGGCGGAGCCGAGGTCGACCGGCGAGCCGCTCTTACCGAAAATCGTTTACCGAAAAATCATTTGGCAGCTCACGCGAACGTTCGATGGCTGCGACCCGTAAGGAGCGCAACAGACGATGTTGTCGCCCCGCATCCCTGTCCGCCAGGCTCAGTGTCGGTTTGGATGCGCTACGGCGGCTAAACCGCTCGCCCTGGATGCCTCGATAGTTTTTCGAATTCGGTTTTCCGTAACGAGTTGGCCCCCGTCCAGGAGTAGTGATGAACACAAAGCTGATGGTTCTGTTGACGATGTCGCTGTTCGCGGCGAGCGCTTCGGCGCAGGCGGGCGGCGCCGGTGGTGCGGGCCGTGGGGCTCAGACGCCGGCCCAGCAGGCTGCGCGGGAGGCGGCGGCGAACAAGCCTCGTACGATTGACGGCATCAACACCATGTGGATCGAGGAGCTCACGCAACCCGAGTTCCGCGACATGATCAAGGACGGTTACACCACCGTGCTGATCTTGACCGGAGGCGTTGAGAATAACGACGGCAACCTCTCGATGAACAAGCACAACATCAACAACAAACTCCTGGGCGAGATGATGGCCCGGAAGATGGGGAAGACGTTGGTCGCCCCGCTGGTCACGCTCGAACCCGGCAATGCCGGCGCCAACATTCAGCGCGGCCGAGCGGGCCCGATGATCTCGCAGGCAACGTACACGGCGTTGCTGTACGACATGGGTAACTACCTGCGCAGCATGGGCTTCAAGGAGGTTTACTACATGGGCGACAGCGGCGGAAACGCGCGCGGTATGCAGTCCGCGGCCGACTCGCTCACCAAGGTCTACGCGAACAGCCCGGATCAGGTCTCCTTCAAGCACATCCCCGAGTACTACAATCACACCAGCGTGGTCCAGCCTTACATCCAGAACGAGCTCAAGATTCCGGAGGGCATCAAGATCGGCGCGAGTTCGGGCACCAGCGGCCTGCACGAGGAGCGTGGCATTGACGCGACGATGGCGCTCGCCGACCCGCAGTCGATCCGCTTCGAGCAGCGCGTGAGGGCAGGCCAGGCGGAGATCAATGGCGTCAAGTTCCAGTCGCTCAAGTGGCTGCAGGATTTGGGGCGCAAGGTCGCGGATTTGCGGGTGAAGACGACGATCGATGCGATTAATGCGTATCGGGGGACGGTGGCGAAGCCGTAAGGCCAACTTTTGTGGCGAGCGGACCGACCATGCTGCGGGGTGCGCTACGATGGATTCGCTCGTCAACACGAAGTTTCGTCAGGTCGGCGACTGCGCGTATCAATCGCCACTTTCGTGTAGCTGCCAAACGTCAGGTGCGAGTTTACAGCAAAGACCAAACACATTGATGATTTCATTTTTTACAAGAACGTACGCGAACAAATCAAAGAGTATATCGAGAGTCAATATGCTGATGGAAGAACCAGAGATTTCACAATGCAGAAGGTAAGCTGGTAATCAAATCAGTCTTGGGCACACTATCTGTGCTTCCGTATTAGCCGTGAACGGATTGGCGCCGCGCCGCAGTAACACAGCGCACGACACAGATCTGAGCGCAACCACAAATTCATCCAGACGTCTCGGCGACGCCGAGGAATTTTGCTAGAGCCGAGTGACTCGCGCCTCCAAACGGACTCGATTACCAGGTGATCCAGGAAAAACAATACTTAGGTATTGACCTTAGTATTGTCTGGTGATAGAATCCTCCCGTCAGATCGGGCAACCCAACCAATCGACTGGAGTTGCAATGGTTCAATCCGCAGTCGCTGACGATGTTTTTTATGCCTTGTCCAGCCCGACTCGGCGAAAAGTCCTGGAGCGACTGTCAGTCGGACCAGCCACCGTCAGCGAATTGGCGGTGCGGTTCGACATGAAACTCCCATCGTTCGTGCAGCATCTCTCGGTGCTCGAACAAAGCCGACTGGTCAAGTCGAAAAAGCGCGGGCGGGTACGGACGTATGAGATCGTACCTCAACGGTTCAAGGTCGCTGAGGACTGGCTGTCCGCGCGTCGTCAGTTGTGGGAAGCTCGACTGGATCGGTTTGACCAATACGTGAAACAACTCAAGGAGAAGGAATCAGAATCATGAGCCAGCAATTCATCTTCAATCCGAAACTTGATTTCGCCATCGAACGGTTCATCGACGCTCCCACGCGGCTCGTCTGGGTAGCGTTGACGAAACCGGAGCATCTCATGGAGTGGTACATGCCCAAGCCTTGGGGGCGTGTGTCGCGAACCGAAATGGACGTACGACCGGGGGGCATTTTCAGCATCGACATTGCAATGGCAGACGGTCAGGAGTTTCCCAACCTCGGGTGTTTCCTGGACGTTGTTCCGATGGAGCGACTTGTCTGGACCTCCATGTTGTTTCCCGGTTATCGTCCGGCTGTCTTTGACGACATTCCGATCACCGCCATCGTTACGATGGAACCTGCGGGAACCGGCACTCGCTACGTCTTCACGGCGCTGCACCGGGATGAAGCGGACTTCGAGAAAAACAAAGCGTCGGGTTGGCAGCAGGGTACCGAGATCGCCGTCAATCAATTCGTAGATCACGTAATGGCGATGAAGTAGTTCTGCGCGACTCGCGGCCCGGGGCACCGCGAAAAGCGAGGACCGAACATTCCTCAGAGCTGACGCTTCAAGAGCCCCGCGAGACGCTCCAACATTCGCTCCTTGAGCGGGCGCGCGCGCCATTGCTCAAGCGTAATCGTGCGTGAAAGCTTCCAATCGGCTTCGAAGATGCGCTCTTGCTCTTCAGCGAATGCCTGATTGAACACGTTGAGGTTGGCCTCATCGTTGATGCTGAAAGACCGATTGTCAAAGTTCGTAGAGCCCACGGAAACCATGCGCGAGTCGACCACCATTGCCTTCACGTGGTACATGGTCGGTTGGAACTCGGCGATTGCGAC
>JAYUVF010000015.1:0-3621 GCA_043754215.1 Chthonomonas sp. | reverse complement strand
TCGGGTGAACCAAACATCAATCCCGATGTCGCGGCGACCAAAGTGATTCGAAGAATCTACATCCGCTCGGCGGACCCGGCGTTCATATTCCGCATGCTGGCAGGCAACCGCCAAACGAACTTGACGCCTGAGATTTCTCAGGGTAGTGGCGGCGGTAGCGCGGTCGGCAACGTTGGCGGTGGGTCTGGTGGCCTCGGCGGTAGCCGGGGTGCCGGAGGCACGGGCGGCTTTGGTGGCAGCGGCGGCAGCGGCTTCGGCGGCTCCTCAAGCGGCGGCTCCGGTGGCTCCGGTGGTGGTGTCGGCGGCGGCGGCGGCGGCGGCAATGCGGGCTCCGGCTAAACCGACTCGCGAAGATTGGTATCAGGATATGAGGGTGTTAATGCGTTTAAGTTGGCTTCGTTCGGGTTTGGTGGGATTGATGCTCGCCGTGTTAGGAGCGGCAGGCGCGATCGCGCCTGCCCAGGAACTGCCCCAGGACACGTTGGTAGACGTGGTGCTCAAGGACGCCGATCTTAGGACGGCAACCCAAATGCTCACCCAGCGTACGGGCTTGCAGTTCGTGATCGAACCGAGTGCCGAACCCTACGCAAAGATCACCCTCGACCTGAAGCGACAACCCGCGAGCTTTGTGATCGCCTATATTTGCAAGGCAGCGGGTGCGTCCTTCAAGCAAGACGAGAACGGCGTGTATCTCATTGGGCGGTTCCAACCCGAATCGTCCAAGGGTGATGGAGGGGAATCGAAGGTGGCCAAGGTCACGGTGTTTCGCAAGATTCGGCTTCAAAAGGCCGACTCGCGCGACGTGTATATGTCCATCACGAACATCAATCCGTATGACCCCACTTGGATGTTCAAACAACTCAACCAGTTCCAAGACCTATCTTCGGGTCTCAAACACACGCCTTTGATCTCGGAACTGTCCAGGTCTCTCTCGCCTGAGTCCTATTCACCGCTTCCAACGCGATCGTTCCAAGCTCCGCGCACTGGCGCGGAATCGGGCAACGATATTCGTCTTCCGGGCGAAGCGGCGATGCAAGTTGGTGCGGGTGGCGGCGGCGATGGTGGCTTTGGCGGTCAGGGTGGCCAGGGCGGATTTGGCGGTCAAGGCGGAGGCGGAGGCGGAGGTGGAGGTGGGCAGGTGCCCGGCGCAGGCCAGGGCTTCATGCCTCCTGGAATCGACCTCATTTCATACGATCCCACCGACAACAGTTTGGTGATCCAGGGAACCGAAGACGCGATCAACGCATTGCAGCGAATCATCGCCGAATTCGACCGAGCCCCCAAGCAGGTCGAAGTGAAGGTTGAATTCGTCACGACGAGTTCGACCGTGGCTAGGGCGATCGGTTACGACATCAGGTACCAGAGAGGTACGGTCCTCTTCGGCTCGCAATTCGCGCCGTCGAACACCCCGTTCTTCCTCTCGTACGCGACCGGAAATGCGGCGTTCCGCTTGGGCCAAATATTCAGCGAATCACGTGGTAAAGGCGTACAGGCGCCGACGATCCGCACGATGAACAATCAGCCCGCTTCGATTACGAGCCAGACGACCATTACCCTTTTCGTGAATCGCGTGATAACGACCCCAAACGGCAACATCACGCTCACAGACGCCCAGCAGTTTGCTGTGACGACCGGCCTTGCGGTCACGCCACGCATCAACAACGACGGCACGATCACGATGTTCCTCGCACCGCAGGTTTCGGAAATCGGTCAGATTCGCCGAGACCCTCAGGGCAACGAATTCCCGGATATCTCGCGGCAGAACATCTCGGTGGTCGCCCGCGTGAAAAACGGTGAGACGATCGCTCTGGGCGGATTCAATCGAAAGAACAACCAGGAGACCGGCGGTCGCTATCCCATCCTCTCGGAACTCCCCATCATCGGTCAGTTTTTCAGGAGCAAAAACGTCACCCGGAACGACGTCGAGCTCATGATTTTCGTGACCCCGACTATCGTCGAGGACGACGAGACGATCGGCGCCGCGAATCCTTAGACACTTGTTGAACGTTTGCAGGGGTGGAGGGACGGATGTCCGCCACCCCTGTTTTTGTGTATGGATCGCTCTTGGATTCTCGTGGGAATGATGGGATCAGGAAAGTCGGCGGTCGGGCGATCGCTCGCCGCCGCGTCAGGTCGTAAATTCGAGGACACCGATTTGATGCTGCAGCATCGTTTCGGGCGACCCATCGACCAAATCTTCTCGCACTACGGTGAAGAAGCCTTTCGCGGCCATGAGACGAGCGTGCTCAAGGGATTGGAGCCCGGTCTGGTAGTTCTGGCAACCGGAGGAGGGATCGTGGCGCGCGAAGCGAATTGGACGGAAATGCGCCGCCTGGGCACGACGGTGTTCCTCAATGCCAGCGAAGCGACCCTCTTGGAACGCCTCGGGCAAAGTAAGAAGCGCAGGCCCCTGCTGCAAAACGATGCATGGCAGGATCGCGTGAGCGACTTGCTTCTCGTTCGCCGGGAGCTGTATGAGAGGGCAGACCTCGCAGTGGAGGTTGATGGGCTTAGCGTTTCAGACGCCGCAGCCAAAGTCTTGGTTGCCTTGTCGGGTCGGGCGATATGAGGGTCCGTCAGGACCGCTCAGAATACGAGGTCGTTCGAAGCACTTTGGAAGAAGCTGTCGAGGCACTTCCCAGCCGCTCGTTCCTGATTTCCGATGCGAACGTTTGGGCGCGTTGGGGCGAATCAGCTGGCTCCTTGCCCGTAAGAGTCCTCGATCCAGGGGAGGGTAGTAAATCGCTTGGTGTCTACGAGAAGACACTCGCTTGGCTGGCCTCGCAAGGGGCGGGGCGGAATTCCACGGTAGTTGCCCTCGGGGGTGGGGTTGTCGGAGATCTAGCTGGCTTCGTCGCGGCTACGTATATGCGTGGAGTGCGGTTCATTCAGATTCCCACAACGTTACTGGCGCAGGTCGACGCTTCAATTGGGGGCAAGGTGGGGGTGAATCTGCCTCACGGAAAGAACCTTGTTGGAGCCTTCTATCCGCCAGAGATTGTGTACTTGTGCCACGAGACACTGGCAACGTTGCCTGAGAGAGAATGGCGCGCTGGGACAGCCGAGATCGTGAAGATGGCAGCAATCTGCGACGCTGACTTGTTCTCTGGCCTAGAGATGCGGCCCCTGACCAACGACGAGCACCTCCAAGTCATCGTGGATCGTTGCATAGCGCACAAAGCCCGCGTGGTCGAATCCGATCCGTATGAACGGAGCGGGGCCCGGGCCACTCTCAATTTCGGCCACACGGTCGGACATGCCCTTGAGAAACTAGGAGGCTACCAATCGCTGTTGCATGGAGAGGCAGTGGCAATTGGAATGGTCGTGGAGGCGCGCCTCGGGGGAATCCTTGGACTGACGCCGGAAGGTGTCTCCGAGCGGATTAGGGACCTACTCATCCGTCAAGGGTTTATGGTTGAACTGCCCGGAGATACAGGGCCAGACGATTTGGTCGAAGCGATGGCGCTGGACAAGAAGGCAACCGTTGATGGGCTCTCGTTCTCCCTGCTCGAAGCTGTGGGCCGATGTAAACTGGTACACGGCGTGTCGGAGGAGGCCGTCTTGTCGAGCCTCCGCAAATCCAAATGAGCAAGCTTCGGGCGGCGTTGACGTTCGTGGTCG
>JAYUVF010000014.1:0-4035 GCA_043754215.1 Chthonomonas sp. | reverse complement strand
CACCGTCCTCCAAGTCGGTGACGGCATTGCCCGCGTCTACGGCCTCCCCGACTGCCAAATGGGCGAACTTCTTGAGTTCCCCGGCGGCGTCATGGGCCTCGCGCTGAACTTGGAAGAAGATTCCATCGGTGCGGTGCTTATTGGCGATGACACCAAGATCAAAGAGGGCGACAAGGTCCGCGAAACCGGAAAGATCATTCAGATCCCGGTCGGCACTGGCCTCCTCGGTCGCGTGGTCAACTCGCTCGGCCAGCCGCTCGACGGTCTCGGCCCAATCCACAGCGAACAGTTTAAGCTGATCGAAGTCAACTCCCCCGGCGTTGTGGAACGACAGCCGGTGAAGGAGCCACTTCAGACCGGTATCAAGGCGGTTGACGCCATGATTCCCGTAGGCCGTGGCCAACGAGAGCTCGTTATTGGCGACCGCCAGACCGGAAAGTCCAGCGTCTGCGTGGACACGATCATCAACCAGAAATCCACCCACCAGCCGGGCGGATCGCCGGTGTTCTGCGTCTACGTCGCGATCGGCCAGAAGATGGCGAATGTGGCCCGCGTGGTCGAAACCCTTCGCCAGAACGGCGCGCTCGAATACACCGTGGTCGTGGTTGCTTCGGCATCTGACTCGAACGCGATGCAGTACCTGGCTCCGTTTACCGGTGCTTCCATCGGCGAGTACTTCCGAGACAGCGGCCAGCACGCTCTCGCGGTCTACGATGACCTTTCGAAGCACGCTCAAGCCTACCGAGCGCTTTCGCTGCTTCTGCGACGCCCACCAGGACGAGAAGCTTATCCTGGCGACGTGTTCTATCTTCACTCCCGCCTTCTGGAGCGAGCTGCGAAGCTCAGCGACGAGTTGGGCGGTGGATCGTTGACGGCTCTGCCGGTCATCGAAACCCAAGCGGGCGACGTTTCGGCGTACATCCCGACCAACGTGATTTCGATTACGGACGGTCAGATCTACCTCGAGCCGGACCTCTTCTTTGCCGGCGTCCGACCCGCGATCAACGTGGGTATCTCGGTGAGCCGCGTGGGTGGTAACGCCCAGATCAAGGCGATGAAGCAGGTCGCCGGTAAGATCAAGCTCGAAATGGCCCAATACCGCGACGTCGCGGCATTCGCCCAGTTCGCGAGTGACCTCGATAAGGCCACTCAGCAGCAGCTTCTCCGAGGCCAGCGTCTCACCGAGTTGCTCAAGCAGGGTCTGGCTAAGCCGTACGATGTGATCGATCAGGTGATCGTGATCTTCGCCGGTACCGCCGCGGTCTTCGACCAGGTGAGCAATGAAGAAGTCAGCGCGCTCGAAAAGCTGATCCTCAAGCACGTTCACGAGAAGTATCCCGACGTGGTCGAGACGCTCCGGTCCACCAAGTCCATGAGCGACGACATCGAAGAGAAGCTGAAGAAGGCTTACGCCGAAGCAGTTGAAGTCTTCAAGAGCGGCACCCGAGCCTAAGTACCCCACCTGGGACGCGGTCTCCGCGTCCCAAACCACTTTATTGATTCATGGCTAACCTCAAGCAGATCCGGCAACGCATCCGAACGTCGAAGAACATTCGGCAAATCACGCGCGCAATGAAGCTCGTCGCCGCCGCGCGACTGAAGAAGGCGCAGGACCGAGTGACGGAAGCTCGGCCCTATAGCGAGAAGATGCGCGAGCTGATGCTGAGTCTGAGCGAAGCGGGCGAATTGCCCACTCACCCTCTGCTCGAAAAGCGAGACGGCCAACGCACCTGCATGATCCTGATCTCGGCCGACCGCGGCCTTGCGGGAAGCTACAACACCAACCTCGTGCGCAAAGCCAGCGACTACCTAAAGGAAGTCGGCGGCGGCATTGACTTGTTTTACGTCGGTAAGAAGGGCTTCCAGTTCTTCAATCGCCGAGGCGTGAACAGCGCAGGCCAACACACCGTTCCGACCGCAGGTGCTCGACTCGAGGACGCACAGATGGTCACCAAGATCGCCTCCGATCTTTTCACGAGCGGCGAATACGACCGAATTCTGATTTGCTATAGCAAGTTCTATTCTCCGATTCGGCAGGTTCCGCAGATCATCCAAGTTCTGCCGATTGAGCCACCGAAGACCGATGAAGTGAAGGTGACACAGGCTCGCAAGGACTACACCTTCGAGCCCGATGCAGCTTCCCTACTCGCAACCTTGTTGCCGAAGTACTTGCTCAACATCGTCTTCCAAGCGATGCTGGAGTCCACCGCTTCCGAGCACGGCAGCCGCATGACCGCGATGTCAAGCGCCACCGATAACGCCGGCAAGATGATCGACAGCTTGACGCTCAAGGCCAACCGCGAACGCCAATCGAAAATTACCACCGAGATTCTCGAAGTCGTCGGTGGTGCCGAAGCACTGAAGAATTAGCGCGGCTCATTAAGGTTCTGTTAACAAAAACCGCCAACTTTACGGCAAGCGACGCGCTCCTGAGTTCGCAACTGAGGGCGCGTCTGTGTCCAGCGCTAGAATATGGATACAGAAAGCGTTTCTTAACTTGACAAATTTCACAGATGCTTGTATGATCAGTGAATCATGGGACAATATTCCAACCTTTCAGTTGATCCTACCGCAGCCGGTGGGCCAACTGAGCCGCGTTCGCTTTTAAACGCCGTCCGCGCGGCCGCCCTCATAGTAGCTTTGCACGCGGCAACAGGATCCGTTTATGCTGGTCACTCTTCCTGGGTACAGCCAAATTCGCCCGGTCGCTATTCTGTGCAAGTCAACAGTTCAGGCGAATTCCATATCGTTTCGCATTGGGCGAACGGGACAGTTCACACGTACAATCCAGTATGGAGTTCGGGTACCTACGGCTCAACACAGGCTTGGTTCGCGTACAGTGGTCTCCAACCCACCTCCATTGAGGGCATTCTAAACAATGTGATTGCCGTCGAGGTCACGGGTCCTCAATTGATTGATCAAGTGCGGCTGCGAGTGAGCCACGGAGGGAGCTACGCCAGAGCCGAACAAGCATTCAATACGGTGAGCGCCACCAGCAGCTTAAACCCACTACAGTTCGCCATAACTAATGAGAATTCTCCGTACTGGGGCAGTCACCAGATGTTTTGGCAGGCGAGACCTTCCCTGTTTGTGGGCAATTTACAGTTAGGCATGGCCGAGTTCTCCGATCAATTGCGGATCATAGCCTCGGTGTTCGGTCCACACACTTCTTACTCAACTAAACGAGTTACAGTGGGATTGACGCCACCGACGGTTACCGTCGACCCAGCGTCAGTTGTACTGGGCTTGCCGGGAGGCTTTGAGCCTTACTCGCGCCAAGAGGCGGCAGTTTCGACTGCGCACCCGGTAGTTCTATCCCAAGACCAGTTCCGGTTCTATACACCAACCACAGACCCCAGCGGAATCGTACCCGCCGGGCAGTGGTCACAGATTGTCAGGCCGCCGCTCAATTATGTACCCGCAACGAAGGTCCAGCGAGATATTGATTGGACATCGATGGATCGAAACCAAGCTCAGTGGGACCTCAGCGTTCCATACGTGCAGTGGAATCACGACGAAACGTTTTTGCCCCCCCATAACAATGGTGGATCAACGCCAAGCAGTCCCTTTCGCACATTTCACGGACTATGCGAATACGTATAGGAGTGCCCAGCTTTCGTACAATAATTTTCTTCCACCTACTAATGTGGGCAATCGGGAAGAACAACTGATAGCGTCATCCACATCCCCAGTGTTTCCAAATGCAGTTCTCGGTGTGCGCCCGGCAATAGTCGATGTTACGCAGTTTCCCAGAATAAATGACATTCCATTTCGGGTAAACGGAGTGATTCCAAGCCCAGATGTGGTGTCACCACCGGTGACATTGCTGACGACGATGACGGTAAAAGATAATGGGCCGGTAGGCACCCAAGAGGTAACCGTGACGTCAGAGCGAACGATTAAGTGGCACCACCGGATAGAGGAGGTAATGTCCCTCTGGTCTGCCCCCAATCTTGAAGACAATTTAAGAGTAGTCCTCCGCATTGTGGGTCAGGGCTAGCATCGGTGGGATGTAGCCAAGTGACGAGTGGGGAC
>JAYUVF010000013.1:0-2802 GCA_043754215.1 Chthonomonas sp. | reverse complement strand
CGGTCAGGAACCACACGTAATGAACTGAAGCCTATCTATCGGTCGATCGCCGTAGTCCCATTAGCCCCGATGGGGATATATTTGCGATTTTGAGGGGATAGAATTGTCCGAGGCTGTCGATATTGGGTCGCGCGGCTCGTCGTTCCGGTAATCGCGTCCTGGCGGACGCCAACTGAAAGGAAACTCTGACCATGAAATACATGTTGATCATCTACAATGACGAAGCCGCCGATGGAACGGCCACGCCCGAACAGAAGAGACAACTCTTTGGCGGCTACATGGCCTTCACTGAGGGCATCAAGCAGAAGGGCATCTATGTAGCGGGCGACCCGTTGCACCCCACCGCCACGGCGACCACGATCCGCCAAGCGGCCAAAGCCGGGGCGCTCACCACCGACGGACCCTACGCCGAGACCAAGGAACAATTGGGCGGCTACTACATCGTCAATTGCCCTAACCTCGACGAGGCGCTGGCCTGCGCGAAACAGATTTGCGCGCTACATACTTTCTCCAGCGTCGCCGTGGAGGTAAGGCCGGTTATGAATTTTGGTTGAGGAAGTCTTTCAGGCGGAGCGTGGCCGGATTCTGGCCACGCTCATCCGCTTGGCGCGCAATTTCGATTTGGCGGAGGAGGCTCTGCAGGATGCCTTGGTGGAGGCGTTGTGCCATTGGCCGCGCGAGGGCGTGCCGCGGGTTCCTGGCGCCTGGATTCTTACGACCGCCCGGCGGAAGTTACTGGACCGGATCCGGGTGCGGGCGCGCCGATCGGAGTTACTGCTGGAATATGGCGCTGCGGTAACGACACCCCCTGACCCTGAAATTAACTGGGAAAGTACCTGGGAAATGCGCGACGATCAATTACGGCTGATGTTTACATGCTGCCATCCCGCGCTGTCGATGGAGGCGCAAATCGCCCTAACGTTGCACACGCTAGGGGGACTATCGACGCCCGAGATTGCGCGCGCATTTCTCATTCCCGAGGCGACCTTGGCGCAACGGCTAGTCCGCGCGAAACGGAAGATCCAGTTAGCTGGAATCCCGTATCAGGTGCCACCAGCGAGTAAGTTGCCGGAGCGCCTCCGCGCCGTGCTGGCGACGCTGTATCTGATCTTTAATGAGGGCTATTCAGCACAGAGGAAGAATCTGGCCGCCGAGGCCATTCGCTTGGCGCGGGTCCTGCGCGAGTTGATGCCTCAGGAACCAGAAGCCGCCGGTTTGCTGGCGTTGATGTTACTGCAGGACTCCCGTTCCGCAGCCCGTCTAGATGTAGACGGCCGATTGGTGACGCTGGAAGAGCAGGACCGGAGCTTGTGGAATCAGGCCCAGATTCGGGAGGGCGTGGTTTTACTCGAATCGACGCTGGCCAAGCGTCAACCGAATATCTATCAGTTCCAAGCCGCGATTGCGGCGGTGCATGCCCAGTCCCCAACGGCGGCCGACACGGACTGGGTGCAGATCGAACTCTTATACCGCGACTTACTGCGGTCTCAAGATTCGCCCGTAGTCCGTTTGAATCACGCCGTGGCCGTAGCGATGAGTTGTGGATTTGAACGCGGCCTTGCGCTCATGGACGAGTTAACCTCGCTCGATAGTTACTACTTATTGCACGCCGCTCGCGCCGACTTACTGCGTCGGTTGAACCGTCACGCGAAAGCTCGTGCGGCTTATGAGAAGGCTTTGTCCTTGGCGGCGAATGTGGTGGATCAGGAGTATCTGCGCGAGCGGATTAGGCTACTGAACCAGCCGAAGGTGGGCGGTCGCGAGGGAAGCGTATCGCCAACCCACCCGTAAATCCCATAGAGGCGCGCGATAATCCAGCGGTGAGACTGCTATTAAGCGGGGACTAGTTCGAGAAGGCTAACTTCGGGGCGGCAGTTGAAGCGGATACCGGCGAGGCCGCCGATGCCGCGGTTGATGTGTAACTGGCGGCCCTCCCAATGGTAGTGGCCAGCGATGAAGCGCGGATCATTCACGACAGCCCAGGGATTGCGGTCAAGGAAAGGGAGGTGGATTTGGTTTCCGTGGGTATGCCCGGCGAGCATTAGGTGCCAGGGGTGGCGGATGAGTAGGTCCTTGGCGTCAGGGTTGTGATTGAGCAGCACCGTGGCGCCTTCGCGAGCGAGGCGGGAGAAGGCTTGATCGGGCTGGACTTCGAGCGACCAGAGATCACCAACGCCGACTAAGTTGAGACCCTGGAATTGCGTGGAGTCGTTATGGAGTAAGTGGACACCGCCAGCGGAGAGGCGGGCCCGAATCTGAGAATGATCGAGGTGTTCCCCACGGTGATGCATACCGTCATGGTTGCCGAGGGTGGCGAAGGAGGGGGCGGCTTGGGACAAACGGCGGAAGACGTCTTTGTAAGCGGGATCGTAACCGACATCCGGGTAATCGACGTAGTCTCCCGTGAGACAGATGAGGTCGGGCTGGGCCGCAATGGCGAGGTCGGCCACGTAGTGGAGGTGGTGGAGCGAGATGGCGGAGCCGAGGTGGAGGTCCGAGAGGTGGACCAGTCGCATGGGGCTGGGAAGGCCGGGCAGCGCGATGCGCGTCTCGGTGACTTCGACGCGCCACTTTTCGATGAATCCGGCATAGCCGCCTACCGCTGCAATGGCGGCTCCGGTGGTAGCAGCACCCGAAAGAAAGAAACTTCTCCTCGTCACCCTTCACAGTCTACCAGAAGCACTTTGCACCGACAAGTAGCTTGTGGCCAAGAGCCCGATGTCGAGATGGCGAAGGAGATATAATCTCGATACCGATGAAGCGAACTCTGTGCATAGCTCTGCTGCTGGTGACGCCGATGGC
>JAYUVF010000012.1:0-8684 GCA_043754215.1 Chthonomonas sp. | reverse complement strand
ATATGACTTCACAAGAGAAGTCATCATGAACGCACTTGAACTGTTCGGCACCCGGCGGAGGACCCAGGTCCTGGAGTTGCTGGTCCTCCTCGAAGAAACCCACGCTCGAGAGATGGCCACTACCCTCGGCACCCCGGTCCGCACCATCCAGCGCGTTCTGGAAAAGCTGGAAGAAGAGGGGCTCGTGGTGGGAAAAGTGGTCGGACGAGAGCGACGGCTTGAACTCAACCGCCGCTTCTACGCCTACGAAGAGCTTAAGGCTTTGATCCTGAAGGTGGCGATGCGAGACGGCGAGGTGGACGACGCGGTGGCCAGCCAACGACGACGACCCCGCGCGCGAGGCAAGAGCCTGTGAGCTTCAAGATCACGGTCAAGGACGACCTGCGCACGATGGCGTTCAAAGTCTGCTCCGCGCTTGACGAGGCGGGCATCAAAGCGGTCCTCACCGGCGGCAGCGCCGCGACCATCTACGCCCCCGAGGCGTACCAAAGCCGCGACGCCGACTTCATCGCCAGTTGGTACAGCAAGGAAAGAGAGTTTGACGAAACCATGCGCCTGCTCGGGTTCAAAAAGGACGGCCGCGTCTTCGCCCACCCGTTCAGCCCCTACACGCTCGAATTCCCCGACGAGCAAATCATGATCGGCCAAACCTTCATTCGCGACCACGACACGCTCGAAGAAAACGGCCTGATCCTGCACATCCTGAAGCCGGTTCATAGCGTTTGCGACCGCCTCGCCAGCTTCTACTGGTACCAAGATCGCAGCGCCCTGAGGGCCGCTGTCTCCGTCGCGATCAATATGCAAGTCAACCTTTGGGAGGTTGAAAAATGGTCCGAGGAGCACGGCGAATCCGAGAAATTCCGGGAATTCCGCGACCGCGTCTTCCTCTTCACCCAAAAGGCAGATTAGTTGTTCGGCAGAAATAGCACGCTCGCGGAAAGCTCCGGGATCACCAATGACCCGGACGCCTTCCCCATCGGCTTAACTCCCGCCTGATCATCGTGAACCAAAACGTCCCACTCTCCGCTCGGCAACGTCACCCGCGCCGGCGACCGCCGCCCGTTGAGATAGACCAAAACGCTTCCGCCGGGTTCGGCGATCCGGTAGCTGATTAGGTTGGCGGGTAGTAAAGCGGGGTCGGTGAAGGTCATATGCCGCTGGATTTCGTTCTTGGTTTGCAGCCGAAACGCCGGGTGCGCCTGGCGCACCGCGATCAGGCCGCGGAAGTACTTGGCCCGGTCCTGAAACGCCATCGCCCGTCGCCAATCGTACTGATTGGCGCCATCGCCCGCGTTGTACGAGTTATTGTTCATGCCCTTCGTCCGCCCGAGTTCCACGCCCCCTTCGATGAAGGGCATTCCCTGGCTGAAAAGTACCGCCGCATGGGCGAAGCGCATCGCCCGCTCTTTCCCGCCGTCGCCGGTGTCCGGCATGGAGAGCGAGATCTTATCGGCGAAGCTGAGATTGTCGTGCGCAGAAACGTAGTTGACCGTCTCCTGCGGGCTGTCCGCGAAGTCGGTCACCGATCCGGAAATGACTCTTATGAGAGCTTCTAGCGACGTCTGCGCGCCCATCGGGAAACCGGGACCGCGCCCGTCCAGTTCGCCTCGAAAAACGCCTCGGAAGCGGTCGTTGAAAACCGCAACCCCGGTACCACGCTGGTCGCCCTTGCCAAAGCGCAACGGCCCGCCTCCCGTCCACGGCTCGCCGTACACGACCGCAGATGGGTTCACCTTATGGATCGCCCGGGCAAGGTCGAGATTCGTTTCTCGCGTGAACATGCCGATGAGGTCGAATCGGAAGCCATCCAGCCGGTACTCCTTCGCCCAGAACATCAAGCTGTCGCGGATGAACTTACGCACCATCGGGCGCTCGTCGTGGAGCGCGTTGCCCACCCCGCTCTCGTTCAGAACGTCGCCCCGATCGTTCGTCCGGAAGTAGTAGTAGGGCACCGTCTGCCAGAACGCCGACCCAGGCCCCTCCGACGGAACGCTGTGATTGTAAACCACATCTAGGACCACCCCGATGTTGCGCTTCTGTAGCGCGAGGATCATCTGTTTGGTCTCGCGGATTCGGGCGATGGGGTCATTTTTCGCAACCACGTACTGCTCCTCGGGGACGTTGAACAGAGTCGTCTCATAGCCCCAGTTGTAGACCGCCGAGTTGCCCGGGTTGAAGTCCTGAAACGGCAAGAGGTGGAGGTGCGTGATGCCGAGGCTGGCCAGATAGTCCAGTCCGGTCAGCGTCGTGCCGTCTGGTCCGCGGGTTCCGGCTTGGGTTAGGCCGAGGTACTTGCCTCGCCATTCGGGTTTGACGCCACTGTTCGGGTCCACGGTTAGGTCGCGCACGTGGGCTTCGTACAGTACGGCGTCAGTGTGCTGCTTCCCCTGAAACAGCCTCGGAGCGGGCCACCCCGCCGGCTGGGTGCGCGCCATGTCTATCACCACCGAATACGCCGAATCGGCGGAGGCACTTTTGGCGTAGAGGTCGGCTGCTATCCTCGTTTGTCCTAAGGATTGAAACTCGTACTGATATCGCGCGCCATGCAGGTCGCCGGGGAGTTTGGCGTACCAGACTCCGTTCGTGCCCAGTTTCATGGGGACACGCTTTGCGGGCGTTCCGATTTTTAGGGTGGCGCGGGTGGCCACGGGACTCCACACTTTGAACGTGGTGGCGGTCTTGGTCCACGTCGGCCCGAGGTCGTCGGCGGAGTACCGAAATGCTGGGGCGGAGAGCACTTCGCGCGGCACCACCCGGCGGACCTTCTGGTCGCCGATGCGCAGCCACATGGGGCGGCGCACGTCATCCGGGCTGAGCGGCTTTGCAAGTTTGATGCTGACGGAAACGTACTTCGACTGTGCGGTGGGCAGGGCTGGAGGGAGTTGCGTCGGTTTCGAGACCGTGGCTGAGTGTTCGATCGAGTTTTCGATGATTTTGAGGTTGAAGTCCACCAGGAACCGGACGAGTTGGGTTTCTGGGACTTCCAGGACCATGTTGCCGCCCGCAGCTGTAAACCCGGCGCCGTAGTTTTCGGCCCAGGTTCCCCCTCGGGCGAGCTTGTATTCGTACCGGCCCTTTTCCAGCTTGAGCACCAGTTCGTAAACGCCCTCGCCCACTTTGACCATCTTGGTGGCCGGATTGGCGGGATCCCAGGTCGCGCCCGACAGGGTGCCCGGGAGAGACACCATGTTGGGGTCCGCTGGGAACGGCGCAAGTTCGCCGCCCGACACCCCTTTGAGCAGGACCGGCTTGCCGTCGAGCGAGGCTCGGAGCTTCCCGCGGAGGTCACTCACCGAGACCGGAGTTGGACCGACATAGACTCGAATTTCGTCGAAGCCGTCGAGAAATGCGGGCTGAGCCCACCCCGTCGCCGCCAACAAAATAAAGCCAAAAACACCGGTGAGAATACGTATCCCCATGTTGGCGATAGCTTGCCATATTTTAGTGCCTCAGGATTAGCTTCGCAGCATCGCACCAATGAAAAATGCGACAGACAAGCCAACGTAGATGATCAGCAAGGATCGCTTTGAGATGACAAGTTCGAACCCGGGGGTAAGTCGCTTCGGCACCACAAGGAAGTCAACGATATAGGCCATGACGGATACGACAATCGCGACCATTGTGCTGGTCACGAACTCCCTCGCGGGCAGTTTGAGCAAGACAAAGCTTGCCTCGGCCACCGCCGCCCATCCCAGCATCGCGCCAAAGTTGAGAAGCAGACCGTTGAGCGTGTACTGTGCTGAGAATTTGGTCTGGCCCAACGCCTGCTTGTCGAAAAAGATGTGGCTGATTGCGTTAACCCCTTCGAGTGCAGGTTTCCTTTCGCGGAGGGTGACCAAGATCAAGGCAACCATCGTCGCCAACGCCCCCAAGACGGCGACAATAAGGATATTGGGAAGGGTCGCAGGATTCATTCGTACGGATAAGCTACGCCCAGAGCTGGCCTGCTCAGACGCCGGCCTCAATTGCAGTGGCTTTTTTCTCAAGGATTCCGAAATGCTGAGGGGACATGTCATTTTCCGAGAACTGGCTTTGGTCAGGTGCGTTGCGACTGCGCAGGAGAAAATCCGACTCGTAGTACCGTTGGAATCGGTCGCTGAAAGTTCAGTTCACTCCTAATAAGCTTGGCTGCATGGACCGTTTATCCACCGTTCATTTAACGTTCATGCCAAGAAATTGGACGTTTAGAATCGCATCGCTATCATGTCCATGAGATCTCGCCAAACGCGGGAAATTATGGAAACGAACATGAAACAAAACACAAAGTTCTGGATCGCCGCCGGACTCGCGGCAGTCGTAGCACCCGCCGCCCTGATGGCACCTTCCTTCGCATCGGACCACGCCGACACTCCTAATATCGTCGCGAATCCGGGCACTGACCTCACCGATGTCTTCCTCTTCCCCAGCCCCAGCAATCCTGACAAGGTGGTGCTTGCAATGAATGTGAATCCGCTCATCGCAGCAGGACAAGGCGGAGCCGCACGCTTTGATCCCAATGTACTGTATCAATTCAAAATTGACAACAACGGTGATGCGGTTGAAGATCTCGTCATTCAGGCCAAGTTTTTCAATTTCGGATCGCGTCAGGGTGTTGCCATCTCCAGTCCGACCGAGCCGGTCATCACTGGTACCAACAGTCGCCGGGTATTCGGCCAAATTAGCACCGGAGAGATCAACACGACGTTCAATGCTCGTGGTGGAATGAAGGTGTTCGTTGGGGCTCGGGAAGATCCCTTCTTCTTCGACCTCGAGCGGTTCTTCGCCATCCTTCCGGATCGCGCGACTCCGCTCACGGGCATTCCAATTGCTAACCCGAACGCCCCACAGCTCACTAGCTGGAGAGCGCCAGGCGAAGCGGTTGACTTCCTGTCGAACGGCGGCTTTAACGTGCTTTCCATCATCGTAGAGTTGCCGAAGTCCAAGCTGCGAGCAAATGGCCAAAACTCGTCATCCGTTATTGGCGTCTGGACAACCACCAGCACTCCGAGCGGTAACGTGTTTGTGCAGCAGGATCGCCTCGCTCGACCGGTGATCAATGAAGTGTTTGCTACCGTAGCGAACAACCGACACGAAGTCAACAACATGATCGCTCCAACCGGCGATGCGGCAGAACTCAGGAATGACATCGAAAGCTTCCTTACATTCCCCGCAAATCGTTCGACCGCGATCAAGGAAGTGATAAAGGCTGTCCTTATCCCGGACGTTCTGAAAGCTGACCTTAATGGAACTGGCGCTGCCTACCTCGGCTTCGAAACGGGCGGAGCTACTGGCGGAACCTTCGGTGGTCGTAAGCTGACCGATGACGTTGTGGATATCTCGCTCGGCATCGTGTTTGGCACGACCATTTCGGACCTCGGTCTGGCCCCGGCTGACGGGAACCAGATTCCGACCTTAACCTCCGACAATGTTGGAGCAGAAGGTAAGCAATTCACCTCGACGTTCCCTTATATGGGCGCGCCGCGATAAGTGAGCAAACGGGCTGGTGCGTGAAAACGCACCAGCCCGGGGAACAACCATGAAAACACTTTTGAAATTTGTAGGAGCGGGCGTACTTGTGGCAGCAGGCTGGTTTGGTTGGGCATTTGTCCTCACCAGCAATGCAGTCGCCACCGAAATCAAGCTAGAGCCCACGGCTCATGCCCAATACGACCCCAAGAAGATTGACCTCGATATCAAATTCCACGAGGGGCGAGTGGAGCGGGATCCGTCGGGCGCCATCGGATGGCGCATGCTGGCGAATGCTTATTTGGCGCGCAGCAATGAGTCGGACCTCGACGTTTTCGCTTGGAAAGCGGAAGACGCCGCTCGACGCTCCATTGAACTTCGAGCAAAAATGAACTCGAACGCATTCAATAGCTTGACCCGCAGTCTGCTCGAACAGCATCGCTTCCAGGATGCGATCGTCCAGGCAAAAGAAAATGTTCAACAATTCCCCGAGGACACGTCAGCGCATTTGCTCCTGGTCGATGCATTGATTGAAGTTGGCAAGACATCCGAAGCGGCCGCGGCCCTTAAATTGGTGCCGGGTGGGCCAAATCCCATGATCAACGTGGCATCGGCTCGACTCAATCGGGCAAACGGAAATCCCGACTATGCGCTATCGCTGCTCAAATCGGCTCTTAATGAATTTGAGTCATCTGCGGCTATCTCTAATCAGACGCTTGCCTGGCTACATCATCAGATCGGGTCTGTATACGAATCAGAGAAGGACCTAAAGAGTGCTGAGACTTACTACAAGCAGGCACTCAAGTTGCATTCCCGCAGCTATAAAGCGACGCTGGGCTTGGCTCGCATCTCCCTGACGACAAAGCGCCTTGGCGACGCCGCTAAATGGGCCAATCAAACTTTAACCGTTGCTCATTCACTCGACGCGATTGCCATCCTAGGGGATGCCAAGCTCGCCCGTGGCGACAAGCAGGGGGCGCAGGCTCACTATGAAGAAGCGCGAACGCTGTACCTTGAAGAGGTCGCAAAGTTCGATAGTCTCGGCAAAGGCGGAAAATTTAAGGTCAAGCCAATTGACCGACAATTCGCGACCTTTGCGGTCACCCACGAAATGTTTGTCGCCGAGGGACTCGAAGCCGCCAAGCGAGACTTCGCCAACCGACCAGACAAACTCGCCGCTTCTAACCTCGAAGGTTTAAAGAAGCTGATCAACAAGTAAAGAATCGACGGGCCCTTGTCTTACGCTAAGGCAAGGGCCACTTCGGAACAGAAGTGCCGCCCCACGGAAGTGAGACAAAGGTGGGTTTCGGTGGTCTTAACCCAGCCGTCCGAGTGCAACTTCGCCACTGCCGCATCCTCGAGCTTTACCGCGTCAAGCGGCAAGCCTTCTGCGAGCCGAATCCCCATCATGATGCGCTCAAGCCGGAGTGAATCCGGCTCTAGCAGCTCGTTCTCACACCAAAGATCGGCACCGCTTTCCACCGCGAGGGAGTAACCCTCTGGGTGCTTCATATTTGTGTAGCGACGGCGACCCTCTTCGGAATCAAAGCAACCCACCGCTCCTGGGCCATAGGACAGATACTCCTCGCTGCGCCAATAGCAGAGGTTGTGCAGCGACTCCCGACCGGGCCGTGCGAAATTGCTGATTTCGTAGTGCTCGAAACCGGCCTCCCGCGCCATCGCGACCGCTACGTCGTACATCGCCACCTGAGCGTCATCGTCCGGCAAATGCAACATCCCTTTCAGGTTCAGTTTGTAAAATCGAGTGTTCGGCTCGATGGTGAGGCAGTACAGGCTCAAATGCTCCGTCTTGAGCGAGACGGCGTGGCGCAGATTTTGCTCCCAAACTCTCATGCTCTGCCCCGGCAGGGCAAACATCAGATCAAGGTTGATATTGTCAAACCCCGCCTCACGTGCCGCCGCCACCGCCCTCCCGATGTGGCTGGATGCGTGCACTCGCCCGAGTTGTTGCAACTCTTCCGGCACAAAACTCTGCGCCCCCAAGCTGATCCGATTGAACCCGCCCTCCCGCATCGCGCGGAACTTGGGCATGTCGACCGTTCCGGGATTTGCTTCGCTGGTGATCTCGCAGTCCGCGGTTGGGGGATGGGTTTCAATGACCGCCTGTAGGATGCTCATGAGCTGAGCTTCGCTCAGAAATGTGGGTGTTCCGCCACCAAAAAAGATCGTCTTGGCCGGTCGTCCTGCCCATGGGCTACGGCGAATCTCTTGCACCGTCGCCCGAGTTGTCCGCTCAATGATCTCCCCGGTCATCGCGTACGAATTGAAGTCGCAGTAACCGCACTTCGACGGGCAAAACGGCGTGTGAACGTAGACCGCGACCGGGTTCATCGGCTCAATCTCCGGCCTACTCGCGGCTGAAAACCATCAGCGCAAGCCCGGCGAGACTGCAAAAGACAACCGGCACCGCCGGTTGATGGCAGGAGATTCACCCCGTGCTCATCCGCGCCATCATGAGATGGTAGGCGTAGCCCACGGCCCCGCCACCTAAAAATCCGAAAACTCCGCGTTTGATCATGAGTATTGGCTTCTACGTGGTCCGCGCCGCTACATTCGTTCAGGGGCAGAAACTCCCAGCAGGTCAAGCGTGGCTTTGAGCGCGATTTGGGTAGAGCGACAGAGCGTGAGACGCCGCGCGGTGACATCAGGTGCCTCGGGGTCGATCACCCGGCACTCATTATAGAAGTGATGGAACGCCCGCGCAAGCTCGATCGCGTAGGTCACCAAGCGGTGCACGCCATAATCCTCCGCGCACCGGCGAATTTCCACCGGCAGGTCGGCGACCTTTTTGATGAGCGAAAGCTCGGCGGTCTCGGTGAATACCCCGGCGGCGGGGGTGAGATTTGATTCCTCTGCTTTGGCCAGGATCGAGCAGATTCGTGCGTGAGCGTATTGCACGTAGAACACCGGATTCTCGTCGCTCTTCGTTTCCGCCAGATTCAGGTCGAAGTCGAACGTGGTGTCATGGGAACGCATGAGATAGAAGAACCGCGCGACGTCCGTGCCGGCTTGTTGCTTCTCTTCGGTCGTGCCATCGGGGCGCATCCGCTCGCCGATCTCGTTGATGAGGTCAATCAGCGCGTAGATGTTGCCGTCGCGCTTGCGCATTGGCGCGGGTTTGCCGTCTTTAAGGAAGCGCACGAGCTGGAAAATCTGGACCTCCAGCTTCTCCTTGGCGTCGGCGAGCGCGGCTTGGCAAGCGTCTCGCTCCTCCGGGG
>JAYUVF010000011.1:0-13980 GCA_043754215.1 Chthonomonas sp. | reverse complement strand
GATCAAGAAGAAGCCGCTGGGATAGCGCTATTCGTCGCGCGCGCCGCGTTGGATGCGCTGTTGCTGCCGCTTGGTTTCGCGCTCTGCGACGGCCTCTCGCTTGTCGTAGTTCTTCTTGCCTTCTCCAAAGCCGATCAGGACTTTGGCCCTGCCGCGCTCGTTGAAATAGATGCGCAACGGAATCAAGGCGAGGCCGCGCTCTTGGATCTTGTTTTCGAGCATTTCAATCTCCTTTCGCTTAAGGAGTAGCTTGCGATCCCGGCGGCGCTCAGGCTGAAAATGACTGGAGTAGGCGTACGGCTCGATGTCGGCGTTGTACAGCCAGGCCTCATCGTTGACGATCCGGCAGTAGGCATCTGTCAGGTTCGCGTTGCCCAGAAATACCGACTTGACCTCGCTCCCGATTAGCACGACGCCGGCCTCGACGGTGTCGAGGATTTTATAATCGAAAGAGGCACGCCGGTTGAGGATGGTGGCGGGCCCTTTCGGTTCTTCTTTTTTGGACCCTTTCTTCGCCATGAGGGGCGCGAGTGTACCGCGAGAAGCCGTATAGGTAAAGTAAGTCCTATGCGCAAGACCCTTCTTGGATTGTTCGCGATTTCATCCTTATTGGTGGTGGGATGTCAACCTTCCGCCGAAACGACGCCTGAGCCGGAGAAGCCCGTTGAGACAAAGCCCGTAACGGAAGCCCCCGCTGAGCCAGAAATACCAATTGAGAATCTCAAGCCAAAGGTGACCGACGTAAAAGTCGGCACCGGCGATGTCGCGGCCCCTGGGGACATGCTTTGGGTGCTCTACAAGGGCACGTATAAAGATGGGACCGAGTTCGACTCGAACGTCGGCCCCGAAAAAGATCCCTTCGCCTTCAGCCTCGGTCAAGGAACAGTGATTAAAGGTTGGGACATGGGCATGGTGGGGATGAAAGTGGGTGGCAAACGTCGCTTGGAAATCCCGTATCAGCTCGGATACGGAGCTGCCGGTGGCCAGGGTATTCCGCCCAAGTCAGATCTCTTCTTCGATGTCGAATTGCTATTCGTGATGAAGCAGGGCATGGAAGGCGACTATATCGCAAAAGATTCCAAGACGGGGACGGGCCCCGAAGCCAAAGCCGGCGACAAGGTCAAGGTGCACTACACCGGGACTTTGCTCAACGGCAAAAAGTTTGACTCTTCGAAAGACAAGGGCGTCCCGTTTGATTTTGTGCTGGGTTCTGGCGGTGTGATTAAGGGCTGGGACGTGGGCATTGTGGGAATGAAGAAGGGTGGGGTGCGCAACCTGACCATTCCTCCCGCGTTAGCTTATGGGGAGAGCGGACAGGGTGCTATCCCGCCGAACTCCGTACTCAAATTTGAAGTGGAACTTCTCGAAATTTCTAAGTGAACCGAATCGTCTATCCAATAATCCGCAGAGGACCTATGAACGCTAAATCTATTTTAATCGCTGGGCTGTTTTCGACTGCCTTTCTCGCGCCCATGGCGCCGCAACCGGCCGAAGCACAGATCACCAAGCAAGGCACTGGCTATCTGATGCGGATGAAATTCGTGAAGGGCCAGGTGATGAAGTACACCATTCTCACCACCAGCCCGATGTCGAAGGAGCCGCAGAAGATGACTACTTCGATGACCGTCAAGGACGTCAAGAACGGCATCGCTACGGTCGAGTCGGTGGTCAACATGCCGCAGTCTGGTGCGAGCCGAAACAACAAGCCGATGACCCAGACGATGAAAATTGACAATCGGGGCAAGGTCGTGGGCGGTGCCACCGGTATTCCTGGCGCGGCCGCTACGGCTACGTTACCGGCGGGACCGGTCAGCGTGGGTCAGTCTTGGACCGGCGATCAAAATATCCAAGGCATGGATATGAAGACCAGCTACACGCTCCTCTCGGTGAAGTCCGTAGGTGGTCGCACGGTAGCCGAAATCGCGCAAAAGATCACCGGCACCATGAAGTCCATGGGCGGCAAAATGGCCGGACAAGGGCGCATTAATCTTGATGCGAGGGATGGCTCGATGCTCAGTGGCACGGTGAACATCAACATCACTATGCCAGCGCAGGATCCGAAGTCCAAGCCGATGAACATCTCGGTAAGCACGAAGATTACGCGCAACTGACGTGGTCGAAGCCGCGATAACCCGGTCCGAGAGCCTCAATGCTCTGCTCAACCTCCACCCGTTCGTTCGGGTGGGGGTTGATTCTGGTTCGGGTGCTCTTCAGTTCGACGAAGGCACGTGGCGGCGGGAAATTTCCATTAACAATTTCGATATGGAGTGCCGGGGGTTGGTGGAGCTTATGGACAACAACCCGATGGTCTGCGCCGATCGGGTGTCTTTACCCGGTCCGGTGGAGACTCTGGCGTTGATTGCCCTGGGACCCCTCGCGAAGGCTCAGTTGATCGTCGAGGAGCCGATTGTGATGGCTAATGTGCCGGTGGCTGAAGCGTGTTTGAGCCAGTGGGTTGTAGAGGCGGGGTGGGCCGGCGGTGTGAGCGCGGCCGTGGATGAGATCGAACTGGAGGGTGTCGTCGCGGTGACGGTTCTTTGTAAGATCGAGACGCCTGCGTTGCTCGATAGCATCGACGATCTCTACGACGAGTGCTTCGGGCGGAGCTTTTTTATTCGCCGAGAAGAAGAAGCTGAGTGGGATGTCGCCCTTGTAAAGCAGCAGCCATATGCCGTTTATCGCCTCGGAATCTCAGAAGGTGAACCGCACAGCCTGCTTCGGATTCAAGTCATGGCCGATCGGGAAGGGAAGTGCGGGAGCGCTCAGATCATCCACGCCATGAATGTGATGAGCGGATTCGAAGAATCGCTTCCGTTTGCGTGATTTTTTCCTATTGTTGTAGGACCGCGCCCCTGTCTCGCCGTATTGGATGAGTACGGGTTAACCCTCCGTTAATCAGAAAGGGTGGACGGTTATGCAGAAGTACACGGCAGACAAAATTCGTAATGTGGCCATTGTGGGCCACGGTGGTTCCGGGAAGTCGATGCTCGTGGAGCACATGCTCTACACATCTGGCGCGACGGAACGCGTAGGAACCACCGATGCAGGAAACAGTCAGGCGGATTACGACCCACTTGAGGTCAAGCGCCACATCTCCATCTCGGCGAGCATGCTCCCGATCGAATGGCACGGTCATAAGATCAATCTTATCGACTGCCCCGGCTACCCAGACTTTATCGGTGACCTGCACGGCGTAGCGCGGGTCGTCGAATCGATGATCATCGTGTGCGAAGCGAAGCGCGGCCTCGACGTGGGCTTTGAGCTTGCTTGGGAGATTGCCGAGGAGCACGGTCTCGCTCGATGCATTTTTGTTAACAAGCTGGAGCGGGACAACTCCGATTACGAAGGGTTGATGGAAACTCTCCACGAGCGCTACGGGCGCAAGATTGTCGGCGTTCAAATTCCTATCGGTCACCAGTCTTCATTCAGTGGGGTGCTGGACTTGCTCAACATGAAGGTTTATAAGGGGCACGACCGGGGCGTGGAGATGGAAGACGTCCCCGCCAATTACGCCCAGGAGGCGATTGAGCGGCGCGATAAGATGATGGATGCCGCGGCCGAGGGCGACGACACCCTCGCGGAAAAGTATCTCGAAGGCGTCGAACTCACGGCGGAGGAGATCGAACACGGTCTGCTCATCGGCACAGAGACGGGACGCGTCGTTCCGGTCATGGTCGGCTCGGCACTGAGCGGCGTCGGCATTGCTACTCTGCTCGATCGCATCGTGGGCGAACTGCCCTCACCGGCAGAAGTGCCCAAGATGGTCGAGGAAAAGGAGTGGGCACCGAATCCAGATGGTCCGCTGGCTGGTTTCGTTTTCAAAACCACCGCCGACCCTTACGTGGGACGCATCAACTATGTCCGGGTTCTCAGCGGGACGCTGAAGCAGGACGCGATGTTGCTGAACACCACTAGCGGCTCCGAGGAGAAGGCGCATAACCTGTTCTATCCCCACGGGAAAACCCAGGAGGCGGCGACCGAGGTGGTCGCGGGCGACATCTGCGCGCTCGCCAAGTTGCAAAAGACGGCAACCGGCGATACTCTGACCACCAGCAAGGACAAGGTCGTGCTGCCGCACATTGACTTCCCGGTGCCGGTCTATCGCGTGGCGATTAAGCCGGTAACCAAGGTGGACGAGGACAAACTTGGGCCGGCGATTGAAAAGCTCTGCGACGAAGATCCGACATTGCGCTACTCGCGTGATGCATCGTTGCACCAAGAGATTCTTGAGGGGCTGGGCGACATTCACCTCGAGGTGGCGATTGAGAAGCTCAAGTCCCGCTTTGGCGTGACGGTGACGACCGAGGACGCTCGCGTGCCTTATCGAGAGACCATTCGTGGCTCGGCCAAGGCCCAAGGGCGGCACAAGCGGCAGACGGGCGGCAAAGGACAGTTTGGCGATTGTTGGCTTCGCGTGGAGCCTGTCGAACGCGGCGAGGGATTTGCCTTTGGCAGCGAAGTGGTCGGCGGTTCGATTCCCAAAAACTTCATCCCCGCCATTGAGAAGGGCATCCGGGAGACGCTTGATCGCGGTTTCTTGGCGGGCTATCCGGTGGTGGATGTGAAGGCGGTCGTTTACGACGGTAGCTATCACGACGTGGACTCTAGTGAAGCGGCTTTCAAGATCGCGGGTTCGCTTGGATTCCGTGCGGCTTCTGCTCAGGCGCAACCGGTGATCTTGGAGCCGATCATGGAGTTCGACATTGACGTGCCGGACGAGTGCGTTGGCGATGTGGTGGGTGACCTGAATGGACGACGAGGACAGATGCAGGGTATGGACCCCATAACCGCAGGGAAGACTCGCGTGCGAGCATTCGTCCCTATGGCGACGACGATGCGCTATGCGCTCGACCTACGCTCCATCACCAAGGGGCGTGGTCGCTTCCAGGCTTCGTTCCACCGCTACGAGGCGATGCCTGAGCATGAATCTCAGGGCCTGATTGCGGCGTACGAAAAGCAGCGGGCGGCTCACGAAGAAGAGAGCCACCACTAGGCAAAAGCGGCGATCACCCCAGGGTGGTCGCCGCTCTTTTTTTTTGGTGGATGCTTAGTTTGCGGTCTTCAGCATCTCGACGAATTTGGCGAACTCTTCTTCGGTCGTGGGGACGGTGATTTCCCCGCGCGAGATCATGCCTTCGATTTCCTTGACTTGGTCGAGCTTTTCTTTGCCGATGAGGTCCTTGGTGAACTCGAATTCAGTGAGGCCAATGCCGCCCGAGGCGACATCATACATCTTCTCGCCTGACGCGAACTTTCCGTCTACTACATCCTTGATGGTCTGATAGACCGCTTCATCTACGCGCTTCACCATCGAGGTCAGAATCCGACCCTTTTCGATGTCGTCTTGGTTGCTGTCTACGCCGATGGCGTACTTCTGAGCTTCTTTGGCGGCGGTGAAAACGCCTAGGCCAGCTCGTCCAGCGGCATGATAGACGATGTCGGCTCCGGCGGCGTACAGTACGGCGGCAGAGGCCTTGCCTTTGTCGGCGTTGTTCCAGTCGCCGGTGTACTTCGCCGGAAGGATCTCGATGGTCGGGTTGCCCATCTTGGCCCCTGCGGCATAGCCATATTGGAATTTCTTGATCAGCGGGATTTCCATGCCACCTACGAATCCGATTTTGCCAGTTTTGCTCATGAGGCCCGCCAGGTAACCCGCGAGGAAGCTACCTTGCTCCTCTTTGAATTTGAGCATGCGTACGTTGGGCTGCTTGACGTCACCATCCACGATTGCAAAGGTGACGTCAGGGAACTTGGCGGCGACCTTATCGAGGGCGCTACCTTGGCCGAGCCCGACCGCGATGATGATGTCCATCTTTTGGTCAGCGAGCTTGGTCAGGTTGCCTTCGTAGACCGCCGGAGATTGGCTCTGGAGGGGAAGGGCTTCGATGCCAAATTCCTTCTGAGCCCGCTCAATTCCGGCCCACGCGGAGTCGTTAAATGATTTGTCGCCGCGTCCGCCGCTGTCGAATACAATGCCAACTTTGAGCTTCTTGTCCGAGGTGCCAGTTGCCGGCTCGGTCTTCGGAGTAGTGTTGTCGGTGCTGGGGGCGGAGCCCGTGCAGCCAACGATCAGAGCCGCGGTCGCGACAGGAATAACGAACTTTAAGAGGTTAACCATAGTGCTCCAGGTATACTGCCCTATTATGCTGCATGATCTTTCGTGCGGCTCCCCCCACCGAGGTTCTATCTAATTTGATCGTCTGCAATCTCACGAAACCCGAAGCCACCCAAGAACAAGTTCGAAAGAGCTACCCGAAGCTCTCCCCTACTGACGTTTCCCAACTTTCCATCGCCCTGGTGCTTTCCGGAAAGTACGCCATCGCGCACTACGACGGCGAAAGCTACCGATATCCGCAAGACGTGGAGAAGTTCACGAAAGCATTAAGCGTGACGTTGAACCAGATTCAATCCACCGTTGAGCCCACCAAGAAGGCCAAGGCGGCTGCCGCGGAAGAAGAGCCGGTTGAGGTCAAGGTTGGCCTGACGTGCAACACCTCCGAAGGTGAAAATGTCCTGGGCACCAGCGACAAGTTGAAGGCACTCCTCGGCGAAGTAGTAAAGGACGGGGTTGAGTTTCAATACACCGCCACAGACATCCTTTGGCAATGGGCGCTCGACCGAGCGAACTGGAGCACGATCAGCGGGGGCGAATTGACTCGTCGCGTCAAGCTCAAGGCCGTTTTCCAAGATTCCACCATGGGTACCGAACTCGGCGTCGGTGGCAAGATTAAGAAGGTCAGCAAAGCTGCTGCCGCTAAGGCCGCCGCTCAGATCACCGCTGGTGCGGAAGCTGAGGCGGAAGCCGAATCTGGCCCAGCTGATCTCGAAGAATCCGTTCCAGAATAAAGGGCTTTTCGCTCGTTTGAAAGCCTGGTCTCATCGAGATCGGGCTTTTTATTGCACTCGGAAGGCGCCTTGTGCTTGTAAGGTGTAGACGAGGGCGGCGAAGAGCTGGGAGAGGATCACGAGGGAAAACAAGGTGACCACGACTTGCATGATCTTAAGCCCGTATCGTCTCGCCCAGCGCTCCTGGCGGCGGTAGTTGTTCCAGGCTTTGGTTCTTGCCGGCTCCGCGATCCGCTGGTGCCAATGAAGGCGGAAGCGCTTGATGCGAGGGCGGCGCATGAACCACAGCATGCCGTACCAAAGCTGACGGGCCACCCAGTCGAGCGGAGACCTCATGGACTCAGGGGGAAGTAGCGTTGTGGAGAGACCAGGTCGTTCTGCTCATTCAGCATGTATAGAGTGAGGGGGGCCATTGGCTCTCGCTCGCGAATCAACTTGACCAAGATTTGCATGCGACCCGTGGCGACGATAGTCCCGAGATAGGGGGCCATCGGATAGGGGATTGGCTCGTGGGTGTGATTGTATTTGATTGTCGGCTCTCGGTTGACCTTGACCACAACTCCCGGTGAGCCAGCCGCGACGAGTCTTAGATTGCCCGGGTCGGTAAGTTCAAACTCCTGATAGAGGTAGATCACGCCTGGCTGGCCCTGGAAATAGCTCTCAACGTCCATCATGATGCCGGCGTGCTCAATGTTTCGCCATTTCACCCCGGCACCGGCGCGGCCGGCAAAGACCTCAGAGGTGTTCAGCACGTCTTCGCACTTGAAAACTCGTTCGAAGGCGAGGCCGTCTAAATTTGGGAAAGGTCCACATACGGCCCATTGTTGGCGGGGAAGGGCAACCAGTGGGACGACTGAACCTTGCAATTGCAGGTTCGCGACCCCTCCTTCTGGAGTTGGCTGAATCACCACTGCGAAAGTTTGCTTAGCGCCGTGGGCGAGCCGGAAGCTGGTTAGACGGTGGGCGACCTGCCACCCTTCGGGCCACGACAGTTTCGGATCAAGGAGTGCCTCCTCGCCCCTATTCTCGACGATCACGACGCACTGCAACGCTCGGTCTGTGTAGGCGATCGGCGGCTCTTCGTATTGCACCGTGACGAGAAGGTCGCCAACGCAGTGCGCGCTTGAGCGAGAGGTGGTACTGGGAATGTCGATTTGGACTATAGGGGATTCGGCCACCGGAAGTGGGGGCGGAAGTTCGGCCTCGTGTTCGATGGCATATCCTGTCGTGGCGTCTTCCACAACAATCGTGGCCACTGAAAGGGGCACAACTGGGGTGGGGGCTTTAGATTGATTTACCCGGTCGCAGAATTCTACGATGGACCAAGTTTGCGCAAGCGTCTGTGTATGGAATTTGAATTGGTCGCCGAGCGGCTTGAGCCACGAATCGGGGACGGAACCGTTCCACCGGGCGACCAAAGCTCCGCAATACGCCGCGACGGAGTGGGAAGCTCCTCCACAGGCGGCGGCGTGACAGATGGTCTTTCCGAAGTCGCCTGCACCCGACAGCAGGGCCAGGGTGACGAAGCCTAAGTTAAGGGCACAGTCCAGCGGGTTGGTGGTGTCCGCGATTTGGGGGAGTTGTTGGGCGATGGCGCCTGGTTGTTGGCCTCCTGCCACTGCGCTGGCGACGTGGCGTACGACTTGACGAGCAGCGGGGAGGCGGTCGCTTAGCCCGATCATCCGGCGCACCCACTCCACGGGTCCCGCCGAGTCAAAGCAAGCCGCCAGCAGAGAAGCGATGGTTGCAGAATCGCTGGCTTGGTCGGTCAGGCTGTCCCAATAGGCGTAGACCGCCGCGCGGTGACTGGGCAAGACTATCGGCCAATACAACTGCCGAATCCACCCTTCGGCGGTCAGTGCGATAGGATTTCGGAATGACCCCGAAAGCGGGGCGCGCAGTCCGGATGCCAAATTGAGTCGGGAAAACGCGGTCTCTGGGCGCGAATCTAGTCTGGAGTGCGCCATCAACTCCGAAAGTTGCTCCGGGTATCCGCCGCTGCGAAGGTGGGTGGCCCATTCGACCCATCGGTCCAGATCGCCGCTCGGAGTCATGCCGGCGGGGATCGGCTCGTAAAAGTCTTGCATCCGGTAACCGGTCTTTCCGCGCCGTGGTTCGCCGACGGCGAGGCCAGCGAGGGCGCCCTGGATCATGTTCAGCAAGTCGTTGTTCATCCCCGGTACGCTTTTACTTCCGATGCGCGAGTTCGATCACGCCCTGTTCTACGCGATCAATCGCTGGCCAGAAGGACTTTCGCCCTTCTTCTTCTTTATCAGCGAATGCAGTAAGTGGCTGCCAGTGCGTATTCTCTTAGTATCCCTGTTTTTGGGGATGCTGTGGCACCCGCGGACGCGCTTGGCGGCGATCTACACGGTGATCGCTTTCCCGCTCGCCAATGAGCTCACCGACGTGCTCAAGGCGGGGTTTCAGGGGCTGCGTCCCTGCGTCGAACTCCCTGATGTGATCCTGAGGGTGAATCTTTTGACTAGCTACGGGACAGCCAGTGCGCATAGCGCTAACATGGCGGCCGTTGCGACGGTGATGACCTACTGCCTGGGTTGGCGGATCGGTATTGGGTGGGTGATCCTCGCTTTCGCGACTGGCCTAAGCCGGATGTACGTGGGGGTCCACTACCCATACCAGGTGGCGTTGGGTTGGGTTTGCGGGTTCTTGGTAGCTGCCGCCGTTATCGCTTGCGGGGAAGCGATCCGGCGGCAGCGGAACAAGGCTAATCCCGAAGGACCGCTTGGGGGGTCGTCAGATCAAGGTGCCCCAGGGTCTCCATCTGCTGACCTTCAATCGTGAATCGAACAGAATTGATCTCGGCGAACTGGCCGAGCGTGCGTAGGATTCCGTCCACGATGGTTCGCTCATCTTCAGAACCGTAGGTGTGGTCGAAGGCGGTATTGAAATCGAGCGTGAGATCGCCTGACTTCATCGTTGCTTTTGTCGCCTTCGCACCGGCAGGGATCATTTTCAGATCTTTCAGGTACTGATTGACCGCGAAGACCATCTTGTCTTCGCCCTGCGGCACGGTGGCTTTGGCGCGATCGTACTTGAGGTCGTTTCCTTCGTAGCGAGGTTTCAATACCTCGACTTCGCTGGTCGTTTCTCGCGGCTTCGGCTTAGGCCGAGACTCTTGATGCTCGGGGAGTCGCGCAACTCGGCGCTCAGCTTCCGGGATGTCCTTGGTCGGATTCATCTGAACCCAAGCGGCGATCGAGCCTGCCGCGAGGGCGCCCACCAGGAGCATTCCCCAAAGGCCATTATTGGCACGACGATTATGGGTTTGGCGTTTCTTTGACATTTCCTAGATAAACCTGAATTCCTTTTGCGATGGCGTTGGCGACGCGTTGTTGCCAGTTAGCCTGGGTGATGGCGGCGCGGTCGGTGGAGTGGTTGATGAACGCGAGTTCAAGCAACACCGAGGGCACTGCGGAGTAGCGCAGAACGGCAAAGCCGGTGGAGTAGATGCGAGAGTCGCTGATAGTGCCGTGATTTTTCAGCCCGGCCACCTTCGCGATTTCGTCTTGAATGCACTTCGCGAGAAGCATCCCCTCGGGGTTTCGCATGTGATAGAAGGTCATGGTGCCGGTCTGCTTGTTGGCGGTGGCACTGGAGTTGAAGTGAATACTCACGAAGAGCGCCGCGTTGTTGTCGTTGGCCACCTCGCTGCGATCCTTAAGGGGGATTCGCACGTCGGTGTTGCGCGTCATGATGATGTTCGCGCCGAGTTCTGAAAGCTCGGTGGACACTAGCCGGGCCATAAGTAAGGCGAGAGACTTCTCCATCAAGGAGGGCTTGCCTGAATTAGGCCACACGGCACCCGAGTCCGGGCCGCCGTGGCCCGCGTCGAGGACGATGGTTTTGCCCGCGAGTTTTCCGTCGCTGTTCTTAGGCTGATTCAGCCGAAGGACAATTGCGGCCCCCGACGCGCTTAGCTCGAATGTCACCGGGCGCCTCGTCTTGATCCGGAACTGGACTTGTTGGGGCGAGAGGGTTTTGACCTCCACGCTCTCTACGAACTTGCCTTTCAACGAATTGACGTTGAGGGAGTTTGCCGTTTTGGCGGAAGCCGTGAGTAGGATTGTCGTCGCGGTTTCGTAGGCCACGACGGGTTGTGGCCGGACGGGGTTGCTCGTCGCGAGCACCAGCGTTTCGCTGCGGGCGTTGGTGTCCTTCAGCGTGGCTGAAAGTACTTCCGCGCTCGCAGGTGGCAACGGGACAATCGTGGCGGAGTTCTGGGGTGGAGGCGATGTCAGATCGCCGGGATTCAGAGGAGTTTGCCCCGATTGACCCATGCCGCCAGGGTTGAACGAGGGTTCGACCACGATGGTCTCTTGGAACCGATAGGGTGCCAAGTTCAAGTCTAAAAATCTTAGTGCCCCTGGTCGAGTTGTCCGGGGCATCGCGACGGTTGGGTCGTCAATGACGATTCGCAGGGTGTCTGGCTTGTATTGCCCGGCCCGGACTTCTTTGGGGAACCGATAGCGGCTGTCCTCCGGAAGCGCGACGCCCTTCAAGTCAATCACTAGCCGGTTTGGATTGGCGAGCTGGGACAGGCTGACCTTGAAGGAGAGAGTTGAGTCCAACCTCAAGTTTCCCCCAATGAAGTCAATGGACCGAACTTGCCCGAGGATCCGGTAGGTATCACCTTCCCATCTCGCGACGGCCCCTATCTGGCGGGTTGCTTCGCTCAGGGACACCATTCGTGTTCCTTCGATTACACGAGATGGGACCTTGATGAGACGTCCCTCTGCATCGAGGTCGACGAGCTCATTGGTTGAGCGAACTTTCCAGCCCAACCGTGTGATGGAGTTTAGGGGGAACCAACATTCTTCGTTCTCACGAAGCGCCCCGATGCTGGAAGTTTCAGAGAACGTGTGAGCGACGCTGGCCGGAGCCAGTGTATTTGCCCACGCCGCTGTCATGACCATCCATGGAGTAAGACAGGCTAGCAATTTTCGCATGCTCTCCCATTCTAACCAGGTAATTCTCAGGAGTCAACCCCTAGGCTCAAAACGAACGAATGTTCGGCGATTCCGGTACACTGCGCTTTCATCCGGGCGGTTAGCTCAGCGGTAGAGCGGCTCGTTTACACCGAGCGGGTCGGGGGTTCGAATCCCTCACCGCCCACCAGATGAACCTACTCCAAGCCGGCTAATGCAAGGAATGTGGGCGCGTGAGAATCTCCGCACCAACAACCTGAGAAGGCGAGTGGTGTGCCTTTATTTGGCCGGATAGGTATCCCCTTCTTCGCGCTCGTGTCGAATGGCAAAGTGCGCATTGCTGGGTAGATCTTGCCTTCTTTCTTAATTCTTGCCTCGATGGCATCGGCCCGCTTTGCGGGATCAGGGTGGCTGCTGAGCATCCGGTCGAAATCGCTCATCTTTCGCCCGTTGGCGAGCATCCGAAATGTATCCGCGAGCCCCTGCGGGTTGTAGCCGATCTGGGTCATGAGGTCATAGCCGAACTTGTCTGACTCACTCTCGTGCTTTTGAGAGTACTTCACGCCAATAAGAACGGCGTCGGCCAGAGCCGCTAAGTCCCAGGCGAAATCGCCCGCATTTAAGATGCTGAGTAGCATTGCGAGTGGCAACTGCCGCTTCATGCGGTCGCCCTCCTGGGAGGCCCAGTGCTGGTTTCTGACGTGCGTGATCTCGTGTCCAAGGACTCCGGCCAGCTCGTCGGTGGTCTTCATCCGGTCAATCAGTCCGGAATAGAAGAAAATGGGGCCGCCAGGGAAGGCAAAGGCATTGATCTCCTTGCTGTCGATGACATCGAAAGAGTATTCGAACGGGCGGCGCTTGGTTTCTGCTTCAGGAATTTTGGCGACCAGTCTTGCGCCAAGGTCTCGAAGCAACCTCACTCGGATATCGGAAGCGGGAAGGATCTTTTCCTTTCTTCGAACTTCTGCGGCCGCGTTCTTGCCGATCTTAAGTTGATCCTTTACGCTCGGTCGAAGGTCAATCGCGGGAGCGGTGGCTGCGCTGAAAACCAACGCGATGGCAACTGTCTTCGTGAGAGTGGTCATATTGGGTCAGACGCCTCGCTTCGCCCGAGTGTTTCTTTCCTTATAGGACCCTTTGGTACAAACGGATCTCGTAAAGCCCCTTTCGAGGACCGGAATCGTCGAATGCCTGAGAGTCGCTCCAGAACACCATTCCGATCACTTCTTCAGGCAGCGCGGCGTTGGGCCCAACTGCCGAACCGAGATATCCTTCAATGTAGCGAAGGCTTTCGAAGATCCCCTCCATCTCGTCCAGCAGTCCCTCGTGCATCCCCGGATCAGCGCGCCGAGTACTGATAGAGACGAGTTGGCCCACTTCAGACTTTCGGGCCTGCTGGCCGTGGATTCGGTGGGGAAGCATCGGGTGCAAATCTGCCATGCCCAGCGAGGCATCGAAGCGTTCCTCCGAGCCGCAAATCAACTCAATTCGATCCCAAGCGTGATCGGTGAGTGAATCCTCTAGGCTGGACGCAATGGCTAGATACATGCCAGGAGCCTCCACATCTCGCCACAAATTGAGCGACTCATTCCGCTCGCTAGACATTGAAGCCATCGCCACGTCTTGAATAATCGCATCAATCGCGGGAAGGGCCCCATCAGCCAGAGCGAGTTTGGCGATGGCGATACTTGGATACATAGTCACATTCTCCGCTACGCGGGGTCCGCTCAAGAGGATGCGGACCATAGTCCTAATTCTATTCGGTTCCGACGAAAGAAACTCCCCTAAAGATTCCGACGAAACAACCAAGTATTTGTACTGATCCCTGGAGGCGGAGCGAGATGGAATGTCATCTTCGAGTCGCATCGGAGGCCAAATATACCAATGAATCGTTTCAAGAAGAACAAGGGTTTCACACTCGTTGAAATCATGATCGTGGTGCTGATTATCGGCATCCTTCTCGCCATCGCTGTGCCGAACTTTGTTCGAGCACGAGAGACCAGCCGAACTCGAACGTGTATCGCTAACCTGCGCCAGATGGATGCGGCGAAAGAGCAATATGCAATGGAGGCTCGACTTGCCGCCGGTGCAGCCACTGCATGGGCAAACCTGGTTCCTGACTACGTCAAGAAGCAACCTACCTGCCCATCGGGCGGAACCTACACCATCGCGGTTATCGGTACGG
>JAYUVF010000010.1:0-23217 GCA_043754215.1 Chthonomonas sp. | reverse complement strand
TGTTGAAGCCGGGGGTGCTTGGCGTCTCGCCGAAGTGCGAGATGATGACGTCAATGTCGGCCGCATCTACTTCGCCGGAGCTATCGGCATCGCCGTTGGTCATCACAGGCAGCAGGCCGGTGATCGGCAAGCCGCCGAGGGTCACGGCAACCGCCTTCTTCAAACCGGTTCGGAACTTAAACTTCAGCGTGGCTGGCCCGGTGGCGATGGGGGCGAAACTGAAACTGCCATTCGCGCCCTGGGTGACGTTGACGATCTCCGCGACTCGCCCGCTCTGCCAAACTTCGATCGTGAGGAACGTTCCAAACGTGCCTCCGAAGTAGTCGTTCAAGCTAGCATTTCCAGAAACCATAGCAGCAGGGGAGGCGACGGTATCGAGGCGAATGTTGTCAAAACTGATATAGCCACCCGAAAGAGTTGGTCCTGCGAGGCGAACGGAGAGCGGCTGGCCTAGCACCGAACTATCCGCGGAGGAAACATAGGTGAATGAATAGGCGTTCATCGTTGACCCAGTCAACTGGATGAGCCTTGCGGAAAGAAGCGTCCCGCCGGTGACGACTCCATTCGCAACCGTGCCCCCTGCCCAAAGTTCCGCCGATCCGATGGGTGTCCCACTCGCTCGGCCCTGCAGGTACTGGAGCGAATAGGCGGTGTTGGCTTGGACGGTCGCGGTAAGTTGCTGCGCGAACGAGTTGTCGCGGTAAGCAAAGCCGATATTGAGGCCATCCTTATTTGGGGCAGTGGTGTTCCAGATGCCACGGTCTGCACCACCGGTTGCGGTTGCCGTCCATCCGGGCATCAATGTCGGCGAGTAGAAGAAAGCACCGCCGCCAAGGGTCGGGTTCTCAAAGCTGTGGTTCTGGATCGAGAAGCTCTCGCCGAAGGAATGGGCACTTACGGCGGCGAGGGCGAGAATAATTACCGTTCTCATAAGGCCCATTATATTGCAAAATTGCCCAGGAGGCGCAACTTTCAACCTGCTTTGAGTTCTGGTCTGCGAATACAGTATTTATTCTAGGGTAGGTGTTGCTTTGGTTTCTCGCTTCCCTTGCTGAGGCTCAGCGCAGATCCCGCGTAGACTCGCAAAACCCATGAATCTTCGACTTGCCGCTATTCCGATGCTCGCTCTTGCCGCGATCGTCCCCGCCCAGGATGCTGACCGTCGCTGGACCGTAGAATTTGAGACCGGGCTCACCTCCACCCGCTACAACACCGCCCGAGTGCCGAACGCCACCGGCACTACCGTCGATCTTGCCGACCTGTTGGGCAAGCGTTGGAGGACCTTTGGTCGAGTCACCGTTGCCTATCAGGATAATGCAGGCGGGACCTGGAAGCTTCTTTACGCGCCATTCCGGCAGAGCGGCCGGGGCACTCTCGACGCGCCCGCAAGCTTCGACGGCACTCTGTTTGATGCCGGAGCGGTAGACGCCACCTATCTGTTCAACAGCTATCGCCTAACCTACCGCAAGCTCTGGAAAGGCAATTGGAGCATCGGAGGCACTCTGAAGATCCGCGATGCCGAAATCGGCCTCAAGCAAGGATCAGCCGCCGCGTCGGAGCGCAACATCGGATTTGTTCCACTCCTGAACATCTACGGGGAAGGTGCCATCTCGCACGGCTTCCAGTACGAAGTCGAAATCGACGGTCTCGCCGGGGGCCCTGGCCGCGCCATTGACTTGAGCCTGCGAGTCAAACGCGATTTGAGTTCTAGCACCACCGCCTTCCTCGGCTACCGAATTCTTGAAGGCGGCGCCGATGTTCCAAGGGTCAAAAATTTCGCTTGGGTCAACTACATCACCGCGGGTCTCTCCTACCGGTTCTAGGGCGGATACAAAAACCCCCCCATCGCTTCCGACAGGGTTTTGGAAAGAGTGGTGGACCGTGTAGGGCTCGAACCTACGACCCGCTGATTAAGAGTCAGCTGCTCTGCCAACTGAGCTAACGATCCGTGAAGGGAAATGATACCCAAAGATTGGGCCCAGGTTGGGAGACTAAAGTCTCCCTCGCCGGGTGACAGGCTGAAGCGTATCCACCGGCGACGATATGTGCCTTAGTCCATAACTTGGATGACTTCGTAGGCGTCCACGAGATCGCCCTCCTTGAATCCGGTCCAGCCGTCGAACTGGATACCGCACTCTTGGCCGGCGGTCATCTCTCGCACGTCTTGCTTGATGTGCTTGAGCGAGTCAATTTTGCCGCTGAAAACGATCTCTCCGGCGCGCTTGACCCGACATTCGGAGCCACGCTTGATCATGCCCTCAAGAACGAAGCTACCGGCCACAAAGCCAGCCTTGGTGAGTTTGAAGACGGCGCGGATTTCGGCGGTACCGAGACCTCGCTCTTCGAACTTCGGCGCGAGCATTCCCTTGACGGCTGCTTCGATATCCTCGATCAGCTCATAGATGATCGCGTAGGACCGAATTTCGACCTTAGCTCGCTCGGCTTCGACCTTCGTTTTCGCGTCAGATTTGACATTAAAGGCGACGATGATTCCGTTAGACGCGCTGGCGAGGAGGACGTCGCTTTCGGAAGGCGAACCGACACCTGCGTAGATCACCTTGACCTCCACTTCGTCGTTCTTCACCTTCTCTACAAGGCCTTTCACAGCTTCAACCGAACCTTGAACGTCGGCCTTCACGATGAGGTTAAGGCTCTTAAGTTCGTCCTGGTCCATCTGGCGACGGAGGTCGCCGAGACTGATGCGACGCTTGGCGCCCGTGAATTGCTTGGTGCGATCATCGGTGACGCGTTCGCCACCCAGGGCTCGCGCGGATTTCTCGTCCTTAGCAACTTCAACGATGTCCCCTGCAAAAGGAACTTCGTTAAGGCCGAGGACTTCGACCGGCATGCTAGGGCCCGCTTCTCGGACGTTTTCGCCACGGTAGTCCACCATCGCCTTGATCTTGCCAAAGCACATGCCGACAACGATCGAATCACCGATCTTTAGAGTTCCCTCTTGGACCAAAATGGTCGCGACTGGGCCACGGCCTCGGTCAAGCTTGGCTTCGATTACGACGCCCTTGAAGTCGCCCTTAGGATCGGACTTGAGGTCCATCAGTTCGGCTTCTAGCAGAATTCGTTCAAGCAACTCGGGAACGCCGTCGCCGGTGAGGGCGGAGACGTTGTTGGTCCCGGTTTGACCGCCGTAGGCTTCCGCCACGACTTCGTGCGACATCAACATCTGAAGAACCTTGTCGGGATTCGCGGAGGGCTTATCCATCTTGTTGATCGCGACGATCATCGGAACGCCCGCGTTCTTGATGTGGCCGATGGCTTCGATGCTCTGCGGCATCAAGCCATCATCTGCCGCAACCACGAGGATAGCGACGTCGGTGACCTGGGCTCCTCTCGCACGCATTGCGGTGAACGCAGCATGGCCCGGAGTGTCAAGAAAAGTGATTCGGCCCTGCGGCAACTCAACCTGGTAGGCACCGATGTGCTGGGTGATGCCACCGTGCTCTTTGCCCGCGACGTTGGCCTTGCGGATGTAGTCGAGGAGCGAAGTCTTGCCGTGGTCGACGTGGCCCATGATAGTGACCACCGGTGGGCGATGCTGCAAGCCGCTGGCGGCCTTTACAGGGGCAGAAGAGGGCACGGCGGCCTTCTTGACCGGCTTGACCACTTCTTCTTGCCATCGAATCTCGTAGCCGTACAGCTTGGCGGCTTGTTCGGCGATTTCTGGCTTGAGCGTTGTGGTGAGCTGAGCGGGGGTCTTCAGCTTCAGTAGCAGGTTCTTGATGACGTCCTGCGGCTGTACCCCAAGCGCCTGCGCGATATCGCGTGGATTCGCTCCGGGGGAAAGCACAATGACCTTCTGGCCGCGTTGCTCGCCCAGGGTTTCCTGGATGAGACCCAGCTCGTCGGGTTCGGCGAGGAACTCGTCCCCGTCGAAAATAATGCCTAGGTCGTTGAGAACGGCGGTCACCTGACCGGGCGTGATCTCAAAGTCCTTGGCTAGTTGTGCGATTGAATTTGACGCTGCCATAACTCCTGGTTGCAAAGAATCTCCTGTCTAATTTTGTCCAGTGCGGACGGTTGGATGGGGGTGCGAAGCGCGCGCTCCAGACGTTTTCGGTCGCCAAGCACGCTGATACATAAAGAAGTCCGGCAGACGTAGGCACTGCGCCCCGAAGGTCCGGAAGTAAAAAGGTCGCCGCGGAATGCGCGGACGCGATGCAGGTTCTGAGGATCAGCCTGCTGGCGGCACGAAAGACACGTGCGGGTTGGCACCGGTCATGCCTCCCCGCCTGTTGGGGTCTTCGGTTGCGCCACTCCGCCTTCAGCGGCGGCTTGAGCTTCACTTCGAATGTCGATCTTCCACTCAGTGAGCCGAGCGGCGAGACGAACGTTTTGACCGCCCTTGCCGATTGCGAGACTGAGCTGCATATCGGGCACAACCACATAGGCGCTGCGATTCACTTCATCGAGCTTGATGGAGTTCACCTTAGCGGGGCTGAGGGCGTTAATAATGTAAGTCTTCGCATCGTCGCTGAACGGCACAATGTCGATCTTTTCGTCGTACAGTTCGTCCACGATGGCTTGAACGCGGCTTCCGCGTGGGCCTACGCATGCGCCGACGGCATCCACGCGCTCGTCCAAGGTGTGAACGGCAACCTTGGTGCGCTGGCCGGGTTCGCGGGAGATGTTCTTGATCTCGACGATGTTGTCGTTGATCTCGGGAACTTCCAGTTCAAAAAGCTTGCGGAGGAGGTTCGGGTGGGTTCGGCTTACAATGACCTCGAGGCCTCTTCGCCCATCTTCGACTCGAAGCACGTACACGCGAAGCGTATCGTTGATTCGGTACGGCTCGGTGGGTACCTGCTCCCATCGCGGGAGCTTGGCTTCGACCTTTTCGACTTGAATGAAAATGTTTTGGTCTTCGCGGCGGACAACTGTGCCGGTGACGATGTCGTGCAGCTTCTCGCTAAACACGCCGGTTACGCGGCGGTGTTCGGCCTCACGCATCTTCTGGTTGAGGACCTGCTTGAAGGTTTGGGCGGCGATGCGTCCGAAATCTTCCGGGTTAACCTTAACCGGCACGAAGCTGCCGATCTCGACGTCGGTGTGCGTCTTTCGGGCAATGGCAACGTCAATGTGAAGTGCGGCGTTCATCACTTCGCCGACGACTTCCTTCATCACAAACATGTTGGCGAGGTTTTTGCGGTCGACCTGAACGGCGACGGGCACCTCGTTGGGGATATTTTTGTACTTCTTGTACGCAACGGCAAGGGACTCTTCGAGCTCCATGAAAAGCTCCTCGACCGGGATGTCCCGTTCGATCGCAATTTGATTAAGCTGTTGAACCATATCCATATGCAGTTTTTTCCCTTATTTAAACCTTCGCGAAAAGAAAGACGGCTGGCACAGCGCGCCACCCGTCATCGGTTTCGCAAGATTTTGTCTATTCTACCCTAGAAATTACGCCAGACCCCGTCCTCGCGTTCGTTGCGAGTATCCTGCCCGGCATGGCGGCGCACTCCTATCGGCTGTTCGTAAAAGGGATCGAATTCTATGGCTACCACGGTTGCTCGGCGGAGGAGCAAGCGATCGGGCACCGGTATGTGATGGACTTGGACCTTCGGGTCGCCGGCGACACGAGCCGAGATGAGCTCGACGCCACGGTGGACTATGGGTTGCTGACGGAAGTCGCGATTCGCGTGGCCAATGCCGAGTCGCGGAAGTTAATGGAGTTCATCGCGCAGGCGGTGGCAGATGAACTTCTCGGCCTAGATGAGCGGGTACGGGTGGTGACAGTGACACTAGCTAAACGCCTGCCCCCCATTCCGCATATAGCCGCCGAGGCAGGGGTCTCAGTAACCGTTAATCGGTAGCCGCGTACAATAAGGCAGTGGACAAAATCATTCTCGCCGCGCCGCGCGGATTTTGCGCAGGAGTCGCTTACGCGATTGAAGTCGTGGAGCTGGCACTGCAGGTCCATGGTTCCCCGCTCTACGTCCGCCACGCCATCGTCCATAACGAGTTCGTGGTCAAGAGTTTCGAGCAGCGGGGCGTGGTTTTTGTCGAGGAGATCTCGGACATCCCTGAGGGGATGCCAGTCGTTTTTAGCGCGCACGGAGTTTCCCCCGCGGTTCGGACAGAGGCAAAGGCGCGAAATCTGAAGGTGATTGATGCCAGTTGCCCGCTGGTGATCAAGGTCCATAACGAAGCTAAACGGTATCTGTCGCGCGATTACAATTTCATCTACATCGGTCACCAGGGTCACGTAGAAGCCGAGGGGACAATGGGCGAGGCGCCCGGGCGAATGGTGCTGGTGGAAACCCCCGAAGACGCCGAAGCCCTGCAGATTCCCCACTACGACAAGCTGGCAGTTCTCACGCAAACCACGTTGAGCGTTGATGAGGTGACCGCGACCATGAACGTCCTCAAGCGTCGCTTCCCCCACCTCGAGACGCCCGCCAAGGAGGACATCTGCTACGCGACCACAAACCGGCAAGCCTCCGTGAAGGACCTAGCGCGAGCTTGTGACCTAGTCTTAGTTGTCGGCTCCACCACCAGCAGCAACTCGAACCGATTGCGAGAAGTGGCCGAAGTGCATGGCGCAAAGAGCTTTCTTCTCATGTCCCCAGAGCAGATTGACCCCTCATGGACGGATTACAACACCATCGGTATCACCAGCGGCGCTAGTACACCCGAGCAACTGGTTGAGGAGATTCTTGGGGAGTTGCTAAAGTCCAACCCTGCCGCGCAGGTCAGTATCCTCGAGACAATAAAGGAAGACGTCCACTTCTTGCCTCCGAGGGACCTCATACAACTCGCGATGGCCCGCTAGTCGCGCGGATGGGCCTTCCGGTAGTTCTTCGTGACCTCATCCATATCGAGGTGGGTGTAGACCTGGGTGGTTTCGATGGATTCGTGCCCCAATAGTTCCTGTACCGCCCGCAAGTCCGCCCCGCCTTTGAGCAGGTGAACGGCGTAGGAGTGGCGCAAGATGTGTGGGCTGCTGTGCGCTTCAATTCCCGCGAGTTGTTCGTACTTCGCTAGCCTTTGGTAGGCCACCGCCCGGCTCATGGCGTTGCCCCGGTCGCTCAGTATCACCAGCGCGGAAGGTCTCTTTTGAAGTTTTGGACGAGCGGTTGCGAGGTATGCCGCGAGCCAGACAGCGGTTTGCTCTGGAATTGGCAGCCAGCGACTCTTCTCCCGCTTCCCAATCACCGTCAAGGCAAGTTGATCTAGGTTTACTTGTTCGGTCCGCAGGGATAGGGCTTCAGAAATGCGAAGACCCGCGCCGTAGAGTAATTCGAAGAGGGCCCGATCCCGGAGGCCGGGTGGGGTGCGTACATCCATTGCTCCAAGCAGCGCGTTTAAGTTGGCTTCGCTCAAAGCCTTGGGCAAGATCTTTCTTCGTTTGAATCCGCCCGTGGATGGCAACTCGGTATCGCCCAGCCTTCCCCGCTTCTTCAAAAACTTGAGTAACGCTCGCAGGGCCGAAAGCTTGCGACGAGCCGTCGTTGGAGCAAGAGGGGGTCCCAACGAGGCTTGGTACCGTAGGGTCGCCGGCTCATCAATCTCGGTCCACCCAGAAATGCCGAGTCCCTCAAAGAACTGAGTGGCCTGCTCGAGGTCTGTTCGGTAGGCAGCGACAGTATGGTCGCTCGCCCCTCGAACTACGGAGAGGTGGTCGAGGAATTCGTCGATTTCCGCTTCCATATCTGCACCCTCGGATGAATGTACATCAAGTCATGAACGTCCGGCAAACCGCCACCGAAAGTTGACTCAAGATCGTAATTTTCAAGCAGCAACTTGGCAAACTCCCCGTATCGCTTCACATCGTCTCGGTCAGACTTCTGGAGTGCGAGCCGGTCGTATCCTTCTTGTTCAAAGGAGCTAAACGCGATCGCGGCGGGTTTTAACTCCGTGATCAGTCGCGGATCCCAATCCAGCCTAGCATCAGGGTTGTCTGGAATGAAACGCATCACCCGAGGAGAGCGAGCATCCAATCGCCAAGTCTCTCGTTGGGCAAAGGGGTAAGGCCTCGGCGCGACAGTTTCAGGATAAAGGCTCGGGGTGTAGAACCATGGGTCCGCGACCACTCCAACCGACTCGCCACCGCGCAAAGCCGAGGCGGCTTGGTCGCGAGGATCCTGCCCCAGCATCATCGTCGTGGCGATGACGGAGTCAGCCATCCCCCCTCGCCCCAATCCGGCGAGCGCACAGATGCCCAGGGCCACTCCCCACGACCATTTCCGGCGATTAGGGTGCTCTTGCATCCGGCCCACGAGCCATCCAAAGCCAATCGCCAATACCGGAATGAGCGGCAGGACGTACCGCATGAACTTGACCTCTGCTTTGGCGATGAGAAGGAAATACAGGAGAAAGAACAGCCCAATCGCGATGGCCCAGCCGGATTTCTTAATGACTAGCCTGCCCAACCCAACCAACCCCATCACCGTGAGCAGAAATCCGAAAGCCACGAACAAGTTAGACCAATGAAAAATGAACCCGGGCGATGTGCCGGCGAACACCAAGCCATGTCCGGTGGAGGTGTGCCACATCTCGTAATTGAAGTCGCGCATGAACGCGTCGCGCTCCAAGATCACCCCCGGGACGCAAACTAGGAATGTCAGGCACGTCACTCCGATGGCCGCCGCGCCGCGCTTGATTGATTCGATAGTTTGATCCTTCAGCAAGGCAGGTGCTAAAGCGACCAGCGCCAGAACTCCGTTGTATTTGGCCCCCGCGGCAAGGCCCGCAAAGAGCGCAGCCAGCAGAATGGGACGCCAGCTTAGATCTTCAATCGCCTCAGCGCTCCAATAAAGGGAGACCGCAATAAAAAAGGTCGCCATGACGTCCACGGTCATGAATCGAGAATGAACCACCAATCCAGGCGCAAACGCGACGGCCGCGCCGCCCGCCAACGCCCCTGCCCAATGGACGCGCTTGAAGAGGAATGCAAACACGACCCAAGCAGTACCCGCCCCAAAAAGACAGTTCAAGAATCTCCCGGTGGCAAACTCTTGAGCCAGTCCGGCGATGGTGCCTTCGCCAGTGACTGGGACTCCCAGTCCCAATGCGTGCAGTACCGCGAGCGCGGCGTTATTTAGGGTGAAAAACAGCGTCCCGTAGTTGTAAAAATTCGGCGTGAAGTCCGTGGCAGCACGCGTGACCATCCAGTTGATCGGCTCGTCGGGATGCAAGCTAGTGATCCTCAGTTCGCTAGGTAGACCCCATCCTGAGCCAACCAGACGGAGCGCGAGCGCGACCAGGAAAGTCAGTAAGCCCAGGCTAACGGATGGCGGCGGTAGGCGGCGTTTCGACTCCACGTGCCGATGGTAGCACCCGCAGGAACTCTTCGACCACCGCCGGGTCAAACATGGTGCCCTTCCCTGCTTCGAGGTGCGATCTGGCGAGAAGATCTCCCTGGATCCGGTCGAGGCTTACGTAGGCATCTACTGTTGCGATAATGCGGGAGGCCAGCGGGAGACTTGTCCCCTGCGGGTAGCTCGGACCTTGACTGCCGTCGAACGGGGCATGGTGGTACCGAACCAATGGAGCGAGGCTCCGCAGCGAAGGCACCAACTCCAGCATCGCTCCGCTCACTTCGGTGTGGCGATCGTACGTGCTGCGCTCTGCCTCCGACCACTCGTGCGCGGGCCTCTCGTTCACCAGCTTCCAAGGGATGGCGCAAAGACCAATGTCGCGAAGCCGCGCGGCTTGCTCTAGTTCATGCAGTTCAACGGGCGACATACGGAACTGCTGGCCGACCGCCACGCTGAGGGCAACCACCCGGTCCGTCAGCCCCATTTGCCCAGGGAATCTCAGCTCCACCGCCGTGCTAAAAACCTTGAGCGTGCTCCTCTGCTGCTCCCGGTTTCGCCGTGGCATAAGCACCAACACGTAATAAGTCATGGCGATGCACAGCATCGCAATGGTGGCCAGAACGATGATCGCGCCGGCTGTCATGAAGCACTCCCGTGCAGCGCTTCTTTGAAAGCCTTCACCACCCTAGGATCGAACTGCGTCCCGGAGCACCGGACGAGTTCATCGAGAGCCGCCTCTACGGACATCGGTTCGCGGTGATTACGCTTCTCGCTGCTTGACGCCCCGCCAACCATCGCGTCGTAGGCGTCGGAGACCGCGATGACCTTGCTCTCTAGCGGAATCTCGCGATCGGTGAGCTGGTGGGGGTAGCCCCGCCCATCTGGGCGCTCATGATGATGCCGAACCCAGGGCACCAAGGCTTGAAACGGCTCACTGTGGCTTAGGATTTCAGCCCCGAAGGCAGAGTGCTGTTTAACGTGCTCGTACTCTTGATCAGTCAGCTTGGCCGGCTTGTCGAGAATCTCCTCGTCAATGGCGATCTTCCCTATATCGTGCAAGACCGCAGCCTTCCTCAGCAGAAGCGCTCGCTTAGGCGGAAGTCCCAGACGTCGCCCGACATCCTCCGCGAGACGTCCGACGCGCTCCAAGTGCCCGTGGGTGTACGGGTGCGCGCGCTGAAGCATGATCGTCAGCGCCACCATCGTCTCATACGCGTGATCGTCCAGCCGCTTATGCTCGGCGATGATTTGGCGCAGGAGCTCAATTGGGATGAAAGTCAGAGGGATAGCCCAAAGATGCCCCCCGCGAACCAAGATGCCCACCCCAAGCGCGACCATGACATAGGTGGCGAACCCGATGAGCGCCGCGCGGGCCCCGTTCCATACTTGCTGAGCGAAATTCTGCGCGCCAATCTTAGAGTTAATGTGCGTGACGAGCAGAAAATTGGTCCCAAGGTAGGCTCCGACGAACCCCGCTATTGCAAAGGACCAATGGGTCCCCGCCAGTCCAAGCCCATAGAAAAGCAGCCCCCCCACGCTGGAGGAGATCATAACCACCGGGAGGTTCAGCCCTAGCCAGTACAGCTCGCGCCCCTTGCGACGCCGGGTGTACCGGATGAGCGTGGCGCCAAGCAGCACAATCACTTCTCCGCAGGTTGCGGCCACAGGACCGCCGACCAGAAGCAAGCCCGCGATGAAAGGTAACGACAGGGTCATGAAGACCCCTTCCCGCTCAAAATGGACCGGTCGCACTTCCGCGAACAGCGCCAGCCCAATGAGGACACACGCCCAAGTCCAAGGAACGGACACGGGCGGAAGCAAGTAGGCGAGGGTGCCTAGCCCCAGCAACGCGCCGAAGCTGATGGCTAGGCGAAGCCCACTACCGACCTGATCGCGGACGCGCGCCTCCTGCGGCGGGTTTCACAGGAATGATCTTCGATCCAAGGAGCACGAAGTTAGACTCGCCCGTGATCTTGCGTTCGCCGTAATTCCCATCTTCACCCTTGAGCTGTACGACCACGAGACCGTTTGAAATGGCCTGTCCACGCAGCGTCTTGAACGTTTTCGGCTCCAAATCGAAGGTGAGTTTGGAATCAAACTTGAGTCGGAATGACTTCAGCGGGCTCTCGGAGGTTGACATTCCGTAGGTCTGATTGATGAACGGGACGAGGTCGTTGTCTAGACCCAGCGTCGCACTGATGCGCTCAATCTTTTTGTTGTTTACCGTCATCGGCCCGTCGTAGCGATAGGTCATGTCCAGCCGTTGAACTTGCTGGCGATTGGTACCACTGAGCTTCTGTGGTTGGTAGCTGACGGTGGCAAGCCACGTGTCGCCAACCTTGATCGGCTCCTCGGGCAACTTGGGGCTAAAGTCAAAGGAACTGTCGAGGGACCCGACGAACAACGAGAGGCGGTACAGGTCGCTGATGTACTGTCCGGCGAGGATATCGGTGAGTTGAATACCACCCGGCATCCCTTGGACAGGACGGAAGAACTTGGCCGTTGGCTTTGCCCCGGGCTTGGTCGCTGGTTTGACCTCTTTTGCCTCAATGAAGTGGTTAATTGGGGTGAGGATGATGTCGTACTTAAGCGCGTCCGATTCCTTGACCCGCTTATTTGTCCCGTTCGCGAAATCCTGATCGATCCGATAGGTGGGGCCGCGATCGTATCGCATCGAAGCGTTTCCATCTGGGTCGATTGAGTGGACCTGAGTATTGAATGCGTACTCGTATCCCGTCTCGGTGGGGATAAAGGTCTCAAGGCCCTTCTGCTTCAACTCCACCACCAACAACGCGTTCATGCGGTAGCTGTTGTACTCGCCCTTGACGAACTTTCGGTTCACCAATACTTCGGCGGCAGGGGAGGCGGCGGGGGCGTGCGCCCCGGCAATCGCCATCGTCATTAAAGCGGCAGTGACCATCATCTCGTTTTACTCGTTTTCGCGAGTAGATGGACGGATCACTGCCGCATTGAGCACGGTTTTTTGACTATTTCAGCGACTTGAGGACTTGCTTGGCGATCACCATACGCTGAATCTCGCTGCAACCTTCGCCGATTTCGGTGAGCTTGGCGTCGCGCCACAGCTTCTCGACCAAGTATTCGAAGGTCATACCGCGGCCTCCGTGAATCTGAATCGCGCGGTTCGTCGCCCGATTTGCGCACTCGCTGGCGTAGAGCTTCGCGATGGAACTGGCTTTGACCACATCCAACCCCTGATCGAGCATAACGGCGCCTTTGTGCACCAACAGCCGTGCGGCTTCAATCTCAACTTCACTGTCCGCGATCATGTTCTGTACAGATTGCATGTCACTGAGCTTTCGATTGAACTGCTCACGCTGAGCGCTGTAGGCCGTAGCAAGTTCGTGAGCCTTCTCGGCAATACCGACCGCCATGGCGGCGATTCCGAGCCGCCCTCGGTACAACAAACCAATGGCTTCCGTAAAGGTGCACGGGGTATGCCAGGCGACCGCGTTGTTCATCTCGAACCGAACCGTGTTGCTGGCCCGCACTCCGATGGTGTGAATTCTCTCCGTAAACTTCCAGCCCGGCTGGTTAGTTTCCATCAAGAATGCACTCTTCCCGTCCGCACTGACGCTCGGGTCCACGTTGGCGATGGTGATGATCAAGTCCGCCTTGCCGCCATTGGTGATGAACATCTTCTCGCCATTGAGATGGAACTTCCCTTCCTCGCCCGGTATGGCGGTAGCTTGAGTTCGCACTCGACGGGCATCAGAGCCTGCGTCTGGTTCCGTGAGCCCCCACGCCAGCTTGATATCACCCTTGACGATGCCAGGCAAAAACTTGTCTTTCTGCTCCTGGGTGCCAAATGCTTCAATATGGGACACGCACAACGCGTTGATTGCCGCTACGTTCATGCTCAGCGCCGGATCGCCCTTTGCCAATTCTCGGCAGGCTTCAACGTAGGCAGCGCAGGAACGCCCAGTGCCACCGAGCTCTTTGCTGAGGGTCATGCTGAGAAGGCCTAGTTCACCGAGTCGGGGCCAGATTGAGTCTGGAAATGCGGTGTTTGACTCCCATTCGCGGGTGTTGGGGAGAACTTCTTCATTTACGAAATCACGGACGCGGGAGATAAATGCGGCTTCTTCAGAATTTAGTTCAAAAATCATAGTCGTCTCTACGTTGAGGCGGGGGCTTCTTCGCCTCGCTATTTTACTTCGGCAACCATTGTGAATACGCTACGAGGTGGCATAATATCACTGGACACTTATGCTTTTGCTCATCGAAGAATTAGCCGAACCCTCGAAGCGGCAGATCCTGACCGCTCTTCGGTCGGGGCCGCAGAGCGTCTCGGACCTGGTGCGAAGCACAGGCATGAAGCAGCCGAACGTCTCCAACCACCTCGCCAAGATGAAGGCGAAGGGGTTGGTGAAGTCCACCAAGATCGGTCGCCAGGTGTTCTACGGACTCGACGGTCCCCAGGTGGAGTCTGCTCTGCTCCAACTCCTGGCGTCTTCGGATCAGGGTCCGGCGGCTACGCTGAATCTTGAAGAGATATCCAAGTTGTATGCCCGAGCCGCGACGTCAGCCGATGAAGCCGGTTGCGCAAAATTGATCGACCAGTTGCTGGACCAATCTGTGCCGTTGATCGACATCTACCAAAAGGTCATCGCTGAGTCCATGAACTACATCGGCCGGTGGTACGAGGTGGAAGCCATCGACGTTGGGCAGGAGCATATAGCCAGCGCCATCACGGAGCGAATGATGGCGAGGGTCGTTCACTACGCCCCAACTGTGAAGCGATCTGGTAAGAGTGCCCTAGTAGGCTGCGTGGCCGGCAATTGGCACAGCATTGGCCCCCGAATGATCAGCGATTACCTCCGCCTCAGCGGGTGGAACGTGATCTTCCTGGGCGCAAACGTGCCTAACGACAGTTTTCTGTCCAGCATCCGAGAGCACTCGCCCGACGTGGTGATGATCGCGTGCGCCCAGCCCGGAACTCGTCAGGCCACGTGTGCCTGCATCGCTGAGTTGGTTTCGGAGCGAACTAAGTCCGGTCGGGCATTTCGAATCGGAATCGGCGGCAGAGAAGCGCTGAGCGAGCCGCACGAGTTCCTCAATGCAGGCGCGGACTTTGTCTCTGGCAGCCTCGACGCATTTTCGGAAGCCATTTTGCCGAAGCTCTAAATACAAAAACTCCCCTCCGAGGAAACCTCGAAGGGGAGTTTGATAGCGATTACGCAGTCGCGTGCTTGACAAACGCGGTGAACGCGGCGGCGTCGGCAATCGCCAACTCGCTGAGCATCTTCCGGTTGACCGTAATGCCCTTCTTGTTCATGCCATCAATGAGCGCGCTGTAGCGCACGCCGTTCTCGCGGCAGGCGGCGCTGATTCGCACGATCCAAAGCTGGCGAAAATCGCGCTTCTTCTGGCGACGGTCTCGGAAGGCGTATTGCCCCGATTTCATCACCTGCTCGTGAGCGCGTTGGAAGACGTTTTTCTTCCGACCAAAATAGCCGGACGCCTTCTTGATAATCTTCTTGTGGCGCTTGTGGCGCATTAAGCCACGTTTGATACGGGCCATATTCTATATTCCTCCTTTTTAGGTCAGGTCCACCTTTCGGTAGAACGGCCGCACCAGCTTCCCAGCCCCGAAGGGCGGTGGCGGTAGAGTTTGCGGCACTACAAATGAGCGCACTCGTTAGATAACGAGCATGCGGCGAACGCGGGCCTTTTCACCCTTGAAGAGTACGGGCTCGCTTTCAAGACGGCGTCGTTGGCTCTTGCTCTTGTGGAAGAACATGTGGTTGTTCGCGCTCTTCCTCCGAGTGATCTTCCCCGTTCCGGTGATCTTGAACCGCTTCGCTGCCGTCTTGTGTGTCTTGATTTTCGGCATCTTGTTTCTTTCCTTCCGTAGACTTGTCCGAAGACTTTTCTGGCGCCTTTTCGGTCGACTTCTTCGGCTTTGGAATCATCACCATCACCATTTGTCGGCCGTCCAGCGAGGCTGCTTTCTCGACAATCGCAAGGTCTGCGAGTCGTTCGGCAATCGTGGCCATCTGTCTCAGTCCGATTTCTGGGTGAGCGATCTCTCTCGCACGGAACTGACACACCGCTCGCACTTTGTCCCCTTCTTCAAGGAACTTGCGGGCGTTGCGCAGGAGCGTGTTCAAATCGTTCGCTGCCGTATTCGGACGTAACTTTATACCCTTTACGTCCTGAACTTTGCGCTTCCCTTCCTTCTCTCGCTTCTCAGTTTCGTATTTGTACTTGCCGTAGTCGACGATTCGGCAGACGGGAGGCACGGCATTTGGGGCGACCATGAGGAGGTCAAGTCCCATCGCTTTGGCGTCGGCGAGGGCCTGGCGGCTCTGCATGATGCCGAGCGGCTCCCCTTCTGCGCCGATCACGCGAATCTCACGGAACCGCAATACGCGCTCATTGACGGGTGGGCCTTCGTCCCGTGGCGGATATCGTCGGAAGCCTGGCTTTATAGTTGTTCACCTCGAAAGACTGTCGGGTTTTTGATCATCACTCGCATTATATCGTCGGACGCAAAATCCTGTACGAATAGGCCGAATAAGATTCGGCTTTTGGGTCTAGGTCCCACGGCGGCGTCATTCGCTCATGCGTTTTGATCGCTCCCGCTGAAGCACTGAATCGCAGCGAGCCGGTCTGTGGGTTCAATATCTTGACACCGGTCCATCTTCTCGGCTAGGATTTAAGAGGCGATACTACTTTGAACACATTGACTCAAGGACTTGATGCGCGGATGTATTTGACGGGTTGGTTGAGCGGATTGGTGAACATGTACACCGCCGACATCAACGCGATTCCGGAGGACAAATGGACGGCGGGATTTGGCGGCTGCACGCGGAATGCAGCGGAGCTTACGGCGGACACTATCGCGATGATGAATTGGGTGACCAACGCCATCGGCGGCCAGGTTGGCCAGCTCGGCGAAGAGCAAACGGCTGAGCTAGCGAAGACCCACACCGACACCCGAGAGAAGGCCGCGGCCGCGCTGGCAAAGGCGGCGGAAGAGTTTTCGGCGACGGTGAACGGCGCGTCGGACGAGACCCTCAACTCGTCCGTCATGGCTCCCTGGGGGATGGAGGCCCCCCTCTTCACCCTCGCGCACATCGCGGTGAGCCACGTTTGGTACCACGACGGCCAGCTCAACTACAAGCAGTGCCTGCTCGGAGACGACAAGGTTCACTGGATGGGCTGAACCCTTTCGTACGCACGAAAAACGTCCGCAAGCGCCCTTCTCCCCCAACCCCCTCTTCCCTCCGGGCGAGGGGGCTTATGAGGGGTCCGCCTTTGTTGGAAGCTCTGCCTTTAGCTCTTGAACGCGACGCCAGATGTAATCACCGATTTCGGTAAGGCGGACATTGTCCCAGATTTCTAAGCTCGGAATGCGGATGACCTCAATGCCTTTTGCTTTGAGTTGCGCATCGCGCTTGGCGTCCTCTTCGGGGTTATGCTGCTCTCCATCCAGCTCAATATTTAGCTTGAGCTCGGGGCAGTAGAAGTCAAGCGTGAAAGGAGGGACGGGGTACTGTCGCCGGAACCTGACCCCCATCTGGTCGCCCCGAAGAACCTTCCAGAATCGCCTTTCGCTTCTGCTCGCTTCGTTGCGCAGTTGATTTGCGCGAGCCCAGTTGGGCTTGTCGGACATTCCGGATTGTTACCTCAGTTTTGGCGGACCCATCTCCCCCTCGCTCCTGCAGGCCCGGCGGAGGGAGATGAGGGCGTTGGGGGGAAAATCCGTCCCGTTTCTAGACCGGGCTAGGCAAGTGCCCCGATTTCGTAGGAAGGGCCCCATTTGAACCGTATGTCTGTAGAAGCATGGCAGAGCTAAAGAAGTCCCTTGGCCTCGCCGGTCTGACTTTCTACGGGACCGGGTTGATCCTTGGGGCGGGCATCTATTCCATCATCGGCAAGGCCGCAGGGATTGCCGGCGACGCGCTGTGGATGACATTTCTGTTGGCGGGGGCCATCGCGCTTCTCACGGGGCTTTCGTTTGCCGAGCTTTCGACCATGTATCCGAAGGCAGGGGCGGAGTACACATACTTTCGGAAAGCCTTCCCGAAGCATGAGTGGGTCTCGCGCTTTGCGGGTTCGGTGCTCATTGTCGGGGGCATGGGTACCGCCGCCACCGTCGCCACCGCGTTCGCCGGATACTTCAAAGGTTTCTATGACGCCCCACCCATGCTTGTAGCCGCATGTTTGTTGGCGGTGGCGACCGCGGTCAGCATTGTCGGCATCGCCCAATCGAGCTGGGTGAACATCATCATGACCTTGATTGAAGCGGCCGGACTGATTTTCGTGGTTTGGCTGGGCTTCACGAGAGGAACCGCGCCGGGCCCGGCCGCATTCACTCCCGGGCCCGGCATCTTCATGAGCGCGGGTCTTGTCTTCTTTGCCTACTTAGGATTTGAGCAGATCGCCAACGTTGCCGAAGAAGCCAAGGATCCGGCCCGCGACCTTCCGCGCGCCCTTTTTCTCTCGCTAGGGATCTCAACGCTGCTATATATCTTGGTTTCGCTCGCGGCGGTGGCCCTGCTCTCGCCGGAGAAATTGGCGGAAAGCCAGCAACCTCTTGCCGATGCGGTCGCGGCCAAAGATCGTAGGTTCGCTCCCGTTCTCGGCGGGATCGCGCTGTTCGCGACTGCAAATACGTGCCTCATCAGCATCATCGGGACGAGCCGCATGGTTTTGGGAATGGCCCGCCAAAAAGACATGCCGAAATTTCTGGCCGTTGTTTCGGGCAAGGGCCAGACGCCGTGGGCGGCTTCCCTTTTGTGCATGGTGGGGGCCGCGCTCATTTTGCCGCTGCGCGATACGGCGGCAATTGGCGGGTTGGCATCCCTTGGCGCGTTGCTTGCCTTTGCCGGTGTGAACGTCGCATTGATTCGCCTGCGAAAGACGGAGCCAAATCAGGAGCGGCCCTTTAGAGTCCCGCTCGACGTTCGAGGAGTGCCCGTATTGCCCGTGATCGGTTGCGTGGGCGCGGTGGTGCTGGCCTTCGTGCTCCCCCCAATCGCTCATCTCATCATGGCAGTGCTGTTGGTGGTCCTGATAGTGGTGGAGATCATCCGCAAGCGCCGGGCCTAGCCTTGAACGCAGGAACGCAAAGCTCTCGTGAGTTACGCGCAGGCGCGATTCCAACCCCTGGGTCCCCGCCTGCGCGGGGATGACGAGTAAAGAAGCCGCGCTTCCCTGCCAATACTCCCACTATTGGGTCGCCGAATGGTGCCGGAGGAAAACTCCGGACGCAGGGAGTTGATAGTTATCCTGGCCATGAAACAAAGGCGGCCCACTCTATCCCTCGAGCCGAAGCGATGTGCCAACGGCAGAATCCGGAGTAGAGGGTCACGGGCCGGTGCGATACCCTCCGGCTTCTGCCACCACTTTCCCTTCGCCCTTCCCTGTGAACTGAATAATGCGCGCGCCCGTCGAATAGGTTCGATGGCAGAAAGAAATTAGCTCTAACCCTGGGCGACCGTCTAGATTCCAGGCACCACCAAACTCGGTAAAAGCATCTAAGCCGCTACTGTCTCCATGTATGTTAGACGTTTCCCAATAAAGAGGCTTGACCACCTCGGTTCCGCCCTGGATCGAAACCAGTAACTCGCCCGTAAAGGCGGGATTGATGTTGCCAATTGGACCGGTAAGTTCGCTACCCATTGACTTTAGTGGGCCGCAGCCAAAGTAGATCAGGGTTTCGTCTCGGCCGTCGCTGTTTAGGTCAACCCGCACGATCCTATGAATAGTCGGTGCTGGCATCGATACGGACTTCTGTCGAAGAAACCGCTTGACGATGGTGACTTCGCGTGTGGAATGCGTGCTCAGAGACTTCCACTTTGAGGTCGGCCGGTCGCCGAACCAAACGACATGCGGCATGGTCCTGCGCAAAAACCACCCCGAGTGCGCTGTATCACCACTTACGAACGGCAGGATTGCATTCTCAGTACGGATCGCTTTACCCTTGAGCGTGAGAAGCCAGCAATCTTGGCGGTTTGCCGCTCTCACGGCGGCCGCGCTGATAGTAGGAGTCGTCGATTCGCTCGTAATTGGCGAATCCATCGAGGACCACGATCCGCGATAGTACATGCCGACCGCGAGTTCGCCGGTGGTTATGATCATCGGGGATGCCGTGCGGGCCGCTATAAGTGCACTCAACATGTCGGCTCTATTCTCATCATGCTTTGGTTCGCGCGCCGAAGTGATTCAGCGACTTGCGATTGGAGCGCCGAGTTGCACTCGGCTTTGTTGGTCCCCGGAGTTGTACTCCGGCTCCAGCGACGGGATTGGAAGCAGGCGGCGGGCGGCGAAGTGCAACTTCGCGGTCCGAAGGCGGAGAACAACTCCGCGCTCCTATCGGCACTAATCGCCGCCCTTTGCTCCCCACGGACTTGAGTAGTTTGGCGGCTCCTTCGTAATCACCACGTCGTGCGGATGCGACTCCAACAGGCCGGCGTTGGTGATCTTGATGAATTCGGCGTTCTCCCGAAGAGCAGATAACGAAGACGCGCCGCAGTAGCCCATGCCAGACCTCAGGCCGCCCATGATTTGGGCCATGGTGTCGGCGACCATGCCTTTGTAGGGGACGCGGCCTTCGACGCCTTCGGGGACCATGGCGGAGGCGTTGTCTTTGATCTGGAAATAGCGGTCGCTGGAGCCTTCTTTCATGGCCCCGATGCTGCCCATGCCACGGTAGACCTTGTAGGCGCGGTTGCGATAGATTTCGGTCTCGCCTGGGCTCTCGTCGCAGCCGGCAAACATGTTGCCCATCATCACACAGTCTCCGCCGGCGGCGAGGCTCTTGACCACGTCCCCGCTCGACCGGATGCCGCCATCGGCGATAGTAGGGATGCCGTGCTTGGCGGCCTCTTCGGCGCATTCCATGACGGCGCTGAACTGGGGGACGCCGATGCCGGCGACGACGCGGGTGGTGCAGATGGACCCGGCCCCGATGCCCACACGGAGAGAGTCCGCGCCGAGGGCGATGAGATCGCGGACGGCTTGGCGGGTGGCGACGCTTCCGGCCACAACCTTGAGGTCGGGGAGCTTTTCCTTCAGCATCTTGAGGCAGTTCATGACGCCATCGGAGTGTCCGTGGGCGGCATCGATCATGATGAAATCAACGCCCGCATCTTGGAGGGCCTTAGCTCTTTCGTACGGTTCGCGCAGAGCGCCAATGGCGGCTCCAACCACGAGGCGGCCCTTGGTGTCTTTGGTCGCGCCGGGGTGCCGCTTCACCTTCATGATGTCTTTGATGGTGATGAGGCCCATAAGATGGCCGTCTTTGTCCACCACCGGGAGCTTTTCGATGCGGTGCTCGGCGAGGATGGCTTGGGCTTCATCGAGGCTGGTGCCGACCACGGTGGTGATGAGGTTGCCGGTGGTCATGCGCTCGCTGATGGGGCGGTCGAAGTTGGTTTCGAAGCGGATGTCGCGGTTGGTGAGGATGCCGACGAGCTTGTTTTGCTTGTCGACGATGGGGACGCCGCTGATGTGGAAGCGGTCCATGAGCGCGATGGCCTCGCTGATCTGCTTGTCGGCCTCGAGCTTGATCGGGTTAGTGATGACCCCGTGCTCGGATCGCTTGACGCGGTCGACTTCTTCAGCCTGCCGCTCGATGCTCATGTTGCGGTGGATGACGCCGACGCCGCCTTCTCTGGCGATGGCGACGGCGAGTCTAGATTCGGTGACGGTGTCCATCGGCGCGCTGACGATGGGGGATCGAAGGGTGATTCCGGGGAGGAACTGCGTGCTGGTGTCTACTTCGCTGGGGAGGACGGAGGTGCGCTTCGGGATGAGGAGCACGTCGTCGAAGCTCAAGCCTTCTCGGAATTCCATGTTCTATTTTAGCTGGGAGTGGCTGGGTGGGGCTGGGGGTGATTTTAAGGCCAATTTTCTCAAATCGGGCAAATTGATTGTATGCTGACTCTGTGATTCGCAAACCACGCGGCTTCTTGTTGATGATGTTCTTGGCGGCTACCGCCGGCGCGCAGTCGGCTTGGACGGTCGAATTGATCAACCCGACGGGATTCTCTCAGACCCGAATGGCGAGCATATCAGGAGATCGATTACTGGGAAATCGGTTTGGATCAAGCTCAAGAACTTTTGTCCGAACACTTGGAGTTACTACGCCGATGGACCCAAGTGGCAGCACGTTGCCCGAGGTGACAGGGATTGATCAGAGCTACGTCACAGGAAGCGCACATTTCAATAATCTCCAGCGTGCGCTTTTATGGCATGGGGGTGCAAACGACTACGTTGATCTCACCCCATCGCCCGTGATGACTGGACAAGCGCGAGACGTTTCAAATGGGCAGCAAGTTGGTTGGCTAAGCAACGGCGAGTTGCGTGCTACTTTGTGGCGTGGCACGGCTGCCAGTTACGTGAACTTGCACCCTCAGAGCGGTTTGATAAGATCCTCTGTTGCTGAGGCCACCGATGGCATGTATCAAGTTGGGTCGATTGAGATGTTCGACGGGCTTGGAAGCCGGTCCGAAGGGGTGATGTGGCACGGCACCGCGGAAAGCATGGTCAATCTTCACCCGGGTGGACCGACCGGCAGCTCGTCTTTAAAGGACATCTCGAATGGTGAGCAAGTAGGGAATGTACGGAACCAGGCTGCTCTTTGGCGGGGCACCGCAGACTCGTACGTGAGCTTGGCCCCTGGGGACGCGTGGCAATCTGAAGCGGTTGGGATTGACCAAGGAGTGCAGGTTGGTACCGTTTACGTCGCCAATCAGGCCAGTAAAGCCAGCCTTTGGTTCGGATCCGCCGCGACTTGGACGGACCTAAGTGCACACCTCGCAGGGTTTGGGAACACCTACGCCCGAGACGTACAGATCCGAAATGGAATGATTCAAATTGTCGGTGATGGAACTTACCAGGGGCGCTCCGTAGGATTCATGATGTCTTCCCCTGTCCCTGAACCCGCCTCTGGATTTCTCCTCGGATCTATGCTCGTCGGAATCGCGGTTCGCAAACGCAGGGCTTCTCCGACTGCGGACTGAAGCAGCGGTAACTCCAATTTGTGGAACCAGTTTCCAGCTTTTTCGACTATAGTATTTGTTATGGGTGTCCTTACGAGTGCATATGCGAGCAGCCTTACGCTCCTCGCGCTTCTTCAAACCACCATGCCCGTCGCCGATGCGATGAAAGCATTTAATACCGATATCAACGCGCTGAGCCAGGCGAAGAATCTGACCGAAGAGACTTACTACGGCGCGGCCGACAAGTACGCCGGGCAGATTGATTACACCAAGATCAACGTGGATGAGGCGATGACCTTGGCAGGCAGTCCGATGGGCGAGACGAGCGCGGGTTACGCGGGGTTGGTCAAGCAGACTGGAACCTGGAAGATTTCGGGCGATGCGGACGGCTTCAAAATCGCGATTGTGAAGGCGATGGTTTCCGTGATCGAAAGCCGTGACGGAAAGTCGATGTCGAACGGGCAAGTGAGCTCTTCGGTCAAGGAAGTTCTGAAGCACAAGATGGCCAAGGAAAGCATGACCACGATGCAGGGCGCGAGCGTGGCTCGGGTGGTTTCGGCAGCGGCAGATCGCAGCGCGCTGGACATCGCGAACATGACGATGTACGCAGATTTGGTGGAGGGCGGAGTCGCCCCCAACGTGGGCGGCATGGCGTACTCGGTTTGGGAGTCATGGGTTGATGCCAATCCGGGCCACAAGGACACCGATAAGCTGTGGGCGAAATTTGCCGCAGGCGCGAAGGCGACCTTAGCGGCGGCTGAAGGTGCCGCCAAGCCAGAACCGCGCGTAGTTTCGGGTTTGAAGCGCACGATCCGCCAGATGGATTCCCCGGCCGGTCGAGGCAAGCTTGTGGGCTACACGGCCCCCGAGATCACTTTCAAGTGGAACAGCGACGGCATGGCGAAGAAGCTCTCCGACTACCGTGGCAGCGTGGTGGTTCTGGACTTCTGGGCCACCTGGTGCGG
>JAYUVF010000009.1:0-61024 GCA_043754215.1 Chthonomonas sp. | reverse complement strand
GTCGCGCTTTTCGATCGCTAGCGGAGCGTTTTTGGGTTCGGCGAGTGTTTTCGCGGAAAGTACGAAATCTTGAACTCAACGATGGGAAAGCGCGACCATACTCGCGCACTCTAGAAAAAACGACCTCCATTGGTCCCAAGATAACGCAAAACCGCGCCAATCGTCCATAATAGGGATTGGCGCGGTCAACATGGACCGTTGGAAACGGACGACGGAGCAGGGATGCTCCCTGCGCCTCTCCCCTTACTCCTGGATCGTGATGCTCGTGATGACGTCACTGATCACCACGCTGTCCACCACCGTCATGCCGGTATCTACCGTGCCAAACGAGGCGTACTGTCCATCCCACATTGGAGTGTCCGTCTTGACGATGAAGAACTGACTTCCTGCGCTATCCAGCGATGCACCTCGAGCCATGGAGATCACGCCACGAACGTGGGGAATACCGGTGTTTTCAAACGGGATCGTGTAGCCAGGGCCGCCGGTGCCGATTTGGATGTCGTCGATGGCGAGCGTTCGGGTGAGCGGGTCGCCGCCTTGAATCAGGGACGGCTCAATGCGATGGAACTTGATGCCGCTGTAGAAGCCCGCGTTCGCGAGGCTCACGAAGTTCGCCACCGTATTTGGCGCCGTTGTGGAATTCAATGAGAGCGTCACCTCGCCTCGCCCGGCGATCACGATGACGGCTTTCGCGTTTGCCACGACCTTCACGGTGCGCGTCGCGGTTTTGGTAGGATCGGCGACGCTGGTCGCGACTACGGTGTAGGTTCCTGGCGTTGCGGGAGCCGTCCACTTGCCTTCAGGAGTAATCGTGCCGCCGTTGGCGCCCTCGGCCACCGACCATGTCAGGTTCTGGTTCGTGTTGCCCACCACTCGCGCGGTGAATTGAACAGTGCTGCCTGGGACGTTGGTGAGCAGGGTCGTGGGGCTGTCAAGGCGAACCTCGGTGCCGGGGATGACGGTGACTTGGGTGCTGACGACCTTGGTGGCGTCGGCATCAGAGCGGGCCGAGACGGTGTAAGTACCAGCCGTTAGCGGCGCAGTATAGAGGCCAGCCGGGCTGATTGTGCCGCCCGCGCCAGAGCCTTGCACGAGCCAAGTGACATTGGTGTTGGCATTGCCGGTGATCACGGCGGTGAATTGCTGGATATCGCCGAGCTTTATCTGCTGATTTTGGGGCGTGATGGTCAGATTGATTCCGGTTTGGACTTGAACTGTAGCGCGTTGGGAAATTCCGGGGTCGGCTTGGCTGGTGGCAACCACAGTATAGGTGCCTGGCTCAGCGGGGGCGCTGTAGACGCCGGCTTGAGTGATTGCGCCATTGGACGCGCCGCCGACGACGCTCCAAGACACAGCGGTGTTGTTTGTCCCGGTCACGGTCGCGCTGAAAGTATGGTTACTGGATGGGCTGAGGTTCACCGACGTCGCGCTTAGACTCACGCGGATCGAAGAACCTGGTGTCGGGGTATTGGTGCCCTCGCCGGCACATCCGGCCAGCACGAGCGCCAAAACGCACAGCAATGCGGCCAAAAATCGAGAAGTCCATACCATAGGCATCAGTTTAACCCAGTCCACTTAGAAATAGACGTCGCAGACTAGCCGGAGAGTCCAAAGAACCGCTCGGCATTTGCAGTGGTGGTGGATTCCATGCTCTGTACCGACTCGCCGCGAACCTCCGCGAGCCGCGCGAGAATGAGCGGGAGCAGGTTGGGGTGGTTGGGCTTGCCACGGAATGGCTCGGGCGTGAGCCAGGGCGCATCGGTTTCGATCAGCAGGCGATCGGCTGGGACTGAACTGATGAGCGAGCGGAGGCCGTCTGCCTTCTTGTAAGTAAGCGGCCCGTCCACCCCTATCATCGCCCCGAGGGCTAGGGCGCGTTCGAGGTCTTGCGCATCTCCCGCGAAACAGTGAAACAAGAATCGCCCCGGCGGGCGGGCTTCGAGGAAGTCCAGCAGATCGTGGTAAGCCTCGCGGCAATGGAAGACCACGGGGACTTGGAGTTCTTCCGCAAGTTTCATTTGGGCCGTTAGCGCTTGAAACTGCTGATCTCGAGAAGCATAGTTCCAGTGGTAGTCCAACCCAATCTCGCCCAGCGCGACGACTTTGGGATGGCCCAGCCATTCGCGGTATCGAGCTAGTGACTCTGGTGTGAAGTCGGCGGCGCTGTTGGGATGGTGACCTACGGTCGCGTAGACCCCGGGGAATTGCTCCGCCAAGCTCACCGCGCGGGCGCTCCACTCTTCATCAATGCCGATCACTATGAGCCGATCTACCCCGGCATCGAGCGCTTCTTGGACGGCAGCGGCGGCATCGGGAAATGCCGCGAAGTCGTTGAGGTGACAGTGGGTATCAATCACGGGTGCCCCATTCGCAGTTCGGCGAGGGCTTCGGCTCCGTCCAGGCTTTCCTTGAGTTGCTTGCGTAAATTAGCAAACTCCTCAGGCGTTGTCTTGGCGGGTACGCGGATGGCCTCAGCGAAGATCACAATCGCCTTTGAAAACGGCTTGGGAAGCACGAACCTGTCCCAACTCTTGGCGATCCAGCGTCGCTGAGCGCTCATCCCCATCGGGACAATGAGCGCTCCACTCTTTTGCGCCATTAGGAGGATTCCGTCTTGGACCTCGCCCGACGGACCTCGTGGACCGTCCGGCGCAAGAGCCATCTTTGCACCAGTTCGGAGTGTGCGAATGCCTTCTATCGCCACCCTCGCACCGTCTCGACCGGTGCTCCCGCGAATCGATTTGAACCCAAATCTTCGAAAAATCGTGTTTTGCATCTCGCCGTCTCGGCTTTGGCTGATGATCACCCAGTAGCCAAGATCGCGGAAGACGAGCGTGCCAAAGAAGGACCGACCGTGCCAAGCGCAAAAGATAACTGGACCGTCATGATCCCGATATCGCTCCCAACCTTCGGTCTGGAGTTTGAGCGTGTTGCCGATAAGCCTGACCAACACATGAAGAAACGGGGCAATCTTGGGAAACTGCTTCCGCTTCCAAGTTCGAAACTTGCTCACTTGATGAGCCCTCGATTTCGCCCAACTTGAGTGGCGGGGTGCATCGGGTATTCCCGCAGTAAGGTGCTGAGCCAGCCTCCGCTTGGTTCTAAGGAGCCTAGTTCGAGTAGTGCGTTCGGTCGCTCGTCGCTGGCAGAATCGGCGGCGACGCTTTTCAGCAAGATGAGTTTTGTGGCTTCGTCGGACTGGCTGGCCAGCTTCATTCGATCCAATACGCTGAGATGCGAAAGTGCCTTGAGATCCAGTAGCCTTTGAACACTCGTTCCCAGATCGCTGTTGACGAGCTTGAGCCGGAGGGGAATCTCGGTGGCCCGATCACCTAAGGTCTGGGCGGCTTCGGCGGCTGCCCCAAGTGCGGCAGGATCATCTGGTCGGAGTTCGAGAATCTGCTGTGCGGCTAGCAGCGCGGCTTGCGGTCCCTGGGCGGATACTTGGGTGAGCTGCTGTCGCGCCAGCTCAAGATCTCCAGATTGTGGGGCCTTCATCAGGAGGCTCATCAGGATGCCGAAGCCCAGGCCGCCGATGTGCGCGGCGAATGCGGTGCCACCGTGAGCATCGCCCAGTCGGACAAACATTCCCGTGATCTGCAGGGCGACCCAGAGGACCGCGATGACCCAAACGGGAACGCCCCAAGACTTGTGGAGCTCAACCTTGGTGCGACCGTATCGCACTGCCGCGAAGCCAACGCACGAGGCAATGCATCCGCTCGCCCCGATCAAAGGGGCCGCATCGGTGGCCTGACGATACACAGCCCAGTGTAGAAGCACACCGACGATTCCGCCGAGCAGATACACCGCGGCGAACTTGAGGCTGCCGACCGCCTGCTCAACCGCGGAGCCCGCGGCGGCCAAGAACAGCATATTGCCGAGCAGATGGAAGAGGTTCCAGTGAAGGAAAAGCCCGATCAGAGCGTGGAGGAAATTTGGATTGTCGGCGCGGAATCCGTACCGCTCCGCGAGGCCGCCCCCGCCCAGCGTCACCACGAAGGCTAACGCCAGATTCGCGAAGAGGATGGCGATTGTGAGCCAAGGAACGCGAGCCTTAGGGGTCACTCTTCCTCGTAAAACTCGTCGGCAATCTCAACATTCACGTACGTTTCCTTGACGTCGTCGAGGTCGTCCAATGCGTCAATGAGGCCGATGAGCTTGCGGGTGTCGTCGGGCGTCGGAGTCGCGAAGTTGGTTGGGATGCGAGCGAGCGAAACAGAACTCGAGACGATGCCTGCTTTGAAAAGTCCATCGTTGGTCGAATGCAACAGTTCGATTTTGGTTTCGATTACAAAATTATCTTCATCAGAGCTGACGTCCTCGGCACCCGCGTCTAGGGCAGCAAGCGTCACTTCGTCTTCCTCAAGCCCCTCTCTAGGAACGATGACCTGGCCGACGTATTTGAATTGCCACGCCACGGAGCCGTTTTCGCCCATGGTCCCGCCGTTCTTGTTGAACGCGTGGCGTAGCTCGGCGACGGTGCGATTCCGGTTCTCGGTATAGACCTCGACCATTAGGGCCGATCCGCCGGGACCGTAGCCCTCGTACACCAGTTCTTCAAAGGCCTCGCCTTCAATCTCGCCGGTACCTCGCTTGATCGCGCGGTCGATGTTCTCTTTCGGAAGCGACTCTTCCTTGGCTCGCTCAATGGCGACGCGGAGCCGGGAGTTGATGGAGGGGTCGCCGCCGCCCGCCTTCGCCGCAATGATGATTTCGCGTCCGAGCTTGGTGAAAAGCTTGCCTCGGATGGCGTCTTGCTTCCCCTTGCGGATGCGAATATTCTTCCATTTGGAATGGCCTGCCATAACTTCCCCGCTATTTTGGCACGAAGCGTTGTAGAGCGTTAAATCGCGGCTTCGAGGTCAACCATCCGGGCGAGTATCACGAAGTTTGCCGGGAATTCGATCTCTTCCTTCGTCAGCTGGGAGCGCGCCTCTTCGGAAACTTGCGAGATAAATCGGTCCCTCATTCGCTGCGTCGCCTCGGCATGAACATCCTTCGCGGGGTTAGTCAAAACCTCGGGATCCACCTTTACTGCGACCTCCTCACTGCTGTACACGCTTTCGATGACCCCAACGAGGCCCGCCATGTGCTCGAAATAGCGGTTGGATTTTCGGTCGTCAGCCGTTACCTCACGACTCACCACACGTACTCGATCACCCGATTTGAAGGCCATGATACTAGTTTACCTAGGCTGTCATACTTGCTAGAACAATGTTCAAGAAGTTGATGCAGTCGTTCGATCGCCTCCTCGGGAGAGGGGTCATTGACGACGAACTGTACGATGATCTTGAGGAAGCGCTCTTGGAAGCGGATGCTAGTGTTCAAGTTTGCGCAAGCATACTTGCAGAATTGAAGAAGGCGGTTCGGGACGAGAAGATCACCGATCCGCAGGCGATGAAGGAGCGACTGAAAATTGCCATAGCCTCGAGATTTGGGCAGCAAGATGCAGAAAACCTTAAGATATCTCCAAGTGCCCCGACGGTATATCTCTTCGTGGGCGTCAACGGTGTCGGCAAGACCACCAGCATTGCTAAGCTTGGATTGAGGCTGACGGGGCAGGGGAAGAAGGTTATGTTTGCGGCGGGCGATACATTCCGCGCTGCAGCCATTGAACAACTCGAGACTTGGGCGGAGCGGACAGGGGCGGACATCGTGCGCGGTTTGCCTGGTTCGGACAGCGCCTCGGTGATCTTTGATGCCATTCAGGCGGCGAAGGCGCGAGGGCACGACGTGGTGCTGGCTGACACCGCAGGTAGGCAACATTCCAAAGAGAACTTGATGAACGAGTTGGGGAAGGTGACTAAAGTGCTGGAGAAAGCACTCGGTCGACCAGCGGATGAAGTGCTGTTGGTGCTCGACGCTAACACAGGTCAAAACGCAATTCGGCAAGCTGAAGAGTTCATTGCCGTCTCTGGAGTGACGGGTTTGATCCTGACGAAACTCGACGGCACCGCTCGCGGGGGCGCGTTGATTGGAGTTTACGATCAGTTCAAGGTCCCGATCAAACTGATCGGGGTGGGCGAGAAGGCAGAAGATCTCCGAGATTTCGAACCAGAAAGCTTCGCCGCTGGTTTATTTGATGCATAGAGTCATGAAACACAAACTCAGTTCTTACATGGTCGGGCTGTGCGCACTGCTTGCAGTCGGATGCGCGCCTCAGCGATCGCTACCGGCTCGCCAACCTGCGACCGTCGAATTGCCGGATATCAAGGCTCCCGTGCCCCTGGAAGGCGACGGCGTGAAGGCCCTAGTCGCGGTCATGGATAAGTACGCCAAGCTCAAAACCTTTCAGTCCACGGTTCGTTGGGAGTTCATCACTAACGGAGACACGGCCAAGAAAGCGGAGAGCGAACGACTGATTCTGGTGGAGTCGCCAAACAAGCACCGCGTCGTTGCCGTGACCGGAACGATGACCTTCACTTCGGTTTCAGACGGAAAGAACGTGCTCGAGTTTGCCGGTTCGAACGGAAAGCTGACGCTGGCCTCAAAATCGGTGGCCACCGCCGAAGCCGAGAACATCCGAGACCCCCAACTGGCGGGCTCCCTCATTTTTCAGCTATTCCGGGGTGGGAACGACATTCACCGGTTGGTCGACAAGGTGGACCCGGTTATTTTGGTCCCGAATTCAGATGGCGAATTCACCACAGTTCGTTTCAAGGCCATCGGCAGATTTGGCACCACCGAGCTCAAGATCAACAATGCCACCGGGTTGGTGGATCAGATTCAGTGCCAGTTCGAGCCGTTCGTGAAGGAGACCGAGAGTTTGCCCGCGAGTGACCGCTTGCGGTCGATTCTCGTCACTGAGAAGTTTGAGAATGTCAAGGTCAACGCCCCGCTCGCGCCGGACGCCTTCAGTACGAAGGCGCCTTCCGGACTCCGAGTGAAGGACGAGACGAAGCCAGTCAATCCCGACGATGCCGGAATTCTGAGCGAGGGGATGATGGCACCGGACTTTGAGATGACCAGCCTCGACGGCAAGAAGGTGAAACTGTCTGATATGCGCGGACAGGTTGTGTTGCTTGATTTCTGGGCGACGTGGTGCGTCCCTTGCAAAGTAGCTCTCCCGAAGACCCTCGCCATTCACCAAAAGTACGGCGGTAAAGGGCTCCAGGTCTGGACGATCCCGGAGGAAGATGCGGAGACCGTGAAAGTGTTCTTGAAGGAAGAGGGGCTGGCACAGTTGCCAGTGCTTTTGGATCCAAATAAATCCACTTCCAAGCTGTACCAAATCGTCGCGCTTCCAACGTACGTGCTGATCAATCCCGCCGGAGAGATTGAAAAGGTTTACAACGGCGCGCCGGATACTCGAGATCTTCTCGAGTCCCTGCGTGACGCGGGACTGCCGATTTAGGCTGATCGGGAACGCTTGTCGCCACGAAGCGGTAAGAATAAACGATGAAGAAGAGCTTAGTTTTGGGTTTTGCAGCGTTGGTCGGCGGGGTGATTGCCCTGCAGATCAACACTTGGGTGAATCCGAGCTCTCCTCAATTCCGCGTGGTGGATCGGACTCCGGCGACGCTTGCTTCGCGTACCACTTTGGCCGTTCCGACTGATTTCTCGGCGGCGGCAGAACGTCTCATGCCCTCGGTCGTCAGCATCGATACGATTTCCACAAGTGAAGGGATCTGGGGACCGTTGCGCTCCGCAGATACGGGCAGTGGCATCGTTTACAGCACAGACGGCTACATCATCACGAATGCTCACGTGGTGGGTGAGAACCCCACGGGGATCACGGTCCACCTATCCGACGGACGCAGTTTCACGGGCATCGTGAAGGGGACCGACAATATTGCTGACTTGGCGATAGTCAAGATTGAGGCGAAGGGGCTTACCCCCGCTACCTTCACGAGCAACCGGGATCTTAAAGTCGGGCAGTGGGTCATTGCAGTGGGCAATCCGCTGGGGCAAGATCATACGCTGAGTGTCGGGGTGGTTAGCAGTTTGGGCCGCGACTTGGCGACGAATCGGCAGGGCGTGCTGTTGGGCGCGATTCAGACCGATGCGGCGATCAATCCGGGTAATTCTGGTGGAGCCTTGGCGAACGCTCAGGGCGAAGTTGTTGGGATCAATAGTGCGATTCTGTCTGGCAATGACCGGACCTCGATTGGGATTGGGTTCGCGATCCCGATAGACCGGGCTATGCCGATCATCGCCGATCTCATCAAATTCGGCCGCGCACGCTATGGAGTGCTGGGCTTCCAAATCATCCAAGAGCCTAACGCTCTCAAGTATCCCCGCTTCCGGGAGAGCTACCGCATCCAATACGGGGAGGTACCTCCCGAGAGCGGAGAAGTAATCACCCAGGTGACCGCGGGTTCTCCAGCCGCGTTGGCCGGAGTACGGGCATTTGATGTCATCACGAAGCTGGACGACGTAGAAATCAAAGAGCGTCTCGACTTTGTCAAGTTCATGGCGGGCAAACGCCCTGGGGATAAAGTCCGGTTGACCTTCTGGTCGCAGGGTAAAACGCAGTCGAAAGAACTGACCCTCGTTGATGTGAACGAGATTTAATCTTCAAGCCGAGAAACTACATACAACCCGCCGAGGCGCATCGTCCTGAACGATGAAATGGCGGCTCTAGAACCCCAAGACTACATGTCTATCTTCACAGACGGCATCCCTCAATTCCTCGATATCCTTCCCCCCGTAATCCGCGAAAAGCTCCAGCACTCTGGCGCGCTAGAAACGGTGATCGAGGTCGTGCTGGATTACGGACGACCCGCAGAAGTGCGCTACCGAGATCATATCGAGCGTTATGACACCGCGGTGGTGACCGAACACGATATTGACTTCGTGGTGAAGTCAGTTGGAGAGTTCAGTCTCGATAATCGAGCCGGCATTGAGCGGACACTGCACCGCATCAGCTGCATCCGGAATCGCCAAGGCAAAATCATTGGATTGACGTGCCGAGTGGGCCGTGCGATGGAAGGCACCATCGATCTGATTGATGACATCGTGCGGTCGGGCAAGTCCATTTTGCTTCTCGGTAAGCCAGGCATTGGCAAGACGACCAAGCTTCGCGAAGTCGCTCGCGTCTTGGCGGACGAGGTCAATCGCCGCGTGGTCATCGTCGATACTTCGAATGAGATTGCGGGCGATGGTGACGTCCCGCATCCTGCGATCGGTAGCGCTCGACGAATGCAGGTCTCCAATCCCCTTTCGCAGCACGCGGTGATGATCGAGGCGGTGGAGAACCACATGCCAGAAGTTATCGTCATCGATGAAATCGGGACCGAACCGGAGTCAGCCGCTGCTCGAACAATCAACGAGCGGGGTGTTCAGTTGGTCGGGACGGCGCATGGTCAGACCTTGGAGAATTTGATGCTTAACCCTACGCTTTGCGATTTGGTGGGCGGCATCCAGGCCGTGACTCTCAGCGACGACGAAGCTCGGCGCCGCGGCACCCAGAAGACGGTTTTGGAGCGCAAGGCTCCGCCGACCTTTGACGTGGTCATCGAACTGCTGGACTTCGACCGGTTGGCCGTACATAGCGATGTGATGAAAACCGTGGACCTCATCCTTCGCGGCGTGCCGCCGCGCCCCGAAATCCGGGTGCGGACTGGGGCCGGGAAGGTCGAGGTCGTGCAAGAAGAGCTCGTGGAAGACGCGGGTGCGGACGGTGAGAGTGTCGAGTATCCATCGCTTTCTCGAAAGCAAAAGGCGTCAGCGGTTAAGGTGTTGAAGCCTGAGCGCGCGCCTGCGGCAGATGCGAAAGCTCCGCCTAAGCTCTTGCGAATCTTCCCTTACGGGATCGCCAGAACCAGGCTTGATCGAGCGATTCGCGACAAGCGAGCCGCTGCGTTCATTACCAATGACCTGAGCCAAGCGGATGCGGTGATCGCGATCCGCAGCACCATCCAGAACAAGCCCGGGAAGGTGAAGGAAATGGGCAAGCAGGTGCCGACCGTGGTGGTGAAATCCAACACCTACACCCAGATTCTTGCCGCTCTGGAGGAACTGCTCAACAATCCGAAGTTCGATAGCGATATCGAGGCGGAGGCTTTGGAAGAGACTACTCGAGCCATTGATCAGGTGAATCAGTCGGGTAAGCCGGTTGAGCTTCAACCTCGAAGCGCGAGGATCCGAAGGGTTCAGCACCAGTTGGTCGAGTCCAAGCGGTTCGCCAGCGAATCGGTAGGGGAAGATCCCCAGCGACGGTTGAGAATCCTGCCTACTCGACTGTAACCAGAGTTAATAGGAACCTCCGGGCAACACCCGGAGGTTTTTGTTTTTGTCTTAACAGTTTTTCAAGGACTTGGTTATAGGGCTGATTAACGCTCATTTCGAGATATGAAGCGTCAATAGGAATATTTGGTCTTCGCTCTCGAAATTTATCCATACACGGTCGTATTGTTGCGAACAAATAAGACCAAAAGCACGTACCAGGGGCAAGGTTTTTCCTGCTAAAGTGTAGAGTAATTCAATCATAAGGGCTCGCATTGTCGCGATCTCGATGATGCGAGGAAGTAATTTTTGACCTTGAAATTAAAGGAACATCGTTCTCATCCCCCCTACACCGTTGACGCGCTGGTATCCGCTGCTAATAGCTTCTTGCAGCCGCGCGGAGCGGCTCCGGTCACCAAACGGACCCTTCGGTTCTACACCACCCAGGGAGTCGTGCCCTCGCCACTCGGTTCACCAAAATTCGCTCGTTACGGCTATGAGCACCTGCTTACGTTGCTCGCAGCGCGAGCCCTTCAGGATCAGGGGTCGAAGCTAGAGCAGATTCGCGATGACGTCCGGGAGATTGCCGACGGCAAAGTGGACCGCATCGAAGGCGTGGTGGATGTCTGGCTTGCTCAGCGTCCGGCAACTCGGGGAAGAGTCCTACAGGTGCGCGAGGATCGGGCAGAGTACGGAGCTAAGACAAAACTCGCTGCGGTGAGCCAGCCGACCGTCCGGATCCAACTCACGGAGACGGCGTCACTTGAGTTAAAGGAAGAGGTGGCCTCTTCCGAATCCCTGGTGGCCGCCCACAAGGCGCTCGGCAAGTTGATCGAGAAGATCGACAAGTAAGGGGCGTGTACGTCCCCTGTGTCTCCTCCAACCGTTTGAGGGTGTTCGGGCGGAAACGGTCGTAGTTTTGCGCTAGCGGAACCCCTCCGGCCTTTCGGCCACCTCCCCTTTTTTGTTCAAAAAATGGGAGGATCGTGGGCGTTGGTCGGGTGATGAAGGTGATGAACGAGACGACGGGAATGTACTGAATGTACCGATGTACCGCGTCTTTTTTGGAAGTACATTGGCTATCGCTTGGTCGCGGGGCATGTTGTCTAGTCGCTGGCGCGGTGGCGTGTCAATCGGTTTAGGTTCGGGCGCCTCGGCAATCATAGAAGGGAGCCCCGAGTTGCACTCGGGCTCTTGTGGCGATGTGGGAAGTGAGCGGCGGGCGGCGAAGTGCAACTTCGCGCTCCGGTTGCTATTTAAAGCCCGGCTAGTGGAGCGCCGAGTGGCACTCGGCTTTTTTGGACCCCCGAGTTGCACTCGGGCTCCTGCGGCAAGATCATAAGCAAACGGTGGGCGGCGAAGTGCAACTTCGCGTTCCATAAATGCGAAGTGCAACTTCGCGCTCCAGGGATGAAGTGCGGAACATTGCCACGGAGAGGTGGTTCAGGCACTAGGAGAGTCGGTATTTTGCCACGGAGCGGTAGTTCATTCACTAAGTGACCCAGTTCACGGGCACAGCCGACCGGTTCAGGCACTAGGAGACCCGGTTCAGAAGCACGGAGAGGTGCTCTACGGACAAAGTGCGTCGGTTCACGGGCACGGAGAGGTGCTCTACGGACAAAGTACGTCGGTTCACAAGCACGGAGAGGTGGTTCAGCCGGAATACCGGCAGGTTGTGCTGATGAACCGACGTGTTGTGTGCACATAGGTCGTCGCGATGGACGAGGCGAGCGGGAGTCACAACACGCGCTAACTAAAACCGGGCGAATGAAGGTCAGCGAGGTCCTATGACCCGGCTACCCTGCGACGTTTCAACCGCATATGCGCGGAGGAACAACGAGATTACCGATCCCACAATCACACTTGCGAATATGAAGAACCAGATCGTTCGCTTGGTAAATTGATCCACTTTTTCTCTCGAGGTTCGCGACGGGATGGAGATTACCGGCAAGCTTGGCAGAGGATGCCGAAGACTCTCCGCGAAGGGGGCGGTTGTCCCGAGGGTTTGTTACGCCGTTCTTTCAGGACTCGGGTTGGGGTGGGCCGGTTCCAGGGCTTCGCCCTTCGCTAGGATATGCCACCCCGTTGGGGTTTGAGGGAAAGGGTCTGGGGAATCGGGGATCGGCCAGTCCGTAGTACGCGGTGCGATGGGGGCCGCGCGGTTCACCCTCACCGGCTGGGAGGCGATTGAAGATCTTCTGGCATGCGCCTCTCCCTTCGAGGGAGAGGTATGTCAGCGCTGGCCAGTGAAGCACTGATTCTCCGCGGCTCGAGGGGCTTCTTGGTGGGCCGAGATGCACGGGAATCGGGGATCACTAGGGGCCTTTGCACGGCGCTGCAGACAGACGCGCCTCATTCAGAGTACGATTTGATGCAAATGGCTAAAGTCGAAGATTTTACTGCGCCGCGTGGGGGTGGGGAGTTGAGAAAAGGGCTCCTCGCTCTCGCCGCATTAGTCCCAATGTTTGCGGTGGGCCAAGAGACACCTCCGGAGAGTGGCCAAGCTCTTTGCCCGCTGTGAGTGGCGGGTGGATATGCGGCCAGTTCGGCCGATTCGGGAAAATGGCTTATCAACACGGTGTATGCGCCGACGACTCCCACCACTGCGGAGACTTTCATTTGGTACAGCGCTACGCCTGATCTGCGGATCGGGATCGCGCACCTTTTGGAGCAGAACGCGTTCCGCTTCCTCGGTAGCTACCGGTTTGTCAAAGAGACAGACAAGTTTCCGGCGATCTTCGCGAGCGTGGGCATTCAGGGGATAGGCACCGGCAACCCCGGTTACTCTGCCACCGCAGAGAAGAACTGGACGAGCGGCAAGGTCCGGCTGAACCTGTTCGCGGGGATCGGCTTTCGGTCCAACGAGAACCACGCGCATGCGGTTGGCGGATTCAAGATTGGATTCGAGAATGGTTTCGGACTTGGACTACAAGCCGATGGTCACCAGAAGCATCCTTTCGTGACGTACTCGAACCGTGAGATGGTCTTCGGCTTCTATTTAATCGACGCGAAAAGCCCGGCGTACCTGGTCGGCGTTCGATTTTAATTTGGGGCGGATGATGGGTCTCGAACCCACGGCTTCCTCTGCCACAGAGAGGCGCTCTAACCCCTGAGCTACACCCGCCACGTGAGCCCTATTATGCGCCGTTCGGGGACGCGGTGTCAAACGACGGGTACAACAGGCCCATGGTTCCGGTAGTGGTGGGCTTGGGTTCGAACATTGGGGAACCCTTGCGCAACATTGCCGAGGCGGTCGCTCACTTGCGGTCTTGTTTCACGGACGTTCGCTTGAGCCCGTTGTACAGTTCTTCGCCGATGTACGTGCGCGATCAGCCGGATTTCGTCAACGGGGTCGCCTCTTTCGAGACCACGTTGTCGCCGCGGGAGTTGTTGGGTGCGCTCAAGCGAATTGAGCAGGAGATGGGACGCGTGGATGGAGCGCGGTTTGGTCCCCGGTGTATTGATTTGGACCTCCTGATCTACGGCTCGCTGGTGTACGAGTTTGATTTTAGTGACGGAAGGACGCTGCGCATCCCGCATCCTCGGATGACAGAGCGGAAATTTGTGATGGCTCCGCTGGCTGATCTCGCTCCCGACCTGCTGATCCCCGGACTAGGCAAGGTTGCCGCATTCGCCGATAATGAATACGAGGGTCAACACGTCAGCCTGCTGGAGTAGGCAAACGATTGGTCGCTGACCGTCGTCAGTATGACGAGGAAGGAACGAATGCCGATTTTTGAGTACGAGGCGGTTGATGGTGCAGGGCAGGCCTTGAAGGGCACCGTGATGGGCGCTGACCTCCAATCGGTGGGCGTGGTGCTGCAGCAGCGGGGCTTGCAGGTTCATAAACTTCAAACGGCTCTTTCCGCCGACCCACTCAATGCAGTTCCACCGGCACCTCAACCCAAAGCGGATCCTGCCGCGGTGCCTTTTGGACGGCAAGTCATCCATGCTGGAGACGGAATTGTGCCGCTCACCCAGATGGCGGTGTTCACGCGTCAGCTTGCCATCCTGCTCAACGCGGGTATCAATCCGCACGAGTGTTTTGCCAACCTCCAGAAGCAGACCCAGCACCCCGTGCTGATCCGGTTTTGCGACGAGGCTCGTGATGAAACTCAGAAAGGGGGATTCCTCTCGCCCATTTTCGATCGCTACTCGAACACGTTTAGCCCTCTCTACCGAGCCTTGCTGAAGGCGGGGGAACGGGGTGGATTCGTGGTCCAGGCTCTCACGGAGATTGCGGGTTACCTCGAAGCCGAGATTGCGCTGCGCAACAAGTACCGGATGGCCACGATCTATCCCAAGCTTTTGGCGGCAGCGGGGTTCGTCATTATCTTGCTCGCGAACTGGATTGGCTCCGAAGTCGCCGGGCGCAAGATTTTCAACTCCCCCTTGCATGAGCCCAGGGTGTGGTTCATTCTTGGGCCTGTCCTGATCGGGATGTTCTTGTTCTTCCGCTACGGGGGAAGAAACGCCGAGATTCGAGCGGGATACGAGCGATTTCTGGCTTCGCTTCCATGGTTTGGCGCGACCACTCGCCAGTTCGCAATGGCGAAGTTTGGACGGGCGTTCGGCGCGCTTTACCGAAGCGGCATGACTCCTTCTGAGAGTCTCGATTTGGCGAGCCAAGCGACCGGGAATCTGGCGATCGAGAGGGCCATTCAGCCTGCGGTCGAGAGTTTGCGCCAAGGCAAAGGGATCACGGAATCATTGTCGGTCACGAATGTGTTTGACTCCACGGTGCTGCAGATGATGTCCACCGGCGAGCGGACCGGCGAGATAGATCAGATGATGGGCAAGCTCGCCGAATACTACGAGCAGGAAGCATCAGTTCGAGCAAAGCAGACCGCGACCGCGACCGGCGTATTGGTGCTCATGGGCGTGATGATTTACTTTGGGTTCATGATTCTGTCGGCGGCAGGGCCGATCGTGAATGCGTACCCCGAGGCGATGCGGGAGGCTGAGAACGCCGGCGGCCCATGAGCGCTCTCAGCCACTACGAAATCCTCGGTATTCCGGGAACGGCGTCGCCGCGGGACATCAAGTCGGCCTATCGCAAACTGGCGTTCGAACTGCATCCTGATCGTAACTCGGGCGGGGAGACGTCGGAGCAATTTTTTCGGGTGACGCAGGCTTACGAAGCCCTGATTGACCCGATTCGCCGCGAATCGTATGACCGATTGCAGGCGATAAATCGGCAGGAGGCGGTCGCGAAGGCGCCAAAGAGTTCCCCCCCTCCGCCAACCGCGCAACGGATGCGCGCTGCCCCAAAAGCCCGCGTCGTCCCGAAACAGCCCGATCCCGAGCCCGTCGTTCCAAAAGTCGCACCTCGCCCTACTGCAGAAGAAATTGTCAAGCTGACTGCCTTGCTCACACGGGGTCGGCTTTCTGAGGCCGAGCGGATCGCCCGTCGCATGATCGCCGCGCAGGTGCCCCACGCTATTCCGTATGCGGTCATGGGCGACATCGCCAAAATGCGCGGCGAGCTTGTTTTTGCACTCGAAATGTACGCACACGCCGTGCAAATGGACGCGCGCAATCTCCTGTATCAGCGGAAGCATGAGGAAGTGAGCTCGATGATTAGTCGGGGCTCGCGGCGTATTCCCCATATTCAAGCGGACGAGCGCAACGATAGCGGCGTGATGCTGGTGGCAACCTTCGTGGTGATGATCGCCTCGGCTTATTTGGTCATGACCAAGGAGCGGGCAGTTGCCCCAGAGATGGCGATGATTAGCACATGGTCTTGGAGTCTGATCGCCATGCTGGGACTCTGCGGCGTAGTGCTTGGGGTGGCTTTGAGCATCGTGGGGTTGGTGCAGCGGTTCAGTTCCTCAGTCACGCCGGGGGCGGCAACCGCCATGCCGGTTGGAGTGTTGGTCGGCGTGATCGCGGCGTTCAACTTTTGGCTCTCCGTGCTTTGCTACGGATTTATGGCGGGTTGGTCGCGAACGAACGACATCAGCGCCACGCGCCTCATCACGGGGGTGGGATTGGTGACGCTGGTGCTGACAGGGGCTAGCGCTGCGCAAGGTGCCATCGACCCTTTGCAGACCTTCCTCTGGGGGGGCAACTTGGTTTACGGCGGGGCAATCCTAGGCTGGATCGTGTCCGACGCGTACTTAGAGGAAACCGGCCGCGTGAAGTAAACTCCGGCTACATGCCGAAGTCGTTTTACGTCACCACGCCCATATACTATGTGAACAGCGTCCCCCACGCGGGGCACGCGTTGACGATGCTCGTGGCCGACATTACTAAGCGATTTCACCAGATGCAGGGCGGGGAAGCCACCTATCTCACGGGGACCGACGAGAATGCGCTCAAGGTCTTGGAGGCCGCGCAGGCCGCCGGAGAGGACACCCAAGCATTTGTGGATCGGATCAGCCAGACCTTCCGCGATGCGGCGGATCAACTTGAGATCAACTACGACATCTTCTTCCGGACCACGAGTCCGCAGCATCGCGAGACGGTCCAGGCCCTCTTCGCTCTCCTGCAAAAGAACGGCTACGTTTATCTCGACAAGTACGAGGGGTGGTACGACGTCAGCTCGGAGACTTTCGTGCGAGAGTCTGAGCTGGTGGACGGCAAGAGTCCGGACGGGAACGAAGTTCGCAAAGTGAGTGAGGAGAACTACTTCTTCAAGTTGAGCGCGTTTGGAGATCGACTCTTGGCACATGCGGAGGCGAACCCCGAGTTTTGGATGCCCGAGGGGCGCAGGGCAGAGGTCGTCAGCTTCGTGAAGCAGGGGCTTCGCGATATCTGCATCACGCGCAACAACCCGGGGTGGGGCATCCCCGTGCCAGGCGACGACACTAAGGTGGTGTACGTCTGGTTCGACGCGCTGATCAATTACCTCGCTGCTTCTGGCTGGCCGAATGAGGGTTGGGACTCGTTGTGGCCGGCCGATGTCCACTGGATGGCGAAGGAGATTTTCACCCGTTTTCACGCTACGCTTTGGCCCGCGATGCTGATGGCGGCGGATTTGCCGTTGCCCAAGACCATCATCGCCCATGGTTGGTTCACCTTTAACGACGCGAAGATGAGCAAATCCAAGGGCAACGTGCTGGCTCCGGCGGACCTGATCAGCCATTTCGAGGAAGCCGGGTGTGCTCATGACATCGCGGTGGACGTGGCTCGATTCAGCTTGATTCGGTCGCTTCCGTACGACAACGATTCAAATTTCGCGATGAGCGAAATTGAGAAGCTGTATAACGCGGACCTCGCGAATGACCTGGGCAATGCGCTTAACCGGAGCATCACCATGGTCCACAAGTTCACGGAGAGACACATTCCTAACGTGCCGCCGATGGATACCGTCGTTGAGCTGGTGCGGACGCAAAAAGAGAAGTTCCTGACCGCCGCGGAGACTTACCGGTTCCATGATGGCTTGGAGGCCACCTTGGAGATCGTGCGTGGGCTTAACCGATTCATCGCGGACAATAAGCCTTGGGAACTGGCCAAGAACTCCGATCCGGCACTCCCAGGAGTGCTGACCTCGATCTTGTTCGGCCTCCGAAGCGTGGAAGGCTTGATCCGTCCGGTCATGCCGAATACTGCGAACGCGATGCTATTGCAGTTGGGTTACGCGCCGGAAGACGCCACCACGAACTTTGATCAAATCGGGGATGTGAGCCGACTCAACCTCGGCGGCAAACTGCTCGACCCGATGCCCATCTTCCCCCGACTGCAACCCAAAAAGGAAACACCCATGGCCGAAACTCCCGCTCCAGAAACCCCGAAAGCAAAGGCTGCCCCTGCGGCACCCGCCGAGATTGACATCACGGATTTCATGAAGGTGAACCTGCGAGTCGCCCGGATTTTGGAAGCCGAGCCCGTGGAAAACAGCGAGAAGCTTGTAAAGCTCCAGGTGATCATTGGCGAGGAGCGACGGCAGATATTGGCCGGGATTCGAAAGAGCTACGAGCCGGCGGACTTGGTAGGTCGTCAGGTTATCGTGGTCACCAACCTTAAGCCGCGAAAGTTGGCGGGTTTAGAAAGTCAAGGCATGGTCCTCGCTGCCGACGGGCCGGACGGGACCGCGATCCTTTTGACCCCTGAGGCGGAAGCTCCAGAAGGCACGAGCGTTCACTAGATTTAATCCAGATCCTGCAAAGCGCTCTGGTGGTGGGCCATGTGATCGCCTTGGAAAGCGATCACATCAAACCTCATCGGAGAATCTGGCGAGAGCCCGAATTTGAGACAAAACGCCATGGCTGCTTGAGCGAGGTGTTGCTGTTTCTGTGGGGTTACCGCTTCCGCCGCGAACCCATCGGCGCGGCTTTTCACCTCGACGAAGACCAGAGCTTCGCCATCCATCGCGACAATATCTAGCTCGCCGTGCGGCATTTTAAGTCGGCGGCCGAGCACGGTCCAGCCGAGGCTGAGTAAGTAGTCCGCCGCTCTATCCTCGAAGTCGGAACCTATTCGGCGAGGAGGAGGCATGGCTGAAGGACCATTGAGCGGATGGGTTCGAAACTGCGGCGATGTATTTCGCATGGGCCATGCGTTTTCAGCGCGGCGAGGTGATCGGGAGTGGCGTAGCCAAAGTGACGATCGAATCCGTACTGCGGGTACCGGTCGGCGTAGGCGGTCATCAGGCGATCTCGCTCAACTTTGGCCAAGATACTCGCGGCGGCGATACTGGCGTAGATTCCATCTCCTTTCACGATCGCACTGCACGGGACCGGAGCCAGTGGCGGCAGGCGGTTGCCGTCAATCAAGGCGGCTTTTGGGGCGGTGTGTAACCGCTCCAACGCGAGTTGCATCGCGGTCAATGTGGCGTTGAGAATGTTGAGCCGATCGATGTCTTCGTGGCTAATCGCGACGACGGTGAAAATGGCGCTCGCCTTGATCACCAGCTCTGCGGTCTGGCGTTGTTCGCGGGTGAGCTTCTTGCTGTCATCCAACAAGTCGAATTGGAAATGCTCCGGAAGTAGGACTGCGGCGGCGACAACCGGGCCCGCGAGCGGTCCGCGCCCAGCCTCATCCACTCCAGCGATGAAAGGGGTGGCGGCGAGCGTTTCGCGTTTTGGCATTCCGGAAGTAGGGACGCACCGAAGGATCGTTTTTGTGCGAGGAAATCAGGGCTGTAGAGACTCGCGTCTCGGTTCTCTCTCCATGAGGAGTCCCACCCCTCGCTTCGCGCTGAGCTCACCTTGAAGTACCGAGTTGATGAGGGTCATGATCGGGAGGTCCACCCCGTACTTTTGAGCCAATCCCGCCACGCACTCGGCAGTGCCGACCCCTTCCGCCACCTGACCGATCTCCGCTAAGACTTCGTCAAGGGCTCGCCCCTCGCCTAGGCCGAATCCGACACGGTAGTTGCGCGAGAGCTTAGAACTGGCGGTGGCGAAGAGGTCGCCCACTCCAGCGATGCCGAAGAAGCTGTCCAGCTTAGCGCCCATCGCCAGCCCGAGACGGGCCATCTCCCCGAGTCCTCGAGCGAGAAGGGCTCCTTTGGTGTTGTCCCCGTAACCGAGGCCATCGCTCATTCCCGCCCCGATAGCCATCACGTTTTTGAGCGCACCGGCGAGTTCTACTCCGATGACATCTGCCGTGTAGTAGGGCCTGAATGTCGCAGAACGGAAGGCTTCGCAGACCTTGGTTGCGGCGGACTCATCTGCACACGCGGCGAGGGCAGCAGTTGGGATGCCGCGGGCAATTTCTACCGCCAAATTTGGTCCGCTGATTGCGCCCACCAAGGCGTCGGGGTGTTCCTCTTGCGCCACGGTCGAGAGGAGTTTGCCGGTGCCGGGCTCCAGGCCTTTGCTGGCGAGGACGATGAACGGAGCGGGGCCCTGAATCGTTTTGACCGCGTCCCGGACCCCGGGCGAGGGAACCGCTACAACCCAGAAGTCAATTGCGCCCAAGTTAGCGCCGACTTCGCCAAACTCCACGTTCTCTGGAATCGAAAATCCGGGGAGGTAGTGCTTGTTTTCCCGGCTCGACCTCATGTCTTCGAGTTCGGCGAAGTCGCGCCCGAGAAGCCAAACGTGGTTGGCGTTGCGCGCCAAGAGAATCGCGAGGGCGGTTCCCCAGCTTCCGGCTCCAAGAACGGCGACATGCATTGCGCGTGAGGATATCTACTTTTGCGAGTTCTTGCTCAGCCCATCTATCTTCACCATGCAGGGACGGGGTTAAGTAGACTTGAGCCATGTCCGATCCTATCGTCGCGAAGCTTCAAGACTGGCTCCGCGCCCACGAAACTGAACTGCTCGCCAACTACCAATCGTTGCTGCGCATCCCAAGCATCGAGGATGAGGCTAGCGACAACGCTCCCTTTGGCATTGAAAACCGCCAAGCTCTTGATATGATGCTCGGCCTGGGCGATAGCTGGGGAATGGAGACGAAGGACATCGAAGGTTTCTGTGGCTTCGCTGAGTTTGGGAAGGGCGAGCGAATGATCGCGATTCTTGGTCACCTCGACGTCGTCCCGGTCGGCCCGGGTTGGAAGTTCGACCCGTTCAGCGCCACCATTGAGAACGGCTACGTTTACTCGCGGGGAGCGACCGATGATAAGGGTCCGACCATTGCGGCATTCTATGCGGCGAGAGCGATCATGGAGGTTGTGCCCGAGCTTGGGGTTCGCATTCGTACGGTGTTTGGGTGCAACGAGGAGTCCGGCTTTAAGTGCATTGAACGATATGTTCAGACGGAGGAGATACCCACTTACGGAATCGCACCGGACGCCGGTTGGCCACTGATTCATGCCGAAAAGGGCATCGCCAATATGGTTGTCAGGGCGAAAATGCCAGTCGGTGGCCTGACCCTTAAATCGTTGGAAGGTGGTCAGCGACCGAACATCGTTATTGACTCGGCGGTCGGCATCGCGGAAGTCTCTGCGGAAGCGCGCGAGGAGGTTGCAGAGAAACTCGCGAAGCAATGGGACAAGAATCTCGAAGTTGACTTTGACGGAACGACACTGCGATTGACGGCTAAGGGCAAGGCTGCCCACGGATCTTGGCCTTTCGGTGGTGACAACGCGGCGATCCGGATTCTGCGCTTTCTCATGGAGATCGCCCCAGCGGATCAGAAGCGGGCCTATGAAGATCTGTTCGAGACAACGCACATCGGTGGGAGCGGGCTGGGAATCGATGGTCGTGATGATATATCTGAGCTCACCAACAACCTAGGCGTCATTCATACCGATGCGGACGCGCTGGTGATGAACTTTAACATCCGCTACCCCGTGACATGGAAGGGTGCGGAATTACATCGTCGCGCTTTGGCATTCCTCGCGGAACTTGAGGGGACATTCTCCATTGATGAGTTTCAAGATAGCGCCCCGCTGTACTTCCCCTTGGAGCATCCACTGGTAAAGACGGTGTGCGAGGTCTATCTTGAGGAAACTGGGGATTCTCGCAAGCCGGGCGTGATGGGAGGCGGAACTTATGCAAGGGCGATTCCGAATAGCGTGGCGATTGGGACGGGCTGGCAAGGGGACGGTGAAGCCCACCAGACCGACGAGCGATTGAAGATCGAGCACTTGTTTAAGATGAGCCGAATTTATGCCCACATCTTGTGGAAATTAACCACCGCTTAACTGTCCCACGCGCGTGTGACGCACACTTCGCGGACATATTTAGTACGGTTGAGTGCGGAATAATTGCGCCTGAGATACCTCTCCGGCGTAGCTATGACACAACTCCCTGCCCAAAACTCCAACTGCGAAGAGCGCCTCGTCCTTGAGCAAATTGAATTGCTTGTGCGGCATACCGTGCTACACCGTCCGCTCGACATGGAGTTCATTCTCACTCACGCTGAGATGCTGGTGCAGTTTGCTCAGTGCGCCTGCGATAACGTTCGACCTCGTTAAAGTGCGGGTAGTTGCCCCCATTTCGCAACTGCACCACAAAAAAACGAATAATTCTCACCTGCTTGTACTATGATAATGGTGCAGGAAATATTTTAGGTGAGAAAAGAGCCGGCAAAAATCGGGGGGATCGCATCTACGCATTACGACCTCAGTCGGTTATCTCCGCGAGAGGCGGAGGTGCTAAGTCTTGCTTCAAAGGGGCTTCTCGACAAGGAAATTGCTCGGGAATTGGGCCTTTCTTTAAACACCCTCCGGACTTACTGGAACCGCATCCGGATGAAAGCGGGCGAAAGTAGCCGCACCGGCCTTGCGACCGCGTGGGTGAGCGAGGAGCTTCGCTCGCAGGCGCAAACTGAATCGCTACCCCTCGATCTCGATGATTCTTGGTGGGAGTTCGATGCCGTGAACGAGTTGGTTCGCGCCAGCAAAACCCTTAGTGAGCGGGTCGGGCTCACGGGTTTGGAGTGGCACCCATTCGAAGAGTACAACCGGTTGGTCCATCCAGATGACCTGAAAAACAAGCTTGAATTGGTGAAGCAGGTGGCAGAGTTGCACTTGCCCTACGTTTCCTTCGTCGAACGTTATCTGCTGCCAGAGGGAATGATCCACTTCCATACCTTTGGCGAGATTTTTTTCGAGAATGGGGAATTTGTGCGCGGGAAGGGACACCAGGTGATCATCCAGAGTCTGGAGCAACAACCGCGACTTCGCCTTGGTCGGTGGACCTGCCACCCCGACTCCGGATTGATTGAGCTAGACGGCGATTGCAACGAGCTCTTCCAACTGGATTGTCAGCAGATCTGGAAACTGGACGACATACGCAGCCGGGTGGCACTACGCGATTTGGATGAGTTTAACAAACTGTTTGAACCGAATACGGGTCGGGCCAGCAACATTCAGTCGCGCGTTTTCCGTGTGGTCACGAAGGATCGAGAGCCATTTTTCTGTCGTGGCGTGAGTCGCCCGGGACTGAATGGTGTTGTGGTTGGATCGTTTAGCGCAAGCGTTTAGAGGTTAGCGCCCGGTCGCCAACCGCACCGGGGGCACGAGAGGAATCGTGGCTCATAGGGGTCACCGCAATTGAGGCAAAGAATCTCGGCATCAGGGTCAACCTCGGGCACATCGGTCTCGGACCAACTTGCTCGATCGTGTACCTCACGGAGCTTTCCGAGGTCATAGGGGTCACGGCGGAACCAGCCTGATTCAAAGAGTTTCAGACCAGCACCAACCAAGACGAGGGTACTGGCTGTGCCAACTGCGACGCCAGCAAGTGACCCGTTCCCCGCAAAAGCGGGGGAAAGCAGAAGGAGTGCCAGTCCGATGGCTAGAGGCCAACGCCACATAGCTACCAGTTGCCGTACGAACTACCTTCGACTTTGTCCGTGCGGTACTTCTCAATTAGTTCGAGGGCCAATTCGGGACCGTGCCACCCCACTACATCCACTGATTTTTCTTCCAGATCTTTGTAGACTTGGAAGAAGTGCATGACTTCTTTGAGGGTATGCGGGCTGATTTCGTTGTAGTGCTTTCGATAGCCATAGCGGGGGTCCTTGGTGGCCACGCACAGCAGTTTCTCGTCGGGGCCTTTTTCGTCTCGCATTTCGAGCACACCGATCGCGCGCGCCTCAACGATGCAGCCCGGGAATGTCGGGTGATAGACCATCACCAGCACGTCCATCGGGTCACCGTCTAGATAGTGGGTTTGCGGGATAAAGCCGTAATCAAACGGATAAAACAAGGGCGAAAAGAGCACGCGGTCGAGCTTGAAGTAGCCCGACTCGGCGTCCCACTCGTACTTGTTCGTACTCCCTCGCGGGATCTCGATGATCGTGTTGAACACGTCGGGGGCGTTGTCTCCAATCCGAACGACAGGGGGCATATCAGAAGGGTACCCGCTCGCCCGAGAGTCCCCACTGGTGACCCGCGGTCGCACGAACCTGAACCGTTTGCCCGATCAGGCTGGCATCGCCCGGAAACTGAACGAGTCTAAATTCGCGAGAGTGCCCTTGCATCTGTCCCGGATGGCGTGACGAACTGGAGTCCACGAGCACCTCAAAAGTCTGGCCCACCAATCCCTGGTGAATCTCGCATGAGATGCCGTTCTGAAGCTCCATGAGGCGGTGCAGGCGATCAAGTTTCACTTGCTTCGGAACCTGATCCATCGTGGCCGCTGGAGTACCGGGGCGGATCGAGTAGTGGAACATGTATGCGCCGTCAAATCGGGTGGTTCGCATGAACTCGTATGTTTCCTCGAATTGGGCTTCTGTCTCTCCGGGAAAACCGACAATGATGTCTGTCGTAATCGCAGCTCGGGGCATGGCTTGTCTTACTTCGGCGACAATTTTGGAGAATTCGGCGGTGGTGTAGATGCGCTTCATGCGCCTGAGCGTCTCATCACTGCCACTTTGGAGCGGCATGTGCAGATGTTCCATGACCTGGGGGCAATCTCGAATCGTCTCGATCAGATCGGTTTTGAAATCGCGCGGGTACGGGGAGGTGTAGCGGATACGCTCAATGCCCGGGACTTGGCTGAGCATGCGTAATAGCTCCCCAAACGACACGCGGCCCTCAGCCAGGTTCTTGCCGTAGGAGTTGACCGTTTGGCCGAGCAGGGTGACCTCGCGAGTGCCTCTTGCGGCAAGCTGGGCGACCTCCTCCACGATGTCTTGGGTGGGTCGGCTGCGCTCACGTCCCCGTGTTGTCGGCACGATGCAGAACGTGCAGAATTTGTCGCACCCATATTGGATCGGCACATAGGCCCTTAGCTTGCCGGTTAGGGCGACCTCTCGTTGGGGGATGCTCTCGACGATCGCTCCTCTTCGTTCGGGCAGTTCCATGCGCTTTTGGAATCGTCTGGTTTGGAGCGCCTCTTCAACGAGCGCAGGGATCTTTGAGACCTGAGCGGTCCCCACCACGAAGTCCACGTGCGGCGCGCGGCGTTTGATTTCGTCCGCACGGAGTTGGGCCATGCAGCCCGCCACGCCGATCACCATCTCTGGTCGATTGCGCTTGGCGAGGGCGAGTTCACCCATGAAGCTGAACGCCTTGTCCTCCGGCTTCTGCCGAACGCTACATGTGTTTAGGAGTACCACTTGGGCCGTCCGTACACTCTCTGCGGGGGTGAAGCCTATGGACTCTAAGTAGAGGGCGATTTGCTCGCTGTCTTCCTCATTCATTTGGCATCCCCACGTCTGCACGAAATAGGTCCCGCGCTGGGCTTCGGTTCGCGGGCGTTCGGTCAGTTGGATCAGTCCAGAGGAGTTCATTGAATGGGCTAAGAGTACCCAAGCCTGGAATTTGAACCTAATCTGGCGGCGAATGGCCTCCAAAACGTATAATCAGCCAGTGCCGTTCGTTCTCATTAACCGACTTTTGATCCTACTGGGAGCGTTCGGGCTTTTTATAACCTCGACGCTCACGTACGCCCACATGACGGCCACGCTGATGCCATGCGGAGCGGGCAGCGCTTGCGACGCCCTATGGGCGCGGGCAGAGTCAAAGGTGCTTGGCATTCCGGTTGCCTACTTGGGACTGGCTGGGTACTTAATCTTGTTTATTCTGGCTGGAGTGAGAGCCATTGGACCGGCAAAGCTGACGCCTATGGCGACGAAAGCCGGCCTCGTTATATCAGGATTAGGCTTTCTGATGTCCTGCTACTTGGTTTACGCACTGCTAGTCGTAATTCAGCTTAAGTGCGAATGGTGTTTTGCATCGGCAATCACGATGGCGCTTACTTTCATTTTGCACGTGCTCCTCAGCCGTGCGTCCCGGCCCGAGGGTGAGCCGGGGATGATTGACGCGACTCTCGTGCCGTTCTCCTTGGTGGCAGCGTTAGGCATTTCATACGCTATGCTTGCCGATCGACCTAAGGGCGATCCGTTGCTCAATGCGAAAGCCGACCAACTGGTTTTCGAGCGCCTCGTGCCTGATTCCAGCTACACGACGGGTAATCCCGCGGCAAGAATTCAGTTGGTCGAGATTGCCGACTTTTACTGCCCCGCATGCCGCTCCATGGCGCCCATCGTAGACCAGATCAAGGGTGCCTACGGAGATAGAGTGGGCATCAGCTATCGCAGCCTGCCGCTGTTCAAAACTCCCGGTCATGAGAACAGTTTGGCGGCCTCGCTAGCTGGCGAGTACGCCCGGCAGAAGGGGAAGTACTGGCTGTTTCTCAAAGCAATATTTAGCCAAGGTGCCACCGACAAGATACGCAGCGACATTGCGTTAGCAGAACTGCTGGACGACCTCGGTCTAAACGGTGACGAGTGGCTAAAAACGTATCAATCTCAGTCTTCACCCATGTTTGAAGCACTGGACCAAGGGTTAAAACTCTTCGATGAGGCGGGCATCAATACGACCCCTACGTTCGTGGTTTACATCGACAAGAAGAGCCCGGTGGTCGTGGATTCGCAGCGGCTGGCGGTAATTTTCCAATCCACCCCTTACAAGGAAATTCTGGCTGGAGGCTCGAACTGAGCGGAAAGTCTGGGCCGATTTTGGTCGCAATGTCGGGCGGAGTTGACAGTGCCGTCGTCGCCGCGATGCTGAAGAAGCGTGGTCACGATGTGGTCGGCGTCACGTTGCAGATTTGGCAAGAAAGCCAGACCGATCCGCGCCACGCCGGGTGCTGCTCTCTCGGAGCGGTTGAAGATGCGCGTCGGGTAGCCCGCATTCTCGATATCCCGCACTACGTTTTGAACTACCGCGAGCGGTTCCGCGAGACGGTGATTCAGAACTTCATCGACGAATACGCGGCGGGGCGCACCCCTAATCCGTGCGTTCAGTGCAATAAGAAGGTCAAGTTCGAGTCCCTCCTGGAGTCCATGGTGGAACTCGGATGCGAGAAGCTGGCAACCGGCCACTACGCTCGCGTTCGCTACGACAAGCGCCAGGAGCGGTATCGCCTCATGCGTAGTCGTGGTGGCAAAGACCAAAGTTACGTTCTCTACATGCTGGAGCAAGAAGCGCTTAGCAAAGTCCTGTTCCCGTTAGGCGAACTCCCCGGCAAGGCAGAAACGCGGCAAATGGCTCGTGACTTTGGCTTGCCCGTCGCCGACAAGCCGGACAGCCAAGAGATCTGCTTTGTGAACGAGGCGGGCGGCTACGCTGAATTCTTGAAAAAGGAGCGCCCCGAGATGTTTGAGCGGGGCGAGATGGTGGACTCCGCTGGGAAGCGGATGGGAGAGCATGACGGCGTGGCTGGATTTACGATTGGTCAACGCAAAGGATTGGGCCTCACCACCGGCACTCCATTATTCGTTTTAAAGCTGGAACCGAAGGAAAATCGGGTCATTGTTGGCGAATCTAACGAATTGCGTAGTCAAGAAGTCCCGATTGAAGACGTATTCTGGTCACAACCAGCGTCAGAGGAGCTGAACGTGATGGCAAAGATTCGCTACAATATGCCCGCCCAGCCCGCAAAGCTGTACGGCGGCATTGATCCGAAACTTGTTTTCCGTGATCCCGTCCGTGCGGCAACGCCTGGGCAGATTGCGGTGGCCTATCGCGGCGAAACCGTGGTTGCCGGAGGAACAATTTGCAGGAAATAAGTTTGGTAATCGGGGTTTTGGCACTGGCGGTATCCGGCTACGCCGTGTACATGCTGGTGCAATTGGTAAAGAGTTTGGACACTCTCAGCGGATCGGTTGCGAAGGCCACCGAAAAGCTAGAGCAGATCGGCCGGCAGGTCGAATCTCAGCAAAGAGATATCTCCGCATTGCAGCGCGAGTTTGCCGAACCGGAGTTTTCCGGGCCGGCGGCAGTTCTCCCGTTTATCCTGAAAAAAGGCGGGAATGCGCAGTGGGGCACACTAGTTGCGTTAGGATTCAAGCTTTTTACGGCATACTGGAATAAGCGGCAGGGAAATGCGAAATCCCTCGCCAGCACGAACGTTCTGGAAGGAGACCGCAACGGAAATGAGCCGTCGGTCGTACTTGGGAACAATCGCGGCAACGCGAAAAGAGGATAAAAACCATGAATGACAACAACAATGGCGGCGGAAATGGGCTGCTTTACATGCTTGCAGGGTTCGGATTAGGCGCTATCGTAGGTAGCGTGGCCGGTTTGCTGTTTGCCCCCAAAGAAGGCAAGGAGCTCCGCGACGATGTCGCCAACAAGGCGAAAGAAGTCGGCAATAAAGCCAAGGAATTGAAAGAGAAGACCACCGATTGGGTGGGCGAACAACGAGCCAAGCGCTCTTCGCTCTCCGCCGCGGTGGACGCAGCTGCTGAAGAAGTCGGCGCGTAATCCCCTTGACCATAAAATCGCCTCGGCTCATCCGTGAGCCGAGGCGATTTTATTGATTCTCGTGGTTGAAGCGCTCGGCTAGATCATAGGCGTCGAAGGCGAAGGCACGTTTTCCGCTCGCTAGTGGCAGCGAAATCACCATCGGTTGAATCTCCAGCTTGAAGGTAGTTTCGTCGCATTGTAGGCTCAGTTCCGTGTTGCTCTCGACGATCATCGAGGTTGGCTCCAAACGGCGTTTCTTGAGCAGCGTTGCCCATTCCAAATCTCCTTGGTGGCATGTCAGATTGCCTTTGGCTCCGTCCAGATGGGCACCAGACTTCCAGTACGGTTCGGAAACGAACTCTCCGTTCGCGTAGGCGTCCCTAATCGAATGGTCGAGGGTGTCTTCCAGCTCTTGCTCCTCGCCAACTCGCGGCAAGCCGTGGGCAAACCGATGCCAGTCTGCTAGCGTCGCACTTTGCCCCACGCACGGCTCGAGGGCGTCGGTGCTCGTTGCGACCAGGACCATCTCTTGGTCCTCGCCATCGTCAAACTCTGTCCGGCATCCGGCGCAGCTTAGGCCAGCGTTACCGCTCGATTTACCGGCGGCGAGCCATTTTGTTTGTTCAAGGGTGATCAGACGGCCTTGATTTGTAGCGAGCGCCTCGTACGGATCGCGGTGGGCGTCCAGAAGCGTCAGATGCTGACTCTCGGCAAAATACTCCGCGGCGCACCTTTCACAAATTGCATTACCCGCGCCTGGGTCGAGCCCCTTGGCGATCCGCGCCCACTCTTCGGGGAAGAGCCTCAGCCAATCGCCGGCGAGCGGCTCCGGCGTGATCTGTCGACGGCGGCCGTCCGCTTCCTCGTCGTACTGGGCGTGGCAAGCTTCGCACTGCCACACTTTCTCGCTGCGCCCACTCAATTCGCGCCACTCGGCCCAGGATTTAGCCAGACCGTCAGAGGTTCGCACCACGCCAGTTCGCGTTTCGGTGAAGTCATCTCCGGTTTCGGTGCAGTGGAAGACTTTGTTCTGCCACGGAAGGACGATGCCGCTAGGGCCGCGCAGGGCCGCAGTGGGGGCGTTGGGCGATAGGTGGAGGGGTTCGCGATTATCAATGGGTCTCAAGAGCCCTACGCCGCAACACGGGCATGTTTCCGTGTCAAGTTCCCGAGCCACAATCCTGCCTTCTCGGCATACGATGCAGGTTCCCGGCTTTGCGGGCTTTAGCTTCTGCAACACGTCTCCGCAACCCGGACACTCGAATCGGCCGGGGTGTAGGCTCCGGAGCTTGGCCAAGCGCGCGTCGAGAATTTCCCAACTTAAGTGTTCCGGTGTCCCACTGCTGGCGTCCAGCATTGCTCGCATTGCGCCGGCGCTGGCGGGGCGCTCTTCTAGGCGTAGGGCGAGAGCGGCCTCTAAGGCAGAGGCAACCGCCGACGGGACATCCGGACGATGCTGTCGAATTGACACCAACTCCTCGCCGGGGGTGGCGGGCGGTAGGCCGGTCAACAGGAAGTAGGCAGTCGCCGCGAGGCCATAGAGGTCAGTTCCAGGCCCCCGCCGGGCATTCTCGCTGAGTTGCTCCAGCGGCGCGAAACCGGGCGTGTAGAGCACGGTATGGCGCACGGTGAGATCGGCGACCCATTCTCTCGCGGAGCCCAAATCAATGAGCCAAACGTGGCCTTCCGGGTCTAGGAGCATGTTTGAGGGCTTGAGATCACGATGCAGAATTCCGCGCCCGTGAAGCTCGCTCAAAATGACGAGGACCTGTTCCACAAGGCCCAGCACCGCTGCAACCTCCATGCGCCCCTCGCTGCGGGCGAGTTTCTCTAGTGAAACCGCCCCCACGATTTGCTCCATGACCAGGTAGCTCGTGCTGTTTTCTTGAAAGATCTCGGTGCCGTGGACCAAGCCCGGGATTCGGAGCTTTTGGATGAGCCGACCTTCTTGATCGAACTGCGCGCGCAGGCGTTGCATCGCGGCTGGACCGATGCCCGGAAAAACGAGCTGAGTTCCCTGACGTTGCGACCCATCCGGCGCGAGTTCTTTAATGACCACCGCCTCGCGGGATTTGATGTGGTAGGCCTGGTAGGTGATTCCAAACCCTCCCTGGCCGAGGACTGCCCCCAGTTCGAAGCGTTCATCCAGCAAGGTGGCGGGCGGAAGCGGGAGGGGAAGATTTGACACGCAAGTTTACAGACGCATCTCGCGAACCGGGCGTCGCGCATCGGAGTAAGGATATGCTGAACCAATGCAAGAAACGCTTTTGCTCGCAGCGCTGGTCTACTCGATCCCGGTGGACAAACCGCTGGACTACAACCTGAGGGTCCGCTTTGAGGGGATGATCCCCATCCTTGGCGGGAACGAAGGCGTGGCAGATGTACGCCTAGGCGTTCGTGTGACCGGCCTTAGCCCGATCGAAGGGCGGATGCGGACGACGAGCGAACTCACCAAGGCGCAGCTCATTTTCAACGACGCGACCCTCCCGCTTAGCCTGGAGAACATTCAGGATTACTTCCCCAAGACCACCATCGAGCACAACCCGCTGGGCAAAATTTTGAAAACCGACGCCCCCGACACGCAGTTGCCGGTGCGGCTTCCGGGCCTGGATATCAAGCGATTTCCGGATATCACTTTTATGCCGATCGAGTTTCCCGAGCGGCAAATATCCGTGGATTCGGAGTGGTCGTTCATTAAAATGTTCGCAGGGAGTGACGTCACCTACAAGTGCCGCCTGAAAACCCTTGATGAAAAGTCCGCGACGGTGAGCCTCGAAGTTGAGCAAAGCTATACCGTCCTCGAAGATTCCGCCATGCAGGTCGTGACAAACCGGGCCGACGCGGAGAATGAGGTGACGACGAAGTTGGTCGCCAGTGGGACGGTGGTGTTCGACCGAACTCTCGGGGTGGTGGAGACATTTAGGATGGAGGGCAAAGCGTCGAGCACGGTCAAGCCCCTCGCTAAAGGGGAGTCGTCCACTCGAAACCTAACCATCCTCGTTGACTTTGGGCGGGTGAAACCAATTGCCCCGAAGTAGCGTTTCTTACCTCGTGAAAAAACTTGTCTTGATCTTGGTAATGAGCTCCACAGTCGCTCTCTTTGGCTGTGCCGCGGCCGAGCAAAAGGCCGATGCCATTCGGACTCAAGCGCAAGGTGCGGTGGACGCAAAGGTAGCCGAGGCTAAAGCCGCGGCCGCCGCAAAGGCGTCAGAGGCGTCTGCCGAAGCCCAACGGCAGCTTCTGGCCAAGGTGGATCCAGATGGCAAACTTCAAACGAGCGCCCAGCAAGTGCAGGAAGGGCAATCCATGATTGCCAAGATGCAGGAGGGCAAGATCATGGACCCGGCGGTGCAAGCTTGGATTCAGAAGCAGCTCGCAAGTTCTAATGAGGTCGTGCAGGCGATCGCCATCCCCGTGATGAATCGAGCCTACGAGCAGTTCCCGGAGAAGCGGGCTTGGCTTCAGGCCGAAGCCAAAAAGGCGATGGCGACCACCGAGGGTGCCGCCAAGACCGCCTGGCAAGATGCGGTCGATTCCTGGGCTCGAATCGAGAGTGTGGCGGCCGCTCAGCGATAGGCTGGCTCAAACCGGCATAATTCTGGGCAGTTGCTGATGCAAGACCGACCCAGTTGGGATGCCTACTTTATGCAAATCGCGCACCTGGTGAAAACCAGGGCGACCTGCCCACGGCGACAAGTGGGCGCGGTTATCGTGCGTGACCGACGTATCGTAGCAACCGGCTACAACGGCGCCCCCCAAGGTCTCTCGCACTGTCCGGACGGAGGACCCGAGAACGATTGGCCCGGCGGCTGCATGAAAGCGGGGCACTGCATACGCAGTCTGCATGCCGAGCAAAACTGCTTGCTGCAGGCGGCGAAGATCGGGGTTGCTTGCGAGGCCACCACCATGTACGTGACCTGCCAGCCCTGCAACTCCTGCGCGAAGATGATCATCAATGCGGGCGTGTCGCGAGTGATTTACGAGGGGGACTATCCCGATGAGTTTTCGTTGGAGCTTTTCCGCGAATCTCAGCTCGAAGTCTGGCGATACACCAACGACTCGCTGGAGCCAGTTCGATGAATTTGGGTTTCTTGCTAGCTCAAGCGGAGCAGGGAAGCCGCCCATTAGCGGGATTTCGCTATCCGCTCTTGGGATTCTTGGTTGCACTTGCGGTGAGCTGGTTGCTGACTCCACTCGTACGGAAACTCGCCTTCGCTAAGGGCGCGATTGATGACCCGAAGAGGGATGATCGGCGCATCCACAAGGAGCCGCTACCTCGATGGGGTGGGATTGCGATCTATGCAGGAATGGTGGTGTCTATTTGCACTATTCTGCCCTTTGCCTATCCGGTGCACCCATTTCCGCCGTATCTGATCGGGTTGCTGCTGGTAGGGGGTGTTTTGGTCGTGGTCGGGGCGCTGGATGATCTGTTTCAGTACAGCGCGAAGATCCAATTGCTGCTGCTCCTCGGTGCGGGCGTCTTGGTGCAATTCGTGTACGACGGGGTCGGTCGAATTCAGATCAACACCCTCGGACTACCCATCCCGAATGTTGGGTTCTTGGACGTGAGAATGTGGTGGTTGGCGGTTCCGCTGACCGCGATCTACATCTTCATTATCACGAAGACCATGGACACGATTGACGGGGTCGACGGGCTCGCCGCTGGCATCGCGACCATATCGGCCTCTACCCTCTGCGTGATCGGGACGTACGATGGCCAGCCCCGAGTGGCGTTGATCGCCGCGGCTGTCGCCGGCGCCGCGATGGGCTTTTTGAGGCACAATTACAATCCCGCCAAGATCATCATGGGCACCGGGGGAGCTTACATTTTGGGCTTCACGCTAGCGTGTCTCAGTATTGTTGGTGCCATGAAAACTGCGGCTGCGGTGGCGTTGGTCGTGCCGCTGCTCACCTTTGGCGTGCCCGTGTTCGATGCGTTCTTCGTGATGACCCGGCGTTATCTAGCCGGTGAGCCACTCACTAAGGCGGACAAAAGGCACGTGCATCACACATTGCTCGCCAGCGGCTTAAACCAGAGGCAGACAGTTTGGGTGCTGTATGGCATCGCCGCCACGCTCTGCGCAATACTCGTCTTCATGGTGGTGCAACGGAGTGCCTAAGCCAAACATTGTCGCCATTTGCGGCACCCGACCGGATGCGATTAAGACCGCTCCGGTGGTCTTAGAGCTACGGAGATTTTCCGAAATTGAGACCATTTTGGTCTCCACCGGGCAGCACCGCGAGATGCTTTCCCAAGCACTTGGGGCCTTCGGTCTGAAGCCGGATCACGATCTCGATATCATGGCGCACGGGCAAACTCTGGCCCAAGTCACCACCCGCGCCCTGGCGGGGATTGATTTGTTACTTGACGAGATTAAGCCTGATTGGGTGTTGGCGCAAGGTGATACGACCACGACTTTCGTGGCATCATTGGCCGCTTTCTACCGGCGCATTCCGTTCGGGCACATTGAGGCCGGACTTCGAACGGAGTCGATCGACAATCCATTCCCGGAGGAGTTTAATCGGCGGGCGTCCGGGCTGCTTAGCAAACTGCATTTCGCCCCCACGTCCTGGGCCGCCGAGAACCTTGTTCGCGAAGGGGTTCCGGGGGCGAATGTGTTTGTGACCGGCAACACCGGCATCGACGCACTGCACCACGTCGCTTCGACCAGCAAGGCAGAGTGGTTCCCCGAGCACACGGGCCGAGTCGTTTTGCTCACGACGCATCGGCGTGAAAACTGGGGGGACATTCAGAAGGGAATTGCCCAATCGTGCCGCCAATTAATAGAAGATTTCGACGATATCTTGCTTGTTGTTCCCATGCACAAGAACCCCATAGTGCGTGAGGCACTGGAGCCGGTGCTCGGAAATCACCCACGGATCAAGCTGATCGAGCCACCTGAATATATGGACTTTGTCAAGCTGATGCAGCGGTCAACATTGATCCTAACCGACAGCGGTGGGGTTCAGGAAGAAGCCCCTACGTTCGGGATACCCGTCCTGGTCTTGCGAGATACTACTGAGCGACCCGAAGGGGTGCATGCCGGGGTCGCGAAGCTGATTGGGACCAATCCGAGCACTGTGCTGAACGAGGCTCGGCTGTTGCTCACGGATGACGCAGCGTACAAACTCATGGCTCAATCGAGGAGCCCCTACGGTGACGCGCGAGCCTGCGAGCGCATTCGCTTCGTCCTCGCTCAAGCCTGTCATATCACAACTCCCGAGGTGGCAATGTGGACTTAATTCACGCGATTGTCTACGGAATCGTTCAGGGTCTAACTGAATTCTTGCCGATTTCGAGCAGTGCCCACATTCGGATCATTCCGGAGGTGTTTGGTTGGCGGGACCCTGGCGCGGCGTTTACCGCCAATATTCAACTGGGCACCTTGCTCGCGGTGCTGATTTATTTCCGACAGGACTTGGCCAACACTTGGCGCGGTTGGACGGCGAGTTTTACTAAGCCCGAAGCGAAGAATACGCCAGAGAGTCGGCTCGGTTGGGCCATCGTGGTCGGCACGATTCCGATCATCATTCTCGGATTTGCCTTCCGCGATGCCATTGAAACCAACTTGCGCTCGCTCTACGTGGTGGCGACGATGCTCATCGTCATGGCGCTCGTCCTGGCGCTCGCTGAGTGGATGGGAAAGAAGACAAAGACCTTGGAAGACACCACGGTTCAAACGGGATTGATTGTGGGGCTTTGGCAGGCGGTTGCCCTGATTCCAGGGGCGAGCCGTTCGGGAAGCACCATATCTGGCGCGATGTTCCTCGGATTTGAGCGAGCGACCGCGGCGCGGCTCTCCTTTCTTCTGAGCGTGCCCTCGATTTTCTTGGCGGCGGCCTATACGTTTTACAAACATCGAAGCGAGTTCTCAGGGCCGCTTCTGGCCCCGCTTCTCGTAGCGAATGTGTTCTCGTTTATCGTGGGCTACGCGTGCATTGCGTTTCTGATCAAATTTCTGCAGACCAAAACCAACCTGGTATTTATCATCTACCGGTTGGTCTTGGGCTCACTGATTTTCGGACTCTTGATGAGTGGTGTGCTGAAAGCCTAAGCAGCTACGGCAGTTGCAGAGGTCTCAACCACCGCGTGCTCGTGCTTTGAGTTTAGAAGCAGCTTCACGACATCTGAGCGCAATGAGCGGTCGCGGACTTTGAGGCGGTCGTAGATCCACTTCACGAACTCCACGTCGCTGGCTTGAGAGACGAGGTCGATCTGCGTTTCGTCCACGGTGACGGTGAACTCGTGGGACCAGGTGGCGTCTAGCGGCACGTGTAAAGAAACGCCAGCCGGAGCTTCCGCGATTAGCGGCCACTCTTCGATGTGCATCACGTCCCACTTCCACTGGAAAATCTCTTGATTTCGCTCCATACAAGCTCGGTACCGGTTTTCCTGGTTGTCCATTAGCTTTGCAAAGGTTTGCGAACCGTGGTGGAATAGGAATGCTCCATCACAGATCCACTGCGAGTACCCGGCGAGCTTGGCGCGAACGTTGAAGTCGTCGTCTTCAAAGTTTCCGATGTTGAACCGGGGATCGAAGCCACCGAGCTCCTTCAGGCAGTCGGGGGTGATGAGCATGAACAAGCCACGAACTTGAATCGCCTCGGTCACGCACGAGTGCTTGGCTAGGTGGTGTTGCTCCGCCAGGTACAGCAGGCCCGATAGATCGGTGAACTCTCCGATGCTTACCTGCTGGGCTCCAGCTACTTTGTCACTTACGGGCCCAAGTACGCCGACTTTCTGACCGCCATCGGCCAAGGCGCGGTTCGCCATGACCATCTCAATTAGTGTGGTGGGAGTGGCGATCACGTCGTCGTTTGTGACGCCATAGAGATCAAATCCCGGCTGGCTGGAAAGCCATTGCAACCCACGATTGGCCCCCATCCCGTAGCCCAAATTCTCGCTTGAGACCTCAAGGTGGATGGCGTAGGGCATGGTCTGCTCCATTTGCAGGAGCGTTTGTACGGATTCAGCGGAGGAACCATTGGCGCAAATCGAGAAAACAAGTTCGCCAGGATAGAACCGACTGAGGTGCATGACCGTGTCGTTGGCTTGCGATATGTTGTCGACAGTTGGCATCGCAATACCGATCTTCGGCCACTGTGGAAGCTCGCCATCGCCAATGACCGCGATGCAGTACATGGCGTCGTCGTCGAGCCCTTCATGGATCAAACCGGGCCATCGAGCCTCTTGGCTGAGGAAACGGACTTGTCGGTCGGGAAACTCCGCACGGACTAGTTCTGCAAATTCGTTCGGCGTCCACTCGACGGTATGGAACGAATTGATCGGCTTGTCGCTGAATTCATTGCCTGGGGAATGCGTTTTGCGGTTCGGCGTGCTGATGACGATGCGGCCAGGGCACTGCCCGTACGCACGGAGCAGCGCCACTGGGTCGGGCACGTGCTCAATGGTCTCAAAACTCATCACCAGATCGGCTTCTGAGTAGTCAAAGCCGACGACGTCGCGGACGGCGAATTCGGCGTGCGGATAGCGGTTATTGGCGTGCGCGATCGCTTCACCCGAGATGTCTATGCCGAGCGCGGAGTCCGCGTAAACCGCGGCAAATGCGGTCCCGTAGCCTTCGCCGCTGGCCGCGTCGACGATCTTCGCGCCGTCGTACCAGGGGCGGAAATAGAGGTATCTCTGCCAGTGGTAGAGCTCGGTCGCGGCGTCACTTTGACAAGGCACCATGCGCTCGCCAGTCCATGCCAATGTCGGAATCGGTTCACCCGGTTTCATCCTATTGCCATGTTCGGCAATGCGAGGCAAAACCTAGAGGGCCGCGTGAGGTTTTATGCGAAAAAAGCTACAGGTCCGCCTGTCAAGGTTGCTGGGATAGCCATTTATATGCGGCGTCGTATCTGGCGAGCCGATCGTGATCCTTTTGAGTGGGATTGGCAATGCGCGCCAGGTCCATGTTGTCTTCGAGATCGGCAAGCTTTACTTCTTTAGCTACCGGATGCTGGGCGCAGATCGCCATAAACTCCATGTAGTCAATGTCGTCGTACGGCTTCGTCACGAGGCGGAGCGGAGTAAGGATGGTTTCCGGAAATCCCTTTCCGGCAAGGCGTTCGAAATTCCAGCGTTCGCAGTCTTCGACCACGTCGTGCAGGATCGCCACGATTTTCCCTTCTAGAGTGCCCATGCGTTGCATGACTCGGATGGGGTGAAGAATGTAGGGCGCTTCAGCCTTGTCTCTTTGGTTGGCGTGGGCTTCTACGGCAATTTCGAGTGCGAGCTCCAGGAGGCCTGCCAAACGATGTTCTATTTGATTTTCCATACTGGTGTCGCAACTCGGGAGCGCGCTCGTGGGGCTCAACCGAACCTGGGCGACGTCCAGACTTTACCATCTCTGAGCTCGGCGGTATGCTCTGATCATGATTCAGCCGCCCATGCAATCCCCTGGCGCCGCCCTCCGCGCCTTGTTTGCCGAGCGCATTGTTGTGATGCCGGGGGCGTTCTCCGCGCTGTCCGCTTTGGCCGCATACAAGCAAGGTGCTAAGTCGGTGTATCTGAGCGGCGGGGCGATGACGAATAATGTCTTGGGCGTGCCAGACATCGCCATGATGAGCCTGAATGAGATGAGTTCAGTGGCGGCTCAGGCGTGTCAAGTGGCCCCAATTCCTATTCTGAGCGACGCCGACACGGGCTTTGGGGAGGCCTGGAATGTGGTGCGGACCGTGATTGAATTCGAACGCGCGGGGCTGGCGGGGATTCACCTGGAAGATCAAGTGAGCCCGAAGCGATGCGGGCATCTCGACGGGAAGGATGTGATTCCGACTGAGCAAATGATCAGCAAGATTAAAGCCGCGGTAGGAGCGAAGCGCGATCCCAGCTTCATGATCCTGGCTCGAACGGACTCGAGGGGGGTGGAGGGCATTCAGGCCGCGATCGAGCGGGCGAAGGCGTACGTGGGCGCTGGAGCGGACGGGATTTTCCCCGAAGGTCTGCTGAGTGAGGAAGAGTTCGCCGCCTTCCGCGCGGGGTTGCCAGGTGTACCTCTCTTGGCCAACATGACCGAATTCGGCAAGACACCTCTGATTACGGCTGACCAGTTCAACAACCTGGGCTACCAAATGGTCATCTTTCCGGTGACCGCTCTGAGGGTGATGCTAAAAGCAATCGAGGAGTTCTATGCAGAACTCCTCGAAACGGGGACTCAGGCTGGCTGGATGGATCGAATGCGGACTCGGCAAGAGCTTTACTCCACGATCGACTATCCAGATTATTCAGCCCAAGACCTTAAGTGGTCTTAGTTAGGCGGCTTCAGCGTCTTCGCCAGGTGCCTTGGCCGTTTCGGCTTCGTATTCGGCGGAGCGTTTCGCGTCGGCTTGCTCGGTAAAGTAGGCGAGTAGGGCGACCGACATCGCCAAATTCATTATTTTCAATTTCGAACCTCCTGTTCGGGTGGGATTGCGAATTAGTAGCTCGTGATTGGGTCACTGCAGTCCATAGAGTCTTCCAAATCGTGGTCCAATTTGCGGTCAAGTTTCTTCCTGCGCCCGTTCTGTTCCAGCTTCCGCACCACGGCGTTCATCGCCCACGCGGCAAGCATTCCAGCAGCGGTGGACACAATCGATTTCAAAATTCTGTTTTTCATATGTTCGGGCCTCCTGTTCTCTTTTACGCCCGCACTGCGCCTGAAGCGCGATGTTCAAGCGGCTGGGGCCCAAAGGCCTAAGTGAACGGTCGTATTGCATATGGATGATCCTGATCTAGGACTGCCATTTTGCTCGGGTTAATAAATTCCTTTCGTTACCAGGAGTGACGCGCCTACGGTGCCGCAATCTACCTACAACTCCGTTCGCAACGGGTAAAACCGAGGCTCAATGAAATGGTTTCCCTTGTTATTGGTGAGCGGTGCGGCATGCTCGTGGGTCAAAAGCTCCGAGGTGACTCCGACGCCCGCGCCAGAAACCGCGCCCACGGCAGAAATCGTCGAGATGCAGGCCACCAATGTCACCCGCCTCTACGATGCCACCTGCGCCAAGTGCCATGGCGATCGAGGCCAAGGCGGCGGTGGGGGCACGGCGAGTCTCCTGACCAAAGAGAAATTTGATCAGAAGTACGACAAGCCGTATTTTGACGCAATCAAAAATGGTGTGCCCGAGAGCGGCATGGAGGCTTACGGTCAGACGAACTCAGACCAAGAAATTTGGGGCCTCGTGGTTCACATCCGAGAGCTGCAGCAAGCGGCTCTTCGCGCTGCGGGAGAGCGGCCCAAGGCCACTGGGGGCGTCTACTCGGCTCGGGATCACAAGTACAAAATCGAAACCGTCATTGATCGCGGCGTGGGCTTGACCACCCCTTGGGGCATTGATTGGCTACCTGATGGTCGTGCTCTTGTAACCAACAAGACCGGCTCAATCAGCGTTATTCGCGACAACCAAATCCTCGGCGACGTGAGTGGTCTGCCAAGCGTCAACAGTAACGGTCAGGCGGGATTGATGGATGTCGCCGTCCATCCCAAATACTCCACCAACGGTTGGATTTACTTATCGTTCTCGGATATCGGCACTGACAATCCTCGCAACAGCTTTACCAAAATCGTTCGCGGCAAACTCGAATGGTCTGGCGCAAGTGCGAAGTGGGTGAAGCAAGAGACGATCTACGAGGCGCCGCAGTCCATGTACTCCGGCGGAGGCGTTCATTTTGGAAATCGTACGGTTTTCGACGGAAAAGGACATATTTATGTCGCGTACGGCGAGCGAGGGCGGGGCGAACTTTCTCAGGATCTCAGCCGAACCAATGGCAAAGTGCTGCGCTTGAACGAAGACGGCACGATCCCGAAAGACAACCCGTTCGTGGATCAGCCAGGCGCGGTGAAGGCGATTTGGTCCTACGGTCATCGAAACCCACAAGGTCTTGTCCTCGGCCTTGACGGCACGCTCTGGAACACGGAGCACGGCCCGCGGGGTGGCGACGAACTCAACAAGGTAGTGCGTGGCGCGAACTATGGGTGGCCTCTGGTCGCATTTTCGATCAACTACAACGACTCTCCGCTCTCGGTGCCCTGGCCCAAGCCGGAGCAGAACATCACGTTGCCGGTCCTGCGCTGGCTGCCATCCATCGCCGCGTGCGGCCTTGATGTCGTGAAGGGCGCGGCGTTTCCGAAGTGGCGCGGTGACTTGGTCGCCGGTGGTCTGGCGGGTCAAACTGTGATTCGCGTGCGCGTGAAGGACGGCAAGTACGTCGAGCAGGAGGAAATTCTGTTCGGCATGGGTCGCGTCCGCGACGTTGCCACGAGCCCGAAAGGGGAAATTTTTGTGCTCCTCAACGGTCCGGATATGATCGTGAAACTCGTGCCGGCGAACTGATCTATCGACCGAAGTAGCCCATCGCCCACAGGTTGTATGCCGCGTGGGCGATGAAGATGGGCCAGAGTTGCCGGGTTTTGAAGAAGAAATAGCCCATGGCCAAGCCCATCAGCGTTGCGTTCAATGCCCCGTAGGCTCCCTGATAGATGTGGTAGCTCCCGAACAAGAGGCCCGGAACGATAATCGCCCACGCAGAACTCCAGCCAATCTGAGTTAGTCGCGTTATTGCGTAACCTCGGCACACCAGTTCCTCAAGAAAGGCGTAGCCAAGTGTAGAGATAAGGCTCGCCACAATGATCAAAATTGACGATCCGGGCTGAATGTCAAACATTTCTGTGCGCACCATGTCGGCCGCACTCACGCTTGGGGCGCTGACCCAATAGGCGAGGCAAAGGCAGAGGTACATCAAGATAAATGCGGCGAAGCTCAGCCACAGGCACAGAAAAAGGTTGATCTTCCCGAGCCCGATTTGAGCCGCTTTGATTCCGCGGGAACGCATGATGTAGCCGAGCAGGATGATTTGCGGAATCACCTGGAAAACTTCGAAGGGCATCATTGCCCCCCACGAGCGTTCTAACTCGCCAGCAGTGTTCGTGAGAGAATAGATCGTGGTGCCGAGAAAAGGCAGCAGGTAAGTGCCAAAGACGACTAGTACCTCTATTGATAGTTCGCGGCGCGACGGAGTCGATTCCACCGCCCTATGCTAGCGAATTTTGCTAACGTCCTGCCATCCAACGGTAATCTGCGAACAGGCTACGATGATCTGAACCCGCGGTGGGGCCGACCCATGCCGTCACCGGCTCTAGTTCGCGCGAGGAGTAGAGGTGGTCAATTCGAACCACGGCGATGCGTCGGGGGAACGTGTAGCCCGTTCCGCGACCTACCTTCGAGAAGGCGTTGGTCATTTGGGCAGACATCGTCCGGGTGAACTCGTGGGGCGGGGGATTGTTGAAGTCGCCACCCAGGATAATCGGGCCTGAGCACTCCGCAACCGCTTGCATCGTGTCGTCGAAATCTCGCTTTTGGGCGGCGGTGGTTCGGCGCAATCCCTCCATGCCGAGCCGCCATTGCGGCACGGACCAGTGGGTGGTCATGACGCGCACCGGATTCTCGCCGCCTGTCATCGCGGAGAGGATCACGCGGTCGGGGACGCTGTGAAGGGGCCAGGATTTGACATCGCTGAGCGGCCAACGGCTCAAAATCGCCACGTCGCCCGCCTGCTCCATCGCCCAACCGGGGAGATTATTGGCTAGATAAGTCGCCGGACTCGTATTGCCGCCTTTGTTTTCTTGGAGGAAGATGATGTCGGGCTTCTCGTTTTGCACCAGCTCCAAAACCTTAGGCACTACGCGCGATTCGTAGTGGACGTTGAAGGTCATCACGCGGAATCCGGTGCCGCTTTCTGGCGTCGTCAGGGGGACATTGATCCCGCACAAGAGCCCGGTGGCTACCACGTTCAGCCCAGCCAGAACCGCTAGCTCTCGGCTAGCCTTCCGGCGCACTGCGAGGAGCAGGAACCAGCCCACCGTGCAGAGCGCGGGGAAGGCCCACATGAGCGGCGGGAAGTAGGTGATCAGCCCTCCGAAGAGGCCACCGATGCCGGTCCAAGAGACAATCAGCGCCGCGCACAACCACAGGAAGGCTAACCCAGAAATAATGGTAAATGCCGAAAACTTCACGTCACCTTCGACAACAACCCTTGCGCTATTTTGCGTTCCCGAGGGCTAAACGTTGAACCTAAACAGCATCACATCGCCCTCGGCGACGACGTATTCCTTGCCTTCGCTGCGCACCAGGCCCTTCTCTTTGCAGGCGGCCATCGAGCCGTATTCGGCGAGGTCTTTGTAGGCCACCGTTTCGGCGCGGATGAAGCCGCGTTCGAAGTCAGAATGGATCACGCCGGCGGCTTGGGGGGCGGTCATTCCCTTAACGATCGTCCAGGCGCGGGTCTCTTTGGGGCCGGTGGTGAAGTAGGTTTGGAGGCCGAGGAGATCGTAGGTAGCGCGGATCAGGCTCTTCAATCCGCCTTCTTTTGCGCCCAGGGATTCGAGGAATTCGGCGCGGTCTTCTTCGGGCAATTCGACCAATTCGGCTTCGACTTGAGCCGAAATGATGATCATTTGGCTGCCGTCTTCCTTGGCCAGCGCGCCCACCGCGCGGGTCCAATCGTTTCCGTTCGCGAGGTCGTTTTCGCTCACGTTGGCGGCGTAGATCACCGGCTTCATGGTCAGAAGACCGAGTGATTTGATGGCGTCCTTTTCTTCATCGGACAACGCCACCGATCGGGCGGGTTTGCCTTCGTTGAGCTCGGGCAGAATCTTCTCGAGAGCGTCGACTTCGAACTGGGCTTCCTTCTTGGTGCGGGCGTCGCGTCGGGCTTTTTCGATTCGCCGCTCCACGCTGTCCATGTCGGCGTAAATAAGTTCAAGATTGATGACTTCAATATCACGAATCGGGTCCACGGAGCCGCTCACGTGGATGATGTCGTCGTTCTCGAAGCAGCGCACAACGTGGACAATCGCGTCCACCTCGCGGATGTTGCCCAGGAACTGATTGCCCAGCCCCTCGCCCTTGCTCGCGCCCTTCACGAGGCCGGCGATGTCCACAAACTCCACGCGCGCGGGCAGAATCGCCTCGCTCCCGCTGATCTTGGCCAGGACGTCGAGGCGGCTATCGGGCACACTCACGAGGCCCACATTGGGTTCGATGGTGCAAAAAGGGAAGTTCGCCGCCTGCGCCACAGCGTTGGCGACGACCGCATTAAAAAGGGTGGACTTGCCGACATTAGGCAGCCCGACATTACCGGCTCTAAGCATGGGGAAGAGCTAGTTTACCGCTTGGGGGATAGCCTTTAGGCTGTCACCCGGCGTCAAGCCTTCAGGCTTGTGCGTGCTCCGGGAACTCTAATGAAAGACTAAAGTCTTTTCGCCGGGGGACAGACTGAAGTCTATTCTCCGGCACGGAGGACGGAGAGCGCCGCCGGTGGCGATTTACTCGGGCGAAGGCAGCGTTTCGCTGCAGATTGCGGCGTAAGGGCGAAACCCCTCCGGCCTGAAGGCCACCTCCCCTTTTTCAAAAAGGGGAGGATCTCTTTGTCCCATGAGTTGCCTCACTTACTCCTGCCCATTAGTCGCTCAAGTCCCCAGATCAGAGTCGCTACCACAGTGATGAATCCTAGGAATGTGGGACTCCAAAGGAGTTCCCAAGCGACAAAACGTTTGGAAACTGGGTTCATCAGTGTGACAAGACAGGAGAATGCGAACAGGCTCAGATACGAAACGACCCAGATACGCAAGTACTCGCTTATCCGATCTATAAAGTCCCGAGGCGGCTGAGGCTCCATGACTCGATTGTTTGTGGCACCTACCAGACCAAAACGTGGCTCGGCTCTAAGCCCATGCGCGTGCACCCGGCGAGAACGGCGTCGCCCCGTTTTGATTTTGCGACAGTTTCCTTCGACGGCAATCCGATGGTGAAGGGAACGAGCCTGGGCGGGCCGGGGACGTTCTTGAATGTGACGTCGATCGGGGAGGCTAGGGTGAGCAAGGGAAGCGCGAGGGCCGCGGCGCAATGCCAGTTCGAACCCTTGAACTTTGCCCGCGTGTAAACCATGAGTGCAACCACCCACAAGATGAGCATGAGCGTGCGGCCAAATCCAAAGAAGAACCACGTGAACAGAACTAGCATCGACATGATCACGAAGATCACGGCGACTGACGGTTGCTCCAACTTTTGGCGGGGATATGGCGAATCCACGCTTTCAGTATAAGCCGAATTTTGCCAAGGGGGATAGCCTTTAGGCTGTCACCCGGCGTCAAGACTTTAGTCTTGTGGGTGTTGATAAAAGACTAAAGTCTTTTCGCCGGGTGGCGGGCTGAAGCCCACCCTCCAGGGAGATGGCGGAGCGAGAGGGATTCGAACCCCCGGAACTTTCGTTCAACGGTTTTCAAGACCGCCTCGTTAAACCACTCTGACATCGCTCCGCGCGGTTCGGAGGCTATTGTACCGTCACTCGCGTCAGTTGCCGACGACGGAAACGCGGCTGATTCGATCGCCGAGTTCGATGCGATTGACCACGTCCATGCCGCTGACCACGCTACCGAAGACGGTGTATTGACCATCCAGAAACGGGGCGCTGTCGAGCATGATGTAGAACTGGCTGTCGCCAGAATTCTTGTTATCGGCGAGCCGGGCGAGGCCGACTGCGCCGCGCTCGTGCTTCAGCCCGGAGTTCTCGTACGGGACTTTCACGCCGCTGGAATAGGTGCCGAGGGAAGAGTCGTCCATGGACTTATTGCGCGAGTTTGGATCGCCGCATTGGACCAAGAATGGCTTAGGCTGGCGAACTACCTTGAAAAAGCGCTGCGCGTCGTAAAAGCCGTCTGCGGCGAGCTTGCGAATGCGTGCGGTGGCTTGCGGTGCCTTATCTTCGGCGAGGCGAATAATGATATCGCCCTTGCCCTCGACGGACACGCGAATACCCACCTGGCCCCGAGCCAGCCCTGCCGCCTGGGGTGACGGCCCGAACCCAAAAAGCGGGATCGAAACAACGGCCAAAAGCATCAAAGAGCGCATATTCACCTTAATGATAGAACGTTTGAGAAGGGCAAAAGTAACGCTTAATCCTTGAGCGGCCTACCCAATCCGTCGGTCTTGACCGAACCCGTGAGCATCAAAACGCCATCCACGAACGACCAAAGGTAACCCAGCCCGAAGCAAAGGGTAGTGAAAAACTGCAAAAGTCCCGTTCCGACGTATCCCAAATACATCCGCCCGATGCCGGGAAAAAGCAGATTGAGAACTCCGCCCGCGACTCGGCTGCGCGAACTCACCGGCACCATCGCCATCGTGTTCTGATGATAAGGCGGGCGGTGGACGAGGGTGCTTGGGGTGTGATTGGGAATCTGGGGCGGCGCCATCAAGGGCGAACCGGGAGTGGGCGGCGGCATCATCGGTGCGTCTGCTCCCACAAAACCGGAGGAGAACTCCTGAACTGAACCTGCGCGCTGCCAATCGCCCATGCCGTTTTTCCAAACGTAGGTGTCGGCTTGGATCACCTCATCACGAATGAGTTCGCGCATTTGGTCCACCGAAAGTGGGCCCAATTGCCCAAATCTGCCGATATAGTGCCAATCAAAAGTTTCCATGCGCGAACGTGTACAGAGAGGTTACGGGATTCGGCCCGCAACGGGTTCACAAAGGTACATTATCCCTGAATGAGCGTTCGCGTCCGCTATGCCCCCAGCCCAACCGGAAGTCCCCACGTGGGCAACATCCGGACGGCTCTGTTTTGCCACTTCTTTGCGAGGCACCACGGCGGCGTGATGATGGTGCGCATCGAAGACACCGACCGCGCGCGCACCGTTCCGGGCTGCGAAGAGGAGATTCTGGAGAGCATCCGCTGGGCCGGAATCGAATGGCAAGAAGGCCCGGACGTAGGTGGTCCTTTTGCCCCATATAAGCAAAGTGAACGCCAGGCACAGGGAATTTATGAGCCGCTGATTGCCGAGCTCCTGACCAGCGGCAACGGCTACAAGGCGTTTGACACGCCCGAAGAACTGGACGAAATGCGCCAGTACCAGCAGATCAACAAGAAGCCCTTCGGTTACTTCGGCGGAGTTTGGCGCGATGCCACGCCGGAGCAAGTCGCCGAGGCTGAAGCGAAGGGTCTGAAGCCGGTGATTCGCTTACGAATGCCGCGCGGCAAGATGCTGGTGGTGAACGATGCGATCCGGGGACGAGTGGAATTTGAGAGTGACAATGTGGACGATCCGGTCCTGATCAAGGCCGATGGCATGCCCACCTATCACTTCGCGGCGATGGTGGATGACCACCTGATGGGCACGACGCACATCATCCGCGGCGAGGAGTGGATCAGCAGCGCGCCCAAACACGTTTGGCTTTTCGAAGCTTATGGCTGGGAAGCGCCGGTTTTCGTGCACGTGCCGGTGATCAAAGGCAAAGACGGCTCGAAACTGAGCAAGCGGCATGGAGACACGCGGATGCTCGACTACCGCGCGGCGGGATATTTGCCCGAGGCGCTGGCGAACTTTATTACGCTCATCGGCTGGGCGCCCGGCGGCGACCGGGAGATCATGAGCATGGACGAGATCGCGCAGGCGTTTGTCCTCGAAGGGCTTCAGCCTTCGCCTGGTGTTTTTGATGCGGACAAGCTGAGCTGGATGAACGGCAACTACATTCGCATGCGCACCCCCGAGAGCATCTTCGATGACCTCGGCCCCCTGCTCGCCCATCCGGAAACCGAGGAGTATTGGAACCGCGAGGGCCATGTGGAAACGGGCACTTGGCCTGCGCTCTTGTTGCTTCGTGATGCGATGAGGGAACGCCCAGATTACGTTCGCCAGGTGCTTCCGCTAGAGCAGGAGCGGGTGACCACGCTCGCCCAATTCGGCCCCGCCTGCGCCTTTTTCTTCGTGGAAGAGGTCGAGTTTGACGACAAGGCCATCGAAAAGTGGTTCGTTGGGCACGACCACGTGGACGAGCTGTTCCATTTCTTGGTGGACCGATTGACCGGCAAAACCGAGATCAGTCACGATGATTGCGAGGCGTTGATTCGTGAGTACGCGGCGTTGCGAAGCATGGAGAAATTAGGTCCAGTCGTACACCCGACGCGCGTGGCGCTCACCGGCAAGACCGCCGGGCCGAGCTTGTTTGACTTGATGAGCGTGCTCGGCCCCGAGCGAATGATCCAGCGCCTGCAAAGGGCCAAGGGGATGCTGAGCTAGATGACGGTTGGATTCGTCGGGCTAGGCACCATGGGCGCGCCGATGGCTGGGCACTTAGTTTCGGCGGGCCACGACGTCGTGGTTTGGAACCGCACTCCGGGGCGAGCGGCTGTAGCCGGAGCGGAAGTTGCCGACACGTTGGCCGAGCTTGGGTCGAAGTGCGAGGCGGTCATGATCTGCATCAACCGAACCGAGGACGTTGAAGAGGTCATCGCGGCTTTGCGGCCCACTTTGAAGCCCGGCAGCTTGGTGGTCGACCACTCCACCATCTCCCCCGCGGCCGCGGCGAGAATCCATGAGGAACTGAAGTCTTATGGGATCAGGTTTATTGACGCCCCCATTACGGGTGGAAGCATGGGCGCAAAGAACGGCACGCTGACCATTTTCTGTGGCGGCGAAGCCTCCGACATCGCAGATGCACAAACCTATCTGAAGGTGTACGGCAAGCGCGTAGAGCAAGTCGGCGGCCCGGGCAAGGGGCAGATGATGAAGATGGCTAACCAGATCGCCGTTGGCGGAGCGTTGCTGGCCCTGTGTGAATGCCTCGCGTTCGCGAAGAAAGCAGGCCTCGATTTGGCTCAGGCGAGGGAGCTTATCGGTGGCGGGGCGGCCGCAAGCTGGGCGTTTGACAACTACGGCCCCAAAATCCTCAACGAAGACTGGTCGCCCGGGTTCAGCGTGAAGAACCAACGCAAGGACTTCGGCTATTGCCAAGAAGCGGGGGCGGAAATCGGAGCGCAGACGCCCGGTACCGATTTGGTGGACCGCCTACTGAAAATTTTGCAAGATGAAGGCCGAGGCGAAGACACCACTGCGGCCCTGTTCGACGTCTTGATTCGCGAGAAATAGGATGGCAAAGATCGTCGCCTTGGAAGGCATCACGCAAAAGTTCGGGGAGTTCGTTGCCCTTGAGGATGTGAGCCTTCATGTGGAGCAGGGCCAATTGCATGCGGTGGTTGGCGAAAACGGGGCGGGGAAGACCACCCTCATGCGGATCCTTTACGGCGCGCTTTCGCCTACGCAGGGCACCCTGACAGTCCGAGGAGAGACGAAGAGCTACCGATCCAGCCGAGGTGCCATCGCTGATCGAATCGGAATGGTGAGCCAGCACTACGCGATCATTCCTCAGCTCACTTGTCTCCAGAATTTGATGCTCGGCGCGGAACAGGGCGCGGTGCTGAATCTGCAGGACGCTGAAGCCAAGGCGGAGTTGCTGGCCCAGCGCATGGGATTCAAGTTCAACTGGGGGGCGAAAGCGGACACCCTTGGACCGGCTGGTGCTCAAAAGCTCGAAATCTTAAAGCTGCTGTGGCGCGAAGCGGAGATTCTGATTCTGGACGAGCCGACGGCGATGCTATCTCCGGCGGATGCGGATGCGCTGTTCGTCAGTCTCCGTCGCCTCGCCGACGAAGGCGCGACGGTGATCCTGGTGACCCATCGCCTCCCGGAGGTCACCGAACACTGCCAGGAGGTCACGGTCTTACGCGGCGGAAAATTGATCGCCCACCGCAAGGTGAGCGATGTGACGCGGGCAGAACTCGCCGAGTTGATTGTTGGACGCGCTCTGACCGAATTTCCGCCTCGGCAACTGCCGGCAACCGAAGCCATATTGAGCGTCCAAGACGCCACCATCCTCGGGGACCGGGGCGATGATGCCGTGAAAGGCGCGACATTCCAGGTTCGCCGAGGCGAGCTTGTGGGTTTGGCCGGGGTGGATGGAAATGGTCAGCAAGAGCTGTTTCATGCGCTGATGGGCGTGCGCCAGTTTCAGCGCGGAGGGGCGAGCTTGGATGGGCAGGATTTGCTTAGCCTCTCTACTCGCGAGCGGATTGCGGCGGGAGTTCGGTTGATCGCCGAAGACCGGCACGCGGAGGCGGTCATTGAAGAGTGGAGTTTGGAGGAGAACGCGGTCCTGGGCTTTCAGCGGCTTCAACAATTTGAGTCGGGCGGCGGGCTGAACATGGCCCACGTCCGCGAACGAGCCAGTAGCTTCATTCAGCGCTTCAATACGAAGTGCACCTCGCCGGCCCAGCCGATCGGCAGTCTCAGCGGAGGGAACCAACAGCGGTTCGTGGCGGCCCGCGCGCTTGCCGAGCAGCCCAAACTGGTGCTCGCGTTCCAGCCTACTCGCGGCCTCGATATTGACGCGACAAGGGCGGTGTATCAGGGCATTCGGGAAGCTTGCGCGGAGGGCGCGGGTGCGCTCGTGGTCAGCTTTGACTTAGACGAACTTCTTGAATTCTGCGACCGAATTGTGGTCTTGAACTGCGGGGTAATGGCCTCCCCCTCGACCATGGAGCGAACCGAAATCGGGCAGCTCATGGTGGGCGCCTCTTGAAGAGCGTGCCGCTCGTCTGGCGGCTCGGCGCGCTGATTGTCGGGTCCATCGTGCTGGTGGTGGCCGCGCTGATGGCGACTCAGGCCCCGGTCGGCGAAGTGGTGCAGCGGCTCCTGCTCGACAGCTTCTCGGGACCCACTTCGTTTTCCGAGACGCTGAAGCGATTTTGCCCCTACGTGATTGCGGGGGTTGCGGTGTTCTGGGCGTTGCGGGCGGGGCTGTTCAACATCGGCGTCGAAGGGCAATTTCTGATCGGCGGGATGGTTGGCATCGCGGTGTCGTTGCCAATCGGGGGAATCGGGGGGATTCTGCTGGGCGCGCTGGCGGGATCGGTTGCCGGGATGCTGTGGGCGATTCCGGCTGGCTGGATCAAGGCTTATCGGGGCGGGCATGAGGTCATCAGCACCATCATGCTTAACCAGATCGCCATCCTGTTGACCTCACATTTGGTCGCAGGTCCGTTGATGGACAAGAATGCGGGCTTCCCGACAACTGCTTCGCTGGCGCCCACTTCGATGCTCGGCGGGATTCCATTCGGGCCGGTCACGGTCAGCTGGGCGATTTTGATTGCCATGGTCGTGGTCGGCGTTTTCTCGTGGTGGCTTCGGCGGACGGTCTCCGGCTTTGAGCTAAGCGTCACGGGGGCTAATCCGACGGCGGCCCAATTCGCCGGGATCGAGGTGAAGCGCACGGTGTTTCAGGCGATGGCTTGGTCGGGAGCAATGGCGGGTTTCGGCGGCGCGCTCCAGGCGGTGGCTTTCGAGGGACGGTTTTTTGAGGGATTCAGCAGCGGCTATGGATTCGACGCCTTGGGTGTCGCGATCTTGGCGGGCGGTAACCCCTTGGCGATTCTGCCCAGTGCGTTCGCCTTTGCCGTACTCGGGCAGGGGGCGACGGCCGTGCAACTGAACGGCGTGCCTAAGGGAATCAGTAGCGTGATTTTGGCCCTGCTCATCGCGGTGTTTGCCGCGTTTAGATACGCCAAAGTGAGGCCCAACCATGATTGAATCCGCGTTCCTCATGAACCTCCTGGTGTTCGCCTCGATCTTGGGGCTTGCGGCACTCGGGGGGATGTTTAGTGAGCGGAGCGGGGTCATCAACATCGCCCTGGAGGGGAAGATGCTGATGGCGGCTTGCGTGACGGGCTGGATTGGCGGCACTTCCGGTAGCGCCTTGATCGGGCTGGCGGCGGGGGTGTGTGCGGCGATCGCTTTGAGCTTGGCCCACTACCTGCTGACTCAGGTCTATTCCATCGAGCACATCGTGGCGGGCATGGCGATCAATGTCTTCGCGTACGGGGCGACGAATTTCATCGCTTTGACCTTCATCAAGCCGGGGGCGAGCAATCACTTTCTGCCCATTCCGGTGTATCTCGGGCTGGCCCTGTTGGCTTCGCTGGTGAGTACGTTTGTCTTCGCTCGGACTCGGGCGGGGTTGAGGTTGCTTGCGGTGGGGGAGAGTCCTGAGAAGTCTCGCGTGACCGGACTGGACCCCTTGCGGGTTCGGCTTCAAGCGTTAATCGTAACCGGGGTGCTTTGCGGGCTCAGTGGGGCGTTGATTGTCACTAACTCGGGGGCGTTCAGCGACAACATGACCTCCGGTCGAGGCTTTATCGCTCTGGCGGCCCTCATTTTGGGCGGATGGCGACCGGTCCCGGCGACCCTCGCTTGCCTCGCGTTTGCTGCGTTTGAGGCGGGGCAGATTCAGCTCCAGGGGACCAAGCTGTTCGGATACGAAACACCCGCCGCGCTTTGGAATGCGATGCCCTATGTCATCACACTCGTCGCGCTGGCGGGTTTTGTCGGTCGGGCCAAGGCTCCGGCCGGGCTCGGCAAGGCTTAAGGCTTCGGTAACTTCTTGAGCCACGCGAGGGCGGCTTCCAGGGTCGGGTCCTTCTCGGCGGTGGTGGGTGCCTCGACGACCACGTCGGGCTTGACGCCATTCCCTTCAATCCGCAACCCGCTGGCCGTGATGTAGTCCTGAATCGGGACGATCATCTGAAATCCGGTGCGCTTGTTGGGCGGGGTATTGAACGGATCGAGCGAAGTGATGACGGAGGCGAGGACCATGCCGATGGATTTCTGTCCGAATACCTTCGCCCCGGCGGCATCTCGAAGGCTGGCCGACATCATTTCTGCCGCGCTTCCGGTTCCTCCGTTGATGAGGACGGCGATGGGGCCCTTGTACTGAATGGTCTGCGGGATCGCGCGAATGGGGGCCTTGTCCCATTCGCTAAACGCCTTGAGGTCGTCCGGCTTCTTGCCGGTCTCCTTCACGAATTGGCTTGAGTTCGAACGGTTGACGAAGCTGCCCAGCGGCTTTTCGCGCGGGATGAAGTAGCCGGCGAAGGTGAGCATGTTCATCACCACGCCGCCCGGGTTGTTGCGCATGTCAATCACGAGGAACTTGGCACGGGGCTGGATCTCGCCCAGCAGCTTCCGGACATTGGCGGAGCTGTAGCCGGTGGGTTCCTTGCCCGCTTGGCTCAGGCCATCGAAGGTCGGGATTCTCAGAATCGCGGTGTCGCCGTCCCATTTCAAAGTCTCGGGTTCGCGGGTAGAGAAGAAGGCCTTGGTGACGGTGGTGTCTCGGCGCTTTCCGTCGGGGGCTTCTAGCGTGAGGGAAAAAACCGTGCCAGCGGGGCCATCGAGGTTGGCGCGGTTGGTCGGCTTGACTCCGTTGACCTTGACGATGGTGTCTCCGGCTTTAAGGCCGCCTTTATCGGCGGGTGAATTAGGATAGACGGCGAGGAGCTTGATCCCCTTATCGTTGATCTCGAGCTGGATGCCGATGCCGACCGTGCCACCGGTGGTGCGGGCTCGCGCAGCTTCGGGCGTGATGACATTCATGTGGCTGACGCCAAATTCGGCGAGGGCCTGATTCAAAAGGGAGGCGAGCTCGTTGGTGTTGTCGGTGGCCTCAATCTTGGGCTGGAACTTAGCTAGGATTTGAGGGAAGGTACTGAAGTCCTTGCCGGGGACGAAGGCAAACTGAGTGACCCGCGAGGTGAGCGTGGCGAGTAGGCCGGTCTTGGCCTCTGCGGTGAGAGCGGTCTGGGCCGAGGCGAATGAGATGGCGCCGAGGGCGACGGCCAGCATGGAAGTACGTGCGATGCGATTCATCTTTCTAATAGAGTATGTCGGTGCGGAGGGCGATAAGTTCCAGCTTTCGCTGTGGCGGGGGGCTTTGTCCCCTGATTTGCTTGGTTGGCGCGGGCGAAACCCCTCCGCCCTTCGGGCAACTCCCTTTTTCAAAAGGGGAGGATCGTGGGCCATGGGTCGCGGGTTTTAGTGAGCGTGATTTGGTTCTCGCAAAGACGCAAAGACGCCAAGATTCGGGGGTTGGCGCTGGCGGAACCCCTCCGCCCTTCGGGCACCTCCCCTTTTTCAAAAGGGGAGGATCGTGGGCCATGGGTCGCGGGTTTTGGCGAGTGCGTGATTTGGTTCTCGCAAAGACGCAAAGACTTCGCTGCTAACCTTCTGAGTCGCTCAGCACGCAAAGGCGCAAAGGGAGCTAGCTATCCCAATGACTCCGGGATTGATGCGCATGACAGTGTCGTGCTCTGAAGTCCGGGCTCCCACTAAGTCCCTCAATGTCCCTGAAAACCAAGAAGGGCTAAAAGCAGAGTGCCCCGTCCGAAGACGGGGCACACTGATGTAGGTTTGAAGTTTTAGCCGAGGCTATTACTTCTTGGAGCTGCGGCGTCGTCGTGCAATTGCTGCGAGACCGAGGCCGAGAGCCGTCATAGTGGCAGGCTCTGGAACAGCTTGGACAGCATACTTGGAGGAACCGAAGTTGCCGCCGTTCGGGCCGGAAACGCCGGACGAACCGCCGCTGACGGACGTGACAGTGGCACCCGTGTCGTAGATGTACAGACCGCTTTCGGTGGCCGAGTCACCCCAGACTTCGCCGTTGGCGATGCCAACATTGGTGAAGGTGAAGGTGGCAACCTTGAAGCTAGCCTGAAGGGAACCCGTTCCGCCGGTTCGGCCAACGTACCATACGATTGGGCGAGCGCCGAGGCCAGAGTTGTTTGCACCAGCAAGTGGAGTGCCACCAAGTCGCTGAGTGGTCATACCCGACGTCAGAGGGGCAGTGTAGGAAGCGAGAGTGGCTGCGCTCCAGACTGGCAAGGCATCGGAGCCTGCAACTGCATTGACCTTGTTCTCGAGTCGAGTTCCAGGAGCAGTTGTGCTGGTCGAGGAATCGTAGGCGAGGGACATGATAATGGAGTTAGCTGCAGCGGTTTGACCGTTGAGCCAGACTTCGACTTCAAAGTTGCCGGTTGGGGCGACGACGAAGGTGTTACCAACAAGGGTGGCACCATTGCCTGCGCGGAGTTCGAATGATTGTGCAGAAGCAACACCAGCGACTGACACTAGGGCTGCGACGAGAGCGATATTTCGGAAGTTCATCTTTATTACTACCTCTACCTCTAAGTAGATTAGGATCTAGACTGCGAGAAGGCGTACAGCCTTCAGCCTTTCAGGCTTCGAGCCGCGCTCCTACATCGAGATTCATTATAGCAGGGCATATGCCAATCAACAAGAGTCAAATTGAAATCTTTAGGGCGTTTTTACGTTCCCATCATAATCCAAGCTCAAATAGGCTCAAAAGTGTAGGTCTTGCGTCATCCAAATACCGTACATGTACTAGGTGGGCTTGCGGTGATCACCGCTGAATCGATAGCTGGTACAAACTTCAAAGGCATGAAAGTGATGGTGGTGGGAGGGGGTTTGGCGGGGCTAACAGCGGCGGTCAGACTCCATGAATCTGGCCAGGAAGTCCTCGTTTTAGAGCAGTCCGACCGCCCGGGTGGCCGCCTGAAAACCGACCTCGTTGACGGCTTTCGCCTCGACCACGGCTTCCAAGTCGCGTTCACCGCGTATACCGCCCTTCAAGCCATGGTCAACGACGGAGCGCTGCAGTATAAGGCGTTCGAGAATGGCTCCCTGCTGTGGGACGGGACGAAGCTGCAAGAGGTCCACCGCGACAAGCCACTAACGATGGCGCTCTCTAGCTATCTGGGGTTTGGCGACAAGTTAAAGACCCTCGGCCTCACCCGGGCAATGAACGGATTGTCGGTCGAACAAATTCGGCAGATGCCCGACCAAACGGCGGAGGCTTTTCTGAAAGTGCGAGGCTTCAGCGATGCGTTTCTTCGGCGTTTTGCCCAGCCGTTCTTTGGCGGCATCTTCCTCGATCGCTCGCTCCAGACCTCGGCTCGGCAGTTCTGTTACGTGTGGAAGATGCTCGGTGCGGGGCAGACAGTGATCCCCGCGCTCGGGATCGCGGAGATTCCGAAACAGCTCGTGGCTCGATTGCCAGAGTCCGCGATACGGTGCGGCAGAGCGGTGGAGTCGCTGCTTCATGAGGGCGGGAAGGTCACTGGGGTGCGGCTTAGCTCGGGCGAGGAACTTCGGGCAGACCGCGTGATCGTGGCCACGGAGGCCGACACGGCAGAGCGCCTCACCCAGATACCGATGCCTAAAGGATGCCGGTCGAGCACTTGCCTTTATTTCGCGGCAGAACTACCGCCGGTGGATCGACGCATATTAGTATTGAATGCAACGGATGGCGGAATGGTGAATGAAGTGGTGCCGGTGAGCGTGGTGACGCCCGATGCGGCGCCGGTGGGAAGGCACTTGGTCAGCGTAACGCTCTTGGGCTGGCACGACGAGCCCGACGCGGAACTGGCGTCCCGCGTGATCGCTGAAGTGGCGCCATGGTTCCCGGACCGAGGTGTTCGCGGCTGGAAGCATCTGAAGACCTATCGCATTCGTTACGCCCAGATGGATCAGCCCGCGGGGGTTCAGACAGTTGGTCATGGGACGAAGATCGAAGGCCTCAGCTTAGCGGGTGAGTTCAATTCGGATAGCAGCATCAACGGGGCCATTCAGTCCGGCTGGGACGCGGCGGGCGCGTTGCTGGGAGCGTCAGCTTGAAGGTCGCGGTACTGGGTGCCGGAATCGCAGGGCTGGCGGCAGCGCGTCATCTGGCCAAAGCCGGGGTGTCGGCGGTGGTGTTCGAGAAGTCGAATGCACTGGCCGGACGATGTGCAACCCGGCGCATTGAAGGATTCACCTTTGATTCGGGGGCCACGAGCATCGCGCCACGAGGAAAGCGGCTGCAGGCGGTGATGTTGGAGGAGCTCGACACCAGCGACTTGGTGAAGATCGAGAAGCCGATTTGGACGATGCAGTACGGCCGGATCGCGCCGGGCGATGCCGCCAGGATGCGAATCGACCGATACACCTACCGTCAAGGCATTGCTCAACTAGGCAAGCTCTTGGGGGCGGGCCTGGAAATTCGGATGAACTGCCAGATCGAATCGGTCGGTCGGGAGGGGGACCAGTACAGCGTGGCGGGCGAGTTGTTCGACGCGGTGATTGTGGCACTCCCGGCTCCACAAGCGGCGGCGGTGCTGGCGGGGACGGGGGATGCGTGGCGGGTGGCCTCGGTACGGTTTCGGGCTTGCTTGAGCGTGTTGCTGGGCTACGAGACTCCATTTGACGCGCCTTATCACGCGGTCATTGATTCTGAACAGCGCAATCCGGTGATCTGGATCAGCGTGGAATCGCTGAAGTCGCCGGATCGTGCGCCCGAGGGCCAGAGTGCATTTACGGCTCAAATGGGGGCGCGTTTCAGTCATGAGCATTACGAAGATAGCGATTTTGAACTAGTACGCGAAGCTACGGTGATGATTGAGCGTCTTTACGGTAGCCAGTTCACCAAGCCAAAAGTGGCCCAGGTGAAGAGGTGGAAGTACAGCCAGCCTGAAATTACGACGTCGTTTGAAGCGGCCAACCGGGGTGCCACCCGGCTTGTGCTCGCCGGGGATGGAGTCGCGGGCCCGCGTGTCGAACTTGCATTTGAATCTGGCATCCTAGCCGCCGACCACCTGCTCAACCAACTAAAACTATGATCTCCAGCCTTGCGCTCGCCACTTCGCTCCTCGTCCAAGTCCCCGATCGCCAGTGTGACTACGCGGTTTGGATGAATGGGGGGCGAGCCGGGACCGCCCAGATCACGGTCAAAGACTTGCCCGATCAGCGGCGGCAGGTGCTACTCACCATGACGCTGAAGATGGGCGGACCGGAGGCGAAAGTGCGGCAAGAGACGATTTACGAGAAGGATGGGGCGGCGAGCCGGAAGATCTTGGAGTCCACATTGGACGGTGGGAAACGCAGCCACATCTTGGCCGAACTCAGCGATGCGGGCGCGAAGCTCACGATCACCGAGGGTGGCAAAACGAGCACGAGTAACGTGCCTCTGAGCGCGAAAGCCCCTCGCTCGAACCCCTCGACATTTTGGTTTGATCGCACCCAGCCCAAGGTTGGAGAGAAGATTTCGTACTACGCATTTGAGATCGCGGACCGGCAATGGAAGTTGATGACCTCGACTTATATGGGGCTGCGCGACGTTGAGCCTGCCTCAAAGCCGATCAAAGCGCATAAGGTGATGCTTATGCGAAGCGGCATTGAGGTGGCCAACTGGCTTGATGCCAAGGGTATGCCGGTGGCTTTGATCCAGGGCGACTCGATGAGAATTGAGCGGAATCCGCTTCCCGCTAGCGTTCGCTGACCAGCATCGGGGCGCTGTACTGAACGGAGTCCACCTTCTTAGCTTCGGGCTTGTGAATGAGGAATCCGCCGAGGGCGGCCCAACCCAACAGCGTGAGGCCAACAAACGCACCGGTGGCAACCTTTTGCATCCTCATCTGCGACTTCTCGCTGACCGTGATGCCCCATCGGATGCAGAAATTCCAGATCCCATAGCTGAAGTGGTAGGTGGAAGCTGCCACTCCGAGCATGTAGATGATGAGGAAAATGTAGCCGTTTGAGGTCAGCTTCTCTTGCCAAGCGGCGTAGCGGATGATCTCGTGATTGCCGGTCACCTTGGACGCGATGGAGGTGGTGGCGGTGTGATAGGCGAGGAAGAAGAAGACGAAGATGCCCGACCAGCGCTGGAAGGTGTACATCCGATTTTCGCGGAATTTGTACGCCGCGTTGCTCAGATTCGGCATTGCTCGACTGGAAATGAAGAGCCCGTAGATGGCGTGAAACAGGAGCGGTCCCCACACCATGGTGATGAGCAGGGCATACAGCATGTGCGTCGGCATGCTTTCGAAGAACTCGATGACGCCATTGAACCGATCGGGACCCGCGAGGGTGAAGGTGTTGAGAGTGAGGTGCTGGACTAAGTAGTAGCCGACGGGGAAGATGCCGGTAAGAGAGTGCACCTTGTGCCAGAAGTAGGATTCCTTCGTGATTGCCGTTGCCATATCGGTTGTTCCTCCTATTCTACGCGAACTCATGCGACCGTGACTTATGGAGGCGCGCTGGTAAACTTGCGGCGTTATGTCGGCAATTGTAGATGTGGTGGCGAGAGAGATTTTGGATTCCCGGGGCAACCCCACGATCGAGGTCGATGTGATCTTGGAAGACGGGACGGTCGGGCGTGCGGCAGTTCCCAGTGGTGCTTCCACCGGCGCTTTTGAAGCGGTGGAATTGCGCGATGGCGACAAGGCTCGCTACGGCGGGAAGGGCGTGCTCAACGCAGTCGAGAATGTGAACGAGGCGATCGCGAATCGCATCATCGACATGGACGCGACCGAGCAACGCGAGATTGACGAAATGATGCTCGAGCTGGATGGCACAGACAATAAAGCCAAGCTCGGGGCGAACGCGATTTTGGGAGTTTCTTTGGCGGTTGCTCGTGCGGCGGCGGAGTCGGTGCAGTTGCCGCTCTACCGATACGTCGGCGGCGTGAATGCGTGCGTGTTGCCGGTGCCGATGCTCAACATTTTGAATGGTGGCCAGCATGCCGACTCCAACGTGGATTTTCAGGAGTTCATGGTGTTGCCGGTGGGCGCACCAAGTTTCAGCGAAGCGCTGCGATGGGGTTCGGAGATTTTCCATGCGCTTAAGGTCGTCTTAAAAGCTCGCGGCTTGAACACGGCGGTCGGCGATGAGGGTGGCTTCGCTCCCAATTTGCCGGATCAGGATCAGGCCTTTGACTTGCTCCTTGAGGCGATTCAAAAGGCAGGATATGAGGCTGGGAAGCAGGTCTATCTGGGCATTGATGCGGCCGCGACCGAGTTCTTTAAAGACGGAAAGTACACCTACAAGAATGGCGAAGTGCTTTCGGGCGAGCAGCAGGTGGACTACCTGGTGAAGTTGGCCGAGAAGTATCCGCTGATTAGCATCGAAGACGGCATCGCCGAGGATGACTGGGCCTCGTGGGCGATGTTGACGAAGGCCATTGGCGACAAGACACAACTGGTCGGAGACGATCTCTTTGTGACCAACGTAACCCGATTGCAGCGAGGCATTGATGAGGGTTGTGCGAACTCGATTTTGGTGAAGGTCAACCAAATTGGAACGCTGAGCGAGACTTTGGCGGCGGTTGAACTGGGCAAGCGAAACCAGTACACCGCGGTGATGTCCCATCGCTCGGGCGAGACCGAGGACGCGACCATCGCGCATCTTGCCGTGGCGACGAACTGCGGACAGATCAAAACCGGTGCGCCCAATCGGACCGACCGGGTGGCGAAGTACAACGAGCTTCTGCGGATTGAAGAGGCACTTGGCGCGCAGGCGGTTTACGCGGGCCCGAGTGGGTTTGGTCGCTTGGCAGCTTCTTTGAGATAGCCGCTAGAACAGAGTCTGTTGCCGGCTTTCAATTTCGAGAAGACGGTGTTTGCGCTCGATGCCTCCGGCGTAGCCCGTGAGTTCGCCGTCAGAGCCGATCACGCGGTGGCAGGGGATGAGGATGGCGATGGGGTTCGCGCCGTTGGCAAGGCCGACGGCGCGAACTTTGTTTTTGTCTCCCAACTCTCTAGCGAGGTCTCCGTAGGTGCGGGTTTGGCCGTAGGGAATGGCGAGGAGGAGCGCCCAAACTTGACGCTGGAATTCCGTGCCTTTCGGGGCTACCGGAATGGAAAAGGTGGTTCGCTCGCCTTGGAAATACTCGTTCAACTCCACCTGGAGGCGGGCCGCGAGGGGCTCTTCATTCCCCTCGGTCATCGCATCGTCGAATTCGAGTTCCTGGAGGGCGTCCGCGCCTCGGGCGCGGAGATAGCCGAGAGGCGAATCGAGGCGGGCGATCCAAGGCCTCACCACGTACCGACCGCCGTCTCCTCCAAGTACTCGCTGAGCTGGTCTAGGTGATAGTCGTCGTGGCCCGAGAGCATGTGGACGAGGTCAACCAGCTGCATAGGGCCAAGTTCGAGGTGAGTAACTGGGATGCGAAGCTGCTCTTCGGTGAGCGTCTGGATGATTTCGAGCGTCTTCTCGCGGGTGCCCTTGAACTTAGCCATGGAGCCGGGGACATCTTGGCGTGCGTACTGGTAAGTGGCGGCGCGTTCGGTCTCGTCGTGGGGCTGGATGACGAAATTTGGGGTGTTGAGGGCTCCCGCAATCCGTTCTTGAAAAATAGGCTCCCAGTCCGCCATATGGGCGATGACCTCGCGCGGGGTGAATCGGTCGGGGGCGAGGGCTTCATCCCAGCGGGCGGCGGGGATTAACTTCATGAGGCGCAAGAGCGTGGTCATGGAATGTCGAGGAGCGCTGATCAGATATGGACTCATGATCATAGTTTAGCGGGGAAATGTGCGTGCGTACTGGATACAATCTAACGTAGTAGGAGGCATACGCCGATGGACCCGAAAGACTTCTCACGACGCGAAATTTTGATTGGGGCCGGATCGGTGGGAGTCGCGATGATTGCGACGCCCGCGTGGGCGAGCCTCATTTCGACCAACCAACAAAAGGCCAAAAACATGATAGATATCAAACTCGTCGCCGTCCCCCAAGAAATTCCCGCGAAGGTGTACACCTCTGAAAAGGTGGGCATCAGTCGCAAGACCCACGACGAGCATTTGAAGCTCTGGCAGGGTTACGCGAACCAAACCAACAATTTGCGCAAGGCGATGGCTGAGCTAGACTTGGATCCGGCTAAGGCAAACCAGATCACCAGCCCAATGCGCTCGCTGAAGGTGGATTACACCTTCGCCTACGAGGGGTACATCAACCACAACGTCTACTTTGAGACGCTAGGCGGCAATGGTGGCCCTGCGACCGGGGCGGTGGCGGAGTTGATCAACGCCGCATACGGCACCTTTGAGAATTGGGCGGCGGACTTCAAGTCCACCGGAATCGCCGGTCGCGGATGGGTTTATTTGGCCTACGACCATGCCGAGAAGCGGGTTTTCAACTACATTGGCGACGCACAGAACACGTTCCCAATCTGGAATCACACGTTGCTTCTGGCGATGGACGTGTACGAGCACGCGTACTTCTTGGACTTCCAAACCGCGCGAGCGAAGTACATTGACGCCTATATGCAGTGCATCGATTGGGCGGCTGTCAACGCTAATTTGAAGTAAGCCAACAAAAACGGGGCCGCGATTTT
>JAYUVF010000008.1:0-11499 GCA_043754215.1 Chthonomonas sp. | reverse complement strand
CTCGGAGGCAGAGTGCAGGAACCGTCCGAATCCACCGCTCGACTCCTCGTTCGGCCCCGTGGCATCTGCCACCAATGGCACGTGGTTCAGTACCGCTTCTGCGCCCGCGGCTCCGCCCGCCTCAACCGAGATGGACAGCGCAGTTTTCACTCCCTGCCACAGTTCGCTCCGCTTCGTGGTGGCGACTTCGATCTCGATATCCGGCAACTGCGGTACTTCCGTGGTGTTCCAGTCGGCTGGTCGTCCCTCGATCCGAATCGGCGCGCCGAAACCCATATCTCGCAACGCCACCAACGCGGGCGCTCCCATCACGGGAATGGTCTCGGTGACCAACAGCGTCGATCGCACGCCCCCTTCCGAGATGCTATCAGAGGAGGTGGGCGGCGGAAACCCTACCGATTTCAATCCAATCCGCTGCTGATAATGGTTCGCGAGAAACTTGGTGCTGCACACCACCTGATGGGCAAGTTCGAACGCCTGGCGCGTTTCCCAGCCGAATTCCCACGCCGTCGCCAGAACTCGACTAGAACTGTTTCGGGCCAGCCGGACGACCTCCGTCACGCCCCTCTGGGCACCCATGTAGACAGTCAGTTGGGGCCGGAAGTCCCGCACAAACCGTTGACCATGCGACACGAAGGTGCGAATATCGGTGGCTTCAACCAAGTCCTCACGCGCCATCGTGCAGACGAAGTTCACCTTCACGCCCCGATCATTGAACATCACCAGCGAACGAGAGCCAGACCGGTAACGACCGGACCCGACCACGCCAAATGGGCGCAAGTGGTCACCCAAGTCCACCGGCTGACGGAAAATCCCCCCGCTGAGCATCGTGACGTCGTGCCCCGCCTCGACCATCCAGTGGGCGAGCGTGCGAAAACCCCGAGCCCCAGAATTGGCGGGGTCAAAGGCCGCGGGCCAGCAGACGAAGAGAACTCGCACGCCCCATTCTAGTTCATTTCAGGCGCGTGGAACCCGCATTATTAAGGGGATGTGATTAAAGCGCGACGACGTTATAGCCGTTATCAATATAGATGACTTGGGCCGTGACGCCCTTCGATAAGTCGCTCATCAGGTAGACCGCAGAACCGGCTACTTCTTCCTGTCCGAACGGAGAATGAAGGAGTCCCTTCTCGTGGACATGTTCGATCATCTTCCCAAGATCTTTCACGCCGCGGGCGGCAACCGTATTGATTGGGCCAGGGGAGAGGGTGTTGACCCGAATATCGCGACCGCCCATATCACGCGCCAAATATCGGACCGAAGACTCAAGCGCGGCCTTCGCCACGCCCATCACGTTGTAGTTCTCCGCTGCGCGAACAGATCCTAAATAGGAAAGCGCCATCACCGATCCGCCATCGTTGATCAACGGCTCCAGCGTTCGGCAAAGAGCAACCAATGAAAATGCCGAAATGTCTAGCGCCATCGCAAAGCCGTCTCGACTGGTGTCAATGAACCGGCCTGCCAAGTCATCACGATTGGCGTAAGCCGCCGAGTGAACCACGAAGTCAATGGTGCCGTAAACTTGTTTGACCCGCTCCGCCAACGCCTCCAGTTGGGCGTCATCGGTGAAGTCAACCACGAAGGGGGTGTAGGCATCGTTGTCGCCCACGAGCTTGTTGACTGCGTCTAACATCCTGTCGTTTTGCGCGCCAATTCCCACTTTTGCGCCATGTAGCACTGCAGATTCGGCAATTGCCCAACCGATACTATTCTTGTTAACGACGTTGAGCACAAGGCCCTTCTTTCCTTCGAGGAGCATACGGGCATTATGACTCTTCATCCGCCGAGGCCATGAGGGGAAACGATCTCCACCAAATATTGACTGAAAAAGCTCGCGCTACCGGAGGCTACTTCCGGTCGGCGGAGTACCGGCTTGCCCTTTTCCTCCTCACCCCTGACGTTCCAGAAGCAGAGCGCTTCATAAAAACCAGCTTGCGCCAATCCCTGGAGCGCGTGGGAACCATGTTGAACAGCCTGCCTCCGGAGCAAGAGGGCTATCTCCTCGGCGAAATGAACTCGCCCGTGCGGCAGAGCATCGAACGGATGCTTAGCATCTCAGGCACGTTGAGCGGCGAAGCCAAAGTCGATCCGGCGCTCGAAGACTCGCGAAGGATGCTCCTCGACTTGATTGACGATGAGGCTATCCGGATCATTGAAAGCAATCGTGCCATCCGAGTCGCCAGCAACAAGAAGATCGATCGCATGCCCGATCGACTCCAGAAGAGCCGCGCATTAGCCGAACAGGCCCTAACCCGCTACCTCCTGGAACCCCAGCTTGACGAAGAGGATTGGCTCAAAGACGCCAGCAACTATCTCGATGAAGTTTTGCAGCAGCCTGTGGGCCAACGCGACTGCTACACCTGGTTGCTCAATGGCTGGCTGAATCTGCGCCGAGACAACCGCGACGGCGCCCAAAACTCTTTCCTCCAGGCTTGCCTCGCGGCTAGCGCCGATCGGGATATCTTGTTCGTCGAAGCCAACCGAATTTTGGCGCGGGGACAAATGGACAACGGAGCCTTTGAAGCCGCCTACCAAACGCTCATCAAAATTCCCCCGACGAACACCGATCCGCTGGTCACCTACGATCAACTTTGCGCCGCAATCGGAGCGGATCGAGTGGATGAAGCCCGTAGCCTCATCGCCAAACTGTGCATGGAGTGGCCGGTCGGAGTTTTGGGCGTTTACGGCGACCAAGAACTTTTGGCGAAAGCCACCTCCTGGCGCGGCAGCCTTGAAATTGCGGCAAACTCCCTGGTCTCGGAGGCCAAACGCTCGCTCCAACTCTGGCAAAAGACCAACCTTGAGGCGCAGACGAAGCTCTCCGACCTCCACTCGGGTCTCGAACTGCCGTCCACCACCGTTAACTCCTTCTCTTCGCTAGACACCGCGATGCAACGGTCGGACATGCTGCTCGCGGCTTGGGTTCGCGGCGAAGCCCAGCGTGGGCTCATGAATTCGCTCGACGCCGCCCGATTGGTGTGCAAGAACTACATCAAGGAGTGCCAACTGGCCGTCCACCGAGTTCAAAATAAGATGGATGACTTGAAGGAATGGAAGTCCCAGCAATTCACCTACATGAAAGGGGCCAAGTACAACGAGCAGAATGCGCAGCGACAAATTTTGGGTCTGGATGTCGTCAGCGATCGCACGCAAACGGGCTGCATGATGTCCGCCGGACTCGGCTGCGCGGGTTACGCGAGCTACTTCATTGTGTGCTTTGTCTCAGCGAGCGTCGCAGCAACGGCAGGACCCAACACCGCTACCGGCAAGTTCGTCTTAGGTGTCATCGGCGTGCCACTCTTGCTTGGCGTGCTCATCACTGTGGCGGACGGTCTGCGTCGCATGGTTGCCGAGGCAGAACTGGGTCGGCAGATGAAACAAATCGAAGACCGCCACGATATCGCACTCCAGGATATTGAAGCCACGTACAAGGAAAAAATGCCACCGCTGATGGACGAGATGAAAGCGGCCAAGGCCGAGGCAGATCGCGGCGAAAACGCGCTGAAGTCGTTCCAATCTCTCGCCCCCCAAATTCAAGACGCGGCCTAACTGCGGGTACATTGAATCTGCATGCGGATTCTCTTTTTGGTCGCCGCACTCAATGTGGCACTGTCCATCGCGCTAGGCGCGTTTGGAGCCCATGCCCTCGAAGATCAACTGTCCGCAGCCTCGATGACCACCTACGGTACCGCGAGCCTGTATCACCAAATCCAGGGCCTTGGCGTCCTGATATCACTTCTTCTCACCACTCAAGTCGCGAACGAGAAACGCGCAAGAATCGGTTCATGGCTGCTCCTCGCGGGGTGCGTCATCTTCAGCGGCTCGCTCTACGCGCTCGCAATGAGCGGCATGCGATGGTTGGGAGCAATTACCCCCATCGGCGGCGTTTGTTTTATCGTGGGCTGGATATTGATCGGATTAAGCGGCTGGAAGGAGCGAGTTTCATGAAGTGGATCGCGGCAGGAATCGCGGTCGTGATGCTGTCCGGATGCGGCGTCTTCGGTTCGCCGGCAGGCGAGCTCGCTCCCCCATTCTCCGGGATGACCGGCGACGGCGAAGAAGTGTCCATGCTCGACATCACTCGCACCCGAAAAATGCTCGTAGTCTTTGTTCACCCCGATGGTAAGTCCGGCCTCGCCGCCTTAGAAGCTGCCAAGAAAATCCAAGACGAAGTCGGCGCCGGGCGGCTCGCCGTGGTGGGCGTGGTTGCCAGCCCTGTGAACAATTTTGAGCTTTGGGAAGCCAAGCACACCCCGCCTGTTCTCGTCATCCCCGACCCCGACCGGCGAACGATCCTTACTTACAAAGCAACAATCAGCCCCACTTTTCAGATCATCGACGTCAAAGGCGTGCTCGGCCAAAAGATCGAAGGGGTCGAGGGCGACAGTCTGAAGGAACTAGCCACCGCTCTGGGCACCTCCCCCGACGGTGTCTGGCCGGCCGACCAACCCAAAACCAACGACAAACTGGCCCTAGACCAGTAAAAATGCCCAAACCTGGTAGGCCAACATAGATTTTGTTAACTCGCGGGCTCCAAACTATGGAACCTAGTAATCAGGCGAGCTGGCATGAATATCGTTTCTTGGTTTGTCGCGGCGGCGGTTCTCGCGCTCGGGCTCACGCTCGGAGTGCTGGATCTCGGACGTCCCGCGTTCGTCGCCACTCCAAGCACCGAAGCCTCAATCGTCCTCAGCGCCCACTACACGCCAGAGTCCTCCAATCCGAGCACTGGCATCGCAAAGTACGAGCCCCTGGAAGGCTGCTACTTAGGCGCCTACATCGATCTCGACCCAGGACTCCCGGCCTCGTTCACCGATTCCCATGGCACCAAGCGCAAGCGTCCCCACGATTTCGAAGAGCGCGTCGGCCACGACCACGCGATGTACTTCTTCTACATGGGCTACGGCCGCCCGGTCCCCATCGATTACCTGCGCTACCTCTCGGCCCAAAACAAGTACGTCCAGATCGCACTCGAGCCCAACGCGGGGCTCGACGCGGTCCAAGACGACGAGTACTTGATCCAACTCGCCGAAGACCTCCGAGCGTCCGGAGCCAAAATTTTCCTGCGCTTCGCCAGCGAGATGAACGGCGACTGGGTGCGCTACCATGGCGATCCCAAGAAATACGTCGAAAAGTGGAAACTGGTCACCCGCGTCATGCGCGAACGCGCACCGAACGTCGCCACCGTCTGGTGTCCCTACGCCATGCCCATGACCAATGTGATGGACTACTACCCCGGCGATGAATGGGTGGACTGGGTGGGCGTTAACCTTTACAACGTCACCTACTTCAATCAAGATCCAAACTCGCCCGCCCGCGACGTTGGACCAAGAGAGCTCCTGAAACCGATGTACGATCTCTTTGCCGAACGCAAGCCGATCATGATCTGCGAATACGCCACCACCCACTACTCCGCGCTTGAGGCCAAGTCGGTGCCCTACTTCGCGGCCAACAACATTATGGAGTTGTATCAGAGCCTGCCGGAAGAGTTTCCCCGAGTCAAAGCAATCTACTATTTCTCGAGCAACAACCTCGCGCTGGCCCACCGCAAGAACAACAACTACTCCCTCCTTGAAGACGCCATCGTGCTTGAGGCCTACCGAAAAGCAACCCAAAACGCCTACTTCCTCGGTGTGCCCCAGCAGGGCAAGAACAACTTTGGTGAGCCAGTCTCCGCCCCGATCACAACCGAACTGACCATCAACTCACGCACCCGAATCTCCGCGTGGGCCCAAGCCGGTCAACCCATCGAGGTCGTCCGCTTCTCGGTAGACGGCGTGCCCACCTTCACCGCGACCAACATCCGCGACTGGAGCTTCATGCTCGATCCGAGCAAACACGCGCTAGGCAAGCGCGAAGTCAAGGCCGAGGCGTACAACAGCCGGGGCGAATTGCTCGCCAAAAAGTCGGTGATGGTCAACATCGAATCCGTCCAAGTCGCCTCGACTGTGTCAAACTAGCTCCCCGTGGCTAGCAATTTAGGCATCACATCGCGCGAGGCGGACTACTCCGCTTGGTACAACGAACTCGTGGAGAAAGCCGGCTTGGCCGAACACTCCGCGGTGCGAGGGTGCATGGTCATCAAGCCGCACGGCTACGCGATCTGGGAGCTCATGCAGCGCGCCTTGGACGACATGTTCAAGGAGACCGGCCACGAAAACGCCTACTTCCCCCTCCTCGTGCCCAAATCGTTCCTGAGCAAGGAAGCCCAGCACGTTGAAGGGTTCGCCAAGGAGTGCGCGGTGGTCACCCATTACCGCCTCATGAATGCCCCCGATGGTAGCGGCGTGGTGGTCGATCCGACCGCCAAGCTCGACGAAGAGTTCATTATCCGCCCAACCTCCGAAACCATCATTTGGAACACCTACAAGGGCTGGATTCAGAGCTATCGCGACCTGCCGATCCTCATCAACCAGTGGGCCAATGTCATGCGCTGGGAGCGTCGAACACGCCTCTTCTTGCGCACCACCGAGTTCCTCTGGCAAGAGGGCCACACCGCCCACGCCACGTGGGATGAGGCCGAAGCCGAAGCCGCCCAGATGCTCGAGGTTTACCGCCGATTCGCTGAGGACTTCATGGCTGTCCCCGTGCTGACCGGCAAGAAAAGCGAGGGCGAGAAGTTCGCCGGCGCCGAACACACCTACTGCATCGAAGCCTTGGTCCAAGACGGCCGGGCGATCCAAGCCGGAACCTCGCATCACTTGGGTCAGAATTTTGCTAAGGCGTTCGACGTTAAATTCTCGAACCGCGAGGGACAACTTGAGCATGTTTACGCCACCAGTTGGGGCGTTTCCACTCGTCTCGTCGGGACGCTGATCATGGCGCACAGCGACGACCGAGGCCTCGTTCTGCCCCCGCGGATGGCCCCCGTTCAAGTCGTCATCGTTCCCATCGGACGCGGTGAAGATCTGGATCGAGTGCGCGATGCCGCCGATGCCCTCGCCGCCGAGATCAAAGCCACCGGCTGGGACGGCGTTAAGATTCGCGTCAAAGTCGACAAGCGCGAGAAGGAATCTCCCGGATTCAAATTCAACGACTGGGAGCTAAAGGGCGCCTGCGTCCGCATCGAGCTCGGGCCCCGCGACCTCGACGGCGGGGCTTGCCCGGTCGCCATCCGGCACCGCGAAGGCAAGGAGAATGTCGCGCTGACTGAACTTCCTGCTTACATCTCCACGGCATTGATGCAGATGCAAACTGACCTGTTCACCGCCGCCCTCGCCCGTCGCGAGGCGGCCACGCAGCGCGTGGACACTTGGGAAGAATTCAAAGCCGTGTTCGCCGGCGAAGGCGGAGCCGGATTTGTGGTCGCCCACTGGGACGGCACGACCGAAACCGAGGACCGCATCGCCGAGGAGACCAAAGCCACCATCCGCTGCATCCCCCTCTCCCCCCTCGAACCCTCCGATGCCGAACCGGGCCTCTGCGTGTGCACCGGCAAGCCGAGCCAGCAGCGCGTCGTCTTCGCGAAAGCCTACTAATGGAGGGGGGCCTTTAGGCCGCCTTCGGAGCTAGGCCTTCAGGCCATAGAGATCCGTGCGCGGATGCTTTGAATGTCCCCCCTTTATTGGGTCTCCGCCGGCGAACCCTCCGCCCTCCGGGCACCTCCCCTTTTCAAAGGGGAGGATCGCATTCGGAATACTTCTGCTTCGTTCGACATTGGGGTGAGAAAGATTACACATTTAAATGTGTAGGTTTACACATTCGAAAGAATCTGCTCGATTTAGGTTCAACTTTGAGCTGGATTCACAAATTCGCTGGATTTAGTGTTTTTTTCGATGCGACTTTTTGTGGTTTCTTGGCTGATCACACCTTGAAGTTGTCATGAAGTAGAAAAGTCAATGTGCGACGGCTTCGATTTTTTGGATTGTCTCCCTGATCCGCACCTGCCGCCCCTCAACCGACTCCCCACTCCAGCCGAAGGACTCGACATGGGAAATTCTTTGGTTGAGCGCCTCGACGATGGCATCTCGCGAACTTGCAGAGAACTCTTTTATAGAGTTGGGATTGTTGAAAAAGTACCACATCACTATATCGCCAGCCAACCAGCTCTCGGACTGTAGCAACTTCAAATACTCTGGCAAAATGCGTTCGCCTCGGTCCTCGAGTCTCTCGACCAGAATCGCCTCTTTGGCGCAGTCACTGACGTCGTCAGAGGCCAGCACGCAATCCATGATCGGATCAGTTAGGTCGGGCCGATCCAATTCCAACAGACCAAAAACAGCCCATCTAGTGAGGTTTTCGTTATCGCACTCATAGATAATTTTTGTCAGACGAGGGATCGATAGCTTAGGTCCAACAATGTGGTAGCTCTGCGCGGCACTGCACCGTACGAAATCGCTTTCATCATTTAGGAGTACCTGTAGGCATCGCCGGTCCGTTCGGTTGCCAAGCAGTCCTAAGCCGTCAGCCGCCCTCTCTCTGACGTACTGATCGCAATCTGTTGCAGCAGATCGGCAGGCCATTTTTGCAGTGCCCGCAATGCTCTTGTGCAAGCACCCCAATTGGATTAAACCGTGGAGTGCGTCAGTACGGTTCTCGCTCGCACGGGACTGCAGATCTTTTAACAGCCGAGGCAGTATGCGCTTGGCTTGCTCAAGCGTTACAGGTGGATTTTCGAAGTCGTGCATCACTTGCCCCAGTAGTCGGTGCGCCACGCCTTGAGGGCCATGAGGGCGGAGCTGATGGTGTTCCAGAGGCCGAAGGCGGCGAGGGCGAGCCAGACGAGCACGCTCTTGATGATCATGCCGATCCAGTCGAACTGCTCGCCGCTTTGGATGGTTTGGATGCCCTTGAAGATGCTGAACGTGAGCGAGACGACGATGATGGTGGCGGTGATGGCGAAGAGCTTGATGTCGCCCCAGAACGCGCGGCGGGCGTGGTGGCGGGCGTAGGGGGCGTCGCCGGTGACGAGAATGCCCACCAGCGGCCCGATCACCGGGAAGAAAATGCTGGCGACATGGGCCCCGACGGCGAGGGCGCGGTCGTGCTGGGGGATCGTGGTCGGTGTGGGCGAGTCCATGCTCGCGTAGGATACGCGAGATGGGTAGGGTGCGTTGCTACCCGGAATGTCGAGCGGCAAGTGTCTTTGATACTTTTGCGAATGCAACCCAGCAGGCCGCGAAGTAAAGAATCGTCAGAGCGATCCACGGGATTAGTTGGATTGCCGGCAAGGGGGCAGTCGCGAGCGCGCCGAGCGCGAGCAATTCGGGGAAAATCACCGATCGGCTAAAAAATCGACCTTTGCGGAAAGTCAGCCACAGAGCCAACCACTGCAGTATTTCTTGGAGGATGAACGCGAGCAAAAGTAGCTTAAACATGGGTTGGTGGTTAAGATAGAGTCGGTGGCGTGGGTCGGCCTCAAGGCTTTGCTCCGAAGGCGGCGTGATGGCTCCCCTCCATGGACGTCATTCCTGTAATATAGTTGTCACGGTACCGAGTAATCATATCCGTCGGGCGCTATGTACGCAACCTTGCTCTTTTCCATCTGGTGTTTCGAGGCCAGTTCAGGCACTCTAGATATTCCAGCACTCGCGAATCGGGTTGATCCTGAGTTCCAGGTCGCGATTCGTGATGATAGCCTGCGGCAAGTCAAGGTTCAATACGCGTTGCCTTCTGGGGCTTCTGTTCCAATGCCAGAACCCGCTGATGTGCTCCGGATCCTCGGAGTCAGCCTTTCTGTTCAAACCGAGCAGGTCGTTATCGCGGAGTCGCTGGAACAAAAGACTAGGACCAGATCCCTACGCATGGAGGCGGTTCGCTCAGCTGTCACAAGGGCCACGGCCTTGCCAAATAATGCTGAGTTTGGAGACGTTTCCTATTGGCGCGAGAGAGCGCGGCAAAACTACATTGCCTGGCAGAGCGGAGGAAGAGCCGGATTAGGATCTCCCCAATCGGAGAGCGTACTTGACAGCTATCTTCAGCTGTTCTTAGCTTCAAGCCTTTCCCAATCACCAGTTGATTATTTGCCTGGCTCATGGAAGTCTTATGGCAGTTCAGACTTGTCGTTGCCGCGCTTTTCACTAACCGACAAGATGGTTCGGGAGACGCTGGAGAATGTGGGGATGGGCTATCGAAGTTTTCCCCAAAGTGAAAGTGCCTGGCGTGTGATCGCAGATCGTACGTTACTGGCGAGCGGAGCCGAGCGGTTTGTGGCGGCGATCTTCATCGGTGAGAACACAGTCAACGCCACTGGGTTCTTCCTAGATCAAAGCGGAAGGTCCATTGCAACCGTAAGCAAGGTGATTCCGATCAAAATCATCGGAAAGAGGGATTTAACCTTTAAAGCCTCCGACACTCCCCTCCAGCCACTCGCCCCAGCGGTCAGGCTCTGGAGCGCAGCTCAGGCCAGCAAAGGGATTGGCGTAGTGCCACGAGTACAAGGTCAGCCAAATCCAAATGCCGTGCCTGCATTCCTTCAAGGCTTTTGTCAACTGGCGGCGGATGATCTTCGACTTCCGGTGTTTCTGGCTTTGAGCGATGAGCAGACGCTGCAACTTGCCCGCCTGACTACCTTGCCCTTCTCGATCAAGCAGGTCCTTGGAGAACTGCAGAACTCGTATGGGGTCACGGTTGAGCGGTTTGAGGATGCATTAATGATCAGAGGGGGCAGCTACGAGTTCTTGAATCGGGTTTCGAGTTCTTCAATTTCCCAATCCTTGACTCACCGCGCGGGCCAAGCCCAAGACTTGGAATCCATCCTCCGATCTGCGCGCGCTATGGGCCAAGGTGATCTTGCAAGCCCGGTCTTGCCGGCCGTCTTCAAATTGGGTTCCAGTGACGCCGCGACGTCATCAGTGTCACTCGACAACAAGTTTCCATCGCCGCTGTTCGCCTGCATAATGCGCACCCAACGGACGACTGTGCAGCTCCCATCACGTGATCCATCGCTTGATCTCTACGCAAAGATTCGAGTTGCGCAACTGGTTAGTTCGGGACGTATTACGGGCAGCGATACAATTCCTTGCCTCCGGCTGATTCTAGGGCATTCCTCTGGAGACCGTCCGATTCGATTGAGCGTTGAGGAGTCGCAGGAGTTCCGATTGCGATTTAAGTCTCTGCCTGCCGGCCCGATCTTCTGGTCCCAGTCATTGCCCGACCAGAGCGTGATGTTGGCAAAAGCGGCAGGGCTCATGCCAACCGTCTGGGTCAAGCAGCAACAGTTCGATTTGTACAAGCACCCCGCGAAGGTCATGGAACTGGTTGCAGGAGATGCGTCGCTACTCTTGGATTCACTGCGATATGGTCAGGCGGAGTTTAAATCTGGGGTCAAATTTGTAGACCTGCCGGAAGCCGTCCAAGCTTCGACGTTGGAAGTGCTGACTCGCTGGGAGGCTGAGTGGGCGAAGGAACAAGTGCCCTTGTGAAGGTCGCTCTCTCCAGCCTGAAGGCTGGGCTCCATTGGACAGCCTAAAGGCTTGTATGTTGTAGCCGCCTCCCGGATTCGGATATATCTGAGGTGGTTGTAGGGCGGTTGGCCACTGAAGCCATTCTGCATTTGTC
>JAYUVF010000007.1:0-53027 GCA_043754215.1 Chthonomonas sp. | reverse complement strand
GCAACAATTCTAGTTGCTACGCATGACTTAATGGTGATCGAGCAGTTCAATAAGCGAGTCATCACGATGGACAAGGGGCGCATTTTGAGCGACGTGGGGCCAAGTGCTTGACCGCATAGAATTTCTGTTCGAGGAGGCCTTCACGGCTTTGCGCCGCAATACGTGGATGAGCTTTGCCGCGATCACCACGAGTTGTATGGCGTTGTTCCTCTTAGGCGGGATGGGCTTTGCGTACCGAGGAATTTCTCAGTATGCGGCGACTCTGCCCAGCCGATTTGAGATTCGGGTGTTCCTGAAGGAGTCCAAAACCGGAATTCAGACCGCCGAAGCGCGGGAGAAGATCGCAAAGATGCCCGGAGTGGACAAGGCCGTTTTGGTCCCCAAGGGCGAAGCGTGGGCGAAGATGCAGCGCGAGATGCCAGATATGACCAAGGGCATTACAAACCCGCTCCCAGACGCTTTCAATGTCACTTTAAAGGATGTCGACAAGGCGGCAGCGATCGCAGGCGAGATTCGCAAGCTGAGCGTGGTCGAGCCAGATGGGGTCAAATACGAGGGCGAGACTCAGGCGCTTCTTTCGCAGACCCTCACCATCCTTCGCTGGATCGGAACGGCCCTCGGCGGACTCATGCTGTTGACCGGGGCGGTGCTCATTTACAACGCGATCAGAATGACGATCGTGGCTAGACGCCGTGAGATCCGGATCATGCGGCTTGTCGGAGCCACGAGATTGACGGTGACCGTACCTTTGCTTATCGAGGGTGTGGTGCAGGGAGCCATCGGGGGCTTCCTGGCGAGTTGCCTTATTCTGGGTTCGCACGAGTTAATGTCGCGGCTGCTCAATAATCTTGCCGGATTTATTCGGTTGGGCTCTCTGCCAGCCGGGATGGTTTTTAGTTTTATCGTGGCGATGGGTGCGCTCTACGGATTCGTTTGCTCACTCTTCGCCGTTAGAGATCCAAGGGGAATAGATTGAGGAAGATTTTTTGGCTCGTCGTGGTTTGTTTGCTTTGCTCGGTAGGCATGGTTGCGGATGCCCAATCGAAGGGCAAAGCTAAGCCCTCCGTAAAGCAGTTGCGCTCATCGCTGAACAAAGTTCAGTCCAAGAAGACCGCGTTGCGCAACGAAATTAAAAAGACCCGCCGACAAACCGCGGCGGTGATGGGCGATATCCAGTGGGTGGACCGGGAGATGGAGAAATTCGCCGAGTCCATCGACAAGACTGAGGACGAATTGGCGGACGGCAAGCGTGAGCAGGCTGCGATTTCGAAGGAGCTTACGATGGCGCAAGCCGAGCTCAAAGTCAAGGAAAATCAGCTCTCGAAGCGGCTACGCAGTATCTACATGCAAAAGGCAGAGAGCCCGGTGAGCGCCCTCATGGCGAGCCGGAGTTTGGGTGATTTGGCGGTCCGAAAGTCTGTCTTGGAGCGGGTGGCCTTAGCTGATCGCACCCTATTTGAAGAGTTCCGGGTGAAGGCCGCGTCAGTCGCGACCAAGAAAAAGCGGCAGGATGAGGTGGTCCGGAAGATTGCTCAGCTTGTCGACCGCCAGAAAGATTACAAGTCCGAGCTTTACGGAGCCAAGCTGAAGAAGAAAGGCTACTTGTCCGAGCTGAATGAGCGAGCCGATGACCTCACCGAGCAGTACGCTGCGCTAGATCGAGAGAGCGATTCGATCGCCTCCCAGATTCAGGCATTCCAGGCACGGTCCGGAGGGAATTCGGTGCCTTTCCGCGGAGGGTTGAGCCGCCCTGTTCGGGGGAGAATCACCAGTGGATTTGGGATGCGGTTCCATCCAGTGCTTAAGAGGAGCCGCCTCCACGCGGGAGTGGATTTCGGGGCGCCCACGGGCACACCTATTACCGCCGCGGCTGCGGGGGTCGTGATTTCGTCCGGCTACCGAGGTGGCTACGGTTACGCAGTGGTTATTGACCACGGTGGCGGGGTTTCCACTCTATACGGCCACGCTTCGCGCTTGTTTGTCAGTGCCGGCCAGCGTGTAACTCGCGGTCAGAAAATCGCCGCGGTCGGTTCAACAGGACTGTCCACCGGGCCACATTTGCACTTTGAAGTGCGAGTAAATGGTAAGCCCGTAAATCCGATGAGTCGCCTATAATCGGGCACAGCCATGATGTTTCGAGTTTGCGCGTAGTATGTGCAGGGAATTGCTGTGTTGGAGTCTTACTGTCCGTCCCATCGTGCCATTTTTGAGGAGCTAGCTCGGCTGGCTCCGGATGCGCCGTTTTTGGCGCTGGGGCAAACGGCGTTTTGGGATGAGCCAATGAAGGCGGGCGTTGCCCTCTGCTCCAGGGCGCAGGGATTTAACCGCCGATTTGTTGCGGGCATCCACGACACGGACTATTTCGCGAAGCACGCTGGCTCAAAGAAGCAAGGCCGGTACGTGATCCTGCCCCATAACGATACGACCACACGCGACCTTTGGAGCGCGGCGGGAGAGTTCAGCGCACTGTTCGGCAGCGAGACGGTAATCACTCGAGAGTCGCTATTGAAGTCCGGCTCAAAGGTCGGGAGGATTCACCGCGAAAGACCGTCGGCGCTTGATTCTGCGACGGAGGCTTGGGGTTGGCGCGGGGTGGTCTATCAAGGTGAAACAACTCCGGTCATCGCCGAGACACCGTTCGCCCCTTTGCAAGAGACCCTTTTGGCGGCCCTTGATTGGGCCGTGGACGCCACTTTGGATCTGATTCCCGGCTGTCAGTCCCGTGAATCTAAGGCTGCGGCAGAGCGGCTGCGGGCTATGGCATGCAGTGCCACTGAGCAGGCGACAGATGGGTCACTCGGGGGCTACTACCGAGCGTTGCTGCCGCAGATGTACGACTTCGCGGCGGGGGGCCCGGTGGAAGTCGAGACCACGGCGACTACTGAACTGTTGCGATTTAACACGGTCACTGCTGGCCGGGCTCGCTTCCAGTTAGTGGACCTGTTCCTGCGACCAGAAACCAGGGATCAGGCTCGTGAAGCCTACAACACGACCTTGAGTCACACAGAGATTTACACGCTGGACCGGTTCGGCAGTTGGGCCATTCCGTTCGATTTGGTGGTCCCCGGTCATGGTCGCGGCACGCTCCGGATTTCGCCTAAGGCGGTCATCGTCATGACCCCAACCCCGCTCTTTATCACGACCAAAGTCCCTGTGCGCAACGTCGCTGATCTGGCGGCAGCTATTGAACGGAAATTTGGCGAGAACTGCACGCTCGTTGGAAAAGCCGTCTCACTGATCGGAATGCTGGCGAGCGAGTTTGTTTTTGTGTTTCACGAAGGCGCCAGTGGATACATCCACCATTCCACTGCGTTCCATCAGCGGCTGGCTGACCTTGCGCCGAAACTCAATCCCATCCTCCGCGTAAAGTACGGCACCTGGGACGCGCTCAAAGAGTGCAAAAAATGGATCACGTTGCCCGAACCTTACCGGCGGCCATTCGGGGCGGATGATTTGAGTACGGTGAGCTTCGCAGATCGCTGGCGCATTGTCGTGGACGAACAGCTACACAGCCTTGAGGAACTCAGCCAGTTTCGCCGTCCGATTGACTTCGTGCGGTATCTGGCCAAAAGGTTTAGTTCGAGTTGGAGTCAGCCCGCTGCTCGCTATGAAACGATGCACTTGGAACTCCAGGCGTTGCACACTCAACTGCGTGAACTGAAGGTCCGGAAGGCGGCGAGCATGGCGGCATGGCGCGAGCTTAAGCAAAAGCGAAACGCGCTCGAACATGCCAAAGGTGCCCATTGGCGTGAGCACATCTTCGAAAAGGCACACACGGATGCCGACCTCACCGTGCGAGAAGATTTCACCAAACGGTTAAAGGATATAGATCTGGAGTTGATGAGGGCTCGGGCGGCGTGGATCGCGTTTGCCGAAGAGCAAGAGGCGCTTGTGACTGCTCCGGAAATCTTAGAGGCACATGCTCAACGGCGCGACTTGGAGCTGGAGCTTGAACTCAAACGGCTGAGGCTCGTTCGAGAGGCTGTCACGGTGAGCAAGGGACTGGTTAAGGCGGGATATCGGCCGAGTTCGTGGTGGTTCCCTTTGTTGTGTGAGGATGGGGGGTGGTTCCGTGAAACGGTCAGCCACGCCGAGTATTACTTGGAGCCGCTTCAGTGAAGTTTTGGAAAGTTTCAGCGATAGGAAATGACTTCGTCTTGGTCCACGGGGAGGACACGGCGGGAATGGACCTCCCCGAGTTGACGCGTCGGGTATGCGACCGGCGTTTCGGAGTGGGAAGCGACGGGCTTCTGGTGCTCGAAGGGCGAGTGCTCCGGATGTTTAACCCGGACGGGTCGGAAGATTTTTGCGGGAATGGCCTTCGGTGCGCCGCCGTCCACGCTTTCGAGCGTGGATGGATTGACGAAGCGGATTCAATGATTCACGATGGTCGGGAAATCCGAACCTGGGTGTTTCCTCCCGACTCCGCACGGGTCGAACTGGGCTCGGCAAGTTTTGACCCCGCTGATGTTCCGTTGAATCAGGCCGGTGAACTTTGGCAACAACCGATTGAGATTCTGGGTGAACAGGTGGTGGCGTCGAGTCTTTCAACGGGCTCAACCCATACGGTGATCTTCGTTGACGAAATGCCACGAGATGATTGGTTTCTAGCCGCCAGTTCGGCTCTCGAAACGCATCCGCTATTTCCGGAGCGCACCAGCACGATGTGGGTTCAAGTTCTGGGACCGCATTCGCTTCGGATGCGTCCTTTTGAGCGGGGTGCGGGCGAGACTCGGGGTTGCGGGACCGGCAGTGCGGCGGCGGCGGTCGCGTACAGCCGCGCTCACGGCGTGACCGGCAAGATCGAAGTCCATAACACCGGCGGCATGGTGACGGTGCATCTCGAAGATTGGCACGGTCCGATCATGTTGGAGAGCGCCACCGTGACCCATTTTGAGGGTGTTATTGAGCCCAGCCTATACGCGCAGGCGCGCTAGCTCAGCGGTCGCCACCGGGTGGTTCGGCGCGAGATCGAGGGCCTTTCCGAACTGCGCCTTTGCCCCAACCTCGTCGCCTTGTCGCCGTAGAGTGACGCCTAATGAGGCGATCGCGTCGACGTATCGTGAGTTGATCGCTAGGGCACCTCGGAACTGGCTTTCCGCCGCGCTTAGATGGCCCAGCTCCAGGAGGCATTCTCCGTAGCGGCAATGGATGTCGGCGTATTTTGGGGCCACGGTCAGGATGCGGACATACTGCTCAGCCGCGGATTCGTAGTCACCGGCCGTTGCAGTGGCGGCAGCTTGCTGAATCAAGGCCCCGACGAGGCTTCCTTCCGCTTCCAGCATCTCCCAAAGGAGCTTCACCGCTTCTTCGTTCTTGCCTCCGTTGTGAAGAATGACGAACTGCTCGAACCGCTCGTTTTCGAGGTTCGGCTGCTCTTGAATCGCGTCCATGAGACAGCTCATGGCTTGGTCACAATTCTCCTGCTGATACAGCAAGATCGCCTTGAGCATCAAGGCGGCCACGAAACCAGAGTTGAGTTTCAGCGCAGAATCGAGATGCTCGAGGGCACCCGCACTGTCGCCGTTAGCGGCGAGCGCGCGGGCCAGCTTGAATTGAAGATCGGCATAGCTTGGCTGAAGAAGCACCGCGCGGCCAAAGTGATCGCAAGCGTCGTCGTGTTGTCCTTCGGAGAGCGCCTGATCACCCAAGCGATTAAAGCTGTCGGCCAAGTAGACCTTAGCTAATCGAATTAGAGAAGGATCTAGCGGACCGGAGCTGAGGAACGCCTCAAAGTTGACGGCGGCGTCAGCGTACGCGGCAGACTCAAACGATCGCAGGCCCTCATCGAAGCCCGCGTCGCGTCCAAAAACAAACCATTTGTCGAGGGTACCCATGCTATCTCGAAGAGACTATTCCAGGTTTTTGTTAAGGAGGCCCCGCGCAAGAAAGAGGGTTTGGCCATCCTGGCCAGCACGGCGGCCAATCCTTTGGCACATTACAGACGTGGCGAAGGGGTTAGAAGTCCCGCCTCGGGTTAGAGCAAGTCGATAATCATGCCGTCGAAGCCCGGCGTGATGCCATGGGGCGCAAAGTGGGCTTCAAGCTCGGCGTGGGTTGCGTCCCCGAGATGGCAGTGGTGCGTCGTCGCCACGGGGGTTTTGTCAGAGAGGACGCCCATTTCGCGTAGGCGATCCGTGGTCTGAATGACCAATGCACAGTCCATGTGCCCGTGGTATCCGCTGCGCACAAACCCGTCCGTACTCTCAATGACCATGCCGTCCAGCCTGAAGTCAGACAAGAACTCCCAAGTGGGTTCCCGCCAATATCCGGTGTCCGTGCCGTAAAGAAAAGTACTCTTCCCGTCCTGGATGATCAGGTTATGGCAGTCTTCGTCGAGTTTGTGGAAGGCGGCGATCGGAGTGATTTTATAATCACCTTCCTGGAACGGCTCAAAGCTTCGCGTGGTGATTAGCTCAAATGGCCATTCGGGGTATCGCTCAACCAATTTGGCCACGATCGTCTCGTTCCCGTAAAACGGGATCGGAGCGAAGAGGTGGGCGGTGAAGGAGTGCAACATGTACTGGAGTTCCGCCCGGCAAAAGTGGTCGTCGTGAGTGTGGGTGAAGACAACGGCGGACCAGTCTCGAGGACTAAGCCGGTCTCGGATTGCCTGGGAAAACGTATCTGGACCAAAGTCCAACTTCAAATGCCCATCAACTAGCGCCGCGCTTCGAGTGCGGATGTCCTTTCCTCCGTTCGCGAGAGCATAGCGGCTCACCCGCGAATCATTAAAGAAAGCAGGAATGCCATCAGCGGCGCCGGTACCTTGGAGGAGAATGCGCATGGCTTAAAAGTCGTTCAGGCGCCACACCACCAGCCCCGCAATGATCTTGGGATAGTAGTAAGTGGACTTTTGAGGCATCTTTTCAGCGCCGTTGGCGATAACCCGCATGTCATGGACGCTGGGTGGGTTCATCAGGAAACTCGCCGGCGAGCCATTTTCGACCGCCTCAACTGCCTCTTGCTCCACTCGGGTGTAGCCGAAAAAGTCGAGACCGGTGAGACCAAGATGCTTCGCAAAAATCACCTCATGCAGGATCGTCACATCTAGGCTCTTCAGAGCCTGGCTCGCCTCGCCCGGAATCTGAGCGAGAACGGCGGGAAGATCATCAATGCGGAGCACGCATCCTTGCCCTCCCGGCAGGGCCACACCGAATGCGCGGGCGCCGGAAGCTTGGTGCGCCTCAATCGCTGACATCAAGTCGGCGTTTGCGCAATCTTCCATCTTCCAGTAGGGCGCAGCAAGCCTCTCGCGCACATCGCCGTCGACCCGCTTGAGTGTGCGATGGGTAGGGAGGAGAACCAGCCCGGGATCCTCCATGCTGCTGAGCGCCATCATCATGAAGTCCTCAGGGATCAGTTGGTCGCTGGCGGGCATCGTTCCTCGATACGTGAGGGCAGTTTCGTACCGGTGATGGCCGTCGGCGATCCAAACCTTGCGGTCAGCAAACTGCCTAACCAAATGGTCAAGAATGGCCGGGTCGGTGATTGCTTCTAGCTCATGCTCCACCCCATCATCGGTGGTGAGGTGCCCTACCGCCTCGGCAGGCGCGTCCTGAATCGCTTTGAAAAGGGCCTGATCTGTGTCCTCGTACAGACCATAAATGCACTCCAAGTGAGAGCGAGTTGCTTCGAGAATCCGGAGGCGGTCTTCCTTGTGCTTTGGAAAGGTCTGCTCATGGGGAAGCACGACGCCGTTCTCGTACGGCTCAACTTTGATTAGGGCAATCATGCTTTGCCGGGTAATCCGTTTCCCGCCGGGGAGGTCAAAGGTCTGCAGATATCGGTAGAAGGCCGGTTGTGCCTCCAGGCTCATCGTGCCGTCGGTCGCCCATTTCTCTAGGCGACTCGCACTGCGAGCGTATTTGATGAACTTGCTACGATCGTCAGTCTCGGACTGCGGGAGTGTCAGTTGCACCGCGTTGAATTCGTTCTTAGCGGCAAGCTCTTCGCGTTCGGCGGGGCTGATGACATCGTAGGGCGGGGCGACGAGAGTCTCGAGTTCACCGGCTTGAGCGGTGTATCGAAGTCCTCGGAAGGGTCGCAGGGTGGCCATGGCGCGGGAGTTTACCAAACAACTTCCATTGTCCTTGGTACACTCGCCGCGTGGAGCCTACGCCGGGACTCAAGACCTACGCTGAATGGGTGAATGTTCGATTATCGGCGCTCTTGCCCCCGGTGAATGCTGTACCGACGCCTCTTCACGAGGCGATGCACTACTCCGCGCTTGCTCCCGGAAAGCGCTTGCGGCCCGCACTCTGCATGGAATCCGCTCGCGCGGTCAGTGGTTCACCCCAGGACGTTTTGGATGCCGCATGCGCGCTGGAACTAGTCCATGCCTTCTCGTTGGTTCACGACGACCTACCCGCCCTCGACAATGACGATCTTCGTCGGGGTCGCCCGACGTGCCACATCAAGTTTGGTGAGGCAACAGCGATCATGGCGGGCGACGCCCTCTTTGCCCTGGCATTTCGTACCTTGCGAACTCAGCCAGGATCGGATACGCAACGAGCGGTCGCAATGGGCTGGCTGGCCGATACTTCATTGGAACTCGTGCAAGGCGAGACCTTGGACCTGCTGAGTGAGGGTACAGAACCGTCCGCAGATACACTGGAGTTCATCCATCGGCGGAAAACGGGTTCGCTAATCGCTTGCGCCTGTGCGTTCGGGGGTCACTTTGGCGGCGGAACGGAAGCAGAAGTCGCCGCGCTGCGCAGCTATGGCGAGCACTTGGGTCTTGCTTTTCAGATCGCGGACGATGTTCTTAATGAAACTGCCAGCGCCGAAACGCTGGGGAAGGCGGCCGGGAGCGACAAGGCCAGGGGCAAGTTGACTTATCCTGCATTGTATGGGATTGAGGCTGCGAAGGTGAGGGCGCGTGAGGAGAGCGACAAAGCAACGGAATGCTTGCAGTTGCTGTCGGGCCCGACGGAAGCGTTGCTTGAGCTAGCTCGCTTCAGCGTGGAACGGTCGAACTAGCTCGCTTTTGGATGAGGGCTTGCTCGCGCTCGAAAGGTTCTTCGGCGGCGGCAATGATCCGAGCGGCGTAGGCGGCGCTCGCCCCCTGATTTGATTTGACGAGGGCAAGACCTGCTGCGCCCATATCGGCGCGCTTCTCTGGGGATTTCATTAGGATGTCAACCCAGATCCCAAGTTCTTCGGGGGTATTCGCGATGAGGCTCGCCCCAGCGGCCTGCGCGGCGGACGCAACATCGCGGAAATTGTGCATGTGCGGACCGTGGATTACGGGCACTCCGCACGCCAGCGGCTGAATGAGGTTTTGCCCGCCAAAGGGTTCAAAGCCGCCGCCGATAATCGCTATGTCCGCGGCAGCATAAACGTGGCTGAGCTCACCGTAGGTGTCAAGGATGAGATACTGCGCCGTCTCCCCCTGTGAGCGGCGAGCGGAGGGGATGGATGCACCCTTAACCATTTGGTGAAGCGCTTCAGCCTCCTCGATATGTCGAGGTGCGTGGACGACCTTGGCTCCGAGCGACAGAGCCACTCCTAGACCGGCGAACACAAACGCCTCCTCGGTTGGGCCTCTAGTTGATCCCACCACAATCAAGATCTCTTCTGACCTGACACCTAGCTCTTCGCGCCACTTTGCCCGTGCCGAGTCGCCCGATTTGCTGATTTCGTCGAACTTGGTGTTACCCAGAACCTCTACGTTGGCTGCTCCAAGATCGCGAATCCGCTCCGCATCGTTCTCAGTCTGCATCAGGGCATGATCCAGCTTAGCTAGAAGAGGGCGGTAAAAGAATTTCAGGCTCTTGGAGCGGCGGAAGCTACGGTCCGAGATTCTGCCGTTGACCAGCAACGTATTGGCCCCGACCTCCTTTGAGAACTGAAGAAAGTTGAACCACAGTTCCGTCTCAAAAATCGCGACGGCGTGGGGTTTGACCCGCCAAGTCGCGGTCCACATGAACCTGGCCACATCGATAGGGAAGTAAACTAAATGGTCAATTAAGTCCGATGCGACGGCACGGTCCCGCGCAGTTTGGTGACCGGTGCTCGTGGTCACACTCAACACGATTTGCGCTTCGGGCCGTTGTCGGCGAATTTCCGCTAGCACTGAAAGGGATGCGACAACTTCTCCCACCGAGACCGCGTGCAACCACAAAACGGGCCGGGATCGGTCAAGCTCAAGCTTGTATTCTCCGTAACGCTCCTTCCAATTCGGGTTCTCGCGTCGCCGGCGAGCACGCCACCAAACCATCGGCGCCCAAATAGGCGCCGTGAGCGAGATGAGAATGTTATACAGCCAGATCATGGCCCGTGATTCGGCAATAAGCCTCGAGATACTTGTCGCGGGTCTTCACAACGACCTCCTCCGGAAGTACAGGTCCCGGCGGTTGCTTATCCCAGTCCAGGGTTTCGAGATAGTCACGCACGAACTGCTTGTCGAAGCTCGGCTGAGCCTGGCCGGGCGAGTAGTCCGCGGCTTGCCAGTAACGTGAACTGTCTGGAGTCAGTGCCTCATCAATCCAGATTGGGCCCTCTGCGGTGAGGCCGAACTCGAACTTGGTGTCCGCTAAGATCAAGCCACAGGTGCTTGCATGAGCTGCCGCCGCTGCATAGAGCTCCAACGTCCAACCTCGGAGTTGCGCCGCGAGATCTGATCCGATCAAGTTTGCCGCCTGCTCGTAGGCGATGTTCATGTCATGTCCAGACTCGGCTTTAGTGGCGGGCGTGAAAACCGGCTCTGGGAGGCGCGATCCATCCTGAAGGCCATCGGGCAATTTCACCCCATGAATCGTGCGCTGACCGTCCCGGTAGTCCTTCCACCAAGAACCCGCGAGATATCCACGAGCAACGCACTCAATCATGATGGGCTCCGTACGGCGCACCAGCATAGACCGTCCGGAGAGGTCGGGCATCGTTCGTCCGATTCGTTCGGCAATCACTACGTCATCAGAACTAACCACATGGTGAGGACAGACACATGAGAGCTTGTTGAACCAAAAAGCGCTGAGCTGATTGAGGACTTTGCCCTTATCCGGGATGCCAGTCGGGAGCACCACATCAAAAGCGCTCAACCGGTCGCTGGCGACAAGAAGGAGGTGATCGCCAAGGTCGTACACATCGCGAACTTTGCCTCGGCGAGGGGCCGCCAATTCAGGCAGGGAAATCTCAAGGACGGCGCGATTCACGGCCTCATTATGGACGGTTACTTCGCGAACGGGTACTCAGATCGACGCCGGGCGACGACCTCTTCGTACCGTCGAATATCGTCTTCGATTTCGACCGAATGCTCTGTGCCGTAGGCAAGTGCAATCGTAAGTTCAGACTGGGTCAGAGCCGGGAAAGACTCACGGAGACCTTCGAAGGAGCCCACGCGACGAAACTCGCGTACCACTTCCCAAACCGAAATTCCGGCTCCGACGATTCGAGCCACAGCGCGATCGGAGAGCTTTTCGATCCTAACGTCGCGTTGGGCCATGAGGGAGCGGAACTCCATCAAGCGTACGTCGATCTCCTCGTTGGTCATCCCGGTGAACTCTGCCGCCTGGGAAACGGTGAGCATCTCTTGATCCACAGCGCCGATCACAAGATCGTTGCGAAGCTTGGGGTCAAGATCAAAAAGCCGGAGCATGGCTTCGTCCACGCGTTCCGGAAAGAAGCGTGTCATGCGTTGGAGTTGAAGTGTGGCCCAGTTTGTCATACGATTGACGTCAGCTTGATTCGCGTCATTCACCACACTGTGAGACGGGCAAGACAGCCTAGAATACTCGATGAATACGTATTCTTACGTAAATAAGAGGTCTAGCGTCTCAGTTTGATGGGTTCCAGAGGTCGTGCTTTTCGAGAAACTGCAACACAGCTGTATCGTATTTCTCGGTTTCTAGCCACCGAGGCTGGCTGTGTTGGATGCCCGGGAACCAGGCGATTTCGACGGAAGGGTTCGCCGCCAAGTTGCGTTCGGCGGCAATCTTTGGCACGATGAGGTCGGCCCCGCCATAGATCAAAAGCATGGGAAGAGTCAGCTTCTTGAGGTCACGGGCCACATCCACCTGACGCGGATCCACCCGAGTGATCGCCCAGCAAAAAACCCAACTAGGTACAAGCAGAGGCATCAAGCCGGGCCCGACAAAAGTGGTCCACCAGCCCGAGTTTGCATCTACTAGCCGCGAGTACATGGAGTCGAGGACAAGGCCATCCGGTTTGATGCCCTGATGGGCGACCGCAAATACGGTGGCGGCGGCCCCCATGCTACTTCCCCAGATCACCACCTTCGCTTCCGGATACTGGGCCTTAGCCTCCTTGTAAGCTGCTGTGACGTCGTGCTGCTCGGCCCAGCCGATGGTGCTGCGTTTGCCGCCGCTGCCGCCGTGTCGGCGAAAGTCGAAGAGCAAACAAGCGCATCCCTCTTCGTACAGGCGCTTAGCCAGAGGAGTACCTTCAGCGCGGTTCATCATGAACCCATGAGCCAGGACGATCACCGTCTTCGCTCCAGGCCGGTGCATCCACCAGCCCTTGATGTTCACGCCGTCGCTGGAGTTGAATTGGACGGCAAGTTGGGGCAAACCCAAAGCCCCAGGGGACAAGAAGATCGGCACGCGGAGTGGATGGAGCGTTCCCCAGGCGACCCCGAATAGGGCCAAACCGTACAGCAGTAATAGGCCCAGCGCGGTCCAGAGAAGAGGTTGCATAGGGGTAATCGTGAGGGCCGACGCTAAAACTGGCTAAAATGGAGCATATCGCCGAAGCTGATCTAACATGTTTGCTCTTAATTTTTACTCCGACCTTTACGAAGAAGTTTTGCGCAGTGGCCGCAAAACGGTGACAATCCGGCTTGGAGACAAGACGCAGAAGTATACGAGCGGTCAGGTGGTTTGGGTTACCCTCGGCCCTCGATTCGGGCGTCGACAAAAGTTGTACTGCGCCATTCTGGACAGGGTTGAAACCAAGCAGATCAGCGAATTGAGCCCACGCGACATCGAGCGTGAGAACCCGGAGCTCCGGAATCAGGACGAGGTGATCTCGTTGATGAGTCGAATATATGGCGAGTTCGTGACCCCGGCCCACCTCGTTACGGTGATCTACTTCTCGCGCATCGACGAGATCTAAAAAAATGCCCCGCTCCGAAGAGCGAGGCTAATGTTGTTGGACCAGTACGTTTTTGTCGTTTGCTGTGTTAAAGGCGTTTAGCTTCCGGCTTTCTGCCTGCGCAGGAAGGTTGGGATGTCGAGGTCAAGCTCTTCCAGTTGGATCGGTTTGCCAGGTTCCACTTGGATATCTTGGCCTGGATCTCGGCGATTGATGGTGACGAACTCTCGCTGATCCACCGTGGCACGGGGGGCTTCTAGTTCGGGAAAGATCTGTCGGTCCACCGGTCGGTCCTCACGCTGGCTGAGGCCGGCGGCGAGCAAGGTGACGTAAACCTCGCCCTCAGCGGCTTCGTCAAGCACGTGACCGAGGAAGATTTCTGCGTCATCCGCATCGGCGAACTGCTGGAGGTACTCCATCACTTCGCCTGCTTCGCTGAGCGTGAAATCGTAGCCGCTGGTGATGTTCACCAGGAGCTTCTTGGCGCGATGAATGCTGGTTTCGAGGAGAGGGCTGTTGGCGGCAGCTTCGGCGGCCAGGCGGGCTCGTTGCTCTCCACTGGCCTTGGCCATTCCCATCACTGCCTTGCCAGCGTCGCTCAGGACGCTGCGGACATCGGCGAAGTCCACGTTGATGAGCCCCGGCTTCAGGATGATGTCGCTGATGCCCTGGACGCCTTGGCGAAGGACTTCGTCGGCAACGGCGAATGCTTCGGCGATGCTGGAGCGGCGATCCACCACGTCGCTGAGCTTGTCGTTCGGGACGATGATGAGCGTATCGACATGCTCAGCAAGTCGCAGGGCGCCTTGCTCGGCGATTTTGCGGCGCTTCGGTCCTTCGAAGCCGAACGGCTTGCTGACCACACCAACGGTGAGAATTCCTTTCTTTCGGGCGATTTCCGCCACGATCGGGGCCGCACCAGTTCCGGTGCCACCGCCCATACCGGCGGTGATGAACACCATGTCGGCATTCTCGATCAGCTCGGCGATGGCTTTCTCGCTTTCGCGAGCGGCGTTTTCGCCGACTTCGGGGTCGCCGCCCGCTCCAAGGCCGCGGGTGGCGTTCTCACCCAGCCGGAGTCGTTTGGCGGCTTTGCTTGGCGCGAGAACTTGGGCGTCGGTGTTCATCGCAATGAACTCCACGCCTTGCATTCCTTCGCTCACCATACGGTTAACGGCGTTACCGCCCGCCCCGCCAACGCCGATCACTTTGATCTTAGCGTGGGCATCAAACAGGTGCGCCGTTGGAGTGGCTTCGGTGCCAGGTACCGGTTCTCGATCCATGTGCTGGTAGGGACGCGCAATCCTCGCAAAAAGACGCGCATCGATTTATGCCAAAGTCAAGAAGATGCGCGCCGAGCGAGAACCTTTAGTGATCAACGGGGGCCAAGGAGAAGGGGGCGGTGCGCTGTTTCGCACTGCGCTGGCAATGTCTGCGCTCACGCAGACTCCAGTTCGTATCCACCAAGTTCGAGCGGCGACCCGAAAGCCCGGCGTTTCGAGTGAAGACCTCACTTTTTTAAGGATGCTTGAAGTCGTCTCCGGCGCGAGGATGGAGGGGGACGAGTTAGATTCGAATGAGGTTCTATTTGTGCCTAAGCATGCGCCCAAACCGCTCAGGGGTGACTTCGATGTCCGCAGTTTCGAAAAGGGAAGCATTCCCGGCAACGCGCTGATGCTAGCGGAGTCCATCCTGCCGGTGCTAGCTCGGACGGGGGCCTATTCAACCTTCTCGATCAAGGGGGAGACCTACAACAATCACACGCTGACGTTCGATGCTTTCGTTCTCGGGACTTTGGCCCTTCACGGCAAGCAGGGAGTCGTCGGCTATGCGAGTCAACGCTGGGCTGGCTTCGGGTTTGCGGGGCAGGGACATGTGCAATTTGAAGTGGAACCGAGCGCGATGCAGGGTTTCAGTTGGGTTAAACGAGGTGAACTCAAGTCTCTTCGCGCCGTAATCGCGTCGCACGGAGTGGCGAAAGATGTCCCGCTGCGCGCTTCAGACGAACTGAAAGATCTGCTGCGCCCACTCGGAGTTGAAGTCGAGATCGACATCGTCGAGGTGGATTCGCATGAAAGCGGCGTCCACATCACCCTCGCTGCCCATTACGAGAGCGGGATAGGGGTTGGATCGTGCCTCGGCGCGAAGGGGGTCAAAGTGGAGACGGTGTGCCGAGCGGCGCACTCAGCGCTAAAGGAGTTTGTAGATTCAACCGCGACCCTCGATCCGTTCCTCGCCGACCAAGCCCTAGTGTGTGCCGCTCTTTCATCAGAGCCGACTCAGTTCGTAACCCAGCGCATTACTCCTCGGCTACAGACGATGGCGTACATTGTCAGGCAGTTCATTCCCATTCCGATCACCATCTTAGGCCGACTCAATGAGCCCGGGACGGTAAAAATTGGCTCGGTTAGTTAAGCATGCGAGGCCGCTCGCTCAACAGAACTGCGTAACCGTCGGGGTCGGCGACTAGGAGCGAGGCTTCACCGTTTGGTGAGGATTCAATGCCTCGAAGCACACCGATCCCAAGGTTCTGAAGTTCTGGGAGGAGTTGAGCGAGGTTGGCGACGTCAAAATTCAGAACCACTCCTCCGCCGGTGAACTCGGGCAAGATGCCGTAGCTGAACGTGCGCTGGACCAGTAGGACATCGGTCCCACCGGTTCGCAGGCTCACCAACCTAACCCCATCCACCATGGACTCATCCCGCACGAACAGGTGTAGCAGGTCCACGTAGAACCGCAACGACTCGCCCAAGTCGTTGACGTCCAGGATCAGTTGGTGCAGCGCGGCTGACATATCAACAGTGTCTATTTCGTTGCCACGGGTGCGTTCTCCTGCGATTGGGCATAATCAATCTGCCCATGCCGGAATCCCCCCTCTATGATCTCTATCGGCTCCATCTCGTAGATGCCGCCTTGGAGGGAATGAAGCGTCGAGCCAACGCCCTAGATGGAGGCAAATCTCTTCTCCAAGCCATCTCCGCGATCAAGGCGGAGCATGGAATGGTGCTGACCAAACCCAAGAAGCTTGAAGAGTCGATCAAGGAACTTGAGGGGACCAATGCCGGATACGTAACCAAGATAAAGGCCTTTGAAAAGGAACTTTACGGAGGCAACGTGGTGAATGCTAAAGAGGCTGCGGGATACGAAGCCGAAATCGCGAGCCTTAAGAAGATCATCGCCCAGCACGAAGATGAGATGATGGCAATGATGGAAGAGCTCCCGGTGGCCCAAGAACTGGCGAAGCCGAAGATGCGTGAAATGCAGGCGTTGGCGAAGCAGTTCGAGGCTAAGAAGGCCGCCGATATTGAAGAGGGGAAGTCGCTGCAGTTGCAGTACAACGCGAAGGCGAAAGAGCGAGCACCTCTGGCTGCCGCGGTACAAAAACCGCTTTTGTCGCAGTACGATATGATTCGCGCGAAGTACGGTGGGCTGGGGATGGGCGTATTGTCAGGTAGCGCCTGCGGCGCCTGTGGAACTTTGCTCCCCACCAAGGTGATCGAAAGCTTAAACCACGACCGGATCGTCACATGCGAAAGTTGTCACCGAATCTTAATCAAGCTCGTTCCTGGCTAGCGGCGGCAGCATTGCTCGGGTTATCCGGATGCGCCAAGTTTCCTGATGTGCCCGACGCGCTGGGGACCCGCCTGATCTTCACGATGAATGTGAACGGCACAATTCGGACCGGACAAGAGCCGGGTTCGAACGGCATCCCTTACATATACATGGTCGCGATGCGCACCAGCACCGATGAGAATCCCACCACGCAAGGGCCAATTCCCGTGATTGCACCTCCCTGGGGGAATGGATTCGTCGCCGGCAACGCCACCCACTTTGTATGGTGGGATCCCACCGCGGTGAGCGATTACCTGCTCTATCGGTTCCTCGACGTACAGTTGAACAATCGAGTCATTGTCGGAGTGCCGGTAGCAACCGAAAATGTCGGCGTCGGTTCGACACGAATCCGATTTGAACTCCTTTTGACGCAGTTGGTCGAGAATCCCGTGGATGCCGCCGCGCTGAGAAGTCTCCAAGTCAATTTTTTGACCATGGACCGTATCCCCCAGAGCGGCACTCAGAAGGAGTGGGATTCGTTGGGTAACGCGTCCATTCCGACCGAGGTCAACGAGTTCATCCGCATCCCTCTGGGGCGGAACGGCATTTACAATAATCAGACCAGCAACAATCTTGAGCCGGTGGGCGATCAGCCCAACCCGGAGCTGGATATCAGCAATTGGAGCGTTGAGGTCCGCATCGAATAGTGCCGCGCGTCAGTGTTCTACTCACCTCATATAACCATCGCGAGTTCTTGCCGATCGCGTTGGATTCCCTCCGGAAACAGACTTTTCGAGATTTCGAGGTCCTGGCGCTCGATGATGGGAGCCAAGATGGGTCTCGGGAATGGCTTGCTCAGCAGCCGGATGTCATCTGCCATCTTCATGAAAAGAACCTAGGCACCTACGGCAACCTAAATTTTGGGATTGCCCACTCGACCGGCGAGTTTATCGCGGTGTTCAACGACGACGATGTCTGGGATCCCCGAAAGCTCGAAAAGCAAGTTGCTGCGCTCGAAGCTAAGCCGGAAGTGGGGCTGGTCCACACCGCCGGCTGGTTCATTGGGCCACAAGGCGAGAAGATCGAGGGTAGCCCACTGGGCTTTCCTTGGCCGGAAACGAGCAGTGGCTGGGTGCTTCATGAGCTGATCTACAAGAACCGCATCATCGCGAGTTCGGCGATTTTTCGGCGCGCTTTGCTTGAAGAGACCGGTGACTTTGACTCTGAGTTTTGGGGGTGCGGAGACTGGCACATGTGGCTTCGATTCGCGGAGCATGCCCAAGTGGTGCATCTCCCACAATCACTGACTTTCTACCGGGTGCATCCCAACCAAGCGTGCCGCTTGGAGGACAAGATGATTGCCGATAGCCTGCGGGTGCGCGAGTGGATCGAAAGTCGATGGCCCGAGTTGTCAGCCCTAGTCGTTCGCGAACCTGAACTTTCGGCGGCTCGAGCGCATAACCTCGCGTGCTTGGGCACGGAGAGGATGTGGTTTGGCGACGTCCGTGGAGGACGAAGCGCCTACTGGAATGCGCTTAAACTGAATCCGACGCGACTGAAGACCGCCTTGAGACTTGCGGCAACGCTACTTCCAACTCGGGCATTTCGTGCGCTTCGATGAGTTGGGCATCTTCACGGCGACCATAGAGCCCCCAATAGGCGCACCATCCGGTGAATACGAGAATCCCCACGATAGCTTTGAGCCACTGCGGGACGAGCGGATTGAAGCTGAAAAAGCCCTCAAAGGGGGCCGCGATGTACATCATCAGCACCCCCATCGCGAGGAGAACTAAGGCGTCCTTACCGCGTTCACGAAGAGAGTCCAGCCTGCGCCGCCTGCCGGGCGCAATCAGAGCCCAACCGAGAGAATAGCCTGCTGCTCCGCTCACAATCATTCCCGTTAGCTCGCTCGCGCCGTGGGGGGCGAGGCTCGTGGCAAGGAAGTCCAGTTTGCCGACCTTGGCCATATCTTGGGCGAGGGCGCCTAGCATGATCCCGTTTTGGGACAGCGCGTAAAAAGAGCTTAGCCCAAAGGTAGATGCACCGATCGCCGCTACCGTGACGGCCACCCGAGGATTGTTCGATGCGTAGAAACCCGACATCATGATGTGCTGACCGGTGGTTCGTTCCTCAAAATTCGCATCTCGCCAGTGCTTGAATAGCTCCTCCGACTCGGGAGCCACGATGTAAGACCGTAAATCCGGTCGGTAGTGAAGCACCCCTGCGGCGAAGAATGTCGATCCCACCACGGTGAGCAGACTCAACATCACGCAAGCGAACTGGCGTCGAAAGGCTCGTGCTCCGGCGAGGAGCACTGAATGAAGATTTTGCTTAAAGCCTCGGCTTGGTCGGCGATAGAGTGCCGAATAGGCGAGCCCAAGCACCGAGTTGAGGCTTTCGATAAGCTCCGGATTGGAGGTCTCGGCGCGAGCTCTGGCTAGGTCTGCGGAAGTCTTGCGGTAGAGATTGAGAAACTCCTCTAATTCGGCGGCATCGGTTCGCCTCGGGTTGGATTCGATTTTGGTGGCAAGGAACCGGAGACGCATCCACTGATCGGAGCCGCTCTTAACAAAATCAGTCTCGTTCATGGCATTGTCCTCCTTAGTTTCCCCATACAATCACCAGTTTTACGCGGTTCTGCCGGTGAGAGTATTTTTCACCAAGTAATCTCGCACAAGACCCCTGTTTTGATTACGCCGAGCCAGCACCGGTGGTTTACCTGATTTGCCTTGAAATGCTTCCGAACAGTGGGTGGTTGCTGGTCGTCAAAAAGTTTGGGGAGGGGGACTATTGGCACAGCGTTTGCGACCCTCTCTTTGCAAATTGGAAATAGATCATGGACATGTTGAGATGTACATGTTTATGCCCCAAGCGACGTAGGAACTGATGCGGCAAACGATGGACCACGATGACGGAATACCGAGTTACCTCGGACGCCTGACGCAAGCTCCGCTGTTGAATTCTGAGGAGGAATTCAATTTGACCGAAGCTGCTCAGAAAGGGGATTGTGCCGCCCGCCTTCGCTTGATTGAGTCGAATATGCGGCTCGTTATCAATATTGCAAAGAGCTATCGCTCTCGTGCGGTCCCCCTGGAAGACCTCATTCAAGAAGGCGCCATTGGATTGATGCACGCGGTGGATCGCTTCGATCCCGGAAAAGGATTCCGATTCTCCACGTACGCAACCCACTGGATCCGCCAGTCCATCGGTCGAGCGCTTGATAACAAGTCGAAGGCGATTCGCCTCCCCGCCCACATTTCCCAATCGCTACGCCGCATCGATCGCGAGAAGATGCGCCTGATGCGAGAACTCGGTCACGAGCCCACCCACGATGAACTCGCGATCAGCCTCGGCTTGAGCCCTAAGAAGCTGACGATTTTGCTCCAGAGCTCCATGGACATGCTCTCTCTCGACATGCGAGTCGGCGACGGGGAGGGCACAACCCTCGGTTCACTCCTTCCGGATTACGCGACAGTTAGCCCGGAGGACGCAGTGATGACCACTGAGCGCGTGGAAGAACTTCACGAGATCATGACCGAGCTGACGGAACGTGAGCGCCGCGTGATGATGCAGCGTCTCAAGATGGACGAAGGCGAAGAACTGAGCTCCATCCGAGAGCGGCTCGCCAAAGAGATGCAAATCAGCCGCGAACGCATCCGCCAGATCGAATTGCAAGCGATTAAGAAACTCCGAACCGTGGCTCATCGTCGAAAGCTCCGCGAAATCCTGACCCGCTAGCTGGTACCTTCGGACGGTGATTTGGGGGCAAGCCTGCCTGGCATGTTTGGTTTGGATCGGCTATGGGTTTTTCCAACGCCGCCGGCAAGACGTTATACGCGCCCGAATATCAGCGCTTTCCCGCACCAAGCGTGTGCTCCTTGGATCCCTAGGCTTTATCGTCGGAGCAATTTTGCTCTTGGGTGGGCTTTGGCTCGTATCCCTATGGGGTGGACTTACGCGAGACGGTCTTACGCTGGGGGGCTGGTTTGCGGTGGCGCTCCTTGGTTTGGTATTCGTGCACATCCAAGTGATGGCCGCCGCGAGCATGATCTCGCTCGTGCAAGAAGCAGAGCAAACTGCCGTGAAGCCGGAAGCCGAACCTCCGAAGGCCAGCCAGTCGTCTGGTAAGAAGAATCAATCATGAATGCAAAATGGACTCTCACTCTCGTCGCGGTCGCCCTCATGGGATCGGTACTGACGGCCCAGGTTTCTCAGGAACAGCGCGGGAAGCGCGCCGACGAGATCATCTCGAAGATCAAGCGCATGGACCTCCTGAATCAGCTCCTGCCTCTCGTTATGACCAAGGCACAGTTGGACAAGGTTCTCCCCGCCGTAGAAAATGCCCGTAAGGAGGTCCGCAAAGCGGAAATGGTCGAGTACGACATGTTGGTGAAGCTTGAGCCCAAGGTTGATATTGCTCTCAAGGAAGGGATTGACGAGCAAAAGCTGCCCCCGGGAGAAACCATGAAGGAGGTCGCCGCCACATTCAAGACGATGCACATTCGTCGTCAGGCGATCATTGCTGACAACGTGGACACAGTGATGGCGGTTCTTGAGAAGGAGTTGAACGCGGGACAAAAAAAGGCGGCCGCGAATGCTATCCAACCGACGCTTTTCGACCCAACTCTTGACCCCTCGAAGATGACGGATTCGGCAAAGATGCGGCTTTACGTCCAGGCAATCATTCTCGACGGTGAAGCGTACGACCTCATGCTTAAGATGAGCCAGCAACGCAAGTAACTTAGCTTTGTCCAGCCACGCGAGAGTTCATCTCAGCGACTTTCGACTCCAACGACTGGCGGTAGACCTCAAGGTCTGCCGCCAGCTTTTTGTCCGAGGTCGCCAAAATCTGAATCGCGAGCAAACCGGCGTTCGCGCTATTGCCGATGCCGACGGTGGCCACGGGAATCCCAGCGGGCATCTGAACGATGCTCAGGAGCGAGTCCGACCCGTTCAGGGCCTTGGTTTGAACCGGCACACCGATCACGGGGAGCGTGGTGAGACTCGCCGTCATGCCAGGCAGGTGCGCTGCGCCACCGGCACCCGCGATAACCACAAGGAGCCCCCGGGCTCGAGCCGTTTCGGCGTATTCGACCATGCGCTTCGGTGTTCTATGGGCGCTGACCACTTCCACCTCGTACGCCACCCCGAACTCCGTGAGGATATCAAGCGCCGCTTGCATGGTGGGCAGATCGCTCTCGCTGCCCATGATGATGCCGACCACGGGATTGCTCATCAGATTTTGACCTTGAAGAACAGGTACTCGATGAGCTTCATCAAATAAGCGAGGATCATAACCATCAGGAGGATGACCAGCAGCTCACGAAACACCGCCATGTGGGTGGGATCGGTGACCGTTTTCTTGCCCTGGAGGGTGGCCTGCCCAACGAACTTATCTGCGCCAGTCAGCATGACACCTAAGGCTTCCTTCATCGGCTCGCGCGCCACAACCCATATTCCCGCCATTCCGGCGAGCGCGGTAGGCAACGCGAGCTTATATTTTTGCCGCTGATGTTCGTTGTAGATCACACACTGTCGGCACCGCTGGATTTTTACTTCCATCGGCAGCTTGGTGTTGTACGGGATGTATCGGGCGGCGGCGACGATGTCCTTTGGAATCTGAACCGTCCCCTGCATCGCGTTTTGTATCACCTTTTCTTCGCACATGCATCCCACGCGCTCTTTCCAGCAGGTTCGCCGAGCATGGTAGATCGGGCACTTTTCGCGGACAAACTTGCGGCAATACGGAAGTTGCCAGCACTTGCCGAGGAAGACATTTTGTCGGTCGACGTCCTCTTTGACCCCCTTGCCGTACTTAAGCGTGTCGGCCTTAGATCCATGGGTCAGTCGGTTCTTGACCCGCGAACTTAGGTCGACGATCGTGACTGCGATCGCCACCAACCCCATCATGCCGCCGACCTGCTGAAGGCCCCGCATGGCGAGCACGGCGACTTCCATTGGCGCCCCGCCGACCATCATCGGCAGGTACATGGGGGAGAAGTACAGAGCGCCGGAGACCAAGATCAGCACCACGCTAAGGACATCCTCTGTCCACCACATGATGCTCAGGGCGATGGCCATAAGGATGGCGGCAATGCCGCCATAGAAGGTGAACTGGCCGATCAGTGTTTGAGCTGGTTTCGGATCCGGGGGCGTCTGCCCGGCGAAACCGAAGAAGTAGTAGAACAGGAATCCGGTGCAAATGACGGTGCCGACGCTACCGACGGTCAGCATCACCCGGGCAATATTGTCTTGCAGGGTAGCGACTAGATCTTCGACGTCTCCAGATTTCTGCATGAAATTACTTCTTGTTGACGCGTTCCATGTAGGCCCCGGTTCGGGTGTCAATCTTGATTACGTCACCCTCGTTGATGTGATAGGGCACTTGAACTGCGGCTCCGGTCTCGGTGATGGCACCTTTTGTTGAGCCACCGCTCGCCGTATCTCCCTTGATTCCAGGCTCGGCTTCGGTGATCTTGAGCTCGACAAAGTTCGGGAGTTCGAAGGTGAGGAACGTGTCGTTCACCGACAGGCCGATAATCTTCGACTCCTCCTTGAGGAATTCGCTGCCGTCGCCAAGAGTGGTCATGGGAACGTAGACCTGGTCGTACGTTTCAAGGTCCATGAGCACCGCCTCTTGATCGGCTTGGTTGGTGTAGAGGAACTGCAGTTCTTTCTTTTCGAGATAGACGTCGTCCACCTTTTCGCCGGAGCGGAATGTCTTTTCAATCGTTGAGCCGTTCTTGACTCGTTTCAGCTTGGTACGGACGAATGCGCCGCCTTTGCCCGGTTTGACGTGTTGAAACTCCAGGATGATGTAGATCTCACCCTCCATCTTGAACGCCAACCCATTTCTAAAATCGCTTGTATCTGCCACGTGGTGATCCTCTCCGTTATCCAATAGACTGGAAAACGGAGAGAATTGTACCGGGCGAGTGCGTTAGGACTGCGGAGCCTTACGCGCAAGCTCAAGAGCGACGACCTTTTTCTCGACCTCCGACTTGATTTCGGCGGCGAGAGCGGGGAGCCTGCCCTTGTCTCCCGTCAGCTCAAACGTCTCGATTGTGCTGCGCTTTTGGCCGGAGTCGAACCTCTGCAAGAACACCTTCACGGTGACCTTATTGCCGGAGACGCTGTACTCACCGGCGATGCGATAAACGTTCGGGTGCTTTGAAACATCCGTCCAGGCCTTGAACTGGTTGGACGAAGTGAACGCGGCACGAATCGGATCTTCCAGCCCTTCTGGATCTTCCTGATCGAGTTCGAATGGGCCAACAATGACGATCGGGAGGGGTGGCTTCAGGCCAACCGCTCCGCGGTCCTTCTCGTTCAGCACGCCGATGTCGAACGAGCCTCGCCCGGTGCTTCGCTTGAACTCTGGTCGCTGGATCCCTTTCAGGCCAACTTCATTCTTCAGCGACTCGACGCGGTTCGCTGCGTAGGTGAGCCATCGTTCGATGTCCACGAACAGTTCGCCGCCTTGACCGGGTCGAAGGCCGTCGGAGTTAGCCTTGTCAATCGCTTCGAGCAGCGAGTAGGTCAACATCCCGTGATCCACATTGCTGGACTCGTAGCTAAGTTGATCCGCAGCGGAACCCGCCAGCATCCAGGTGCCGGTGGCATCTTTGATTGCTTCCCAGGCCCGCTGGTAGTCTCCGCTCACGCTGCGCTCGCTACCATCCACGATGCTGCCAGCCGCGGCGCCGCTGTGGCAAGTGTCAAGAATGACGACCTGCTTATTGGCGGCAATCGCTTTGAGTTTCACGCGGAGGTCCTCGCCGCTCACGCTGACGTTGGGCAGGTTGGCCTCGGTAAGCGATTCTGGATCGGCCTCGCTGGTGAGGAAGTAGTAGCCCGTTCGAGAACCGAGCTTGTCCATCCCGTGGCCCGCAAAGAACACCATCACGATGTCGCTACTGGTCGCTTTCTTGGCCACGTCATCGAACCACTTCAGCACATTCGCCTTGGTGGGCGGCTGGTGCTCATTTTCAGTTGCCAGTTCGGTGATCTCGACCCGGTTGCTCAGGAATCCTCCAGAAACTCTGCGGACTGCGTTGGCGAGAGCCTCAGCGTCTTTCGGGGGTGCAGTCAGATCGCGGGTGGTACCCACGTAGTCTCCAGCCCCGACGAACAGCGCGTACAGCTTGATCTCAGGAGCCTTGAGGCCCACCGGTACGCCGATGTCGAGGTTGGTGGGGAGGCTGGTCAGCGTTCCTTCCGAGTTGGAAACACGTACCGAAACGATGTTGCCTTGCCCCTCCGGCAGTCGGTTCTCGGGCAACAGGTGGGGTCGAAGGTCTTCGAAGTTGACATTGAAGTAACCCACTCCAGCCTTCGTGACGACCTCCTTGCCGTTGACGCTCACTGAAACGCGGCCAATCCCACCATCGTCTCGCGGCTCAAGCGCGACCACGACTCCTCCCTTCTTGTCCGGCTTGAGATCAGCTTGTGGATAGAGTCGAAGCGAGGCCAAGCTTGGCACCGACCGCTTCTTCTCCTTGCTCGTGCCAAGCAATTTTTGCAGAAGGCCCGGGTCCCAGAAGTAGCCCTTGAACTGGTTGACGTCAAGCGCCTCCAGGCCGCCTTCCCATTCCATCACGTAGAGGGCCCCCTTCACATCACTCGGGTCGTTGGCGTCGTATCGGCCCTCAGTGTCCATGACGAGCCAACTGCCGTCGCGCATCTGAACGAGGTTGCCGAGCTTCTCGTAAGTTTTGGCATCCCAGATGACGATTCCATCCGTGAGGTCAACGGTCAAGATTCGACTGTCGTCGGGCGAGAAGATCGCGCCAACTGCGGTGTCGTTTAGCTCAAGGGTTTTCTCGTCTTTCTTGCCGTCCACGTCGTAGATGTAGACCTTGTTTCGGCCAGTTAGTAGCACTTTAGTGCCCGCTCGGTTGGCCATCTGGTCCATGTCTCGCTTCATCGAGTACGTGGTGTCGCGTTTAACCGCGGCGATGCCGGGAGTCTTCACCACTGCTACCGCTAAGCCGTTTACTGCATGAGCGATGATACGTTGTCCATCGCGGGCGAACGACAGTTGCTCAGGCGCGACCGCCATTCCATGGGCGGATTGACCGACCAGGTTGCCCGTGGCGGCGTCCCACCAAGCGATGACCTTGTTACCGCTTCCGGCGATTAACTTCCCATCGGGAGAGTATTTGAGCGCTTTGATTCCTAAGTCCGCCACCTTCTCTAGAGCGGCAAGGATTTCGCGGTTGTCCAGCTGCCAAATCGCATAAGTGCGGTCCTTGGTGTAGGGCCCGTGAACTGCGGTCGTGGCGTCCGGGCTAATTGCGCCGGTAAAGTCCTCCTGCGGATCAGGGTACTGAGCAGTGTAGGTCTGCTTTCCGATGCTGAAGTCGTAGCAGAAGACCAGGCCGTTCTGGAACGTCATCATAGCGAGGTCGGAGTTCGGCGCAAACTCCGCGGTCTGCCCTTCGCTGGAGTTGCTCTTAAACATGCCGTCGCCAGACCAAAGGTCGTAGCCGCTGAACTGGAACGGGGGGTAGTAAATATTTCCCGTGTTGGCGGCGATGTTGAATCGCCCCGAATCCGAGAAAAGCTCGTCGGCCAACCGGTCTAATGGATCGGTCATCGACGAAGACGGCACGACCAAAATCTTGCTTTCCGACAAATTGTCTAAGAAAAGTGACCCGGTCGCGTTTTTGGAGATGGCCAGTAGCCGATTAACACCCAGGAACCGGATGCGGGCGAGCGAGTTAGTCGCGCCCAAAGTTCCGCTCGTAGCGATTCCGGTCTTGATGTCGTAGCGCCGAATCTCGCCGTTCGCTAACCCGAGATACCAGTCGTCAGCCTGGGCACCAAAGGTCGCGGCCGTCGGCAAGTCCCCACGCTTTAACTCGAACGGAGTCTGCTTGGCTGCCTCGAGGTCCCACAGAATCACCCGATTGTCGTCGCCATGCGTACCCGCTCGGGTTCGATTTCGATTCAACCGAAGTTCGTCCACCGCGTCCGTGTGGCCCTTCAGTCGCTTCTCTTCCACTCCGGTCATGGCGTTGACCACGATGAGGTCGCCCCCCTTGTCGAAATACAAAACCGAGGCCTCGGTCTTTCCAACGAACTGGGCGCCCACCATGGCGCGGAGCTCTTCATTTCGGTCTCCGATGACGTGAGCAAGTTCGTAACGCATCTTGCCGGTCGCCGCATCGAAAACGAAAGCCCCCTCACTAACATTGGAGACAACCACAGAAGTGCCCGCGTCATTGAAGTCCAGACTACGGATCGAAGTCATCTTAGGAGCAGTAAGGGTCACCTTTGCGCCCGTTTGTACGTTCCAGACGCATGCGGACACGCGCGATCCTGCCGCCAAAAACTTGCTGTCTCCAGACCAATCTAGGGCGGGTACGAAAACTTCTAAGCCAGTAAGTTCCTTTACGAGTTTTCCGGTCGAGGCATTGATCACTCGAACGATGCCGCTACTGGAAGACACTGCAACCATTGAGCCGTCCGGCGAGAAAACCGCTTCAACGAAAAACTCGCCGTCGGGTCCGGGGTATCGGCTTGTGACCTTCGCCATCGTGGCATCCCAAACCCGCAGCTCTTCCGTACCCATCGTAAGGATGCGCTTGCCGTCTCGGCTGAAGCGGACCACGGGGGTCGGATCTTGCGCGCCACCCAGGACCCGCAGGAGTCGAAGAGTTTTCGCATCCCACAGACGCGGCGCGAACTTGCGATCGTGAGTGATAAGGCGGGTGCCGTCAGCGGATTCCTCCATGTCGGCGAGCAATGTATCAGTGGATTGAGGGACCAATCGTAGTCGTGATTCGGTCGGAGCGGCTCCCGTTTGCACGGCGGCCTGCGTGGGTTCACGCAGGCCGCAGAGTAGGAGCGCTGCGGCCATGAGCCAAGCGCTTCGTTTCATCGGTTTTCCTTACTTGGCTCCGGGGAAGATCGGCGCTGTCGCTCGGCTAGCGGCGCTGAACTCGGTGGTCGGACCTTGGTCGAACCCCTTTTCCTTGGCAAAATCGTTGATTGCGCTCACCAAGTCTGCGGCAGGCAGCTTCGGCGATTGCTCAAGTACGGTCGTCAGAAGGAGGGTGAACAGGCCATGAGCTGGAGCGTCCGGGCCAGCTGAGCCGAGGTCAACGCTCGGGTTCTTCTCTTGGCTGGCGTAGATCCAAGCGACGGTGCCCTTGGCTTCCATGGCTCGGTTCTTAACGTCGTTTGCGTTCAGCTGAGGTCGAGCGTTGTTCATCATCGCTCGGGTCATCGGCTTGTAGTTCGCACCAACCTGAGACTTATTCAGAAACTTGGCTTTCGCGGACCGGCCGTTGATCATGAAATCTCGCGACATACCGCCGCTATAGCAGCTGTCAAAGACGAAGGTGCAGTTGACGCCCTTGGTGCTGAGGATCGTTTGGACTTCGTCGAAGAGGTCATCTACGACAAGCGTTCCGTCGGCGAGAACGAGGGTCTCGTCAATCTTGTCGGCTGGATCCGGCTCCTTCGCCTTGGGGTTTTCGAGCTGGGCGCCATGGCCTGAGTAGTAGAACACCACGTCATCGCCGGCCTTGGCGGTGGTCACGAGCCACTTGATATTCTCGATGAAGTTCTTGCCGTTCGCATCCTTGTCGAAAGACTTGCGAATGTTGGACTCCTTGAAATTGTATTGCTTGGTCAGCAGCGCGAAGATCGAGTTTGCGTCATTGACGGGACCTCGGAGGTCGTTGTCAATGACGTTGCCCTTGTCGTCCTTGGCGGGGTTGCCCTGTGCGTCAAGCGGGGTGGGGTAGTCGCAGATACCAACGAGGTATGCGTATGTTTCTGCCTTTACGGTGAACGGTGCCGCAGCGACCGAAAGAGCGAGGAGTGTCTGAAGTGCCTTTTTCATTTTGTTTTCCTTATAGTGTCCAGTGGACACGTCCGGGGTTCTAAACGGGCGGGTCGGAACACAGTTTCAAAGGGGCCTACTCGGGTCCCGGGACTATAGTCTATCACAGGTTCAAACGAACCGGGCGGGTACAATGTTTCCACAATGACCCAGCAGCTCCCCGAGTGGCTGAAAATCCGGCTACCCCGCCCGGACACGATTAAGGAAGTCGAGCAAATGATGCGCTCGAAAAACCTTCATACGGTTTGCGAAAGCGCCCGTTGCCCTAATCTTCCTGAGTGCTGGAGCAAAAAAACCGCCACCTTCATGATCTTGGGCAACACTTGCACCCGGTCCTGTGGCTTCTGCGCCATCAACGTCGGAAAAGGCGAGGATCTTGACCCCTTCGAGCCAGCCAACGTCGCCTACACGGTGAAGAAGATGGGCATGAAGCACGTCGTGGTGACGTCCGTCGCCCGCGACGACCTCAAAGACGAAGGATCAACCCAGTTTGCCAAGACCATCCAGGCTATTCACCGAATCGTCCCGGAGACGATTGTTGAGGTCCTCACCCCGGACTTCAAAGCCAAGCCCGATTTGCTGAAGACCGTCTGCGACGCCTTCCCCGAAATCTACAACCATAACATTGAGACCATCGAGCGCCTGCACACGATCGTTCGGCCGCAGGCCCGTTACGCCCGTACCATGCGCGTCCTTGAGATGGTGAAGGAGTTCAACCCGGGCATCTATACGAAGAGCGGCATCATGCTCGGCCTGGGCGAGACGCGCGACGAAGTGCTGAAGACTCTTGAGGATCTCAGAAAGGTCGGTTGCGATGCGGTGACCATCGGCCAATATCTTCGCCCGACCATGAAGCATCTCCCGGTCAACAAATTCATCCACCCCGATGAGTTCAAGGAGTACGAGAAGATTGGTGAGGACATGGGATTTGCGTTCGTCGCCTCCGGCCCGTTCATCCGGTCAAGCTACAACGCTATCGAGTTCAGCAAGAAGGTGATGGCGGAGCGGCTGGACAAGGTTGAGAACGCGATCGCGGCTCGCCCCAATCCTTAGCGCTTTTTCTTCCTCGCCGACTTGGTCTCGCCCAGTGTGGGCGTGACGAAGAAGGAGTAGGCGATTCGAGTGCCATGCTCGACTGGAGGCTCTTTGGCAAATTCGCGAAAAGTCTCAATCATCCGCTTGATGAATTCTTCTGCTACCTCAGGAGATACGACAACGTTGTACCGGCGCCACGTGCTCAGCCTTCCCAGTTCCGGTCGGTTGAGGGTCGCTTCGGTCAATGACTGCCTTTCGCGAAGCATGAGGCGAAGGAGAGCGGCGTAGCCTTCAAGCACCTTCTCGCGGTACTCGGGCTCGGCATCGAATCCTTTAGTCAGAAACCCGCGACGAGCTGCGATAACGTAGAGCTTTTCGGTGCGGGCCCCGCTTCTTTGCTCGCCCGCTGCGATCAGCAGCCCGACCCGGACCAGTTCGTTAACGTGATATGTCGTGGCGCTGGCCGAGCGTTGAACACCTCGGGCGATTTCGGCTATCGAGCGCGGGACGACAGGCGAGCAGTTCCAATACACTTCCGCCCGCGACGCTGAAGCCAGGCACTCAACCTGATCTAAGCTCATTGTCGCAAACGGCACCTGGCCTGGGAAGAGGGGGGAAGTCTCCATCTGGGACTATAGTATCATATTTTTGAAATATATGTTTCATTTTCTATAGACTTTGGAATATAATAGGTCCAAGCCCATCAAACGGCACAGGCGCATGTCGCCAGGACATAACCATGAACTTCAAGAAAAATCTCCTCGTTGCTTTAGTCGCAGTCTTCGGCGTTGTTGCCGCCCAAGCTGACCGAACATCCACAGTCCCGACCGGACATTGGTACAGCGCCAATGTTTCCGAGGCTCAGATTGACGAACTCGTCGGTCAAGGCTTCCGAATGCACGATATCGAGGTCAACAGCACCAACCCGCTTCGCTATGCCGCCAGCTTCGTCCGCAATTCAGGAACCTACGAGAAGAACTGGTGGTGGACCGCTGATCGGACATTCGACCAATTCCGCTCTTTTGGGTTTAGCCGGAACGCGCGTCCGATCGACGTGGAAGTCACGGTGGTGAACGGCGTTCGCCGATTCGCGGGCACCTTCATTCGGAACTCCGGTGCTGACTACGTCCCTTACTGGACTTTCGACAACAAGACCTTTGGTGAAGTGAACACTTTGATTGACCAAACCAATGGTCGCTTGGTGGACATCGAAGTTCAAGAGGTAAGTGGCGAGCGTCGGTTCACCGGGATTCTTGTTCGAAACTCGGGAAGCTTCTTCAAAAACTGGACCTGGTACTCCAATCGAACCGCTGAGCAGTTGGACCAGATCAACGATGATTCGAATCTTCGCATGACCGACTTGGAGCAGGCCCCGAGTGGTCGCTACAGCTTCATCCTCGAGAGCGGCCCTGGAGCGTGGTGGTACTGGACCAACCGCACCTTTGAACAGATGTCGTTCGCGGTGGCCCAATATGGATCCCGCGTGATTGATATCGAGCGACGTATCGTCAATGGTCAGCCGCGCTACAACTTCATCGTCATCAACAATTCCAACGCGATGGAAACGCGCGTCGGCAACATTTTGCGAGGGGGAAGCGACGGAGCGCGAGGATTTTACTTGCGACAAATCGGAGGCGGCGATCTCGGCAAGCTGATGGCCGACTACCAGTTCTATCCTGCCAGCACGATCAAGGTGCTCCCGCACTTCATGTACTCCTATCGTGTGGATCAACTGGGCTTGAACCCAGGCACCCTCGTCCCTATCTATTCCGATCACACCAGCGATACCCACCCGGGCGACGGGTCCACCATTATTGCAAATCGCGTCCTCACAACCACCCTTCAACGCATGATGGTGAACTCAAATAACCAGGACACCAATGCGCTCCAGGACTTTGCGGGGAATGGCAACGGGGTGACCGGTCGCGCCGCCATCGAGACCTTCAAGTCGAATATCCTCGGGCTCACCGACGAGATTGAGATTTTCCACAAGTTCGGGGCTGGGGGCTCGGCGAACAACCCGGCTAACGTCGCGACGCTCCGACAATTCGCCGATCTCTACGAAAAGGCCGCGGACGGGTCGGTGCTATCGGTCAACGGCTTTGCGTTCTTCAGAAACAACATGCTGAACCAGAGCTCTAACACAGGGATGCAAACTGGACTGCTGACGGTGATCGTGCAAGAAGCCAATTCGCTGGGCATGAGTGTCGCGCGGCGCAACCAGTTCATCGCCCAAATGCAGACATGTTGGAAGGCTGGCAACTGGATCGGAAACACGCACGTATCCTCCGCGGGTTGGATTCAGCTACCGTTCCTGAACGCCGACGGTCGTATTGTCAATCGCCAATATGTGGCCGGGGCCTTCCTTGAGGATACGACCAACGTGTCAATCACGAGCATCAACATCCAAGTGGTAGCCGAGAGCATGCGAGAGCAATTGAGAGCCGCGCTTCAAACTTGGCTCTGAGAGGAATAACGACCAAAATGCCATCTTGAGACGTCAGTAGGTTGCACGGCACCCATGCGACCTCTTGTACGACTCACCCGCGTCATCGCTGGCGCGGGAGCCATGACGATGGTAATGCCGCCCATCCTGCTTGCCGGGTGGGCGGCGGTCTATCTGTGGGAAGTGTTCGAATATGCCAGCGCCCCTGGCATTCCCGTTGCGTTCGAATACGAAGGCGCGGGCGGAAAGGTACGAGTCCGAGCCAAGTCCTATTCGGTGGATGTCGGCGGGCGTTTAGTTCTAGCTCGCGGGCTCGAGGTTCACAGCCCTGACGGCGGACGAGTGATCTATGTAGACCGCGCCATTGTTCGCCAGGATGAATTGGGTGGCACTGTGGTGGAGGTTCAGGGCATCGATGCGCTCTTAGACAGGATGCCCGACGGGGACTTCAATTTCCTCGGCACAATCCCGAAACCGCCGGAAGAGAAGGGACCGGAGACAGCGGTCCGAGTGGTCGCGAAGGATGTGGTCCTGCGCTATCGCGATCGGACTCGCAAAACCCCCATCACTCTCGTTGGGCGCAGTAAAGAAGTGCGCGCTAGCGGAGTTGGCGAGGGCTGGCTCGCCAACGGAATCGTTCGGTTTGAAGGCGTAGGTGCTTTGCCATTCGAACTGGTTCTGGGCGAGAAAGGTGCATTTCGAGCCGATCTGCAGCTCGCAAACTCCGAGATCGCTCCGATTCTTCCGGTAATTGAGCGGTACTTAGAAAAAGATCAGCGGCTACCGCTGAGCGCGCGGTCTCTGCGCGGTACGGGAAGGTTGCAACTCGACGGCGAGGCGGGTGGCGCGTTTCGGGCGTTCGGAAGCGTGCGGCTTGGGGCACTTGATTTGGTGGCGTCCAGCTACCGGGCGAATACCGTAACGGGAGACTTGAACCTGTACGGGCAGCGGTTGACAGGCAATCTCTTCGCCGCGGGCAGTGGTCTGAGGTTGAATGCAGACCGGTTGACGTTTGACTGGGCCCGACAAGTCAAGCTGGTGGCGATCGGTCGCGCTGAACTCACTAATCTTCGCGACCTCCCTGCAGACTGGCGCAGGGGCATCCCGGCTGGTATTCGGGTGACGGGGGCAAAGTTCGATGGCACAGCCGGGCTAGATGGCGACAAGTGGCTTGTCCAAGGTGGTGTCAAAGCGAGCGAGGTGACCGCGGAAGGTGAGCGGTTCTCCAACCCGAGCGTGCAACTGGTTGCGTCGTCTGCCAACGTTGCGGCAAAGATCTTGTCCGCCCGTTGGTCCGGAGTTCCCCTCACCGGGGCAGTGAGCTACACGCCCAGGGGGGGCCAACTTCGAGCATTTGTCGAGTCAAAATCCGTAAATCTGGGGCCCCTCGCAAGGAAATACAGCCTGCCCCTGTCGGGGCGCGGGTCGCTCCAAGCAATTGTCGAGTCATCCGGCAACAAGACTCTTGTTTGGATAGGCAGCCGGGGTCAGGCCGATTACGCGTTGCCCGAAGGCCGCCGCGTCGGTGGCAACTACGTCGTCCAGCTCTCGGGATCGCCGCAGAAACTGAATCTGGACCAGGCCGTGTTGCGCGGACCTCAGGGGGCATTGGCCGCAAGTGGGTCGGTCAACTTGAATGCCAGGACCCTAGACCTCGCCGTTTCCGGGGGCGACATTGAGGCAGCTTCTTTCGCTCAGGACGTGAGCGGCAAGGCTTACTTCCAAGGTGTGGTTAACGGGTCCTTCAGCAACCCGACTTTCTCGACCGAAGTTGATCTTTTCAAACTCAAAGTGGCGGATGCGGAACTGCCGTGGCTACAACTCCAGGCGAGCGGAAACTCGAGTCGAGTGCGGTTTACTCAGATGGAAGCCCAATACGGGTTCAGCCGCGTTTATGGGGACGTGACCCTTGATCCTAAGTCTGGGAAGTTGGCCGGCAATTTTCGCTCGCCCGGCATCCAACTCGCAGAATTCGGCGACGGCCAAGCGGCTGGGCTGGTGCGAATCCTCAATGGATCCGTTTCGGGGACGGTAAGCAAACCGACGATCATGGCGGACCTGGATGGGGGCCCGATCGCTTTCGCAGGAGCGACGCTGGGCGGGGTGCAAGGGCGGCTATTCGCCAACAGCGATCTGATCCGTATTGCAGGCGGAAAGCTCTCCGTCAACGACGCCGACCAGTCGGGTGACTTGACGTTGAGCGGGGAATACCGGCTCGGTCCAAAGTCAGGCAATTTGCAAGCTAACTGGACCAACCTCCCGCTCCGACCGCTCGCCCAATTCGATGAGCGATTCGCCGTCCAGGGACTGTCCACGGGCGCAGCCGCGCTCACTTTTACCGACAAAGGGATACGAGACGGCACTGTCAGTGGCTCTCTGGCTGAAATCGCGCTGAACGGCCAGGTTTTGGGATCCGGGCCATTTGAGGCCGTGGCGAAAAATGGAACATGGACGGCCTCCGGTTCGATCGGCTCGCTTGAAAGATATGCTTCTTTGGACGAACTTAAGCAGGACGCCAAGGGAAACCTGACTGGGAAGCTGACTTCCTATCGGGTCACGGCGGAGTCGTTGATCCGCCTAACCCGTGCGCGATGGAAAGATGCGCCGGAAGACGTTCAGCGATTCGTGGCCGACTTAACGGGCGTGGTGGACGGAACCATCGCCTTTAATGTCACCAACGGCGAGTTCGGCATCCAAACGGACGACCTCGCGGTGAGCGACCTCAGCGTAGGTGGCCGAAACGTCGGCAAGCTCACGGCTAGCATCGACCGCACCGGCGACTCGTGGGCGGTGAAGGCCCTGACTCTCCAAAATGGCGAGGAGCAACTCACTGGAAGTGGTTCCTTGCGTGATGACGGCACCCTGAACTTCGAGGGGGAAGCAAATAAAATTGGCCTGTCTTGGTTGAACGCGATTAACCCCGACTTAGCAGTGATTCCGGCGGTAGCGGATGCATCGTTCCTCGTCACGGGGAATACCGACAACCCAACCGTTCGCGCTTCCCTGAAGTTGAGCGGGATTCCCCGGGGCGATGCGCTTGAAGGCGGTCCCCCTCCTTCGCTGAACTTGGACTATATCGAATTGAAGGATCGATTGCTCACGGCGGAAGGCGCATTTCAGGCGGAGGGATTTACCGGGTCTCTCTTATTCTCAAGTCCGTTGTCGGCACTTGTGGTGAGCACCGAAAGTGTGAGATCGGCCACAGACCAGTTTCGGTTAGAGGCTAATGTTTCGGAACGTCAAATCAGCGAATTCAAGGACCTGTTGACCTTCGTGGACTTCGAGCGAAGCTCAGGCACGATTGGCGGTCGAGTGGTGGCGACGGGAAACATTGACAAGTACGCTCTTTCCGGCGGACTTCGATATGGGGGCACGACAGCAGCCCCGCCGCGCCTTGCATTTACGGACGCGAAGACCGCGATCGAAAATCCGCTCCTCGAGGTTGCTTTGGTGGGCGATCAGGTTCGATTCACGGCGAGCGGCACCAGTTCGGCGGGCGGAGACATGGCCCTCGAAGCTTCCATTCCCGGCGTCTTCCCCGAGGGGAACGACATCAAAGCGTGGCTCGCCAACACCCCAATCCAGGGCCAGCTCCGGCTGAACAATTTCAAGGTAGATGAGGGTGACGCGTCGCGCGGGAACGTGATTCAAACTGCGCTCTCGACCGTATCGAAAGCAGGCGATACATCCGCGCCAATCGCGATCAGCGGGAACCTCAGTTCGCCTCTCATTGAAGGCAAGGTGGCCTTCAGCGGGGCAAACGCCGACCTGCCTGAGTTCAAGCCCGGAGAAGGCTCATTTGAGCCGTTGGTTAACCCAAGGTTTAGCATCGAGTACGCCAGCGTTGGCCCGGTCCGCATTCGAACCTTGGCGGCGAACTTTGTCGCCAACGCGTCCGGTACGGTGCAAGGCAGCTTACTTCGCCCGAACGCGACCGGCGCGTTTGTCGTTCGTGACGGCACTCTGAAGTTGCCCAACGCCAGAATCCAACTCGAAGATGGTGGCTTGGTTTCCCTGCTCATGCGCACGGATGCAGCCGGGAACACGACCGTCGAAGTACCCGTCAGCCTGACCGGACGAACCTCCGTCAGCGCCCGCGGCAACGGATCAAGCTACCAGCGGTACGACATCACTATCCAAGTGAACGGCGATTTGATGCAAGAGGGTGACCTGCAACTACTCGGTCGGAGCGACCCGCCTGACCTGAGCCAGCAGGAAATTCTAGCGATTATTGGTCAGCGGGATCTGTTAGAAGCCCTGGCAACCGGGGCGCAGAATACGCGGACTGGCGAGTTCCGGGATGCTTTGATCGGGCTCTTCCTGCCTTCGTTGAGCGACCAACTCACATCGTCGCTGGCCACCGCCTTTCAGCTCGACTATCTCGCCCTCGATTACAACCCATTTGAGGGCGCAATGCTGAGTGGGGCGAAGAGCTTCAGTAAGTACCTGACGATCGAAGGACGCCGGGCCCTCACCCCGACCCCTTTTGTCAATGCGGTCAAATACGAATTGCGACTCGTGTACCGAATCCCCACCAAAAACGACCTTCTTAGCCGGGCTCGATTTGTGTTGAGCACAGATAATTTGCGGCCCTATCGCATCTCGATTGAGTACTCCATCAAATTGTGAGCGAGAGGGTGCATCCGAACCTAGTACAATTCGCGTAGGGCTATCGCGATGAAAAAAATCCTTCTCCGATGGATCGTGTTGACAGTGGCGGTGGTTTTGGCTGCCTTCATTACGCAGGCCATCGGCCTCCCCTTCGACGTAGAAACCGACCAAATCCCGCAGCTCTTCATTGGCTCGGCGGTTTTAGCTCTAGTAAATGCGACGCTCGGACGAGTGCTCCGATTTATCACGGCCCCGGTCAACTGCTTGACGCTCGGCATTTTCTCGCTCATCGTGAACGCGGCGTTGCTGTTGTGGGTGGGCAGCATGGGATTTGGCTTCACGCTTGGGAATTTCCTGGCGGCGTTCGTGGGCAGCATTCTCATCTCAATCGTTTCAGGCGTGCTAGGCGGCATTCTGATAAAGGATAAGGAGAAAGACTCGGACTAATGATCAATCGGCGGAAGCTGCGACGCGCACTCGCGCCGACCGTCGATCTTGGAGGGTCCGTCGCCGCGGCGATTTTGGGCTTGGCCATCTTGCTGGGAGGCATCACCCTCAGCTTCCGCACCGCTGTCGGGCCCTTTGTGGCATGGGTCAAAGCCGGCTGGAACAGCCTAGTCCGAAACTTCGGGGTGCAGTCCCCCGACTACGCCGATCACCTTCTTGGCGGAGCGCTACTGATTTTGGGTTTCGTCCTCGCATACGCGGGGATTCGGGCGATCATGCGCCGCCTGTTTCGAACGCTAAATCCTGGAGTGGGCAACTCCGTTGGCGCGGTCTACGTTCGTCGCCAACAGCTCGCCCGAGGACCGAAAATCGTCTGCCTGGGCGGAGGAACTGGACTCTCGACCCTCCTCCGTGGACTGAAAAATCACTCTTCAAATATCACTGCCGTCGTGACTGTTACCGATGACGGCGGATCGAGCGGACGCCTCAGCGAGGAACTCGGCATCATCCCACCCGGCGATCTGCGCAACTGCTTGGTCGCTCTAGCCGACGCGGAAAAGCTGATGACCGATCTGTTCCAGTACCGGTTCAAAGGCAAGCGCGGATCGTTGAGCGGGCACAGCTTGGGCAATCTGCTGATCGCCGGGCTAATCGAGCAGTGCGGCGGCGACTTCGAACGCGCGCTCAACATGGCGAGCGAAGTTCTTGCCATTCGAGGCCGGGTCATGCCGTCCACCCTGGAGCGAGTTCGCCTCCGCGCGACACTGGAAGACGGCACCGAGGTCTGTGGCGAGACCAAAATTGTCGAAGCCGGGGGTCGCATTCGGCGCATCTTCATCGACCCCAAGGACGCCCACGCCTTCCCCGACGCGGTGCAGGCGATCCGTGACGCGGAGCTCATCGTGATGGGTCCCGGGAGCGTGTATTCCAGCGTGATCCCAAATCTGCTCGTCCCGGGAATTCCCGAGGCCATCCGGGAGAGCAAGGCGATCAAAGCCTACGTTTGCAACGTTATGACTCAACCCGGGGAGAGTGACGCTTTCACTGCCGCTGAGCACGTCCTCGCGATTGAGGCCAACGTCGCCCACCGCCTTTTCGACTACGTGCTGGTCAACAACCAACTGCCCTCCTCCAATACGCTCGAAAAGTACCGCGACAAAGACCAGTATCCGGTCGAAGCGGACATTGATCGCATCCGGGCGATGGGGTTCAAGATCGTGCGGGGCGACTACATGAGCGAGTCAGACTTCGTGCGGCACGACCCCTCGCGAGTGGCGGAATCCCTGATCAAGTTGATGAATAAATGAGCTTGAATCACGCACGAATCGTCATCCTGAGCGGCCCCAGCGGGGTCGGCAAAGACAGCGTCGTTGACCGCTGGATGCAAGTCAATCCCAAGGTAGAACGTGTCGTGGCCGCCTGCACCCGAGACCCGCGAGAGGGCGAAGTGGACGGCGAGGACTATCACTTCATGTCGGTGGAAGGCTTTCACGACGCCGCAGCCGCCGGAAGATTCCTAGAATTCAAGGAAGTCCATGGCAATTGGTACGCAACACCCTGGAGCGGCATCGAGGCAATCCATGACCGCGAAGGCATCGCGGTACTTAAGATCGACGTTCAAGGCGCGCGCGAAGTGCTTCAACACCATCCCGAGATCGTCAGCGTGTTCTTGATGCCGCCGAGCATGGATGAACTCGAGCGACGCATCCGAGGACGCCAGACCGACGATGAAACAGCTATCGCCAAGAGGCTCCAGAATGCCAGAGACGAAATCAAAGACTCCATTTTCTACCGTCACCGTTTGGTCAATGACGATGTTGACCGCGTGGTGGCCGAGCTTGAACAGATACTGGAAGTAAATGAAGCCCGACCCGCGTTATAAGTTTTAAAGCACTAGACTCATGCACCCGATTCTGTTCGAACTCCCCAATTTTCCTGTCCGAAGCTTCGGCGTGATGCTGATGATCGGATTCGTGGTCGCCATCATCATGGCGTCGCGCCGGGCAAAGCGCTTCGGTCTCACTGACCAAGTGGTGCAGGACGCGAGCATCTGGATCATCTTGCTCGGCGTGCTCTTCGCGCGAGTCCTATTCATCGCCCAAGAGTGGAAAAGCTACGCGGGCCGCTGGGACCAGATATTCAAGCTGCAAATGGATGGGCTGACCAGCTTTGGGGGGTTGCTAGGTGGCGCGATTGGCGTGGTGCTGGTGAGTCGCGCCAAGAAGTTTCGAGCCAGCCAACTCCTGGATACGGTTGGCGTGCCGATGCTCGTGGCGAGCGCGATCGGTCGTGTGGGATGTCTGCTCAACGGATGCTGCTTTGGCCACGCTTGCCCAACTTCACCGCCGGGAATCAAGATGTACAACGCCAACGGAACCGTCTACACCGACGCAGCCGGGAACATATTCTTCCTACCCGCCCAATTGCTGGATTCTGCGCTGGTGCTCATCGGTGCGTTGCTGATCACATGGCTAGAGCGAAGCAAGAAGTTGCCTTCCGGCATGTCGGTCTCGCTTGTCATGATCGCCTACGGCATGGCCCGGTTCTTCTACGAGTTCTTACGAGCCGGTACAAGTTCCACCACGATCGGCGGTTCCGGCATCACGGAAGGGCACATAGCTGCATTGCTGCTCGCATTAGTCGGGGCAGTGGCAGCCTATGTGATCAGTGCGAAAGCAAAGAAATCGCCAACTGTTTCGGCTTGAGGTATCCTGCAGATTCGATTTTGCACCTTTGGTGCTGAAGGACCAGATTTTATGCGCGTTCGAAACAAAGAATTACGACAAAAATGGCACCGCAAGGAGCAGAAGATCAAGGAGTTGATCAAGGAAGCTAAAGCTGGCGGCGGCGTGAAGAAGGAAAAGAAGGTAGCTGTTAAGGCAGAAAAGCCCGCAGCCAAGAAGCCCGCGGCAGCCAAGGTAGCCGCCGAGAAAGCTCCTGCCGCTGAAAAAGCGAAGAAGCCGGCAGCCAAGAAGAAAGAAGTTGCCGTCGAAGCCCCCGAAGCCACGACTGAAGTTGTAGCGACGGCCGAAGTCGAAGCGACTCCTGAAGCTGGCGAATAGCCCACTTTATAGCAAACCAAAAACCGGCGATCTACGGATCGCCGGTTTTTTTGTGTCCGACCAAAGCTCGTTGGCTGTGGCAGAGCTTCAGCCTGAAAGCTTAACGCCCTCCCTAAGGTTTCCGTCGGACCCTCCCGACAATCTTACTGGCCCTCTTTGTGGGGTCGGAGTAAAGATTGATCGCGATTTTGCAAACCCATGAATTTCAGCATCGCCCGTTCTTGGATTTCAGGGAACTGAACCAAGTGGTGGCTCAGGCAACCGACGATGGCTGCGCGGCTCAAGACCTCGCGTTTCGATCTTGGATATCCCTTCTGAAATGGAATCGGTTCGCCGATGATCTAAACAAAGCCTGTTTTAATTGCCAGGCGGGGACGAGCGGAAACTAAAATGTTCGGCAAGAAAACTTACGTAGGCGTGGACTTCGGTCATCACACGATCAAGGCTGCCTTTGTGGAGAAATCTCCCCAAGGGTGGAAAGTCACCAAGGCGGGCTGGGTGCCCACCCCGCACGACTGCATCAAGGACGGGATCATCACGAATCCTGAGCCGGTCAGCGTGGCATTGAAGGCTCTGCTCCGCCACACCAACATTACAACCAAGGACGCCATCGTCAGCGTGCAAGGGAGCACCGTCGTGGTGCGCACTGTGCGCATGCCCAAGATGGCCGATAGCGTTCTGCGCAAGTCCATCCGATTTGAGGCCGGGCGATACGTGCCGACCTCCGTCGAAGACTCCTACATCGAATTTGAAATCATGGGCGATGCCGAAGACGGCCAGATGGACGTGCTCATTGTCGCCGCTCCGAAGGATTACGTCGAGAGCCGACTTAAGGCCGCTGAGATGGCCGGCCTTGAAGTCGAGAGCGTGGACGTCAGCCCATTCGCGGCCTACCGCTCGCTAGTGGAAACGGACGACACCAAGAACTGGGACGAAGAGACGTTCGCTCTGATTGATCTCGGCTCAGGAGCCAACACCGTTTCCGTCGTCACCGGTGGACAGTTCGCCATGACACGAACCATCACCAGCGGTCACGGTGCGGCTCTCACTGACGCCCTAAAGACTTTCTTCGATCTCTCGCAAGAGGATGCCGAAGCGGGTAAATCCGCGCTGGACGTCACCGCGCTGTTGGACGAAAAGCCGCAGGAGAACCCTCCGCTCAGAGTCCTTCATCCCTATTTGGATGAACTCGTGCGAGAGATTCGCCGCTCGCTCAACTATTACGAATCGCAAGCCGTAGACGGCAAGCCACCCCAGCCGATCAAGGCCGTGGTGTTGACTGGGGGCGGCGCGCGCCTGACCGGTCTCGACCAGTACCTTAGCGCGAAGCTCGGCATTCCCGTCGCTACGATGGGAGCGTTTGAGAACCCGCGACTGACCAACCAGACTCCTCACGACTTTGGCGCTGGCCATGAATTCAGCGTTGTCGCCGGGCTCGCCATGCGACCTCACATGAGGGCCGCTTAACCGGAGCAAATCAAGATGCCATTCATTAATCTTATCCACGAACAGCGCCAGGCGATCCGCCAGCAAGAGCGCAAAACGAAGTTCGCCATGATTGGGCTCATCACCACACTCGCCGTGAGCACGAGCGCGTGGGGACTCATTTGGCTACAGAGCGAAGGCGCAAAGGGCGAGAGCCAAATGCTGCAAGCACAGGTTGACAAGATGGAGCCTATCCTGAAAGCGATCGAGGCGAGTGAGATGCAATTCAATGCCCTTAGCCCGCGCTTGACGACCCTCCAGGATGCCGCTATGAACACCCAACGGTGGGCTCGCGTCCTAGACCACCTTTCGCACCACATGCCCAGCGGCGTTTGGTTGACCCAAATGCGCTGCAGCCAGACAAGTTCGACGGAGCCGATCAAGGTGGAATTGCAGGGCATGTCTCCCAATCAAGATGCAGCGTCGGAGTTCATTCTGCGCCTACAGGCCAGCGAAGATCTCGACGATGTGAATCTCAAATACACCCAAGGAGACCAGGTGAACGAGAAGCCAGTGATTCGATTTGAAGTAAGTGGAAGCATTGTTGGCACCGCCAAGGCAGCTCCCGTGACCGAAGAAACCACAGAGGAAGGATCGTGAAGACAAAGCGCGTCAACAATCGAATGTTCATCGCTTTCAGTGTGCTCGCACTGCTGGGCGGGGGCGGAGCTTGCTATCTCCAGCTCCAAAATCTAGACTATTTCAGCAAGCGAGTAGATGAGCTACAAGCCCAGCTTTCCAAGCAAGGTGACGTCGAAACTCAGCTCGAGGAGATCACCCAGCGAGTTCAAGTGAGCCAAGAGAAACTTGACCACCTTGAGCAGGGAGTTCCTCAGCGCGCTTACATGCCGACCCTGATGACAGAAATCGAAGCTCTAGGCAAGCGAAACGGCATCTTGGTGACCGGCGTGCGTCCGATGGCCGCCAAGTTCGTGGCGCCACCGAAGTCAGGCGCAAAGACTGACGCGCCAACTCGAAAAGCTTATGAAGAGCAAGACGTCGAAGTGAAGGGCAACGGACACTATTTGAAGGTGCTCGCATTCCTGAGTGAACTCGAGCGATTCCCCAAGATTGTATCGGTCCAGGCAGTCACGCTCACTCCGAAAAACGACCTCAACGCGAAGGGCGACAAGTCCAGCCTCGAAATCACCGTCGAAATCAAGGCGTTCCTGTTCCCAACTTCATCGCCTCGATCAACTTTGACCAAGGGAGACACAACTAATGAAGGCGCCTAACAACGACAAAAAGAAAGTCATCATGCTGAGCTCCTTGGGAGTTCTCCTCTTGAGCGTAGGAGCGTTCCAGTTCATCGGCGGCAGTGCTCCCGCGGCTCCAGAAAAGCCGAAGGAAGATGCCACCGAGGCGGCGATCGCCCAGACTCAAGCAGCGACGCAGACCAAGAGCGACAACATCTTTGCCAGCGCACCCCTATCGCAGCGAGACCCATTCAAGCCGCAGGTGCCCGAGAAGGTTGATCCGAACGCAGTCGCGACACGGAACAAGCCTGCGCCGACCCCGACGGGGCTCGATCCTATGCGGGTTCCGGACCCTCCCATGCCTCCAATGCCAGGCGATACAGGAGGGCTTCCTCAGCCTTCCAATAATCCTGGCGAATTTACGGGTGCTGGAGGTCCAAACGGTCCGGCGGGACCGTCTTTCAGATTATCCGGTGTTGTCATCGGCGACCGATCCGTTGCCCTCATTCAAGTAGATGGTGGGAGACAAAAGGCGGTGAGAGTCGGCGATGTAGTGTCCGGGCAAAAGGTTGCCTCGATTTCTCGTCGCGGCGTGGTTCTTGTAGGAAATGGCCAGCGTACAACGCTGTCGTTAAAAGGCAATGCGGAAATCAACTAGATTTTATAGTCACCTGATCACAGCCAGTCTCCTGGCGTCGGCAGCTTTTGCTTCCGCCCAAGGGGTTATCACTGGCGTGAACGTGGTCAAGTCGGCCAACGGCGTCGAGATCGCCGTTACCGGAGAGCGCTTGGCTCAACCGAACGTCACGCGCACCATGCGCGGTAGCGTTTTCATTGCCTCCTTCAAAGGAGTGCTGAAAGCGCGTTCGGGTAAGCAGAGCATCAACGCATTCGGCGTGACCACCGTCCAGTGGACTCAGTTCACCGTACGGCCACAGGTCGCTCGAGTGGTGTTGAAGCTTCGCCCCACGGACGCCCCCGTAGTTACACCTATCGCCGGTGGCTACCGAATCTTCCTTGGCGAGCCCCAAATGATGGTGGATCCGCTGCTCATTCCGGGCACTCGTTCAGTGGTTGAACCGGTAAACAAGTCAGGCGAGCCCTTGGCTCCGGGCGAAATCACCGAGACCCCATTGCCGGTCCGCAAGCCGATTCTGCCGAAACCGCAGCCAAAGCCCGTGGTCCTCGGCGGTAGCGCACAGCGACCGATGAATCCGTTCGTGGCCGAAGTGCTTCCCGGAATGCAGGGCAAGCTGGTCACGCTGGAGTTCGACGACGCCGACGTTTCCCAAATTTTGAAGGCCCTTGCCATTCAGGCCGGAGTCAACATCGTTACCGCTCCCGAAGTGAAGGGCAACCTCACGATCAAGTTGGAGCGAGTCACGGTTGAGCATGCAATGAACGTCATCACGGCGATGGCTGGACTGCGATACCAACTAGTGGACAAGACGATCGTGATCGCTCCCCCAGATCGAATGGTGGACATTCTCCGCGGAATCAACGCGAAGGATCCCGACATTGCCGGAGTCACCGAGACCCGTATCATCCCAATTTACAGCCATCAGGGCCGCCAACTGAAGTCGGCGGTTTACCGAATGGTTCAGCAGACGATGCGAAGCGGACGATACGAGATCGTTCTGCCGAGCGAGGATCCTGCCGACAACCCGCTCAACGCGGCGATGAACGCCCAAGGCGCACCCGGCTCTCCAGCTCCGAGCCCAGCGCCATCTGCGGCGGCTGGCAAAACCGATGCGGCTGACGAATACGTCATGCTCATCGGGCACCGAAGCCGACTCGATGAGGTCGAAAAGGTCGTTCGAGACATTGACTCACAACTCTGCTCCGCGCTCGGAATCGAAGTGCCGACGAGCACCGCGATCGTTCAACAGATGTACTCGACCAAGGGCACATCCGCAAGCGCCCTGCTGACCGCCCTCGGCGTGAAGGAAGGAAAGCTTGGCACCGTGACCGTGGCTGCGACTCCGGCCATGAGTAACAGCCCGCAGACGGTGGTCCTCACCGGCCGCGAGCATGAAGTGAATCGCATCATGCGCGCTCTTAACGAGCTGGACAGCGAGGGTCAAGCGACCGACGAGTTCATGGTTTACAACGTCTCCTACAGCGAACCAAGGGCATTGCGCGACGAACTCGCCAGCCAAGTTCCTGGAGTTCGCGTTTCGATTTCTCCCGCCGCGGTGGGCAACCCCCGGTTGTTCAATGCCAAGGGTAATAGCACCCAGGTAGGTGGTACAGCTTCAACGCCGCTCGCTCAAGAGGCTCAGGCTTCTGCAGGCGGTTCGGACAGTAGCAATTCATCTCAAGGTGCCGTCGGTGGATCAAACGGATTCCAAGGTGGCCTCAGCCAGCCGTACAAGGACATGGAGTCCATCGCTCAGCCGATGCGCCTCATTCTTCGCGGTTCAAAAGAGCAACTGACGCGCGCCGAAAAAATGCTTGGCATCTTGGACGTGGCTCCGCGAATGGTGGCACTCGAAGTTCGCGTGATGGAACTCAGCAAGGACGACGCGATCAACGTTGGCCTCGACTGGAACATTTTTACCGGCGGCGCCGTGAAGTTCATCCGACTGCAAAACACGGTGGAGACCCCGAGCAACTCGATCGGCGTCAACATCCGGGACCGAAACTTTACCGGCGACGTGGTTGGGACGTTGGACAAGCTTTCCAACCGAAACAACCTCATCGCACGGCCCAACATGATCGCTCCTGATGGACGCGAATCAGAGCTGTTCATCGGCGATGCCATTCGGTACGTCGAAACGATCACTTCCGGCCAAAACGGCCCGAGTGTCCAGATTGGCACGGTCCGGGTTGGAATCAACCTTTCGGTCCTTCCGCGAATTAGCGCGGACGGCACGATGACCCTCGACCTACGCCCAGTGGTGAGCTTCCTGACTGGCTTCAAGCGAGTAAGCGTCCAAGGCTTCGCCGCCGAATTGCCGCAAACCAGCGAGCGCATCTCTCAGCAGACCATCACCATGCGAAGCGGCGAGACGTTCGCGATCAGTGGGCTTATTCAGTCGCAAGATGTGAAGCAGCTTAGCGGTATCCCCATCTTGATGGACCTCCCGATCATCGGCGCGCTCTTCCGACGCACGACGACCCAGACCATCCGACGCGAGTTGGTGGTGTTTGTGACGGCGAAGGCACTCGAAGGCCCGCTCACGACGGAGAATTCCGAGCTTCCGATGAAGGCAGATAGCGAAGCGATGAAGCCGAAGAAGGCGAAGACGGAGAAGAATTGATGCGGCCTGGGCGAACCTCAGCTTGGATTGGATTAGCTCTGGCCCTTTCGATGTCTGGTTGTGCCGGGGAGGCGTTCAGCGACAACATCCCCAACATCTACGCGGGTACCTGGTCGGGTACGTACAATGATGTGCTCCGCCCGGCCACCGGAACGATTGACTGGCTCATCACGGACAACGGTGTGATGACGGGTAGCATCGTCCGCGACTCAGACGGCGAAGAAGGGGTCTTTACGGGCACGGTTTTATCGAGTGGGCAATTCACCGGAGTGGCGGATTTTGATGGCGCGTTGGACTTTGCTAACGTGCAAGGCTTCATCACGCGATCCAACACCTCCACGTTCGGAAGTTTCTCATATACGTTCAACGGCAGCGAGACTTCGGCGAGCTTCACCCTGATGCCCGGCACCGGCACTTAACGATTCCCGTTCCTCGCAAACGAAGCATCGGTCACACTAAGACCGATGCTTTTTTCTGAATCAACGGCAGAGGCTTGGCGGCAACGGTATGGGACGGAGATTCCCGTCGGGGTGCCGGATCTAGACATCTTCTTGCGCCATCGTTCGGTCCGAAAGTTCGACGAGCGACCGGTTGAAGAGGCGACAGTTGAGGGGCTAATAGCTGCCGCGCAAAGCGCCTCAACGAGCAGCAATCTTCAGTTGTGGAGCGCGGTGAGCGTTCAAGAGCCAACGCGACGAGCAGAGGTTGCCCGCCTCTGCGCCGATCAAGCGCAAGTGCACCAAGCCCCGTGGTTCTTTGCTTTCGTGGCCGATCACTACCGGATACGACAGGCGGCATTAGCCGCCGGCATCGACCCAGCTGGCCTAGATTACGCCGAATTCGCAGTGATGGCGTTCATTGATGTTTCCCTGGCGGCAGAGCGGTTCGTTTGCGCCGCAGAGTCGCTCGGACTCGGCGTTTGCTATATCGGCGCGCTCCGGAACCATCCGGGTGAGGTGGCCAAACTGCTGAATCTCCCGTCGGGCACCTTCGGAGACTTCGGACTATGTGTTGGCTATCCCAGCGACGAAGAGCGCGGACGAATCAAGCCGAGGCTAAGCCAAGGAGCCGTTTGGTTTCGAGAAACCTACGACCAAGATGTTTCGACCGCCGAGTATGACAAGCGCATGGCCCCCGGCTACGCCAAGCGCGGAATTGATTCAAGCTGGAGCAAGCACAGCGGAGTCCGAGTGGATGGCGACCACATGACGGGTCGCGAGGTCTTGTTGGATTATCTCCACGAACAGGGCTTCCTGCTTCGCTAGTTTCGTTCGACCTTGCATGCCGCCATCAACTTCGCCGCTGCTTCAATGTTGGCGGTGTGCCCACTGCGCTCAGCGATGACGTCAATTGCTTGAATCGGGATGCCGCTCAGGTACAAATCTCCGATCAAGTCGAGCAGTTTGTGTCGCGCGGCCTCGTCCGGAAAGAGCGACGGATTGACGTATCCCATCTTGCCCAGAATCAGTGCGGTGGTGTTGTCCAGCCCTTGGCCCAGCCCGGCAATCTTGATCGTGGCGATCTCTTCCTCGAAGACGAAAGTTCGGGCGGGGGCAATTTGCTCCGCGTAGACAGTGGGGCAAAGCATTGCCTCGAAAGATTGCTTCCCCGGCCACCCCTCGGCAGTCAAAAAGTCGTAACGCCAGTGCCCCGAACCAGATCCAATCGCAATGGAGTGCGCCTCGCCCTTGTTGTACACCCGGGCGAATGGGGGCGTCACGCTGAGGCTCCCAATCTTTTCCACTCCCACGCTCTGGATGGCGGTCACGTAGGCGAGGGCTGAACCTTGGGCGGCGGGCAACTCGCCCCCCGTGCACTCAACTTCTGCATCGGTAATGCCGAGCCCAGCGAAGGCACTCATGAGGTGCTCAATCGTGCCCACCGTGCCTAGGCTGGTGCAGCGAACGGTGTCAGTGATGTTGTTCGGTGTGGCTGACCAGCGCTCTCCCCCTTGAGAGAAGGCAATGCCGTCATTCCCAGGAAGCACCCTGACCGTTACCGGACGTCCGGAGTGAAGTCCCGGCCCCTCCAGGCTAAAGGCACTCCTGACGGTGAGGCGGTCGAAAACGAGACTCAAGAATTTTCCTCGCGCTGGCGGGCGACTTCCGCCTCCAGCGCCTTAACGCGCTTCATAAGTTCGGGAAGCGCCTGGATGGCCGCCACCTGCCGCATCCCTTCGCGCAAAGGAACGGCGGGGAATCCAAAGTACGCCCCCGGTTCCGTGATGTCTTTCATCGCCCCAACCCGGCCCGCAAGCATCACGTCGCTGACCACGGACGTGTGGTCTTTGATGGCGGCTTGCCCCGCGATGGTTACGCGATCTCCAATATCCACGGAACCCGCAACGCTCACGTGCCCTGCGATCACTCCGTGCACGCCAATGGAGCTGTTATGGCCGAACTGAATAAGGTTGTCGAGCTTCGTGCCGTCCCCCACGACCGTGTCGCCGCAAGTGGCACGATCTACGCAGGTCCCCGCACCAATTTCGACGTCCGCGCCCAAAATCACGCCCCCCACCTGGGGGATTTTCTGCTGCTTCGACCCGTCCCAGACGAAGCCAAAGCCATCCGCCCCGATCGTGCAGTTTGAGTGCAGGATGCAGCGGGGGCCAATCTTTACATCTTGCATGAGCACCACGTTTGGATACAGCGTGACCCGCTCAGCCAAATGGCAGTTCTCGCCCACGTAGCAACCGGCGTGCAACCGGCATCCAGCTCCGATCGTGGAGTGAGCCTCCACGACCACTAAGGGACCAATCCGCGCCGAAACATCTACGGTAGCGAGGGGGCTCACCACGGCGCTGGGATGAATCCCTTCGTTGATCGGAATCGGACGCTGCGCCATCGCGAGCACACGACCAAAGGCGGCCCTTGGGTGCGCCACTCGGACGCATGGCTTCGAGATAGAACCCGAGTCGTGGGAAACAATCAGCGCGCCGACTCCGCTGACCAATGCTGCCTCAAGGTACTTCCCGGTTTCCGCAAAGGCGATCCCATCCGCGTCCTGCGAATCTGCGGGCACGGGTCGGGACACTATGTGGTCGGCCGGACCATCTAGCTCGCCACCGACCGCATCGGCAATATCTTTTAGGGTCCAACCTTTTGTGTACGAATCCATTCTAAACATTCATTGGTGGCATCGCGCCCTTCCGCTTTAGTTGATACCAGCCGATAGCCCTTGATTGCTGACCAGATTTTCGCTTTCTGCCCGGCGATCCACTTTGGTTCGCGAGTTTCGGGGGTGGCTGGGCTGCCGGGAAGCGTAACGGAAGAGCCGCCGATAGAACTTGAACGCCCCGCGCTGGGCGGAGTTTGCCACTGCTCACCTTGCAGACGAGGGCGCGTCAGCGTCGCTCCCGAATCCGAGCTGAGTTTTTTGAGAGCAGCGATCAGGCGAGTCTCGCCCTCGCGCCTCGCCACTGCCGCATTGGTGTCCAGCGCGTCATAGTCTCGCTCGATGCGTTGGTAGGCGGCGGAAAGGATCGCGTTGCGCTCGCGCAGATATTCATCATTTAGCCGGACCAACTCGGCCCGAATCTCGGCGAGACGGGCGGCTCGCTTCCGCGACCAGTCCGCATCTACCACGCGAATATCCTGCCCCCGATCCGGGAAGCCGATGAGGTTCGCCATCTCCAAGGTCAACCGCCCGACCTCAGGGGCCATTCGGTCAAATGGGATCCGAGTTTGGGCGATCGCATCCTGAAGCAATCGTTCGTGATCCGGCTCAAGGCGTGCCCGCGAAGAGGCGATGGCCGACTCGATTTCTGCATCCAAAACGCGCAGACGCTGCTCGAGAATCTTCTTCACCGCCGCCGCTTGATTCGACCGAACTTGACGCAAGCTCGCATCAAACTCCGCGTCAGAAAGCGCAGAGAAAATCCTGCCGCCAGGACTGCCCGGCATGGAGGTGGATTGCGAGATGTTGTCGCTCACCAAAGCCGGAATCGCCGGTGCGCCAGGCTGAAACTCGCGTTCCAATCGCGAAATATCGACAAAAACGGCTGGCGGCTCCGGAGTGGAGCAGCCAGCCGCGAAGATGAGAAGAGACAGGCCACAAAGTGCGTAAGCTTGTCTCATCTCGCCCTTATCGTCCCGCGTTCATAGAGGTGACGGTCGGGGCGGTCAGGTCGTTGGCGCCGTAAGGTGCAACCGTGGACTCAAGCACGGTCGTGAAACCCTGCTGCTTCGCCACGCGAGCGAGAGCCGCCTTGGCTTGGTCAATCGTGGTCTGCTGAAGCTGTTCGCGCATGTTCGAGAGGTCGTTGCTGAACTCCCGGTCCCAGACCTGTGCGAGCTCTTCCATCGCGCGGGCGCGCTGGCTGTATTCGGAAATCTGGCGACGATCCGCTTCGGTCAGGTTCTGCTTGGTCATGAGGTCGGAACGAGCTTTATCACTCGCCATCACGTCCTTTTTGATCTTGTCCACCGCGACCTTATCGGCTTCAGTTTGGGCGTCCTTCAGTTCCAGAGCCTTGAGTTGATTGGCCTGCTCAACGGTCATGACGCTGTACGTCGTGATGAAGTCCAGCAGTCCGCGTCGCTTGCCGAGAGCTGCGTTCAGCTTCTGGGAATTTGTTTTGCCGACATTGCTGTCTTGGATGACCTTGTTGAGGTCAACGACGCCGGTTTTCTCCGCAGTAGCTTGGAATCCGGAGCCGAACATGAACACCGCCATGCCTGCCGCGACGATCCAGCCAGAGTATTGTTTGAGAGTAGATTTCATGGTTTTGTGGTTTTAGAAACTGCCACCGATGGAGAAGTGAGTTCGCGAACCCCCGTCCGGCCGGAAGCCAAAGTCGATGCGAATGGGTCCGAGAGGAGTACGGAAACCGACGCCCACCCCGTAGCCAAGATGCATTTTGAAGTCAGAGCTTTGGGTGAAATCGCTGATTCCAGGGTAGCCACCCCAGGCTCCGCCGTAGTCCAAGAAGCCGATCATCGTGAATGAATCGGTGCCGGGAGCGGGGACGCGAAGTTCTGCCGAAGCGAGGAGCGCATTCTTGCCCCAGAATCGCTGCTCGGCGTAGCCGCGCAGCGAGTCAGAGCCGCCAATAAAGAGCTGTTCGTAGAACGGCGTCGTTCCTGTGATCGAGCCTAGGCGCGAGCGGAACGCGAGCACCGGGCGAGGATCGCCGAGCTTTCGCCGATCGGACGGGCGGCGACTGAAGAACGACTTGTACTCGATCGTGGACCGCACGAACGAGTTCGAACCGAGAATATCGGTGTAACTCGCCACACTACCGCCGATCTGATTTACTCGTGAGAAACCGGGTTCAACCGACACGCGCAAGAAGTCACCTTCGAACGGGTCCAACGGGACGTCGCGCCGATCTCGAGCAACCTGCAAAATGCCCTTGAGCAACGTGCCGTCCTGCTGAATGTAATCCGCGTTGCCGCTGCTGAAGTTCACCGCGCGGACATCGTCCATGCTGAAACCGAGCGTCGCGTCGAAATTGCCGCGCACCGGGCGCGAGAACGAAAGCGAACCGCCCTGGCGGCGCTCGTCAAACCGATCATTCGTGCCAATCGCCGAACCGCTGCCAAAATTAGCAAAGTAGCTCTGCACTCGCGAGTACAGCGAAACTTGCATCGTGGTCAGTCGCTTATCAAAGAACGGGTCGGAGAAGTCGAGCGAGACGCTCGCGCCGGAGCCGAATGTGTCCTGCTGCAACCGAGCGCCAAGGTTCTGTCCATTCCCCCGGAAGTTCGAGTCGGCGATGGCAAAAGTACCCGCCAATCGGCTCTGAGGGTCAAGCGCAACGCCCACATCAAAGCGAGCCGTCCGCGTCTCCTTCAAATCCAAAAGCAGGTCGATTTTTCCAATCTCTGCGCCCGGGCGAATGCCTGGGTCGGCCTTTTCAAACCATTGCGTGCTTCGAATACGGCGCACGTCGCTGGCCCAAGTCGCTTCGTTCAAAGGCTCGCCAACCTTCGACTTAATCAATCGATTAATAACGCGCGGCTTGGTGCGAGTCAGACCGTTGATGATAATGTCGCTGATCGTGGTTTCGATCACCAAAATCACCATCGTTTCCGGCTGATCCGCCATGGTGGGAAAGTCAACCTCCACGAAGTATCCGCGCTGATCGTAAAGGTTTCGGATCGCCTCAGCCGTCGGTCGGCGCGCATTGAAATTGAGCAGCGCATCCTTCGGCTGAGTGACCAGCTTCATGATTTCCTCGGTCTTGATAACCGTGTTTCCAATCACGCTGATCTCTTTAACGAGGGGGTTTTCCTCGATGTCCACCACGATCTGGACCTCAGAATCGGACAGTTGCCGACTGAAAACTTTGACGTCCTTAAACACGCCTTGATTACGTAGCGACGTCTGATCGCGCTCGAGTTCGGCGGCGATAAATGCCTGACCCTCCGTCGCACGCATATTGGCCCGAACGGCCTCCGTCGTGACGCGAACATTGCCGCGAACGACAATTTCTTTGATTACCATGGTGCTTTGCGCATGCAAAGCCGCCGCGAGGGCGAACAGTAGAAGACTCCCAACTCCTTTGGTCAAACTTTATCCTCCGATGACGATAGTGTAGACGGTTCTCGCCCGGTATCGTTACCTTGGTAAGCCTAAGAAAGTTCCTGTGGAGGGCTTCTGGTATCCTCCAGACCGTTCGTCCCTGCCGGGGTGGCGGAATGGTAGACGCGGCGGTCTCAAACACCGTTGAGCTCAAACTCATGAGGGTTCGAGTCCCTCCCCCGGCACCAGATTTTCTCGGCTGTCGAATGACGAACGACGAGCGACGAGCGACGAGCTTTCCAATCTGAAATCTGAAATCTAAAATCTTCAATCGCTTAGAATTCCGAACTCCATCCCCCATCCCCCAAACCCTATCCCCCAAACCCCAAACCCTATCCGGGCTTCTCCGCCCCCTTGCTCTTATCCTTCCCACCGCGCTTGGCAGTGCTGGGCACCTTGCCGCCCCCGCCTCGATCATTGCTACCGCCCTCACCCGCTCTCTTCTGATTCCCTTTTTTTCTATTAGGCATTTTGTGTTCTCCAAGGTCCATCCCGGAC
>JAYUVF010000006.1:0-51404 GCA_043754215.1 Chthonomonas sp. | reverse complement strand
AGCTGCTTCGAGTCGGATGGAAGGTCTACCGGCAAGGAGCCCCATTCGTTTCTCAACGAACAGAACCCCTTGACAACGAGACATAGAATCTATCCTCCGAGGAGCTTCCCGTCGGCCTGAAGGCCTTGCTCCGAAGGCGGCCTGAAGGCCCCCCTCCGGGTGGGGAGTTCCCCACAACGGCGCACCGAAACGGCTGTTCACCCCGTCTTAATCTCAGGTACAATTTGAACCTGAAACCGAGGGTGGTTTACGGCATTTTGACGCCGATTCGAAGCCAACTCAAGCGGCTCACCCCGCGCACCAGATAACGCCATGGCGGACGATTTCAACATTTCCCTAGTCAACGTCGAAGAAGAGATGTCGCGTAGTTACGTGAACTACGCGATGTCGGTCATCATCGCCCGGGCGCTACCCGACGTGCGCGATGGTCTCAAGCCGGTTCAACGACGCATCCTGTACGCCATGCGCCAGCTCCCCGCGACCCCGGACGGGCAGCACGTGAAGTGCGCCAAGATCTGCGGTCAAACCAGCGGCGACTTCCATCCCCACGGCGAATCGGTGGTCTACCCGACCATGGTCCGCATGGCCCAACCCTGGAGCCTGCGCTACCCGCTCATCGACGGTCAGGGCAACTTCGGCAGCATCGACGGCGACTCCCCCGCCGCCATGCGATACACCGAAGCCCGCCTAACCCCGCTCGCGATGGAGATGCTCGAAGATCTCGAAAAAGAGACGGTGGACTGGCAGCCCAACTATTCGCAAACCCTCAACGAGCCAAAGGTGCTCCCCAGCAAATTCCCCAACCTGCTCTGCAACGGATCGCAGGGCATCGCGGTAGGAATGGCCACCAACTTGCCGCCCCAGAACCTGACTGAGGTGTGCAACGCGATGCTCCATCGCCTCCACAATCCGGAATCCACCGCCGAGGAGATCATGGAAATCCTCCCCGGCCCGGACTTCCCCACCTACGGCATCATCATGGGCACCCAGGGCATCCGTAATGCCTACCTGACCGGTCGCGGCAGCATCATCATGCAGGCCAAAACGATGATCGAGCCGGGCGATATGGGCAAGAGCCTCATCGTCGTCACCGAGATTCCGTATCAGGTCAACAAGGAGACGCTCATCAAGTCCATCGCCGCCATCGCGAAGGACAGAAAGTTTGATGGCATCCTGCGCGTGGACGACTTTAGCGACAAGCGCGGCATGCGCATCGAAGTCGAAATCCGCCGCGATGTGAACCCGAACAAGGCGCTCAACTACCTTCTCAAGCACACCAGCCTGCGCACCACGTTTGGCGCGATCATGCTGTCGCTCGTAGACGGCGCGCCGCGCACCGCTCCGATTCTGCTTCTGCTCGACGAGCACATCCGCCACCGACGTGGCGTCATCGAGCGACGCACTCAGTTCGAGCTTTACCGTGAGCTGCTCAACGCCCACCTCAACGAGGGCTACCAGATCGCCCGCCGATTCCTCGACGAGATCATCAAGACGATCCGCAGTTCGGAAAGCCCGAACGTCGCGCGGCTTGCCTTGGTGCGCGAATTCGGCATGTCGCCCCTCCAGGCCGACGCCATCCTCGCGATGCCACTCCGCCGACTCACCCAGCTCGAACAAAGCCGACTCGAAGAGGACTTTAAGGCCGCTCTGCTCCGAGTTCAAAACTTGATGGACATCCTGAGCGATCCGTTGCGAATGCAGCGCGAAATCGAGCTCGAAATTGTCACCCTGCGCGATAAGTTCGGCGACGAGCGACGCACCAAGATCATCGCCCGCGAGGCCGGCGAATTCACCGATGAGGACCTGATCCCTGAAGAGGAGGCGATCATCTCCATCAGCCGAGACGGCTACATCAAGCGCGTTTCGATTGACGCCTACCGTGAGCAAAAGCGCGGCGGCAAGGGTGTGAAGGACATCTTGAAGGTGGACGACGAACCCGCTCACCTCTTCCAGGTGAACACCCACCACTTCATCCTCTTCTTCACCGACCGGGGCCGCGTCTATCGCCTCCGCGCGTACGACATCCCGGAAACCGGCCGCTACGCCAAGGGCATGCCGGTGATCAACTACATCGCTATTGAAAGCGAAGAGAAGGTCACCGCGACCGTGAGCGTCAAGAGCATCAAGGACCCGGGCTTCCTGACCATGATCACCCGCATGGGCGAGATCAAGCGAACCGAGATGGAGAAATTCTCCAACATCCGGTCGAACGGTCTGATGGCATTCGACATCGAAGAAGGCGACGACCTCAAGTGGGTGCTCAAAACGACGGGGGATGACGACGTCATGCTCGCCACTCGAGAGGGCCAGTCCATCCGATTCCACGAGACAGAGGCGAGAGGCCGTGGGCGTGCTGCCGGTGGCGTCCGCGCCATGCGATTCAAGGAAGGCAACCCTGATGATTGCGTCGTCTCGGCGGGCATTGCCCGACCCGGTTCGTCGCTGCTCGTGGTGGGCATGAATGGCTTCGGCAAGCGCACCAGCATTGACGAGTACCGAGTCCAAGGTCGAGGTGGTAGCGGCATTCTGACGATGAACGTCACCGAGAAGACCGGCGTGATCGTCGGCGCGGAAATCGTCGACCAAGACGACAAGCTGATGGTAGTCACCGAGAAGGGCAAATCCATCCGCTTGAGCGTGAAGGACATCCGCATGACCGGCCGCGTGGCTCAAGGCGTAAAACTCATCAGCCTCGGTGCTAACGACCACGTCGTGTCGCTCGCCCGTGTGGTGAACGAAGCTGACGACGGCGAAATAGAGGCGATCGAGAACGGCGACGAAGAGTCTCCGGAAACCACGGTCGAACCGCCTACCGAACCCGAAGAAGAATGAGAAAAAGCCCCGCTCCACGAGCGGGGCTTTTCTTTCAATCTTGAGGCATCGCGACGTACTCTCCGCCCCGACACTGGCGCAAGTACTTCAGCGCGGCGACCCACCCGGTCGCTTCCAACTCACGATTCATCGTCGTGTCGTGGTAGCTCTCGATGTCCATGGAGCCTTCCCATCCAAGCTGCCTCAGACGCCCGAACAAATGCGCCCAGTTCGTGCTTCCGAAGCCTGGCAGACGATGCTCGACCGCATACACCCCGGAGTAAATCCCGTGCTCCGCCAAACGGTCCGGCAGCACCAGCGCGTCCTTGGCGTGAATGTGAAAGATCTTCTGGTGCCACTTGTCTAGTTGACGCCAGATATCCGCGAATGCGCAGAGTTGGTGGGCCGGCTCCCATTCCAGCCCCAACGCTTTCGAAGGAACCGCGTTGAACAACATCTCCCATGCCCGAGGGCAAAACGCCAAGTTCGAGATTGGCCGTGCCCAATCCCCGCCCATTGGGCAGTTCTCGAATGCCAACCGAACTCCTTCGCCCTCGGCAATCTTTGCGAGAGGTCCCCAGACCTTCCGAAACTGCGGGAGATTCTCCTCTACTGACTGGTTTGGATCGGCCCCGGTAAAGCAACCAAGAGTGTTGATCCCGAATTTCGCGAGCCCCTTCAGGAGCCGCTCCATATCCGACGGGCTCTCGAAGGTGTTCCAATACACCCCGACCGAGTTGACCGTTGCCACTTCCTGGGCAAAACGAATCTCATCTTCCCACTCAATCTCGTCCAAAGGGCCGCCGTGCGTGAGGGAAATGGACTCGAAACCCAAGTTCGTGACCCACCTCGACCACTCGGAGTGGGCGAACGGGAGGCAGAGCCCAATTTGGATGTCCTGATGAGCATATCGCCGATTCATGGCGAGAACCTACCCTGCAATGGCGGCGCAAAACTGCCGAGTATTTCTATCAGGATGCAAGCGGCAGTTCAAATTTCGGATCTTGTGGTGACCTACCGCCAAAAGAATGGGCAAAAGTGTGAGGCCGTCAAGGGTCTTACCTTTCAGGTTCAGCGAGGCGAAGTGGTGGGCTTTCTTGGTCCAAACGGGGCGGGCAAAAGCTCGACTCTGAAGGCTCTTATGGGGTTCGTGAAGCCCGAGGCGGGCGAGTGTCTGGTGTTCGGTGAAACTTCTTGGACCGAGGCCAGCCGTCAGCGGATCGGCTACCTCCCCGAGGTCGCGATGTACTACCCGTTCCTCACGCCGCTGGAAACGTTGTGTTTGTACGGCGAACTGCAAGGACTCAGAGGTCAATCGCTCAAGGAGGAGGCAAAGAACTTGCTTGAATTGGTGGGCCTCGACGCTAACATGCGAAAGCAAAACCGGCAGCTCTCTAAGGGGATGCTGCAACGCGTGGGCATCGCCCAATCCCTTCTCGGAGACCCCGAATTGTTGGTACTCGATGAAGTCACCAGCGGCCTTGATCCGGTCGGACGAAAGGAACTTCGTAACCTACTCAAAGAGAAGCAACGCGGCGGCACGACCCTCTTCTTCTCGAGTCATGAACTCGCCGAAGTGGAAATGCTCTGCGATCGAATCCTGCTCATCCATGAGGGTCACCTCATCGAGGAACGAGAGGTGCCTTCGCTGAAGGAAGAGCTACGGCAATACGAACTTTGCTACACCGGCGGCATCAGCATGGTGGGACTCACCGAGGACCTGACGCTTACGGACGGGGATTCCGTCCGGGCGCGATTTGAGGGCAAGGAGGAGTTGCTGCAAGCCATGGAGCGGGTGAACCAAGGCTCAGGCAAGATTCTCGACGTTGTCGCCCAAGAGGGCTCCCTGGAAGACTACTTCGTCACCGCCATCGCGGAGGCGGCATAAGCACATGAAGAAACTGCAAATTTGGAAGGCGCTGGCCCGAGGGGTGATTTTGGAGACGGTCCGGCGGAAGGATCTCTGGGTCGTGGCGATCCTCGGATTTCTGATCATTTTGAGCGCGGGAGCGCTCGGCTTCTTCGGCATGAAGGGGCTTGAGTCCTTCGCCAAAGACCTCGCTGCGACGGTGCTAGGAGGCATGTCCTCCGTGCTCGCGATTGTCATCACCAGCCGCATGATGCCAGACGAGATCAAGAACCGGACGCTGTATCCACTCATCGCGCGACCAATCAGCCGCTTCGATCTTCTGTTTGGCAAGCTCATCGGAGCCGTCGCTGTTTCCTGGATCTCGTTTGCGATTCTTTGTGCGCTGACCGCGGTTGCGCTTTCTATCTTTAGCGTTCCATTCGAGCCGATCATGATGCAGTACGTCTTGGCTCGGATGATGGGCCTAGTGGTCGTGTGCTCGGTCACTCTCCTGTTGAGTCTTGTGATGACCCCGAGCGCGGCCACGACGATGAGTTTCGTGATCATTTTTGGCTCGGGCATGATCACGCAGGGGCTTTTGCTAGCTTACGAGGGTGGTCAAACCGGCATGCAACCGCTGTTTAAGCTGATCAACGCGATCACGCCGCAAGTTGGGCTCTTTGACCTCGGAAGCCGCGCGGCAAACACCAATTGGGGACCGGTTCCGGCCTGGGTCATGGGCTCGCTCGCCTTGTACATGGTGCTCTACAGCGCCGCCATGCTCTCCCTGAGCTGGGTCAAGTTTAGAAATCAGGCGGTCTGATCTATGAAAGTCTGGCTTCCCATCACCATCATCTGCGCGCTCGCGGCGGTTAGCGGGTTCACCGTCACCGATGTCAAGGACCAAGTTCACCCTAAGGGGCGGTATTCGGGTCTAGACGCTCACGAAACCCACGCGAGCGCGAGCTTGCTCGGGCAGTTTCGTACCAACATCAGCGGCTGGCTCTGGGTTCGGGCGGACCTCTATTTGCACAATGGCGTTACGATGCGCCCGCTCAGCGAGCAAGAACTCCTCAACGGTCGAAAGGGGGTTGGCTCTAGCGACAATGCCGACAATCAGCTTCACGACGATTCCAAAGTGGTGACCGTGATCCCGAGCGCGGAACGTGATTTTCGAGGGGTTTTTGGCGATCTCGATCGCGCCACGAAGGCGTATCAAGACATGACCGGTCATTCTCACAACAACCCGAAGCAGTCGCTTCCATTGTTTCGGCTGATGACCTGGCTAGATCCCAATTTCATCCCCGGATGGACCACCGGCGCGGCGGTTTTGGCGATGGGCAAAGATCGCAACAGCTATTTCGAAGCGGTCAAGTTATTGAATGAGGGGCTCGAGAAGAACCCGGACAGTATCTCGATCTTGGATCAACTGGGCTTTACCTACATCGCCCGGGTGCGAGACCTTGCGAGCGCGGAGAAGGTTCTCGAGCGTGCTCAGGCGACCGGCAAACGCTACGACCTCCAGGACATCCCCGAGGATGAGCGAGAGAGCCTGCTGAGCGCGTACCGATGGCTGGCGCTGGTCTACCGGCAGTACGGCAAGCTGGACTTGCAGTATGCGGTCATGCGCGAAGGGCTTGAGCTATTTCCTGGCGACGCGGTTTTAGAGCGGATGCTAAATGCACCCCCGCTCGTCTTGGCGCCCCAAAAGGAGCGGCAAGAGGAAGTCCGGCCCGAAGAGCCGGATCACTCCCATGATCATGACCATGATCACTCTCACCCTCACTAGTTGTTGACGGAACCAAAGTTGGCGATGATGACGTCGATGTCAGCGGCGTCTACTTCCCCACTGCCGTCCACGTCGCCACCTGTCGGGAGTCCGCCTACGTTGCCAAAATTGGCAATGGCTAGGTCAATGTCAGCGGCATCCACCTCGCCCGATCGGTCGGGGTCGCCGTTGATCAGATTCACCGTCCCTTGGGCCGCAAACAGATCCGTGCTGGCGGGAGAGGCTGGGCTCGGAACTGTCTTCAGCAAATGAGCGCCGAGATTGAATCTGAGCCGATAGCTGCCGGTCACGGTGGGGGGCGCCTCGACCGAATACGCACCTGTCCCCGGAGTAACTGCAGCGTTGACGGACCCACCAGGGTATGGGTTACCGGCGCCATCCAAGAATGTCACTGGAACCGTTGAAGGGATGGTTCCCATCCAGTTGCCGAGCGCGAGCGTTCCCGTAATCTGACTTCGCACGACTGCGCCGTTGATGACGAGGGCGTGTCCTTGCGGTCCAGAAACAATCGCAGTGGCGTTTACGGTGACCGTGTACAGCCCCGCAGTTGGGGTGGGGATAGAGACCATCTCTGCCGAATTGATGAGGTCAGCGACCCCGCCGGTCACGCTGACTCCGCCGCTAAACACGTTCCCTTTGTAAACTTGTCCAGAAGGATTGGTGACAGTAAGGTCCAGGTTGTTGACCGCGGCAGAAACAACCCCGGCGGCTGCCGGGAAATCCGTGAACGCCAATGTCACCCTCAGAGGCTGAGCGTTGCTGTTGATTCTGAATCGATAAGTTGTGCTCTGCCCCGTGGTCTGTCCATTGGCGTTGCGCACATCGTGGACGATGGTCCGCCGGGAATCGCCGGGTAAAGCGAGCACGTTGTCAATCAACACCCTGCCGAACCCTTGCTCGCCGGTAGGATAGCCAGGCTCAAGCGTGGTGATCGGTACCGCTGTCGTGATCATCATTGCCCGCAGGAGTGCACCGGATGCGTTCACCGTGTAAGCAGCGTTTGGGCTACCGTTATAGATTCGACCGTCCTTCAGGAACTGGCGAACCAGGACGGCGGCACCGGTAGCGGCAGGAGTGGCCATTGAAGTCCCGCTGAGAACCGTTGTGCCAGTTGGGTTCGTGGAGGATGAAGAGATCGTTCCGTCACCCGGCGCCACGACTTCTGGTTTGCGGCGAAGATCTGCCGTTGGCCCCTTGCCCGAAAAGCCACTCGGGATAGAGTTCTGGTTTGGCGTATCCATCGTGGCGCCAACTGACATTGAACTCTTCGCATTCTCCGGGGTCTTTAGGACGTTTTTTAGGTTCGTGATCGCAAAAGTGACCAAAGAATCCTCGTAGTCCCAGCTGAAACGGTCAACCGCCCGGGCCCACCCCGTGTATGCTTCTGTTGCATCGTCGCCCCAAGAGTTGGTGTGGTCCCTTGCTCCTTGATTTTGATGAGTTACCAGAGCGGAATAGAGGGTGGTTTCGGTATTTGTAGGGATCAAGCTATAAGCAATTTTTGCGCCGTAAGCTATGCCTCGGCGATCATCAAAGACCCCAGCATCTCCGGCGATCGTGCCGGCAACGTGTGTCCCATGAGATGCTTGGCCAGCCGTGGTCCCGTAGTAAACAATTTTTCGATGGGTCGGGCCAATCGGCGCCGTATCAGAGAAGCTGGTGTGGCTTTGGGAAATTCTGCTATCGAGCACCCCCACGATCATGCCTGCCCCCGTGATCCCGGCGGTGTAAAACGGAGTGTTGCCTGAAACGTTGGTTTGGACGATCCACCGGGTGGTGGAATTGCGCTCGGTAACTTCGCCCGCCTCTTCGATGAACTGCACGCTCTCGTTCCGCGCGATATTCTCAATCTGCGCTCGAGTTCCGGTGACGAGGAAAACCGACTGGTCGCCAACCGTTCCCTCACTAATGAAGTTCACGCCGAGCGCGCCCAACATCAAACGCGACATTTCGGCGCTGGCATCCCGTGTGAGGGTGACAGCGACGCGAAGCAAGCCAGCTGCCGCTTCGGCTCTGCGCTCTGGTGCAATCAACGTTCTTGTACCGATTTCTGGTGACAGCCGATAAGCCGGGTGGTAATTACCAGTCCAAACCACGCCGTTAACCGAGCTCAGGGTGCCCAGGTCTCCTCGAACCAGGAACGCGTTGTCCGGCAGGTAGTCCAGCACGTGGGCGCCCGCCTGCCTCAGTGATTCTCTTTGGTCTTCCCCGACCACGCCGGAAAACTGAACTATCTTTAAGCCAAACCGCTCGTGCGAAGCCGTCGCGAGGCCAGCGGGAAACACTGGCTCTCCAACGGACGGTTCGAAGGTGGCTACCGCGAGCTTGATGGGCGCAGCGAAACTTGCGCCGGCGAGGGCGAGGGAGGCAAGAAATAACGTTTGTCGCATGAGGATGGCAAGGGTAAGACGAATTCGGGTTGAGCCAAGTTCGCTTCCGCAATTATCGTACCAAACAAATGCCTAAATCGAGTGATTAACCTTTGAGTGAGCGGTAAAAATCGCTGTGTTGTTGCGCGATCGCCTCTACGGTCAATTTTTCCAGGGGCGCCTTTTCCGCCCTGGTTGTGGCCTTGACCCAATCCAAACCAGCGCGCAGTTCGTTCACCCCAAATTCCCCGTCGTACAGCTGGACCCAATCGGAAGAAAGATTGGCTTGCAGCTCTGGCAGGGAGCCTACGTTGGGCACGATGACGGGTCGCCCGAAGGTGAGCGCGAGCATCGCGGAGCCGGAATTGAGAATCGCCCGATAGGGCAGAACGACCACATCCGCGGCGTTCATGTAGTCCTGCATGTCGTCATCGTCGAGGTGCTCCAGGCGGAGCTTCACTCTCGAATCTTTGGCCGCCAGGGCCAGAAGCTCTTGCTTCAATTCTTCTTCGAGCACACGTCCGCCAATGAGAAGCGCGTAGTTGCCATCGAGCTGGCTGAACGCTTCGATGAGCGCCGGCACGTTTTTGTAGCGCTTGATCAGCCCGACATGGGTAATGACCAGCGCATCCACTGGGACTCCAAACTTCTCGCGAGCCTGCGCCGCAGTGACTTCGTTCTTGTACCAATCACCGTAGTCGCTGAGCGGGATCGTGGTGCTCGCCCCGGTCAGTTCTGGAAACCGTTTGCGCACCAGTGGGATGCTGACGTCGGACACAAAAATGGTGCCGTCCACTCGTCGCATAAATTGCCGAAAGAACCAATCTTCCAAACTGCGCCAAGGGGTGTCGTGACCGATCACGTCATGCGCCGTGTAGACCAGCTTCGCTCCGAGTTTCTTCTGTCGATCAATCCCCCTCAACAACTTGCGGCATCGAAGGATGATCTTGAATGGATTGCGGAAATAGGTGTAGCCCTCAAAAAAGTGAACGTGGAGCAGATCAAACTGCTCCTCCATCAACGCTTCGCGGGTCAAATCATGGATGCTAAACCCAATTCGCTCGAGCCCTTGATTGAGCATCCAGGTCATGGGATTCCACTTCCGAGAGGCCGCATTTGGCAGGGTCGCGAGGCGAAGGGGCTGATCGGGCATAGGCAAGCCCGTAGTTTACAGTTTGTCTTCCATCCCGTGTCCGAGCGTTTTCTCTCGGATCTTCCGAACCGGGTCTATGAATGTGGTGTGATCCTCGTAAACCCACGGCGTCTTCCACAGCATCTGCAGAGCCTTGAAAATGCTCATGCTGTGGTAGCGATCCGGGAAAAGCTCTTCCGCTTTCCTCTCCACCAGGCGGGTGTAACGTCCGCTAACCGTTGGAAATAGGTGATGAGACACGTGGGCTCCAAAGTACTGGTGCCAGGGATCGAGCCACTTGAGTCCGGGCGGGAGAGTTACTGTGAGCGAGGTTGCCAGGATATCGTTTTCATCAGCAAGCGGATTCAAGAAGTGATTTGTGGCGATGTAGCTGATGGCGATCGCATTGCCGACCAGCAACGGAAAAAAGTAACCCCACCAGAAAACCTGGGTGCCGAAGGGAAGCGTAATCGCAACCCATATCCCGACGCCAAGAAACGCCTGGGCTAATATGCACAGCTTTTCGCCCATGGATGTATCTCTATCGCGCATGTAGACGATCACCATCCGGATCTGCTGTTGGCTCATGCGGAACGCGAAACTGCTGAAAATGATCACGTTTCGCAACACCGGATGAATGATGTACAGGAACTTGAGGATAGGATTATGCTTGCAATCCTCCAACATAAAGAGGTGATCCGGGTCCACACCCTTGATCTGCGTGTTGTTGTGGTGGTCGGCGTTGTGCCACTTTCTCCAAAGTAGCGGGCTGATCCCTAGCCAGCTGAATCCGGTCAGCGCCAGCGTGTCGCGCAACAACAGATTCTTGATCGAGCCGCCGTGGGATACGTCGTGGGCGAGAAAGCCCATGCACGCCATCGAATGGCCCATCACCAATGCAACCAGCGGGGCACTCCACCAGGTGAATTGGTTGATCAGGACCCAGATTCCAGCGGCAAAAATGGCGAAATGAACCGGAAACCAGAGAAGGTTCGTGTAGTCGGGCTTGAATATGTGATCGGGTAGGGCACGGCGAACCTGTTGTCGGTAGTTCGGGATCGTCCGCTCAACCTTCGGTTCAGCCGGTGGAGAAAGGGTCGCCATATTATCTATAACGGTACCCGGCACCGATCCGTGACCATACCAGCACGAATTATGTGACCGGAATGAGTGATCCGGCCTTATCTTTCGCCTGCTGAGGCGACAGGAAGTTGACCGTAATCATGTTGGATTTCAGCGAGCCGCGCCAAACTCGAATGAAACCGGGGCCAACACCCTGCGGCACTTTGAACCGACCGCGATCCTCGCTGATGCCATCGAACGGGACGAAAATCGAAGACTGCTTGAAAGTGGAGTTCGGGTTGTCGTTGGGTTTGCCCATCCAACTCACTTCCACCACGTCAGAGTCCCGCAACCCGGAGGCCACCACGCTGAACGACTCGCCCCAGCTAGTGACATCGGCGGTTGACCAGTCGAGTCGTGGTACTTCGCGATCCCCGTCGGCATAGCCAAAGAACGGCGAGTTCCGAAGAACCAGGGCCTCATGGGCCATTAGGCGGGTGTTTGGGTAGCTCTGGAAGCCACCTACTAAGCTACTGCCGGATTGACCGATGGGATTGAGTAGGCCAAAACCTTGACCCATTCGAGCAGCCAAAATTCCGACCGGGGCATCGCCTTTAACCTGCCATGAGCTAGTTGGAGCAGAAATTGCAGCGGGATCTTTCATCCCGCTTTCTGGCTCGAGGAACCAGTCGCCGACCACCGTCACGCCAGCGTCGTCGCCTTCGATGCGTCCGGTCGTGTAGCCACCGCCGCCGGCGGCAAAGATCACGCTGAGTTGCTTCGGCTTAAACTGTCCGCCCACTGCCTCTCTTAAAGAGCCAAACCAGTTGGGCATGAAGGTCTTGTTGGCGATGTCTTCTGGAGTCGCGGCCGAACCGACCCGCATGGTCGCGTAGTCCATTCGCGAGCGCACTTCGATCAAGGGCTTGAGGGTAAATCTCGCGCCAACGCGGGTGCCGAACCACTGTTGTAGTTCTTCCATCGTCCGGGCAATGGCGGCTTTGTGCTGTGCACGGCCCGTAAAGTCGGCCGGATACACATAGTAAGGCTGAACAACATGGGCGGACGGCGTTTGAATCGCCAAGGCAACGAGCGCAGATTGGATCACAGAAGCTATGACGAACCAAACGGTCGAAACGTTATGCCGTGCCTACTCGCCGCCGCGTTCCATGATGCCATCGCTCACAAAAATGGGGCAGTTCCAGCGCAGGGCTAGAGCGATCGCATCGGATGGGCGGGAGTCAATTTCGATCTCTTCCCCATCTTTTTCGATGTAAAGCTTGGCGTAGTATGTCTTGTTCCAGATGTCGTCAATGACCACGCGCTGCAGATTTCCGTCCAGTCGCTCCATCAGGACCTTCAGCAGGTCGTGGGTCATCGGACGGTCGGGTTGATTCCCCTCTAGGGGCATGCTGATTGAGGTCGCCTCAAACCCGCCGATGATGATCGGCACCTTTCGGTCGCCGTCGCTGAGCAAGACAAAGCGCTGCACCAAACCATTGCTTTCGGCGAAGAAAACTCCTTCGATGGTGACCTCGACCGGCTCTCCCAAGTCTTCACTTGCGATCAACGGCTCCTCCCCGGTGTCGTATGGGAAAAACGCGGGCGGCTTCTCGAAGCTCTCCTGATCGTCGTCGCGTTCGTCGGGCATATCTTAAAGATACCGCGTCCGCGTAACCAGGCACCCCAGAAGCGCGTAATATGTTCACTTACCATGCGACGGGTCATTTCGCCAATTTTCACCGCCCTGCTCGTGCTCGCTTCCGCTGGTGCCTGGGCTCAAATGCAAACTACGGTGAGCTTTGAAACCAAGGCAACCCGTGCGGATGTGGCCCTCCCTGCCCTCGGCAAGCAACTCGGCCTTTCGCTATCTGTGGCAAACGAGATGGCGTCCGAGGTGATGGTGATCCGACTCCGAAATGCCCCCAGTGAAGCCGCGTTGGAGAAAATTGCCGTCGCGCTTAACGGCACGTGGGTGAAGTCGGGCACCGACTGGCGCTTGGAGCGCACCGGAGAAGTCCGATCTGCTTTGGTTAAGGACGATCAAATGCGCCTTGCCGAGGCCATAAAGAAGTGGGCGAAAGAGCAAGACGAAAACCAGCTTCTGCCAGGGCAAATGGCGACGGAAGACGTGGCAGCCTCTACTCCGATCCCACCACCCGGAGACGGGGAGGAAGTGGACCCGCAAGAGGCTGCCCAGCGCAAAGCGATCGGCGAGGTCTACAAGCAGCACGGTGAGGCGCAGCGAAAAATTTGGAAGGCCATTCGGGCGGCGCTAGACCCCGCTTCGATTGTTGCAGTTGGGTTTGGCGATCGGGTCGTGATGAGCTCCGCCCCCACCGCGAGCCAGCGCGCCCTCCCTGCCCCGGTGCTCGCCGCTATCCGCGAGTTCAATCAAGGTGCGCAGGCGCGAATGCAGGCGCTCGCCAAGACGGGCATGGAACCCGAGCAGCTTGAGGAAATGTCACTTGGGCCGATTTACCGGATGCTCCTGATCATGAAACGCGTTTCGCCCTACAGTTGGCAGATCCGCGTTTTGGGGCTGGACAAGGCGAATGAGGTGCGGGTCCAGAACTATTTTCAACCCACGGCGATCGATCAGCGCGCTTTGATGATGATGTTCGACCCCGATCAGGTCACGAAAATCAAAGAGTCCAGCCTGAAGATCAACAGCCCCAAGACGAGCATTCCCACCAGCGAGAGTTTTAAGAGTTTCGCAGTGTTCATCAACTCGATCACTCAGGGGGCGCCTCCTCCTATGCTGGATACGAAGGAGATGCTCAACTTCTTCCGCAACCCGCTGCAGTTCGACCCGTTGAGCCAGACGGCCTCCGCGGCGCTCTTTGCCATCGCAGAAGATCAGAAGTCGCAGTTGGTGGCGGTCGTTTCCGATGACGCGTTTGTGCTCGAAAGTGCCGCAATGTACAACCGTGAGCTGACGGTCGGAACGGCGGCGTCCGCGCTCGAATCACTTGGGACTGTGCAGATGGAATCGAAAGATGGATGGGTCACGATGAAGCCCGCTTTCCCCTCCGTTTCGCCGAAGGCTCGCTTGGATCGAAAGGCTCTACAAGCACTCACCTCGAAGGAGGAGGCCACCGGCAGCCTGAGCATCATGGACAAGGCCACCTTCATGCTCACGTACCCCGAGTACAGCGAGCTCCTCTGGCAAATCTATCAATTTTTGGCCGCTCCCTCCTTGATGGAGGGCGCATTCGAGGGCGGGATGGGGGCGAATGCAAATGCCGCCTACCGCTTCTTCGGAAGCTTAAACCCACCGGAGCGAGACGCCCTGCTATCCGGGCAGGCGGTGCCTCTAAACCGACTCACGGCCGCCGTGCGCAGCCGCTTCGTGGAGTGCCTCGAAGACGTGCAAGCGCTTGGAGGTGAGAACCCGGCCGCGCGAAACATGTTCGCGCCTCCGATGGGCATGGACAGGCCAGGCGAGGAAGAGCCGCCAAAGCCGTTTGCGGATTTCACCGATGTCCCGGTGCAGACCGTTGCCCAAAGCTACGTCACTGCGAAGTCAATCACCGACATCATCGTGAAGCCGGTCGGCGACCAGTTCTCGATTTTCATGATGCAAACCATGACTCCAGAGACCCTGGCCATGATCAAGCAGATGATGAACTCTCCCGAGTCGATGGGATTTGCGGGGATGTTGCCCAAGCTCGACAAGCTACGTCCCGGAACGCGCACTCGCCTTGATTTGGAATTCACGGTGGTCCCGAAATTTGGAGGCAGACACCTTATCTCAGGAGTTCAAATGACGGGTGACCGCAATGGAGTGCCGGAGTCGCAGCTGCCAGCGTCATTTCTAGCCGCGCTCCGCAAAGCTGAAGAGATGTACCGAGGCATCACGGAAGGCGGAGAAATGCCAGTGGGAATCCCCGACGAAGGCGGCCCCGGCACCACGCCTTAACCGCGCAGATAAACCGTGTAGGGCTCGCACTCCGCAAGCTCGGGGTTCTTGAAGATCGGGAGGGCGTCGCAAAGCGCGAGGGCGGTGTCGATGCTCGTGATACAGGCGACCCCGGTCTCAATGCACCCACGCCGGATGCGTTTGGCTTCCTCGGAAGATTCGACTCCCGCCCCAGGGGTGTTGATCATTAGGGCGATCTCACCCTTTTGGAGGAGATCCAAGAGGTTTGGGGAGCCTTCTTGAAGCTTCTCGACCACCACACTCGGAATTCCGGACCGCTCAAGCTCTTCATGGGTTCCTCGAGTGGCAACTATGCTAAAGCCCGCTTCGATCAACTTTCGCCCAATAGTCGCGGCGTGCGGCTTATCGAAATGATTTAAGGTAAGCGCGACTTGCCCAGAACCTTTGAATTGAATTCCGCTTGCGATCATGGCCTTGTAAAGGGCCGCTTCGTAGGTTCGATCTATGCCCAAGACTTCGCCTGTAGACTTCATTTCGGGGCCCAAGCTGGGCTCCACTCTCGCAAGCTTCTGGAAGCTGAAGACCGGTGCCTTCACCGCGAACAAGTGGTTCTGCCGGAATCCATCTCCTAGGTACTCAGCAGCTGAAGCGACAAAGCCATTTGCCCGAGGGCCCGCGTCGGAGCGAGTATGGGCAGGCATGTCCTCTTGGGAATCCAAAACGCACCACAAGCCGCTCTTATAGCCAAGGTCGGCCAATTTCTGGCCCATCATGCAGCGCGTAGCAAGTTGGACCATTGGAATTCCTGAAACCTTACTGAGGTACGGCACCGTGCGGCTCGCCCGGGGGTTTACCTCGATCACGTAAACCTCTTCGTCCGCATCCAGGACGAACTGAATGTTCATCATCCCGCGAACGCCAAGGGCTTTTGCAATTCTCCCCGCGATCTCCACCATCCGCCACTCCGTTTCGCGCTTGATCGAAACCGGCGGGTAGACCGCCATGCTGTCTCCCGAGTGGACACCGGCTCTTTCGATATGCTCCATGATCCCGGGCACGAGCGTGTCATCCCCATCGCTGATCACGTCCACTTCGAGTTCTTTGCCCAAGATGTACTGATCCACCAACACCGGCTGACCGGGATTGGCATCTTCCGCGAAGGCGTAGTATTTTTCAAGTTGCTCGGCGGAGTAGACAATCTCCATCGCCCGCCCTCCGAGAACAAAACTGGGGCGCACCAACACCGGATAGCCAACCTCTGCCGCGACGACGTATGCCTCCGCAAGACTCCGGACCGCTCGTCCGCGAGGCTTCTTGACACCGAGTTCGTTGAGGAGCGTATCAAACTGATCTCGGTCTTCCGCCGCACCGATGGATTGGGCACTGGTCCCCAGGATATTCACCCCTCGCTTCGCGAGCGGTGCGGCTAGATTGATTCCGGTTTGGCCACCGAACTGGACGACCACGCCGATCGGCTTCTCGTGCTGGAGGATGCGCTGCACGTCTACCAACGTGACCGGCTCGAAGTAAAGGCCGTCGCCCGTGTCGAAATCCGTGCTGACGGTTTCGGGGTTGTTGTTGACGATGATCGCGCGGTAGCCCATCTCTCGCAGGGCCCAAACGCAGTGGACACAGGAATAATCAAATTCGATCCCTTGGCCGATGCGAATCGGGCCGGATCCAAGCACGAGGACTGTGTCTTTCACCGAAGGCAGAGAGTACCCGCCGCTCCACCAGAGCGACGGGTACGGTGCATCTTAGACAGAAGAGGGCTGCACTTCGGAAGGGGCGTCTTTCAGCGATTTTCGCAAGTTCTTCATCGCCTCGCGAATGGCCTCTTCTGCTCGGGACATGTCAAACTCCATGCGGTGTTCGCCAGGGCCAAGTTCTAGTCCGTCCAGCTTGAAATTCGGATCCTTTTCGAGCTTTTCGATATCGCGCGGCAGTATGTAAACCTTTCCGCCCTTCCCCTCGAACTTGATCTCGGGCAAGTCAAACTTCAGCCGCTCGCCGTCCTTCTCAAAGTTGAATAGACCTTCCCCAAACTTGAAGTTCGGCATATCCTTTTCCAGTTTTTCTTTGTCCCGCGGCAGGATGTACTCCTTGCCATTGATCTTGACTTTGCCGCTGAAATCGGAGTGTGACTTGAAGTCTCCGAAGGGCATGAGTCGTTGCGATTTGAGCTGTTCGATTTCGCTCTTGAGTGCTTTCACCTCCGCTTCCAACGTGGACACACGGTTACGCAGAGCCTGGCTCTCGTCGTAGGGCACCGTGGGATCGGCACGCAGGTTCGAAGTAGTCAATACGAGCGTAAAGGCAATAGCGGCAACGCCGCTAGCTCCGGCGATAAGAGTTTTACCATTCATGAGATTCTGAGTCCTCAAGATAGCTTCACGTAATTTTGCCGCGCGGAAGTTGCAAAATTTTTCTTGTCGCCCCAATTGAGACCGAAACTCCGGGACTATAGACACAATGCACCGGCTCGCTCAACTCGCACCCTAACTGCTCAGCAACGTTGTGCTCCAGTTCTTGAATCTCGACCCCATGTAACTCGTAAGGGTCGTGATAAACCATGCCATCGAGCAGCGCGCCGCGCCGAAGGGCATATAACCGATAACGCTCGACCAGCCAATGGTCCAGCGAGCCGGGCTCCGGCTTTGGAAGCGGGTCCAACACCCGGTACCGCGCTTTCAAAGACAGTGGGAACCCCCGCTGGCGTAGCGATTGATATTCGATCACATCGGCGTCTCGTCGCATGCTCATCTTCGCCGGGAAGTACGGCAGCCCAAACGTCGCCCTCGCCACTCCACAAGCCAAGGCATTCGCGGCGTCTAAGCTGATAAACCAAACCCCGGTTTCCCCGTTGGGCTGACGCACGTACGTGCGCACGTTCGCTTCAAGAAACGCGCTGGTGCCGGGCACGGACGGAAGGGGTGAGACGGCGATATCTCTCATACCAAACGGCACGAGCCCGATCCAGGCCTTCGGTTCTCCAGACGCATCGGGAAAAGTCTCAATCTCGAGCGGAGTAGGCAACAGCGCCGCAATGGCCTCTGGTGCCGCGGTGAAGTGCACGAACAACAGATCGTGCCACCTCTGCCGCATCGTGTACCGAGTCACTTCGGCACGGCAACCGAGTCGTGCACGTCGCCCAAGGTGCTGTAGAAGTACGGCGTCTGAGATTCAAACTCACCCGCGCATGTATCCACCATCTTGAACACCGGCCAGCCCGCGTACTTCTGGATCTTCCCCGCCGCAAGGATCCGAGCTTGGACGTTCGGGTCGGCCGCGTCATATTTGGTCCAAAAAGATTCGAAGGCTTGTGCCAGTTCTGGATTTGAATGGATGTGGGTGTCCCAGCCGGAAATCGCCTCGTCGAAACTCTCGCTCGACGTGCGAAGCGGATGCGATTGGAAAAGCTGCCGCTGAGCATGCAGATCCGCAACCAAGTTCCCGTCTACCCCGACCAATTTTGCAATCGTGTCGTAAGCAAACCCAAGCTCAAAAGCCCGCCGAACAATCCCATCGAGCAACACAGGATCAGAGACAAAGTCCCCGAGGTGCATCAGCGCCTGTTCCACCGAGACCATCTCCTTGAGCTTCTCAAGGAACCATGGGTCAACACGGCTGAGACGATTGATCCGCTCGACTGTCCACTCCCGTCGGAGACCCTCGGCGATCGCCCAAAGGCGTTCGTCAGTCGGAACGCGGATTGCGTACTCCAGTTCCTCATCGGGCATCGGGGGGGATGGCTTACTCCCTCTCGAACCCGCAAACTTATCGTGCCAGAGATCTTTCTGCTTTACTTCGAGGCCGCGAATCGCCTTTAGAAATGCCGCCTCGAAAGACCGGTCGATCGCCATGACCTCGCCCGTCGCCTTCATCTGAGTGAACAAGGTGCGGTCGCCCGATTCGAATTTGTCAAACGGCCAGCGGGGAATCTTGACCACGCAGTAATCGAGCGCCGGCTCGAAGCAAGCCTTCGTGCTCCCGGTCACTTGGTTATCAATTTCGTCCAGGGTCTTACCCACCGCGATCTTGGCGGCGACCCTTGCGATGGGATAGCCGGTGGCCTTGGAGGCCAAAGCGGACGACCTGGAAACCCGAGGATTCACCTCAATGATGTAGTAGTCGAAACTCTCGGGGGACATCGCAAGCTGCACGTTGCAACCGCCCTCTATACCGAGCGCGCGGATGATCTTCAGGCTCGCGGTGCGGAGCATGTGGTACTCAATATCGCTGAGCGTTTGCGAGGGAGCGACCACGATAGAGTCGCCCGTGTGGACGCCCATCGGGTCGAAATTCTCCATGTTGCAGATCGTGATGCAGTTGCCCTTCCCGTCTCGCATCACTTCGTATTCGACTTCTTTCCAGCCCAGCAAACTGCGCTCGACCATGATTTGGGAGCGCATCGAAAGCTTGAGCCCGTTGTTGCCGATCGCCCAAAGTTCCTCGCGCGTGGTGGCGATACCGCCGCCTGTGCCGCCTAACGTGTAAGCAGGTCGCACGATGCAGGGATAGGGGACAACATCCAGGACCGCCTCAAGCTGCTCAGGAGATTCGACAATCCAACTTTCCGGGACCGGCTCATTCAGTTCGCGCATCAAAGAGCGAAACTCCTCGCGATCTTCCGCCTTGCGGATGGCCGAGAGAGGTGTTCCGAGCACCTTCACGTTGTATTTTGCGATCACCCCGCGCTGATCCAAGGCACTCGCGAGATTCAGGCCAGTCTGTCCGCCTAGGGTGGGTAGGAGCCCGTCGGGCCGCTCCTTTGCAATCACTCGCTCACAAAATTCGGGGGTGAGCGGCTCAATGTAAACCCGGTCCGCCGTCTCCTCGTCGGTCATGATCGTGGCCGGGTTGGAATTGATGAGAATGACTTCATGCCCCTCTTCCCGGAGGGCTTTGCACGCCTGGGTGCCCGCATAGTCAAACTCGGCCGCTTGACCGATTACGATGGGGCCAGAACCTATCACCAGGATCTTCATTCAATTGCCGATTGTGGCAGGTGTCAGGGCAGATTGGGGAGCGGATCGCCGGTGTTGCCGAAGTTCGCAATCACGATGTCAATGTCCGCAGCATCCACTTCATCGCTCTGATCAAGATCAGTGGCTGGATCCCAATTGTTGTTGCCAAAGATGTTGCCGAAGGCGCCGATCACCGCGTCAATGTCTGCCGCGTCAATTTCACCACTCCGATTAACATCGCCGATCGAGATCGCGATCGGAGGAATTGAGCTTGCTCCTCCTAATGGAAAAGGCGCGGAGACGGTGCGAAGAGTTCCCTCACCTCCTCCGAATGCCCCAATGACGCTCCCTGCCAGACCGCCGCCTTGAATCAGGATCAAAGGGTCCGCGACGCTGAAGCTACCATTATCCGAGACGCTTACTACGACGGTACGCGTCGCTACTCCGCCGCCCGGAGCGGGAATCAAGTTCCCGCTACTATCAGATGCGTACAGCACAACGTCTAGCAAGCCCGGGCCAGGGCCCACCACGGTGCCGGAAAGCCGATTCCCGCCTGGCTTGTAAAAGAGTCCGGCAGAGGCCTGTGGATAACCGGCAATCGAACTGCTCCAATCGTAACTATAAATCTCAGTAAACGTGTTGCCCGTTGTAACAAGGTTATCGTGTCGTCCATTAAACACTGGTGCCACGATTGAGCCGCCATCGTCATCCCACTGAAGCGGACCGGATTGGCTTGGATTCACACCGGGGTAGTTGGGGTCGTTCGGGGCTGCCATCGTATCCAAGGTCGGCTGCATCGCCCAACCCTGTGGGCACATCACAAACCTGCCTTGTGCGTCAAGGGTGCCAATGGCAACCATGAGCGCACCTGGATTGGTCGGGGTCACCACTGCAGGCATCGGGATCGAAAGTCCACTTGTCGAAAGGTCCACGTTGTACGTTCGCCATCCGTGTTGCTGCACGCCAAAGTCAACGACAAGTCCAAACACCTGCCCTACTGGCTGAAATGGGCCCAACTGAGAGAAACTTGAGGGCGCATTGTCCTTGGAGCCAAATCGGTTGGCGCATACAATCGCCATCGCCAGCCGCCCGCTTCCCGACCGCTCGTACGTCCCGCCTGGATTCCAAACGATGTCAGTAATAAATCGAGTCGCGCTGAGCCCGGCCGTTCCGGGTGCTAATTTTTGAATGTCAATGCCAAATAAAGGGTTTTTGTAGGTGTTTGCAAAACGGAAAAATCCCTTGGTCTGACCGTACACCCCACTGTAAGGCGTGTTGGTGTCCAAGTTGAAACTCATGGAGTCGAAAGCCATCGACCAAACGCTGCGCTCTGAGCCCGCGATAACATCGGTCCACTGTGGCACCGAGCCGATCCCTGTAAATGGAGCCACTCGCGCTGCTTGCACAATTTCGGTCGGGCGAACCTCACGAAAGATTTCTCCCGATTTCATCCCCTGCGCAAGACAAGAAGTGGCGATCGGCAAAGTCAAGAAGCAAGCGGCGTATCGCATAACGCCTATTCTACGCCCTTACTCGCCCGTCGCCCCGAAGTTCGCGATCACAAGGTCGATATCTGCAGCGTCAACCTCATTTGAGAGGTCCACATCCCCCTGGAGCCCATCCACCCCGGTTAAGCCGAAGTTCGCGATCACCAAATCAATGTCAGCGGCGTCCACTTCAGCGGACCTATCCACGTCACCATTTGTGAGGACGATGTTGCCGATGTTCGTCGTGAGACCCGCGGTGGTGCTCACCCCAGGTCGCCGCTTAGAGAGCCACGTGTTGCCCTGGACGTACCGGACAATGTAATTCCCACCCGCGTACGGAGCCGGGTCAGCGATCGTGAAGGTCTGGAGGGCGCCCAGATTCACGGTCTGCGTGTTCAGGACCGTGGTTCCAGCAGAGTCCAAGACCTCAAAGGTGGCCGAGGTGGGCAACCGCGAGGCGTCGACTTGGTCGTTAAAGATCAGTCGTCCCGTGATCACCTTCGCGTTCTGATCCACATAAAGAGCAATCGCGGGCTGGATGATTCCTTTTCGATTCGCAGGGGTCGGATCAGGCTCCGTGTCACCACTATAGAGTTCACTGAACGGGAAACCGCCACTAGCGGTGTTCGTAAAATCCTCGAACGTGTAGCTAGGCGTTTGATTGGGGGTAAATGGATTTTCGTCGTCCGACCAATACAGTTCGCCCGAACGCGAGGTGTTCGTGCCCGGATATCGGGGCTCGCCTGGGGCGAACATGTTGCCGAAAAGCGGCGCGCACACGACGACCGGGTTGAACGGAGTGAAAACACCGCTGCCATCGTACGTCCCAAATTCGACGACGATCGATGCCGGATTTGCTACTGAGAAAGTGCCGGGCAAGGCGATTGAGCCAGCCGTTGCGCTCAAGTTGAACGGAATTGCCTTAAATGCGCTGGAGCCCACGGAGAGGTTCGCCACGGTGACCATGACACCGCCTAATTTCTGGCTTACTGCTGGGCCGTCGCCCGTGGTGTCGAACTTACGCGCCGTGTAGATCTTTGCGGCAAAATTCAAGGTGCCACTTGGGGTTGTGGTGCCTGAGGGATTCCAGAAAAACCCGAGGTACGCGCCCTTGGCGAGGCCGTTTGCAGTGCCCGTGTTGAGTGCCGCTACGTCGTTCGCCCACATGTAAGAGCGGTAGTTTCCTGGGATGAACCAGAGGGTCTGCAACGATGACGGAGTCGTCCCGGTCGCAGGCAAGTTGTTCGACTGCGAATTCATCGAGTCAAACGCAAACTTGAAGCTAGCTACGCGCTCAAAATTGGACTCCAGCGACTGAAGTGGGCCGACTGGGTTTCCTTGAGCATCAAGCGGTGCCCAGCCAGTTGCTTCTAGCTGCTCAACGCTGCCTGCAGGAACGGGCAACATCTGTCGAACTGGATTTTGAGCCATCAAAGTGGGGGCGACGCCCGCCAACAAGGCCAAAGTGAATATTGAGTGCAAAGTGCGGCGCATGGTGATCCTTTTCAAACTGAGTAATGCAAGCGCCAGGCCAACGGCCCGACGTGAAAATGTAACTCCAGTTTACACGGAGATGTTGGTTTAGACCCCCGGACGCGATACTAGGTTCGCGGGAAACGCAAAGCTGTAGTTTCTTCCAGGAGCCCATCGAACCAACCTGTTAAGTCCCCCGATGGAACATCGCGCTCGAACACGAACCACGATTCGTAGTGGTACGCGATCTCGCCGGTATTGAGTCGGCGCAAGTGTCCTAAGGTCTCGACCTCGAGCATATCGTGGCGAGTGAATGCTTCGAAATTGCAGCCGAAGTCGGGGTAAGTTCCGCGTAAGTCGGCCCCGAACCGTTTCACAAACAGCAGGCCATCGACCCCGTAGGCGGCGATCCCCTTATCAACAAACGCGCCGAACTTAGTCGCCCCGTCCACGAGGGGGTTCTGTTGGAGCCTTACTGCGTCGTTGCCCCATGTGTATCGTGGGTCATCGAACTGGGTGTACGGCCAAACAACGATCGGCCGAGAGGGCAACTTGCTCGTTGCCGGGGCCATGCTGTTTGAGTGCCCCGGAATCACGCACTCGCCCCCAGGTCGCATTACGGTGACAGACCATGGCGCGATCTCCTGCATCACTGGGCTTGCGTTGAGTATCTGGTGAGCGATCTCAAATCCGCCGCTGAACGGCGTGACGTAGAGAGTCTTCTCTAGCATCGAGGGTCCGAGCGGACTGCGGAATCCGAACGACGCCACCATCGAAGCGTTTTGCTCATCTTGTGCGGGACCAGACCACGTGTCCACCGGGTCATTTTCTGGCTCGTAGGTGCGAGAAACGAGTTCGGGCGCGGTCCAAAGCCGGTGCCCCCCGTAGCCATGATAACCCGTAAGCCCCCGCGCTCCCCTGGTCTCTGGCTTGATAAAGAATAGGTTGTCGCTCCCGGCGTGATGCAATCCGATGACCCGAGGGCCTACGTCAAGCGTGACGTAGGCACTCAAGGGTCCGGTCGTGATTTTCGAACATCGCCAACCTTCGTACTGCACCTCTTCCATGCATCTATTGTGCATGGAAGTTAGGGCAAACTACTCGCTTCCTCGACCATTCCAGAAACGATCTTGCTCTTCAACGGTCGTTCCGGTTCCCCGCAGTCGGCTGATCGCGGTGTACTTGACGTGTCCGTCTAGCCAAGCGATGAGTGCGGACTTCTTATCGAAGCGACCGATCAATTTGCCCTGGCTGCGTGCGTCAGGAGCGACGTATGCCGTCCAAGCGCCACGGGGGTCGTTCGGCGCCTGCAAGGAGTGGTAGCCGATCGTGTTTGCGATGGTTACGGTCGTCCCGGTCCCCGGAGCTCCCGTGGGCACTACGGTGTCTTTCATCGTCGCCTCCCCAATCATCACCGTTTCGGCGGAGGCGGCGAAGTTGCTTTGAGAAAGCGGAACGTTGTTGAACCGGCCAGGTTGCCCGACAATCGGATCAAGCCTGTTCAGATAAGTAGAGTTCATCCCGTAGCTCGGGGTAAGCCCGATCAAGTAAGGCTTGTAGAGGTTCGTGGGGTCAAAGCGCGTTTTGCCCGTGGTCAGCGCAATGTACGGATCGTCCGCACGGTCTGTTGGGCAGAAAAATATTTGATCGTTCTTCGTGTAGGGCTGGACTAAATTCGCCCAGAACTTGGTGCCGTTGTCCGGCGGCGCCACCGGTGTGAAGCGATACTGGATCGGGAAGATCATATCGTCGTTGTCGGCGAAGTACATGACCGAACCGAGTCCGATCTGCTTCAAGTTGTTCAAACTCGCGGTCTTTTTCGCGGCGGTCCGCGCCTGGGCGAACACCGGGAACAGGATCGAAGCGAGGATCGCGATGATGGCGATGACTACCAGTAATTCGATAAGAGTAAATGCGCGACGCATGGGAAAAGTGTGAAGCTCGCGGGCTTTTCCAAATCGTAACAATTAGGCTATTTCATGACGCATTTGATGACTGGCGTAACACATCATCAAAAATGACACGGATTAGCCGTTGAGGTTCATTGACGCTGGAGCGGGTACCCTTCCCTGGTCTATGAAGCTTCACGAGTATCAGTCGAAAGACCTGTTGGCGCGCTACGGAGTGCCCGTTCCCGGCGGCGAAGTCACAAGCGATCCGGCCGAGGCATTTGCCATCGCCGAGAAGTTTGGAGGCAAGGTTGTCGTGAAGGCTCAGGTCCTGATGGGAGGCCGAGGCAAGGCTGGCGGAGTGAAGCTGTTTGAGAACTCCGCCGACGCCTCTGCATTCACCAAAGAGCTCATCGGTAAGACCCTCATCAGCATCCAAAACCCCCAGGGCATGGTCGTCGAAAAGGTGCTCGTCGCTGAACTCGTGGACATCGCCGAGGAGTATTACCTCTCCGTCCTCATGGATCGTGCAACGTCGAAGCTTGTCGTAATGATTAGCAAAGAGGGCGGCATGGATATCGAAGAGGTCGCCGAGAAGCACCCCGATGCGATCGTCAAAGCCTACGTAGACCCCGCTTGGGGTATTTGGGATTACGAATTACGCCAAGCGGTGAAGAAGGCCAAAATTCCTGCTCCCGCCCAAGGACAGATGGTGTCCATGATCAAGAAGCTGGTCAAGGTATATCTCGAATCCGATGCCGATCTCATCGAGATCAACCCTTGCGCCTGGACGCCCGACGGCAAGCTTCTCGCCGCCGACGCTAAAGTCGCCATCGACGAAAACGCGCTCTTCCGACACAAGGATTATCAGGACACAGCTGAGGACAGCGTTGAGGACGAGATTGAGGCGGAAGCCTCCCGACGCGGCATCGCCTACGTTCGACTTGGCGGAGACATTGGCATCATCGGCAACGGCGCGGGCCTTGTAATGTGCTCCATGGACGAAGTAAAGGCCGCAGGCGGTCAGCCCGCCAACTTCCTGGACGTCGGCGGCGGAGCCCAAGCCGAGCGAGTCAAGAGTTGCGTGGAGCTGATCATGATGGACAAGAACGTCAAAGGCCTGCTCATCAACATTTTCGGCGGAATCACGCGCTGTGACGAAGTGGCCAAGGGCATCTTGTCGGCCTTCGATTCCATGCAAATCAACATTCCCGTGGTTGCTCGCATTGAGGGCACCGCGGCTGAAGAAGGACGTGCTTTGCTCCTAGGGAGCCGCTTGATCACAGCGCAGAGCATGCAGGAAGCGGCCCAGAAGATCGTGGCCGCAGCTAAAGGCTAAGCCTACTCCGTGGAGTTCGCATATTCGATGGTGTCAAACGTCTGTTTACCCCGTCGAATATGGTACTTCTGCCTTAACTCCTGCATCGCCTCGAATGAGTTGGGCAAGCCCATCGCCCCGAGGCTGGCAAAGATACAGTTCAACCAGATGTTCGTAAAGCCGTTGTTCAGCACCATGTTATTCAACAACAATATGCCCAGCAGCCCGCAGATGAATCCGATTTGACGTCGCTCAAACGACAGCGTTCTATCCCGCGTCAACATGAAGCCAGACCCGATCGAGATAAACAGGATCGGCAAGAACAGCGCAAGCGCCGGCAGCCCGCCCCAACTGAGCAACACCAAAAATCCGTTGTCCACGTTCTCGCCCTGGACGTACTTATCTGGGATTGCACGGCGAACGTTCCAAACGAGGCCATCGTCCGGCCCAATGCCCACCCAGGGGCGCTCTTCCATGATGCGGTAAGCCTGTTGCCATCCAATGTCTTGGCGATACTCCAGCGTGCGATCCTTTTCCACGTTGGTGGTCAACACGTAGCTCATACGTTCGCCGCCAATAATCAGCAGAGCGGCTAAGGTGCCAAGGAAAATGGAGACGTAAAACCCACCTTTGTGACGATCTCGCTGAATCAACATGTACAGAAACGCGAGGGAACACAGCAGGACCGAGAGGTACATGACTCGGGACTGGGCGATGAATGAGGTCAGCAGGAAGAACGATGCTGCCACAAACTCGCGGTTAGTGAGCGACCTCTGTAGCAAACGAGAAGACACGATGCCCCAGGCGAGCAACGCGTGAATTGCGAGCCATTCCGGCCACGCGGCAAGCCCCACCGCGCGCACAGAACCCGCACCATGCACGATGACTCCGTTGACGTCGGTACCCCAAGCGGTGATGTCATTTGAGTTGTAAAAGCGGGCAACGGCCAAAGCTGGCGGAACCTTTAAGAACTGAAGGAACCCTAAAATGCAGGATACAGTGAAAATGACCAGTAAAACGTTCAGAAACCAGCGTCGATACTCGTGCCACACGTACGAAACGATCGCCGTGTTCAGGAAGTAAATCACCGCCATGACCAGGAAGTAATTCGACGTTTCAAAGTCGTTCGTACGCCCTAGATCAATCGTGCCGAGGTACGAGCAAATGGTGAGCCATATCTGCAGTAGCAGAACGAATCTAATCGGCCAAATGATCTTTACCGGCACGCCCAACCGCCACCAAGTGAACGCGGCGCATACCACCGAGTTAAACATGATGTACCGCAGATTCGACGCGATTAAGTCGGTCGCCGGCAGGATGAAGGGGAAAAGAATAAAGAAGAGGCTAAAGAAGTTCCAGTACAGGAGCCCACGCGAGCCTCTTAAGAGGCTTACACGTCGCCCTTCATCCATCGTCGCACGGACGTTGCCCACGCCAGATGGAGAGGAGAGTCGCGGATTGGGATTGACTTGAGCCATTTCAGCATTCAAACTTTGGGGTCAGCCGAAGCTGACCCCAAAGTGATTTAGGCGCCCTTCGAGTAGTTCTTCGTCCCCGCAAACGCTTCTTCGTTCGGAGAGGCGTCGGTGAGGATCAAGCTGACTTCTTTGGCGCCAGCTCGGGTGAGGAGCTCATAGCCATTGGGGATCTGAGCATAGTTGGTCGTGCTCGCGCTCACCACCAAGCAAACCTCGTCTACGCTTCCGGCGAGCCGCGAAGCGTCGGAGAACATGTCGCAAGGTGGCGCGTCGAACACGATGATGTCAGCACTAGCCTTCAAGAAGGCGAGTACGGCATCCATTTGCTCCGTCGAACGATCCGCGAGGCCCTTAGAAACGTCGGCTCCCACTGGCAGCAAGAACAAGTTGTCGTGCGGCGTGGAGAGGACAACCCCTTCACCCGTGGTAGGCAGGGTTCCCCGATCGAACAGTTCGCTCAAGCCGGACTTCCCTTCTGCATCGAAAGCACGCGTTGCCAATGAGCGAACCGGATCACAGTCAACTAAGAGTACGCGATTGCCACTGTTGGCCAACGCCAACGCGAACTGAACCGCGCTGCTCGTTCGACCGGGAACCGAGCCCACACCCGTGATCATGATGAGCCGCGGCTTCGCGTGGTTCTTCGCCATGAAGGTGTAACCCATGTGCCGGAAGCTCTCGTTAGGCTTCGCGCCAGGCTGGGCGTAGCTCTTGAGACCCTTCTGCTGACTTCGACCCATCGCAGGAATCGTAGCAACCACCGGAAGACCAGTGAGCTCAGCCAGCTGATGCGAGGTGTGAACCCGGAGCTTCATGGCTTCTACCGCGAAGCTATAAATCAAGCCCAAGCAGAGGCCCGCAAGCGTTCCGATAAACAGAAACTTGCTGACGTCGGGGGCGACTGAGTTGTTGTAAGCCTGAGCCGGAGCAAGAACGGCCGCAACCTGCGAGCCGGTGTCTTGGCGGGATCGAAGGTCATCGAGTTGCACTTTAATTCGGCGGAAGTTCTGATCAGCCAAGATTTGGTCTCGTGCTAGCTGCCGAATCTGGCCCTCATTAGTGGGTAAAGATTGCAGACGAGCCTTCACCTCGTTGCGGAAGTTCTCTGCTTCCTGTACCTGGTACTGGTACCCTTCAGCTCGCGCCTTTGCGGAAGCAAGCTGACTTTGGAGACCTTGATAAACCGGGTTCGGGGTGTTGCCGGACTGCGACGGGGTGAGCGCGTTCGGGTTCAGCTTCTTGAGCTGAGCATCCATGGAGCGGACGGACTTGGCCACTTCCTGGACTCGAGGGTGATCTTCCAAATAGCGAGATCTAAGCCGGTCGAGTTCGAGCCTTCCCTGAGCGATTTGGGACTCAAGTTGGCTAACTGTTTGAGACCGACTGTTGACTTCGCCGGCAGCCACATTTTTCGGAATACTTGCCAAGGCTTGCTCTAGCGAAGCCGCTTCGGCTTCCGCGCTCTGCTTGAGAGCCTTCGCCTCAATTAACCTAGTCATTGCCGCGCCTTCAAGCTGAGTCGCGGTCGCATTGGACTGATCAATATTGACGATTCCGTTTTCCGCTGCGTAATTCTTGTACTTGGTTTCAGCCTCGTCAAGAACCTTCTTCGAAGCAACTTCCTGAGCCGAGAGATAGCGAATCGCGTTCTGAAGACCGTTTCGAGCATTGGTCGTCCGGAATTCGTTATAAACTTCAGTAATCTGTCGCGCGATTTCTTGGGCGATGTCTCGGTTGTTTGCCCGAACCCGGATCGTGGCCACGCTACCCTTCACCTCTGCACCCGCCCGCGTTTCGGGCGTGAGCACGTCGTACATCAAGTAATAGCGCACAAAGTCGCCCATGAGATCGGGCTCGTTCTTGTCCCGAGCGACATTTCGAAGAGCTTGAAAATAGATAGACTGCGAACGCAAAACCTGCAATTCAGTCTGGGAGTCCGTGGCTTGGCCGACACCAAGAATGCGTTGGACGTCAGGGGCAAGTGCGGTCGCGGCATTGGAGATGGGCGCATCACCAAGGAGAAGTTCAGCGGAAGCTTCGTAAACCTTCGGCGTGAGCATCGCGATCGTGCCGCCTACGGCGAGGCCGAGGATGGCGAAGATCAATCCGCGCTTGAAGTGGAACTTGAACATATAAGTGACCTAAAACGGTTGAACTCTCGTGGTAACACACCTGGGGTCGAAAACGATCCCAAATGACCGCCTCTATAATACTGGATTGAAGTCCGGAACATAGTGACGCGTAACTCTATTCTCGGTTTATGACGCTCGCCACGCTAGGTTTGTACCAGCAAATATGCGATGTCAGGAGTGAATGCTCTGATTTTTGAGCAGACTGAAAACACCTGACCAATACTCAACCAGATAACGCCGCCACAGACGCCGAGGCTCGACGCACAATCGGAAGAACCATTCCAGCCCGCTGAGTTGCATCCAGCGGGGCGCCCGAGGCATCAACCCAGCCAGCAGTTCGAAGCTTCCACCGTTCGGAATAAAGGTGGCCGCGGTCAGCCGGGACCGCAACCCGACCGCAAAGGCATCCTGTTTCGGCACTCCGAGCGCTAGAAAGAGCAGCCGGCACTGGGCAAATTCCGCGGCAAGCGCGTCGAATTGGCCCTCGCTCGGCTCGAGAATCGATGAATTGATGATCGCTCGCGATGGCTCAGTCACGCCGATACGACCAAGCGCCAACATAGGATCCTTCCCCCCGATAATGCCGACCCAATCCGATTTCACATTGAGAAGCAGCGACTGGGTTAAATCGACGCCAGTCACTCTGACGAGCGAAACACTCTTCGGCAGCTTCTTTCGCATCGCCCACACAATCGGCATACCGTCGGGGATGATGAGATCGGCGCTGGACAGCCACTGCGCGTACTCACGATCTCGACGAGCACGCGCGATCATCTCGACATTCAGAGTGACCACCCGAGTCCCCACGCCCGCCTCGATCCGACGCAACAACTCCGCCAAGACCTCGTCAGGAGTGAGGGCAAGGACGTCCAGACCACATATGTTCACCGTTCGGAGAGGCATGGGTTGGGTCAAGGCGTTAATTCCAATGCATAAAGACTACGGGGATGGCTCAATAGGAGCCGCTTGATTTTAACACGGCGAACGGTGTCTTGCACAGGAGTTTGAGGTCAAGCCAAAAACTCATGTCGCGGATGTATCGTCGATCTAGTTCCATCCACTGCTCAAAGGTCAAGTCGCTGCGGCCCATCACCTGCCAGTAGCATGTGATCCCTGGCTTGACCCTAAGCCGCTCGAGGTCCTGCGGCTTATACTGCAATACCTCGTGCGGCAATGGGGGGCGCGGTCCCACCAAGCTCATTTCGCCGGTAAGAACGCTAAGAAACTGGGGCAATTCGTCCAAGCTCAGCCGCCGAAGTACCCGACCAATCGGAGTCACCCGAGGGTCGTCCTTCATCTTGAAAATCGGCCCGTCTTTCTCGTTTTGTTCTCGCAGCTTTTCAAGCATTCGGTCCGCGTCCACCACCATGGTTCGGACCTTCCAGAACGTGATGGGGGTGCCGCAAAGCCCAATTCGCGTTGATTTATAAAAGATAGGGCCTCGATCATGCATCTTCACTGCCGCCATGACGATCAAGATGACGGGGGAAAGCACGAGCAAAATGAGGAGAGTCCCGACGAGATCGAGCAGACGCTTCGAAAACCGATACAGCGGGCTGAGCGCAACCGGTGTCAGGTCGTCGCAGTTCGTTAATCTCTGCATCACCTGCTCTCGGTCTTTCACGGTTGGAACCAGATCTTTCGTCGTACTGTCGGCAAAGTTTCCTTTCAAAATGAACCACCCCCGCGAGGCGTCACTGTAAATCATAGGCTCCAATTAAGCCCGAAGAGAGGGCTTGAAGCTTCAAGAGTATACAACGTGCTCACCTCGCGATTGATCGTCGCAAGGTTCGTGCCACGTTAAGCTTTACGCTTTTACTCGACGGTAACCGACTTCGCCAAGTTCCTTGGCTGGTCGATTTCGCATCCTTTGATCTTGGCGAGGTGGTACGCCAGCAGCTGCATCGGAATGATGCTGAGGAGTGCGTTCAGGTAGCTGAATTTTGAGCGCGGCAAGCGGACCGTGAAATCCGCAATTTTCGGCAGGAGTTCATCTTCGTCGGTTGTGATCGCCAATACCTGCCCGCCGCGAGCCTGGATCTCCTTCATGTTGCTCGCTAGCTTCTCGCGCATGGAAGCTTCTGCCGCACCCATGATGGCGAACACTCCCTGCTCGACCAGCGCCAGCGGCCCATGCTTCATCTCGCCCGCCGGAGATTCTTGCGTCGCCACATAAGCAATCTCCTTGAGCTTCAAGGCTCCTTCCAGCGCGACCAGCGCGTCTGCCCCCCGTCCAAGGAAGAACACCAATTTAGAATCGCGCATTTTCTCCGCCGCGCGAATGATCTCACCCTCCGACAGCATCGCTTGAGCGGCCAGATCGGGCAGCAAAGTGAGCTCGCGCGTAATCTCGTCCACCCGAACGCCCGGCATCTCCTTTTGCTCGGCGATGTGTAGCACGAGCAGAATCAAAGCGATCACCTGCGCTGTATACGCCTTCGTCGAAGCCACGCTGATCTCAGGCCCCGCCTGCGTGATGATCGTCCGATCGCACTCCCGCGCGATACTGCTTCCGATCACATTTACGATCCCGAGAGTCCGAATCTTCCGTTCTTGACAGAGTTTTAGAGCCGCCAGTGTGTCTGCCGTCTCTCCACTCTGGCTTATGAACAGCGCCATCGAGTTGGGCGCCAACACCGGGTCCGCGTATCTAAACTCAGATGCATAGAAGACATCGGTCGGGAGCCTGAGCAGTTTCTCAAAGAGGTACTTGCCCATCAAGCCGGAGTGGTAGCTCGTGCCGCAAGCGACAATGTTGATGCGTTCGATTCCGTTCCAAACCGATTGCCCAAACACATTGTCGAGATGGGCACGCCCCTTCTCATCAATTCGCCCCGCGAGACACTGGCGAATCACGTCCGGCTGCTCGTGAATCTCCTTCAGCATGAAGTGCTCATAGCCCCCCTTCTCCGCCGCCGCAACATCCCAATCCACGTGCATCGACTTGACCGCTTCTTCACGACCATCAAGGTCAATTACGCGCACCGCTTCGGGCGTGAGAATGGCGATCCGGTCGTCTTCCAAAATCACAACTTCGCGGGTGTAGGGCAGGAGGGCCGGGATGTCGCTCGCCAGCATGTTCTCGCCCTCGCCAAGGCCAATCACCAGCGGGGAGGCGTTCCGCGCGCAGACGATTTTTTCCGGCTCGCGCTTGCTCACCACGACCAAGGCGTACGCCCCGCGCAGCTTCCGCACGGCTAGACGAACCGCCTCTTCAAGGCTAACCCCTTTCGCAAACTCCGCTCCGATCACATGGGCCGCCACCTCGGTGTCGGTGTCGCTGAGAAATACACTTCCCTCCTTTGCTAACTCGGCCTTGAGCTCGAGATAATTTTCGATAATCCCGTTGTGGATGATCGAAACCTGCTCCACTTGGTCGAAATGAGGGTGGGCATTTTCGTTGGTGGGGGCCCCGTGGGTCGCCCACCGTGAATGGGCGATCGCCAGATGGACGTCGGGCGTACCATCCGCCATCAAATTAGTAAGCTGCGCCAACTTGCCCGCGCGTTTGAGCACCAAGATTTCCCCCTTGTCCAGGTACGCCACCCCCGCGCTGTCGTACCCGCGATACTCCAGCCGCTTGAGTTGATCAAACACCACATCCACCGCTTTCCGCGGTCCCACGTATCCAGCAATGCCACACATAACGGTATTTCGCCTAGTGTAGTGGAACCGGGTTAGATCGCGCTACGTTGCTTGCGCTTGTCGCGTCGCATAATGACAAGCGCGTGAACCATCCCATGAAAGTCATTGTTGTCGGGGGCACCTCCGGGCTCGGGCTCGCTATTGTGCGCGAGCTGCTGAAGCGCCGCGACACCGTTGTCGCCACCGGTCGTAACTTCGAGCAAACCCAAGACCTCGGCGATGAGCGCCTTTTTCGGTTAGTTGACGATGTGACTGAGTTGGATTCAATACCAGAGCACTTCGTTCAAGCGACCGACTTTCTGGGCGGCTTAGACCTTATCATCTACTCGTCGGGCGTCATGCCCGAGGTCGCGATTGACGAATTCTCGTCCGAAAAGGATATTCAAATGATCCAGGTCAACTGCGCCGGCGCCGTGGCCTGGCTCAACCTCGCCGCCGCTCGCTTCCAAGGTACCGGTCACGGTTGCATCATGGGCATCGGCAGCATGGCGGGAGATCGAGGCCGCCGAGGCCAGCCCGGATACAACGCCAGCAAAGCCTATCTCCACTCGTACCTAGAGGCCCTGCGCAACCGCCTTGCACGCCATGGAGTGAAGGTGGTCACTATGAAGCCCGGATACGTCGCCACCCCGATGACCGCTCACTTAGACCAAACCAAAATGATGTCGGCCGAGGTGGCAGCTCGGAAGTGCCTGAGCAAAGTCGGCCGCAACGGCGAATTCTATTTGACCCCTGTGCACTTCCTCGTCATGAAAGTGATCCAGCTCATCCCCAGTTTCATCTTCCGCCGATTAAACGTCTGATGCCGCTCCCCGATCCCGCTCGATGCGCACATGTCGCCGGATTCGGACAACCGACCGGCGCCGACGCCTATTTGTATCGACCGGGCAGTGCCGCGGAGATTTTTGACCTGTACCAACTCGCCCGGGAGTCCGGTCGGTGCGTCTCCTTTGTGGGAGCCGGTCGCAGCTACGGCGACCCGATGATGACTCGCGAGGGCATCGCCATTTCCCTCTCCGCGTTCTCCCAAATTTCTGCCGTTGAAAACGACCAAGTCACCGTCGGAGGGGGAGTCACCCTCGACCAACTTTGGCGCGTCCTTCTCCCTCAGATGAAGTGGCCCGTCGTGGTCAGTGGCACGGCCCGCACCACCGTTGCCGGGGCCATCGCCATGAACATCCACGGCAAGAACGCCTTCAGGGTGGGCACGTTTGAGGACTGCGTTGTCTCGATCAACCTCGTTTGCCCCTCTGGCGAGGAACTGACCCTCACGCCGAGCGACGAACGATTCCACGCCGTGTGTGGCGGCGCCGGACTCCACGGCGCGATCGTCTCTGCGACGCTCAAGGTTTCTTCCATTCCTAGCGGAGGGGTTTTGGTCTCGCAAGCCACTCTCGCCAATTGGGAGGAGCAGTTCGCGTGGTTCAGCGGTCCCGAGGCGGACTACCGCGTGAGTTGGGTGGACCTCACTCGTGGTGGACGCGGCGTGGCCCACCTCGCGAACTACGCCGAAACCCCCATCGGCTTTGATCCTTCCACGCAATTGCCCAGCAGCAAGTTAGGAAGCGTGGCCCACAAATTCCTCCGCCCTATGCTCAGCCAGCCGGGAATACGCACCGTCAACACCCTAAAATACAACTCGGCCCGATTCAAAAAACACGCCGCGCCCTACCCCCAAACCCTCGCCGCATTCAATTTTCTACTGGATTCAATGCCGAATTGGGAGAGAGCCTATGAACCACAAGGGCTGCTGCAGTTCCAAGTCTTCGCCCCAAAGGCCAGCGCACTCACGCTGTTCCGCGAACTAGAAAATCTCCAAACCAAGCACCGCCTATTCAGCACCCTCGGCGTGATGAAGGCCCACCGCCCTACCAAGATGCTGCTCGACTACTCTGTCGACGGCTTCTCGTTGGCCCTCGACTTTCGACGTGAAGCCGGTCTCCCTGCATTGGTCCGTGAAATGACCGATGCCACCCTCGACGCCGGCGGCAAGTTCTATCTTGCCAAAGACTCTTTCCTAACCCGAGCCGACTTCGAGCGAATTCATTCTCCAAGCAAGATCGAACAATTTCGTCACCAAAAAGCCCAACTCGACCCCGAAGGACTCATTCAGAGCCTACAGTCCCGGAGGCTCGGACTGACCTAGGTATGCTGGTCGCACAGAATGCCGATATCCCCCGAGATTGTTCTCCAGTTCGAAAGTGCCCTCGCGCGCGCTAGAAAGGTATTCATCACCACCCACATGAGTCCGGACGGCGATGCCTACGGCTCCGCCTTGGCGATGAGCCATTTTCTGGACCGGCGCGGGATCGAAAATGAGGTGCTTTCGCACGACGAAACCGCCCCGTATAACCTCAAGTTTCTTCCCGGTGTCGAGCGAATTCGTAATCGTCCCAAAGGTGAAGAAGCCGACCTGGCCATCGTTCTCGACCTCGATAACCTACGCCGAATGGGTGATGACATCCAAGCCTACATCGATCCCTGCCCGTTCATGGTGGTGATTGACCATCACCTCCCGGTCGATGCCCCCGGCGATCTCCGCATTGTGGACACCAAGGCGTCTGCCACGGCCCTCCTTGTTTTTCAACTCTTCAAGGCACTCAAGGCCACCATTACCCCGGACATCGCAACCTGCCTGCTCGCTGGAATCGTCACCGACACCGGCAGTTTCCGATACGCCAATACTTCTGTGGATGCACTCCAAGCGGCCGCCGAACTCTTCGCCGCGGGCGGCGATCTATTAAAGGTTTCTGAAGAATCGTACATGAAAAAACCGCTCGCCAGCACAAAACTGCTCGGTCGAGGTTTGGAGCGAATGCAACTCGCGGACAATGATCAGATCGCCTGGGTCGTTCTTGACCGAGAAGACTTCGAAGAAATGGATGCGAGAGAGGAGCACGCCGAAGGCATCGCCAACGAGCTTCTCTCCATCGACTCGGTTCAAATCGCCGCCGTGCTTCGCCACCCGCCCGAACGCAAGATGCGCGCGAGCCTTCGCTCTCGCGAGAAGTACGACGTCGCCTCAGTCGCCCGGATGTTCAATGGCGGCGGACACAAGAACGCCGCTGGATGCACGTTCGAAAACAGTATTCAAGAAGCAGAGTCCGAACTTATACAAGAATTATCAAAATGCTTGGCATCGTCGTCATAGATAAACCCGCCGGAATCTCCTCCCACGACGTAGTCAACCGACTCCGCCGTGCGCTAGGCACTCGGCGCGTGGGCCACGCAGGCACCCTCGACCCGCTCGCAACTGGCGCCCTCGTCATGGCCGTCGGCCCCGCCACCCGGTTTCTCCAATATCTCCCCCTCGAGCCCAAGATCTACGAATTCCGAGCCCGATTTGGAATCACCACAAACTCCCAGGACAGCGAAGGCGAAGTCGTCGAAGAACGCCCCGTCCCCGAAAATCTAGCCCAACAAATCGCCGCCCACCTCCCGGGCTTCACCGGGCAGATCCAGCAAATCCCGCCGATGTTCAGTGCGGTCAAGAAGGGCGGCAAGCCCCTCTACGAACTCGCTCGCCAAGGCGTCGAGATAGAGCGAGACGCGCGTACCGTGTTTATCGAGTCGTTCGAGGTCCTCGAAGTCGACGGCGATAGCGTCAAATTTAAATGCAGTTGCTCAGGCGGCACTTACGTGCGCACTTTAGCCCATGATCTTGGGCAAATCATCGGATGCGGAGCGCACGTCACTGAACTGCGCCGCACCTCGGTCGGGAGGTTCACGGTGGACCAAGCCGTCCCCCTCGAAGAACTCAACCCATCCCATCTCATCCCGCTCAGCGAGGCCCTTCTGCCGATGCAAATGGTCGCCCTGACTTCCGAAACTGCCACCGACGTCTGGAATGGCCAGCAAATCGGAGTCCGCCCCGTCCCCGAGCAGAAGTACGTTGCCCTCCAAGACCCCAAGGGCCGCGTCATCAGCGTGGCCGAAGTCACCGCGACTGGCTTCCTCCAACCCGCCTGCGTTATCCCGCAAGAGGCTTTCGATGGTGTCGTTTGACCCGGGCTACCCGCGAAGGCGCCTAAGTGGGCACCTGGCCTGGTTCCTTCTTTGGCTCGTCGTCACCGCCATCGCCCTCTGGCTCAGCCCCCATCGCGACGGCCACGGCACCCATCAGCAGCTCGGCCTCCCTCCATGCCCGAGCGTATTCCTCTTTGGCCGACTCTGCCCCGGATGCGGCCTCACCACCAGCTTCACCGCCCTTGTCCACGGCGACCTCGTCACCGCATGGCGCGCCAACGCATTCGGGGTACTCGGCTACATCGGCTTTACGCTCAGCGCGTGGGCCTGCCTGTACGGGTTCGTCAAGGAGATGCGGTTCAACACCGACTCGAAGCCGTGCCAATTCGCCCTCGGCGCGTTCATCGTCTCGTACTTAGCCTTCGGAGTCTGGAGAATCACCACCATTTCCGTCCCAAAAGGCGTGGAGAGCATCAACTCTATGTCGCGGGATTGAACACCGCCGGAATCCCGCCGGTGTGCCAGAACAGCGTCTTCCCCGTGAATTCCGCCTTGCGCGCCAGCAGCCCCGCAAACGCCTTCGCGGTGTAGACCGGATCTAGCACGATTCCCTCATGCCGCAACAGAAAAGAGGACGCCGCCTCTCCAGCCGCGCTCGGCACCCCATATCCGTCGCCAACAAAATCAAAGTCTAATTTAAAGTCATCAAACCCTAACTCAGCAAAGCCAAGCGCTCGACTCAATTCCACAAAATCGTGCGCAATTTCCGGCTCCGGGTCGCAAGCGATCCCCCACACATTCGTCGCCGTCCCTTGAAAACAGCTCTGAAAACCAACGTGCGTACTCCCACTGCTGCTCGCAAAGACGATGTCCCGAAAGCCCTCGACCTCCTTCGCCGCAAGCCACATCGCGTACGCTCCAAGCGCGCAACTTCCCCCCACCGGAATCACTTCGGCACCCAGCCGTGCGGCAATCTCATCCGCGTGCGCATACAGCACCTCCCAATCATCGTCCTCAAAGACGGTCAACTGAGCCCCAAACCTCTCGCTCAGCATCCAATTCCCTCCGTAGCCCGGAGCTGCAAATGAAGGCCGACCCGCTGCCGCATCAAATGGACTCACCATCACCGCCGCGTGGCATTCGATCCCCGCGACCTGGCAACCCGCCGCGAGCTGTCGAATGAAGTTCGAATGCGCCGCTCCACACGTGACCACCGCCCGCACCCCCCGCGCCATCAAGTCGCCTAGGATGTACTCAATCTTCCGTCCCTTGTTTCCGCCTAGCGCGAAGCCGGTCAGGTCGTCGCGCTTGATCCAAAGGTCAATCCCTAGCGCCTCGCTGGCCCGATCCAACCGATGAAGCGGGGTTGGGGCTTGGATTAGGTCTAACTTCGGCCGGGTCATCATTTGAGGGTACCAGCGGACATAATAGGCCGATGGCAAAGCGGCGGCGCGTAGGTCTGTGGGTTGGCGGAGTCGTTCTCGTCGCGCTCGGCGCGGTGGCGTTCATGGTCGGCCCCGAGGCGCTCACCGCTTACCGCTATGGATTCTTTTCCAAAGAAAATAAGCTCACCTACACCGGCGACAGCAAGGACAACCTGCGCCGAATCCACACCGCGCTCATGCTCTACCACGACAGCGAGGGCCAGTTTCCCATCGCGGCGGGTTGGATGAACGCCATCGAAAACCGGCTGCAAACCAACGACCTCAAGCCCGGTGAGGGCATCCGCAAGCTCCGAAATCCGATGCTCCCACCCGACGAGGCCGTCTACGGCTACGCCATGAACTCAGCCGCCAGCGGCAAGTACAAAGACGACGTGCCCGGCGGAGAAAAGTTGCCGCTAATTTTCGACAGCTCAGACACCTCGAAAAACGCCCACGGCGATCCCAAATCTCTCGCACCCTCGCCGCCCAGAGCCGGCGGGAACCTCGCAATCACCATCGGCGGCGAATTGATCACAAATTAGGTGATCTTTTCACCTCGACCATACGTTATCCTAGGGTAGCAATGAAAGGAATTACGGTGGCTGGACTCTCGGTGATGACGGGGGTCGTTTTGATGGCTTGCGGAGCCACCCATCTTCGTAGCGCGAACGAAGACCTCAAACTCGCCCCCGAATTTGCCGACGCCAGCGCTCTCGGCGTCGGACGCCTTGTTCCGAATGTCCAACTCGTCACGACTAAAGGCAAGCAAACCAAGCTTTCCGAGCTCGCCGGCGCGCGCGGCACTGTCATCTGCATGATAAGCGCAACCTGCCCGGTCAGCAAAAAGTACACCCAAACCTACCGCCGCCTCGAAGCCGAACTGCGAGCCAAAGGCCTGAACGTCATTTTTGTCAACCCCATGGCTTCCGAGTCTGCCGACGAGATGAAGGCGCAGGCGGGCACCTTTACCGCCCCCTACGCGCTCGACCCGAAAGGCCAGGTCGCCCAAACTTTGGGAGCGACCACCACGACCGAAGTTTTCCTCCTCGACGCCCGCCGGACTCTAGTCTATCGCGGCGCTATCGATGACCAATACGGCATCGGCTACACCCGAAACCAGCCCGAAAACACATACCTGCTTGATGCCGCCGACGCGTTGCTCGGCGGCAAAGATCCGGAAATCCGCGCCACCACCGCCCCCGGCTGCGCCCTCAATATCAAGGCCGAAATCAAGCCGATGGTCGAGACTTATCACAACCGAATCAGCCGCATCATCGACAACAGTTGTGTTCGCTGCCACCGCCCGGATGGGGTCGGGCCGTTCCGACTCGACAGCTACGCCCAGGTGAAGGACCGCGCCAAGATGATTCAATTCGTCCTCGACAGCAAGCGCATGCCGCCCTGGTTTGCCGTGCCCACCGAAGGCGAACCCGCCCACAAATGGGCTAACGATCCGACCCTTCCCGAGGCCGACACCAAGTCCATCGCCGCCTGGGTGAAGGCGGGAATGCCGGAGGGCGACCCGAAGGACGCCCCGATCGCCAAAGTCTGGCCGACCGAATGGTCCATCGGCAAGCCCGATCAAATCGTCGCGCTCCCGCGCCCGATTCAGGTTCAAGCCGAGGGCTTCATGAACTACGTGAACGTCATCGTGGACCCAGGCCTGACCGAAGACAAGTGGGTCAAAGCGATCCAAATCATGCCGTCGGCCAAGCAGGTGGTCCACCACGTGCTCGTCTTCCTGATCCCGAAAGGCAGCAATCGCAGCGAGGACAACGAGGGCCTGACTGGCTTCTTCGCCGGCTATGTGCCCGGCAATGATCAGCAGATCTTCCCCGCCGGCTTCGCCAAGCGCCTCCCCGCCGGAACTCGGATGCGATTCCAGATTCATTACACTCCGAACGGCACCGCCACCGAAGACCGGATGAAGCTCGGCATGGTCTACGCCCCCGAGGCTCCGGAGCGCGAGATCCATACGGGCGCGGTCGCCAGCTTGATGCTCAACATTCCGCCGGGTGCTGATAACCACAAAGTCAGCGGCATCCTCCCAATCCCCGAAGATGTCGAAATCTTCTCCTTCCTGCCCCACATGCACGTCCGGGGCAAGGCGTTCCGCTACGAAGTGCGGTCCGCCAACGGCAACCGCGAAACCCTCCTCGACATCCCCCGCTACGACTTCAACTGGCAGCTTGAATACAAGCTACGCCAGCCCAAAATGCTCACAAAGGGCGACCGGATCATCGGCACCGCGTGGTACGACAACAGCACCTCCAACCCCGCCAACCCCGACCCCACCGCCCGCGTCCGCTGGGGCGATCAGACGACCGACGAGATGATGCTCGGCTACATGATGTACGCCCTCAAAGACCCAAAGTCGACCACAAAACTGGGCGGATTCGGCGGCTTCGGCCGCTGATTTAGGGCCCGCGTTCAAGGCGCACGGCAACCCCCCTCTCCCTCGAAGGGAGAGGCGTCCACCGACAACCTCGGAACCACCGCCCAGCCGGTGAGGGTGCCCACGGCCAGATTCTGAAGGCAACAGCACTCCCGAACCCTCCTCTCCCTCGAAGGGAGAGGCGTTCACTGACAACCTCGCAACCACCGCCCAACCGGTGAGGGTGCCCCACGGCCAGATTCTAAAGGTATCAGCAGGCCCAAAGTCACGTTTTGGCTCCGTTAATTTCGACGCATTCGAAAACGTGGTGTTACAGATGCGAGCCGAGAATCGAGAATTGGGCATTGTTTTGAACCTAAAACCGGACGTTAACTTTGACGCATTCACGGATGCGACGGATGTGCATGTTTTTGCACGAGGGAAGTTGCGGGACGTGGAGGCTGGGACGCACACTGCTTTCGTCATTGAGGCGAAGGTAAGTCAACGGGTGTTTTGTGGTCGGTGCATCGGGGGCTTCACACAGAGGGCACAGAGGGGCTGGATTCTGGCCGCAACCCTAGCTCGCTCCAGAACCAGTGCTAGCCACTCAAAACTAACCTCGTACCTCTACTGCCTGCGAACCGTATCTCTCATATGATCGTCACCCTCTCGTGTTTGCTCGCCATCCAAACGGGGACAGTCGGGTCCGACGAGTATCTGAAGCCGATCTTCGTGCATGAGCTCCCGAACGACGAACTCAGCGACCATATTGAAGTTAGGTCGCTCACGACCGGCGGCATGGTCGCCGGTTCCTACCTCGACATCTCCAAACGGCGATCCGGAAAACTATTCCAGCGCGCTTTCATTTGGCGGAGCGGCACTTTCACCTTGCTTCCATCCGGCAAATACAACTACACAAGAGCCTATGCTGCGACGGATTCCATGGTGGTTGGATCTGTCGACTCAGACTTTTCAAAGGGGCCCTTCCCCGCTGTTTGGAAGCCGGACGAGATCAAAGGCTGGTCCAAGCCCGTGCTTTCATGGGTCGGGCAAGACATCGGGCTCGCGGTGGACGCGCACGAAGACGGGACCCTCTGGATACACACGGACAAGCTCCATCGAATCCGCGGTGAAACGGACGTAAGCTTTGATCTCAAAGGCGAACTTTACGCAGGCTCCGACCTACTTGGTCGCATCTTCACGACCTACACGGTCACCCACACCGGACCTTGGAACGCCCATTCGAAAGTTTTGCACGATGGAAATTGGACGACCCTCTCCCCAGAAGCCGCCAACAGCCATGTGACGGATGTGAACCTCGGAGGTCAGGCCATCGGCACAGCGGACGGCGACTCGGTGCTGTGGCAATTCGGCAAACCGCCTGAGGTGATCGAAGATCAATCTGATTTGACTGGGTACACCGCTGCGGCGATCAATAATCGCGGGATGGTAGTGGGGACCATGGGATTCCGGAATACGGTGCGACCCAGCGATTCGTACTCTCTCCCGTTTGTTTGGAAGGATGGGGCGATGAAAATCCTGGGTGCACGGCATTCTAAGCCAAGATTGAGCAGCGCGGTCGCGATCAACGATAAGGGCTGGATTCTTGCGAAGGAAGAGACACCCGAGAAGATCCGGTTCTTCCTGTTGAAACCTAGGGGCTAGATCGCCAGTCTCGTCATTCCCTCGAAAGAGGTAACCCAGGACAAACACGTGCGCCACGCTGAGGATTAGTTCGGGCTTACTCGAGTGCGCGGACAGCCGTCGGGTCTGTCCCTACCTCATACATTTCCGAAACCACGTAAGTCACCTTTTCATCATCCCAAGTGAAGGCTGAGGAAGAGGCGACAAATGCATTCGCTGCCGCGTCAATCTGGCGTGTGGGCCACGTCATCGTTGACACCTCGTGCTCCACGCCATCTCTCAGCACAAAGGTCTTGGTGCCGCGAAGAATGATCACATCGGGAAGGGATTGAGGTGAAGGTTCCGTCGGACGTACTGGTCGGGCGCTGGAGACAAGGCTAATCAAGCCCGCCCCAAAGCAAATCAAGATCAAGAGTAAAAGGATAACTTCTGCGGACGGGTGGCCGATTGCCCTGAAGGCCAGAACTAGCATGAGAACGCAACCGCTCCCCACCCAAATCCACCCACCAGGGTTTTTTCTGCTGGTGGTGATAGACGGAACGGGTCGCTGTTGATATGCGAACTTGAGTTCCGATTCAGTCGGGACCATCAGCCGTTCGAGGAGAGCTTGCTCGAGTGTTCGCGGTCCGCGCTTGATCGTCGGATATCTTTCGTAGCCGGCACGGTTTTTCGGAGAACGAGCGGTGAAAAACGTGATGAGCGCGGTGCCCACCATTAACGCGGCGAGAACGCCGAACAATCCGATCAAGCTCGTGTACAGTGTCGTGTCCGTCTCGCCGTTTTGAAGAATGCCAAGCACCCAAAGGCATGCCCCTACGAGCAGCGCTGCGGCGGCAAACTGGCTGATTGCGAGGCCAAAGAGCCCATGACGCGGCAACCGGGAGGGCGCTGGTCCGATGATGGAAACTGGTATGTCGGACGGAAGGTTTGCAAGAATTAGCGTGGTCAGTTCGCCTTGCATTCCGCGCACAGGATCGAGATACGATCTGCCGACGAACACGCCATTTGGATGAGCATCAGTGATGACCTTTACGTCCACGAATGGAATACTTCCGCTAAACACGACATCCCGAATCTCGTGCCAAAGAAACCACTCATCGGCGCGCTTGGGTAGCTTTCGCCCGACACCCCTAGTGCAAACCAAGAATTCCGTTCCTGGACGTGCCGCAATCCAAGCGCCGACACTGATCGCCAGTCCAATGCCCCCGACAAGAAGATAGTTGAATAACGAACTATTCTCGGGAGCTAAGAAGTGCAAAAGCGGAAGTGCGGCAGAGATAGCCGCCATGTTGACCGCCGCACGCCTCTGGGTACGCACTTGACTGGTCGTATAGGAACTGATTCGAACGACCCCATAAGCAATTTGCAGTTTCTCGGGCAGTTGAGCATAACCGCCTAATTGCGTTGTCGCATGTGATGATGCTAGCTCCTCCATGATGTTAGGATGGCTCCTCCAGCTCAAACACAGGCGCGCTCACCTCGCCAGCGCGGAGCGAAAATCGTGAGGGCGATGGTGGTGCCGAGCAAGATAGTAATCGCCACCCAGATGGACGCTCTGCCCAACGTGGCGTTCGTGATCGTGAGCAGGGTCAGCAACGGCAACATAGGCGTCCAAAGGTAGGCATAAACCGCTCCACGAGTGGCAAGGTTGCGGGGGACCGTGAAGCGCATCAGGAGCCAGAGCAAGAGAGAAGCGAAAAGTGATAGGACTAAGGGAACGACGAAACCCAACTGCCATGTGAGGAGCAAATACATGCTTGGCACCAGATAAACGTGCAGCCCGACGGCGCGCCGGAAAGCCTGATACGCATCACATCTCTCTACCGAGCGTGGAGCAGGCCGCCGAACCACGAGCCAGCAAATCCCAGCTGCAATAGCGCAAGTGGCCCCGATCGCAAAGTACCAGATAAAGTAATCGGAAAGGTCGTAAGGCAGCTCAACTAAACTGTGGTTGAAAGCGGCCCCGACCGTTACCCCAAGCACTCCGACTCCAATCGTTTGCCAGGCTCGCCCTCGCCCGTTCTGATCGGTACTCACCGCGTAAGTAACTCCCGCCACACCTAACATGACCGCATGGAGCGGCGTGTACGGCGACGTCAAGGGTAAGAGCGCTAGGCATGCGCCAAGCAGGAGGGCTACCGAATCTGCCGCGAGCCGAGTCGTAACGGAGGGTAGGTCAATTGCATCCGCCTCCCGGTGACGCGGATAGGGGGACTTGAACGGCTCGGGGTGCATTGGCTCGATGTTGATGAGAATACAGCACTTGGACGGATTTGCATCGGGTGTCAGGATCCCTTATACAATGAGTCATGGCTAAGTCGCAAAACGCTCGCGGGAGAATGCCGGTCGCTTTTCCAGTGGCGATGTTCTTCTGTTACGGATTCGGGACTTGGCTTTATGTGAGCTTGGGGTGTGCGCATCAGTTCGCGATCGGAGGCGGACACATCAGTCCTGATGTCGGCTCAGCTATTGGTTCTCATGACTACTGGCAGAGCTTCGGCCTGGGCTTTCTCATGGCAACCACGTGTCTGATGGCGCCCATAGCTGGGCTTTTCGGTGCCGTCATCTTTACTCTACTGCACTGCTTTCTCTGGTGGATTTTTCGGAACCGACCGTACCCAGACTGAAACGAAGCTAGATTATTGATGGCTGGTTCCGCTGGCGTGAATTGCGTCCTCGTTTTGCCAGTGGACAAAGCGCTCCGCAGATGACGAAGAAATGTGACGCCTCCTGCTGGCTATCTCCAGATCGAATGCAGATAAGCGAGTCGCAATTGTTCAAACACCCGAAAACCCTTCATCATGTTCATCACCTTCATCACTTAAGACCGCTGGAGCGCGGAGGCTAAAGCCTTCGCGCCGGGTGACAGCCTAAAGGCCATCCTCCAATGTCCCTCCAAGTCCCTCAACATCCCTCGAATTCCCTCCACATCGCCCAAATCGCTATACTAGCCTCCATGCTTGCTCCGCTCGCCCTTGCCGCTGCCCTCTCCGCTGGGCCGATGGACGGACATGGTCCGTACAACCCCGCAGTGCCGACCCCGGCGAGCGTCCTCGGCTACGAACTAGGCGCGAAGCATACGGTCTATCACGACCAGGACCGGGTGACGAAGGCGATTGCGGCTACGAGTCCCAGGGTGAGGGCGATCGAGTATGGAAAGAGCACGGAGGGGCGGCCGCTGAGGGTTTTTGCCATTTCTTCGCCGGCCAATATCGCCAAGCTGGAGGAGATCAGAAGGGCCAACGAGCAGCTCGCTTTGGGGACTTCGACGAGTAAAGACTCCCCCGCCATCGTGTGGGTCAACCAGTGCATCCACGGCGACGAAACCGCCTCTTTTGAGTCGGGGATGCAGCTCATCTACACCCTCGCCGCCAGCGACGATCCGAAGGTGAAGGACGCCCTCGAAAACTCCGTGGTCATCGTCAATCCGGTCTACAACCCCGACGGTCACGAGCGGTATGTGGTGGCCTATAACTCGATTCCCACCGGCAACCCCGGCCCCGGCAGCTACGACCGCGCCGTGCCCAACGCCTTCTTCGGTCGCCATAACCACTACCGGTTTGACATGAATCGCGATCGCATCGCCATGAGTCAGGCGGAGACGCAGCAGGAGGTCGCGCTGTTCCTCCGCTGGAATCCCCAGGTGTACGTGGACCAACACGGGCAGGTGGACACCTATTTCTTCCCGCCGGTGCAGCAGTCGGTGAACACCAACGTTGACCGAGCGCGCTACGACAAATGGACGGAGATCTTTGGCCGCGCGACCGCCCGCGACTTCGACTCGAACGGATGGACCTACTTCATCCGCAACGCCTTCGACCTCTACAATGCCTGCTATCTCGACTCGCACACCTCGCTGATGGGCGCCATCGGCATGACCCACGAGACCGACGGGGGCCGCGTGATGGCGACCGAACGGGAGGATGGCAGCACGCTGACCCTGCGCGATGGCATCGAAAAGCACTTCGTCTCCGCGATGGCAGTCATCCGAAGCGCCGCTTCGAACCGAAGTGATTTGGTCGAGTCGTTCGCCAAGTTCAAGCAAGATGCGGTGAGCGGCAAGCACGCGGGCAAATTCCGGCGGGTGATCCTGGAGTCGGACGACCCCCGCGAGCTTCGCCGCATCGCCACCCACTTAGGCCGGAGCGGCATCACGGTGAAGTGGCCCGCCCAAAAATGGCGACAAAAGACCGCCCACGACTATTGGACCGCGACCGTCGGCAAGCGCGAGTTTGGCAAGAACACGCTGATCATCGAAATGGCGCAAGCTCAGGGCCCGCTAGCCAAGGCGCTGTTGGAACCCAACTCGGACTTCGAACCCGACTTCATTGCCCGCCAAAAGGCACTGGCCAAGGCACGTAAAGAGAACCGAAAGGACACGGAAATTGACTCGTTCGAGTTCTACGATTCGACTGCCTGGGCCCTGCCGTACGGTTATAACTTGAAGGCTTGGTGGTGCGAGGACGCGCCTTCGGTCACGGTAAGGTCCATGCCTGACGTTGTCGCGGAGCGTCCACCAGTTAGCCCGGTCGGCTACTACTGGCGCTACTCCGACCGCGAAGATGCGCTATTCGCCGCCGCCGCTCTGAAGGCGGGCCATCGCATTTCCGTGGCCCGTAAGCCGATGAAGGTCGGGGGAGAAACCCTGCCCAACGGCACCTTCATGGCCCTCGCAGCCCGAAACGAAAACCTGGCGGGTTTGATGGACCTCGCGATTTCGAAGCAAATCGCCCTAAAACCACTCTCAACGAGCTATCCCGACGCGGGGCGCGAAGGGCCGGGGAGCGAGTCCATCGTCCAACTTCGCCGGCCGAAAATCGGAGTGGTGTTTGGTGGGGCCGGCAACCTCTCTGGTGGATCGCTTTGGTATCTGCTGGAGCAGCAATTCCGCCTCCCGTTCGCCGGGCTCTCGACCCAAGGGTTGAACCAGAGTTTGGATAGCTACACAAGCATCGTGATTCCTGGCGGGGTGGATGTCAACGGCAATACGAACCTGCTGAACTGGGTGCGCGCAGGCGGGTGCCTCGTCATACTGGAGGCTCCGGGGTGGGCGTTTGGAGAGAAAGGCTTCCAGCAATTGACCTCCTCCGAGACCGAATCCGCTTTGCCGGGGGCAATTTTTCTGGCGCAACTGGAGCGCACTTCGCCGCTGGCTTGCGGCTACGCCGCACCCGCCACCGGCCCAATCCCCGTCGCGGTTCCGATCGAAGGCGGGTCATTCGTGAAGTCCCCCAAGGCCGCGTCGGACGTGAAGCTGAGCGGAGACAAGAAGCTCCTCAGTGGCTGGTCATGGGACGAAACCGAGAAGGATCTGAACGGGATCGCTTGGGCGCACGTGGCGCAATACGGTCGAGGGCGGGCGGTTCTGTTCACGCAAGACCCGACCTACCGCGCGCAGTATCCGGGGCTGGAAAAGATGCTCCTCAATGCGATGTTGATCGGCCCAAGTTGGTGATCACTCACTCATCTGGAACACCGTGCGGCTAACCAAGAACTCCAGCACGAAATCAGATTCGGCTCGGGGTCGCTTTGCCAGGAGCTTGGTGATCCGGGTGTAACAAGCCCGGGCATCGACCATCGCCGTCTTGGCGGTGTCAACTCTGGCAAAATCCGGATCGGCGGCTTTCACCTTGGCGTCGAGGGAGGACAGCTCGCGGAGTACATCCGAAACGACGTAGGGCTTTTTTGATTTGAAGTTCTTGGTGACGAGCGCCTTGATTGCCTCCGCCGCCCGAGCTTGAGAGCCCGAGTACAAGAGTATATAAAGCGTTCCGCCGCTCGCCACCGCTTCTTCGGCTTGGACGATCTTGACGGAATACGTCTCGAGTTCAGTGGCGAGCAAGGTGTAGTAGGGTCGAACGCTCACCGGAAGCTTCGCAATACGAAGCTTGTTCATCGCCTTCGTTGCCTCGGCGGCTTGATAGACCTGAGCCCGAAGCTCGTACTCAGGCAAGGGCCTGCCCTCTCGCATCTCGCAATGAATCAGCCATCGATCCGCCCCCATGGCGTCGATCTGAACCTGGGTCATCCCATAGTTCTTGGCGGACTGCAGCGTCAGCAAAAGGGCAAGCATGAGGCTAGGCCATCACGGTCGCGACCGCTTCTTCGAGTCGGGCCATATCCGGCAGAGCGGCATATTCGTAGATCGGGTTGTAGCCGATGTGAACGTCGTCTCGGCTCACGACCTGAGGTGGTGCGAGCAACAGATTGAAGTACTCAGGCTTGTTCACGAACTCGGCCACGACGTGGCCCGCGAAACCGCAAGTCCGAGTGTCTTCCTGCAGAACGATCAACCGACCGGTCTTTTCGACCGATTTGCCGATGGCTTCAAGGTCGCACGGCACGATCGAACGGAGGTCAATGACTTCGATGGAAACGCTCGACTTTGCGGCCAATTCCTCGGCGATTTCGAGCGTGTTGCCCCAGGTCACGATCGTGACGTCGCTGCCTTCTTTCACCATGCGCGCCTTGCCAAACGGCACGGCGACCACGTTGGTGACATCCACTCGCTTGCGGAAGATGTGCTTCGGCACCAAGATGAAGTGCGGATCGTCGCCGTGGACGGCAGTCCAGAATAAGCCAGCCGCGTCCTCGGGGGTCGACGGAATGGCGACCTTGAGACCGGGAGTGTGGGCGAGGTACGCCTCTGCGCTCATGGAGTGCCAAAGCGAGCCGCCCGGCAGGTAGGCGCCGTAGGGGGCATAGATCACCATCGGGCACTTCCAGTCGCCGTAGGATCGCCAGCGCAGGGTGGAGACGTTGGAGACGACCTGATTCCAGCCTGGGCTGATGAAGTCGATGAACTGGATTTCGAAAATCGGCTTCATGCCGTAGGCGGCCATGCCTACTGCGACGCCCATGATGGTCGCCTCAGCGAGGGGAGCATTGAACACCTGCTTCGGGAATTTCTCGCTGCAACCGCCGGTGATCTTGAACACACCACCCTTCGGGTCTTCGATGTCTTCGCCGAAGAAGATCACGTTCGGATCGTTCTCCAGCGCCTTGTGGAACACCTTGTTGATGCTGTCCACCATCGTCTGAGGGCCAGCCTCAATCGGCGGCACCACGGCGGGCATCTCATCGCCCCAGCAGTCGCGCATCACTTCGTCGGCGCGCGGGTCTTCGGCCTTCTCGGCTCGGTCGTAATCGTCGCGGACGAGGATTTCGATCTCGGCCTGCATTGCTTCAAATTGGGCTTCGGTGATCTCACCGCTGGCGATCAGCTCTTGGGCGAGGAGCTTGATAGGGTCGCGGTCTGCCATCGCCGCGATGTCGTCTGGCTGGCGGTAGACGCGGTGGTCGTCGCTCGAAGTGTGGGAGGAAAGTCGGTCGAGGTCGCACCAGAGGATGGTCGGGCCGTCGCCGCGTCGGGCCTTTTCCACCGCCGCGCTCATCGCTTCTTGGACGTCTTTGATGCGCCGGGCGTCGATCTTCACGACGTGATCATTGCTCATGATCCCGCCAATGTTGTAGGGCATGAACTTCTCGGTGGGAGTGCTGATGCCGTACTTGTTATCCTCGATCATGAAGATGACCGGCAGCTTCTCCTGCACGGCGAAGGCGACCGCTTCGTAGTACTCGCCTTGGCGGCTGGCGGCATCGCCGACGCTCGCAACGCAAACGCTGTCTTTGCCCTGGAGCTTCATGCCCCAGGCGGTGCCGCAGGCGGGGAGGAGAGAACCTCCGGTGGGGGTGCAGACGCTAAAGACGTTGTGCTCGCGGCTGCTGTAGTGGCCGGGCATTTGGCGGCCGCCGCTGCTGCTCTCGCGCTTGGCGAGATAGGCAAGGGCCAGATCGTAGTTGCTCATGCCTCGGGCGAGCATCAGGGCTCGGCTTCGGTAGTAGGGGAAGATCCAGTCGTCGGGTCGGAGCGAACTTTCGATCGCCGCTAAAGCCTCGTGGCCCATGCCGCTTACCGCAAACCAACCTTTACTCTGGCGGAGCAAAATGCCCTCGCGTCGGTCGCCCTCTCGGGAGATCATCATCAGGCGGAGATAGTCGAGCTTCGTTGCTGGCTTCGTGATTGCAGGGGCAGACATAGGTGTTTGGGGGTCCTCCGTTTCTTCGTTGAAACTTAGACCAAATTATGGCAGGTCCGATTTGGATAAGACCACCTAGTAAGCGTGACGGAATCCCGCGCGCTTGACACAGATCGGTCAGATTTGACATTCTTAGACCAACATGAATACACGCGCTAGTTTTGTTTTGTTAGGCGGGTTGGCCGTCGCGATAGTTATTGCTTCCGGCCCGGCGGTCCGGAAGCTCTACGTCAATGGCAAGGCTTCGACGAAGGAGATCAAGAGCGAGGCGGGGGAGATTTACGTTCCCCTGAGCGCGCTGAAGGAGGCGGGAGCCGAAGTGAGCGTGACCGACTCTCGAGTAAGCGTGCAGTTCAAGCCGATGCGCGACCGGCTCCAAACAGATGCCATCGAGGGGGTGAAGGACGAGTGGGTTCAGAATGCGACTTGGCGGGTGCGAGTGAGCAATGTGACCAAGATCACTAACCCGTTCGGGCGCGGTCCCGGCATTCAGGCGACGGTGGAGATGCGCAACCTCACTCCCAAACGCCTTAATCCATACGGAAGCGGCCTGGACAAGCTTCAGGTTTTGGACGCCGCAGGGGTGACGCTCACCTTCAATCCCGGCAGCTTCAAAGACCAATTCACGGACTTGACGCAAGCCAACGGGTTCAAAAACGAGATCAAGTTTGGC
>JAYUVF010000005.1:0-25545 GCA_043754215.1 Chthonomonas sp. | reverse complement strand
AGCTGCTTCGAGTCGGATGGAAGGTCTACCGGCAAGGAGCCCCATTCGTTTCTCAACGAACAGAACCCCTTGACAACGAGACATAGAATCTATCCTCCGGTTGGGAGATTCGGTTGGGAGATTGATGCCGAGTGACCCGGCCTAAAGGCCCGGCTCCATTGGACAGCCTTAAGGCTATCCTCCTCGGGAGTGAAATTAAACGTTGCATTGAACCCAGTTCGCCTGTCATAATGTGCAATGGCGAAGCAGGAATGTGACGCCCGAAAAACTATGAAGGAGGCTGAGACCCGAGGTTTAGAGTAAGCAACGGCCAAAATGCCGCCCTTGCCGTTGAGTCGGCATGGGTTTTTTGTTGCTGAAACGCCCCGAATCTTAACTTCCCGAGAAAAAGCCTATGCCCCGTTCGCACCCATTAGAATTGCTCAGAAACATCGGTATCGCCGCGCACATTGACGCGGGCAAGACCACTACCACCGAGCGCATCCTGTATTACACGGGTAAGTCGCACAAGATCGGTGAAGTCCACGACGGCGCAGCCACGATGGACTGGATGGAGCAAGAACAAGAACGAGGGATCACGATCACCTCGGCGGCCACCTCGTGCTTCTGGTCAGGCTCCAAGAAGGACAAGCCAGAGCACAAGATCAATATTATTGATACGCCTGGTCACGTGGACTTCACGGTTGAAGTGGAGCGCTCACTGCGCGTCCTCGATGGTCTAGTCGCGGTTTACTGCGCGGTCGGTGGCGTTCAGCCCCAGAGCGAAACCGTGTGGCGTCAGGCCAACAAGTATAAGGTTCCACGCATAGCGTACATCAACAAGATGGACCGCCTCGGCGCGGACTTCTTCACCGTGGTCGCGCGAATGCGGGAGCGACTTGGCGCCAACGCGGCCCCGATCCAGATTCCCATCGGCGCCGAAAGCGACTACAAGGGCTACGTTGACCTCATCACGATGAAGGCGGCCCTGTACGACAAGGACGACGACACCGGCAAGACATTTAAGGAAACCGAGATTCCGGCCGACATGGTCGAACTCGCCGCCGAATGGCGCGAGAAGATGATGGAGTCCATTGCGGATTACGATGAGTCCATCATGGAGCGATTCCTAGAGGGCGAAGAGATCAGCGAAGCGGATATCCGACTCGCGCTGCGCACCGGAACGCTGGCCAACAAGATTGTGCCCTGCATCTCCGGATCGTCCTTTAAGAACAAGGGCGTCCAGGCGATGGTTGACTGCGTGATTGACTTCCTCCCGTCCCCGCTTGACGTGGGTTCGGTGAAGGGCATTGACCCTCAGAATGACGACGAGCTCATCCGAGAGCCGAGCGACTCCGAGCCGTTTACGGCGCTGGCGTTTAAGATCATGTCCGACAAGTATGTCGGTCGCTTGACCTTCATCCGCGTCTACTCGGGCGTGCTAAAGAAGGGAACTCCGGTCTCGGTCAGCTTCCGCGATCCGATCAGCAACGACTTCCGCATCCGAACCGAGCGCGTCGGCCGTATTCTTGAAATGCACGCCAACGACCGTAAGGACATTGATGAAGTGTTCGCGGGTGAGATCGTCGGCGTCATCGGCGTCAGCGACGTTCGAACGGGTTACACCATTGCCAACGAAGATCATCCGTGTTCTTTGGAATCCATCAAGTTCCCCGAGCCGGTAATTCAGATCGCGATCGAACCCAAGAGCCGAGCGGACCAAGAAAAGCTTGGTACGAGCTTGCAGCGATTGGCCGAAGAGGATCCAACCTTCCGCGTGTTCACTGACCTCGATTCGGGCCAGACGATCATCAGCGGAATGGGCGAGCTCCACTTGGAAATCATCGTTGACCGACTTAACCGAGAATTTGGCGTACAGGCCAACCAAGGGAAGCCACAAGTGGCCTACCGAGAGACGGTTAAGGCGAAGGCGAAGGCGACCGGAAAGTTCGTTCGACAAACCGGTGGTTCCGGACAATACGGCCACTGCGATATCGAAATCGAACCGATGGAAGCAGGCAAGGGCTTTGTTTTCGAGAACAAGACGGTCGGCGGTTCAATTCCGAAAGAATACATTCCGGCCATCGAAAAGGGCGTACGCGAAGCGATGCTGAGCGGCGTGCTGGCGGGTTACCCGGTCGTAGACTTTAAGGTCTCGGTCGTGCACGGTAGCTACCACGACGTTGACTCGAACGAAAACGCGTTTAAGCAAGCCGGAATCATTGCCTTCAAGGAAGCGATGAAGAAAGCCAATCCGGTCATCAAGGAACCGATCATGCACGTGGAAGTCACGACGCCGGATCAGAACGTTGGCGATGTCATCGGTGACTTGAACAAGCGCCGAGGTCGAATCGAAGGTCAGGAGAACGGCATGGGCGGGACGGTTGTGATCAACTCGCAGGTTCCGCTGTCTGAGATGTTCGGCTACGTTACGACGCTACGGTCATTGACCCAAGGTCGAGCTACCCCGAACGTGACTCCTTCGCATTACGAAGAAGTCCCGGGCAACATCGCCACGGAAATCATCGCCAAGGCCCAAACCGGACGCTAATAACTTAGCTCCAAGATCAAGAGGTGGAACTCAACGGTTCCGCCTCTTTTCTTTGTCTTATGCTGGACCTATGGCCCAACGGGAAGCCCCTCCTTGGCGTAGGAACGTCTAAGTTTAGGAGACCAGCATATGAAGACAAGACTATCAAATACACTCCTCGCCCTTGCTCTGACCGTATTCGCCCTCACGCCCGCAATCAGCGAGGCCGGTGACAAGGACAAGCGTGGAAAGAGTGGGAAGAGCGGTTGGAATCAAAAGAGCACGCGTGGATCTTCCAAGAATCGAAACCAAGATTACTCCTACAACCAAAATCGTGATTCGAACTGGCAGCAGGACCGTTCTTCAACATGGCAACGGGAATATGACCGACGTCAGCAAACGAAGAATGAGTGGCGGAACATCGCTTACGTTTCCGGCGCAGTTGCGGTCCTTGGACTGCTGAGGAATGACAAGACCCTCACCTTCGCCGGTGCGGCCGGAGCTCTGTACTCGATCCATCGCTACGAGCAGGATCGGAAGAGCCAGAACTCATTGAATCGGGCTCGCGCGACGTACTTCAGCAAGCCGTACTTCGTTCGTGACGGGGTGCGTTACAATCGCCGCGTCGTGACCAAGAATGGTCAGAGGTACTACCAGTTCACCCGATAATTCGTCGTAACTCCTTGAAGCCCTCCACCCGGAGGGCTTCTTTGCGTTGTAGGGTGACTTCGACTGGTTCGCCTATGCTTCCTTGATGTGTTGCTTTGGCTTTACGACAGGTCAGCTTGCCGCCTTTTTGGTCGACTCGAGATTTTGTTCGAACGATTTTGGGGTTTATAGTGGACAATGTTCAGTAGCTTCGCGAATGCACGCGATGCGCATTCTTTCGGATATACATATGCACCCCTCTCGCAATCTTATGCTTCTCGCCGCCCTCTCAGGGGTTTTTGGCGCGTCTACAGGCACGGCGTTCGCCCAGCAGTTCTGGAAATTCCAGGAAGGAAACGTCTCCATTCGCTTCGAAACTCCAACGATGAAGTTGGCGGGCTTGACGGTCAGCAATGTCTCCGAGCTAGATACGGCGGCGGCACTCGCGGTCGGTGGATTCGCCTGGAAGCTGAACCCAGCGGGAACATCCATCGGCATCGTTACCCATAAGTCTCAGTTCGACCGATATGAGACCGGAGAGTTTCAGGTGGCTGGCGGTTTCAGCCTGAACTATAAAGGCAAGAGCGTGGATTTCCGCGGCTTCCGACTCATTCCTACCAAAGAAGCGGGTTCGGCGACGTTCCGAGTGCTTGCTAATGTGGGTACTGAATTTGCCCAGCCGATCGAGCTGAATGCGGCCAATCCGATCATTCAGTTTAATCCCCGAACACAGCAACTTGAAATCGTGGGTTTCACTCTCACCATCTCGGAGGCGCTCGCTGATTTCATTGGCGCTCCCGAACTGAAGAACTACACTCTTGGCGGTCTCAGTTTGAGCGGGAAGCTCCGACTTGCATCGGGTCCGCCTTCCGATCCGTTTGTGGAATCCGAACCCGAGAATCCTGGACGTGCGGTCACGCTCGACGTAGGAATCTGCCGACTCTCCAGCATGTCCATGTACGGTCGAGAGAGCATCGGGGGGGTCATGAATAGCGGTTTTGCAGTACTCACGACTTCGATCAACCACGGAACGGGTGCCATCGCGTGGCGCAGTAATGGCGTCGCCATCGGCGCGGTGATGCCCACCGAGCATCCGGTCATCGGCGTGAACTTATTCCGCATCAACGCAGGCAAACTCGAGCAGATCGGCGAGGGCTGGCTGAAGCACGGTTGGGCTGCCACGAACTCGACGGAGTGCCCAACAAGCTGCACGTCGTCCGGTTCGGGAACGGCTCTTGGAGCCGGATGCACCGACACCTACGGGGCTGGCCTCAATGCGGAGTACCGATACTTAGGACCGAAGTCTGAGATCAACCCCTACACAGGCATCTGGACGGCCGAAGGCGGTTGGTTCGCTCAGGGCGGAAACGATCGGCTCCGCCGCATTACCAATTCGCAGGTGATGCCAGGCACGGCCACCAGCACGACTGGCAACGTGAGCAGCTACACCTGGGCGCCGACCCAGAGCCGCATGAAGGTGACCGACCCGGACCTCCAAGTGGCGGGTTCTCAGTTCCTTTATGAAGGCTTCTATGCCGCCGGTTGGGTTCACACGAGCAACAGCGCGAGCAGCACGCGCGTTCAGCAGGTGGACGTCAACAAGTACAACAACTACGCCTACCGATTCGTGACGCCGAACGCCGTCACCAACACCTCCGGGGCGGTCACCAGTTGGACCATGTCCGACGCTGCCGCGCTCAACGGTGGCCCGGCGATCAACGCTTGGGGCGATAGTCGCGTCACTGGTCAACCTCGTTTGGTTGGCGATGTCATCACCGCCGTCAAGGTCACCGACATCGGTGGCGGGTGGTACTTCTACGATTACGCGGTCTACAACCTAGACCTCGACCGAGAAGTGGACGCGTTCACCATCTCGGTTGCCGACAGCGTGGATGTTCGCAACATCACCTTCCGCGATACCGACAAGAACGCCACCAACCAATGGACCATGGAACGAAGCAACGGCAACGTTCGCTGGACCATGCCAGCCGGTGGCAACGCGCTCAGCTGGGCGAGGTTGTTCAACTTCCGCTTCGAGGCGCAGACGCCACCCGTCCCAGGTTTTGGTCAAGCCGACATGCGTAAAGTGGGCACCTTCCCGTATCTCACTTACGCGATCACCGGCCCGACCCCGGCGCTCCGCCCGATCAATGGCACCGCCACGATCCCTGGCCGAGGCGATGGCGCTGCCACCTCGATCAATCTGCGCTTGACTCCGGTTGACGGCGGAAGCGTCGTGAACGTGAACGGGGTCGCGGTGACAATGACTGCGGGTACCTTCAGCGGTTCAACGATCAACCGAGGGCGCTACAACGTCTCCGTGGGCGGCGCACCGTTCCTTCGCAAGAACTTCGCTCCGGTGGTGACGCTCGGTCCCGACGGCAACGATATCCCGGTCAACGTCACGTTGATCGCGGGTGACGTCGACGGTTCCAACGAAATTGACGCCGCTGACATTGATGCCGCCATCGCCGCCTTTGGCGCGGTGGGGAACAACGTTGCGGACGTGGATGGTTCAGGAGAAGTCGATGCGGCGGATATCGACATGATCATCGGTAACTTCGGCCAGACCGGCGACTTGTAAGTCTCGGCTTGGATGAATTGAGCGCGGCCCATATGGGCCGCGCTTTTTGTTTGCCGCGCCCTCCCCTCTTTTGCGCCGTAGTCACGCGGAAGCGGCACGAAGGCAAAGTGACTGGGCGCCCTCGGCACCTCACCCCCTGCCCCTGTCCTCCGCCTACGCCGACCTTCCGGTCGACTCCGGCGCAAGAGAGGGGAGCCGGAGGGCTAGGGCCGGATGACTTTCACCGCCGCGCTGCCTTTCTCGTTTCCGGTTGTGGTCACGACGTACACCTTGAACCACGCGACGGCCCCACTCGCCACGAGGCCGAAGTCGGTTTTGACGGTGGTGACGCCGGGGACGGGGCCATCGCTTGTCGAAGTTTGCGCTCGCGGAACCCCTCCGGCCTGTCGGCCACCTCCCCTTTTTTGGTCAAAAAAAGGGAGGATCGTGGGCGTTGGACGTGGTGATGAAGGTGATGAATGAGACGACGGTAATGTACTGAATGTACCGCCTCTTTTTTGGAAGTACATCGGCTGTCCGCTGGTTCGTTGTTCACATGGTTTAGTCAGTGGGGCGGTGGAGTGTCAATCGGTTTAGGTTTTTCGGACCTCGGTGAGGGAACTGGCCCTTCTATTCCAGGCCATAGTCCCCCCCATTATTTCTTGCCGGGTTTGTCGAGCGGGAAGGTGGCCTCGCCGCCTGTAGGCAAGAGTCGGTTTCAGTTCTTGGCGTATCATAGAGCCATGCCCTTGAGCAACCACGATCGCGACTGCATTCGAGCCTTACTCTCTCGATACGGAGTCACTCACGCTCGTATTTTTGGCTCAGTGGCCCGCGGCACCGATGGTCCAGAGAGCGACTTGGACCTACTGGTTGACCTGCCGAAGGACGCTTCACTGTGGGAGGTTATCGCCTTGAAACTCGCGATCGAAGACACTACCGGGATTCGGGTTGATCTGGTCGAGGAACGTTGCCTTCCGCCAGCTATTGCCGAGCAGGCGCTGCGGGAGGCAACTGCACTGTGACCGAAGACCAAAAGAGGCTTGGCCACATCGCTGATGCGATCATGAAGCTTTTGCAATATGCGGGCCATGGACAGGAGGAATTCCTGCGAATGGAAATGTTGTATGACGCCTGCCTCCGTCAGCTAGCCATCATCGGGGAGGCGGTCAAGCACGTGAGCCCCGAAGTGAGGGGAAGACACGCCGACATTCCATGGCGAGAAATCGCCGCAGCTCGCGATGTCTACATCCACGCCTATTTCGGCCTGCAGCCAGAGCGAGTTTGGAAGACGATCACCGTCGAAGTGCCGAAGTTGCGCGCGGCGGTGATCAGTGAAATCGGAGAAGGGTAGTTACGTATCCGGGCATCCCTGTTGCTTGAGGCTATGCGGAAGAACCCGGCGACGCTTGGAGTTCTCCAGCCGGCTCGCTTACTGCTCCGGGCCATAGAATCACATGAGTGGGGCCAGCCGATTCTCACGAAAGGTTCACAGCCTCTCAGGGAGGCCTCACGGCGACTCCGGAAGCCTTCACAGCCACTCAGGGCCCGTTCACAGCAACTCGGAATGGTTCACAGCTACTCAGAGACCTTTCACAGTGACTCGGAAAGCTTCACACGCACTGAGGGAGCCTTCACAGCGACTCGGAAAGAATTTTTCTTTCTCATGGACCCTTCACAGCCCCTGTGAAGCTCGTCCGGGAGGCTGTGAACCAATCCGAGTCGCTGAAGGGGTCGAGGTAATGTCATCGTCCGCCGGGTGGAAGGTAAGGAACGTCTCGCGAGGGACACACGGCTTGCAGGAGCTAGCCGCCGAGGCGATGGGCTTTGCGGATGCGGTAGAGCCGTTCGGTCTGGCCGCCTTCCTTTTTGAAGGTCTCGCCCAGAGAGGCAATTTGTCGGTCGAGCATCACGGCGGCCACGTTGATCAGAGCGAGGGCGGCGTTGGCGAGGAGTTCTTGTTTGGTGGACTTGGTGGACTGGGTGGGCTGAGTGCACGGGGTGGACGGGGTGGACGGGGTGGACAGGGTGGAGTCGCACCAGGCGTGGATGTCGGCGAGGGATGTGGGACGCCGATCAATGAGGGCTTGGCGGCGCGGGTCGTTGCGGGGCCACTCGGGCAAACCGTTCATGCGCAGGAAGTCTTCGTAGTCGAGGCGAAGTTCTTCGATGCTCGCCCGCGCCACGCCGGTCAAGAACATTTCGGACTTCTTGGATGTGCCGCTGGCCTGGCTACCTTCGGCGATGTTTTGGACGGTCGAGCGGGCGGCTTGGACCATCTGATCCGAGGTACGGCTACGGCGGTCAATAAACTGGGCAACGAAGTCTACGGTGAGGTCGTACGTGAGCCGCGAGATCTGGAAGGACTTGAGCTTCCGGTAGCCGCCATGTTTCGGGATGATCGGCTCATCCATTCATGTCCACCCTGTCTACCGCGTCCACTCGTCCTACCCGGTCCACCAACTGTCACCATACCCTCGCAGGAACTCGGCCTACCCATCGAGGCGTCATTGTCCAGAGTGGGAGTAGTATTGCCCCAAGTTGATTCATTCTCGACCAAGTAGACACATTCCCAGAAAAAGTGTTTTTGCACCACTGCGTACAATTGCGCGTCTTGGGTCCGAACGCATTTATGACCCGGAAGACGAGGACCCTTGGAGCCGAGATCCAGTACTTCAGGCGTTCACCGATACCAATCAAAGTGTTGATGCCAAAGCTGAAAGCAATTTGCCTCTCGAAGTCAGAAAATACTTGGGCTATTCTCAGCATGATGCCCTCATTTTGAGATATGCAATGACTCCAACGGGTCTTGAGATCACCTTCAACCACTTTGATGTGGAGCGCCTTGCTGCCAATCTGGTTAGCTACAGCCCACAGTGGCGTGCCCTCCAGAGAAGCTTCCCGGTTACGCTAGACTTTGCAGAGGTCTCTGAACTACACGAGATTCGGCTTGTTGAAAATTTTGTTTTGCAGAAAATTCGGGCCACCTCGATTGCAATGAGGAGCTACTCCCGTAGCGTGTCACGCATCATCCTATTGCCCTCTTCCGGGGGTGAGTTCGCTCTGCTAGTGGACTCCTACTCGCATGGAGCAACGAGGTTTAAACGGCGAAATGCTCCTAAAGACGATTCTTACGCGCATGGGTGGACTACTTGTGTGGCTTGCAAACATTTGAACGTAACCACGGACTATCACAACGGGTGGGCTCAGGTTTTTGGGAAAGAGGCACTGATAATTCTGGAGCGGTTCGATCGCCTTTGGCCAGTGAATGACTGGTACAAACCCGATTTCGAACAATGGTTGGACCGCGAATTCTCGCCCGACTTATTGCACTCTGTGAGGGCAAATGGCTTAAAATTCTTAAGCAGCCGATAACCTTCTGTCAACTCTCAATCGCGGCGACTAGCTTGGCGATGCTGATCTTCGCGTTGCCGAAGAGCATGACGCAGTTGGGCATGAGGAAGAGTTCGTTTTCGATGCCTGCGAAGCCGGGGGCCATGCCGCGTTTGCAGACGATGACGGTGCGGGCTTTGTCGACGTCGAGGATCGGCATGCCGTAGATGGGGCTGGACTTATCGCTGCGGGCGGCGGGGTTGACGACGTCGTTCGCGCCGATGACGAGGGCGACATCGGTCTCGGGGAACGCGCCGTTGATCTCGTCGAGGTCGTAGAGCTGCTCGTAGGGGACGTCGGCTTCGGCGAGGAGGACGTTCATGTGCCCCGGCATGCGCCCCGCCACCGGGTGGACGGCGTACTTGACGTCGATGCCCTGGGCGGTGAGCTTGGCGGCGAGCTCCTTCACCACATGCTGCGCCTGGGCGACCGCCATGCCGTAGCCCGGCACGATGATGACGCTGCTGGCGCTGCTGAAGATGATGGCGGCGTCTTCGACGCTGTAGCTGCGGACGTTGCCGGTGGCTGTGCTCGTACTTGCGGTAGCGGATGGGCCGCCGCCGAACGCGCCGAAAATGACGTTGCTGAGCGGGCGGTTCATCGCCTTGCACATGTCGAGGGTAAGGATGAGCCCGCTGGCCCCCACCAACCCGCCGCCGATGAGGAGCGCGGTGTTGCCAAGCACGAACCCCGCAAGCCCCGCCGCGCATCCCGTGAACGAGTTGAGGAGGCTGATGACGACCGGCATATCCGCGCCGCCGATGGGGAGGACGAGCGTGAGGCCCATCACCAGGCTGATCGCGAGGAGGGCGTAATAGAAGGTGTCGTTTTGGCCTTGAGTGGTGAGGATTACGGTCAGGGCGATCGTGGCGATGAAGAGGAGGAGGTTCATCGGCTTCTGCCCGGGCCATACGATCGGGCGTCCGCTGAGGAGTTCTTGCAGTTTGCCGTACGCGATCATGCTGCCCGAGAAGCTGATGCAGCCGATGACGAGGCTGAGCACGGTCGTGCTGAGCCGCACGCCGAGCGGCATGGTTTCGTTGGTTGTGTGGCCGAAGAGGTGGGGGTATTCGAGGATCGCCACGAGGGCCACCGCGCCGCCGCCGAGGCCGTTGAACAGCGCGACCATCTGGGGCATCGAGGTCATCTGGACCTTTCGGGCGGACCAGGCTCCGCCGATAGAGCCGATGACGAAGGCGAGCGCGAGCAGAAGGAGGTTGGTGGTTTTGAGCTGCCCTTCGGCGTTTTGGAAGATCGGGTGCCCGTTCTCTTGGAGGAAAAGGGTCGCAATGAGGGCGAGGCCCATTCCCGCCGCGGCGAGGAGATTGCCCTGCCGCGCGGTTTTGGGGCCGTTCATGAGCTTGAGGGCGAGCATGAACGTGACCGCGGTGATCAGGTAGGCGATGTTGATGAGGTCGGCGGTCATCGCTTTGCTCCTGTCGGAATGGGTGAGGGGTTATGGGTGACGGGGGACGGGGAATGGGTGACGGGTGACGGGTTACGGGGGCCAAGTGACCTGGTCATTGGGGCGAGTCCAGCTTCTGGGTCCCCGCTTTCGCGGGGATGACGAACGTGGAGATTGCTCATCGCTTTCCCTCACCCTGCCCTCTCCCAGAGGGAGAGGGTTCTGAGGACTTCGGTTTGCGCTTGAACATTTCGAGCATTCGGTCCGTGACTACGAATCCGCCGATGACATTGAGAACCCCAAACAGGGCGGCGAAGAAGCCGATGCCGAGTTCGAGGGGGGTGTTTGCTTTGAGCAAGACGATCACCCCGCCGACCAGGATCACGCCGTGGATGGCGTTGGTGGCGGACATAAGCGGCGTGTGGAGGGCTTGGGGCACCTTCGCAATGACCTCAAGCCCCACGAAAACCGCAAGTACAAAAATCGTTACAACCGCGATGAGCGTCATGAGTTTCCTCCCTGTTTGAGGGCGAGGCGGGTGACTTCATGGACAATCTTGCCCTCGTGCGTCACCAGCGTGCCCTTCACAATTTCATCCTCGAAATCCAGCGCGATCTCCCCGTCTTTGATAATCAAGCCTAGGAACGTGACGATGTTCTTGCTGAGCATTCGGCTGGCGTCCGCGGCCATGCTCGCCAGGAGGTCAGTCCGGCCGACGACGGTGACGCCATGCTTGACGACGGTTTCGCCAGGGACGGTACCTTCGCAATTGCCGCCGTTGGGGGCGGCGAGGTCCACGATCACCGAACCCGGTTTCATGGTTGCGAGCATCTCCTCGGTGATAAGAATCGGGGCGCGCTTGCCGGGGATGAGGGCGGTGGTGATGACGCCGTCAATGTTCGGCAGGCGGCTGGCGATGAGATCAAGCTCGCGGGCGTGGGTGTCGCCGCTGACTTCTTTGGCGTAGCCGCCTGCGTCCTCAGCTTCCTCACTAAGAAGGCTCATACCGATGAACTTAGCGCCGAGGCTTTCAATTTGCTCCTTCACGGCGGGGCGGACATCGAACGCTTCTACAAGTGCGCCAAGGCGGCGGCAGGTGGCGATGGCTTGGAGTCCCGCGACACCGGCTCCGATGACCAGAACGCGGGCGGGTGGAAGGGTTCCGGCGGCGGTCATGAGCATCGGGAAGAATCGGGGGAGGCTCGTGGCGCACAGCAAAGCGGCTTTGTAACCGGCGATGGTGCTCATCGAACTCAGCACGTCCATGGTTTGGGCGCGGGAGATGCGGGGCATCAGGTCCATCGCAAAGGCGTCCACGCCTCGGGAGGCGAGGTGGTCGATGGTCCCCGGATTTTGGCTGGGAGTGAGAAAGGAGACGGTGGTCGCGCCACTTTGGAGGGAGTCGATTTCGGTCGCGGTTGGGGGGAGAACTTTTAGCAGGATGTTGGCGCCGGCTACGAGGGTAGTTGGGTCTGCCACTAGTTCTGCGCCAGCGGCAACGTAGGCTTCGTCGGGGAACGTTGAGTTGAACCCTGCTCCCGTTTGGACCCGGACGGTCACCCCTTTTCCAACAAGCTCCTTCGCACCGTCGGGAGACAGCGCAACGCGACGCTCTCCACTTGTTTCCCTAGGCACTGCAATAACCATCCGCTCTTGTTAATACGAAGACGAACCCTGAATGGTGTCTAGGGTGCTCATAACGTGTTGTGCTCCGCGTATAGCCTGTGTATGGGGCAGACGAAGGACTTGGCGAGTCGACTCTTGGCTAATCGGACGGAGCATTGCTTTCCAGGTCGGCTGCGCACGGCGGCTCAGGAGATCACCGGTGCACTACTGGCCGTGTTGTTTCCCCATTTTTCTGATCGGATGGGATGCGACGAGGCGGAGTTTCGCGCTCAGCTTGAGGGTGTCCGAGGGATGCTGGGGGACTTCTTGCAGGCGGTTGCGAAATCGTTTCCGGATGTGCGAGGTGGGCTTGTTGATGAGTTCCTCGATGGTCTTCCGGTGATTCATGATGCGCTTGCTGAGGATGCAGTGGCGATCAACGAGAAGGACCCTGCGGCGACCAGCGTGAATGAGGTGATTCTGGCTTACCCTGGGTTTTATGCGATCGCCGTTTTTCGCGTGGCTCACGCGTTGTTCGAACTGGGTTGCCCACTGTTGCCGAGGTTGATGACGGAATGTGCGCACTCGCGGACCGGGATTGACATTCATCCGGGGGCGAAGGCTGGGCGGCGGTTTTGCATCGATCACGGCACAGGGGTGGTGATCGGTGGGACGGCGGAGATTGGCGATAACGTGGTGATTTACCAAGGAGTCACGCTCGGCGCGATCTCGGTTCACAAGGGGCTGGCGGAGACGAAACGCCACCCAACTATCGAGGACGACGTCGTGATCTATGCGAACGCCACGATCTTAGGCGGTTCGACCGTGGTGGGGAAGGGGAGCCACATCGGCGGGAACGTTTGGCTTACTAATTCGGTGCCTCAGGGGGCCATTGTCACGCATCGCGCGGAGATCCGCGTCTATGCCCGTGGAGAGCATCTCCCAGCGGACTATCAGATATGAAATTCAACACCATCCTCGACACCATCGGCAACACCCCCACGGTCCGCATTAACCGGCTATTCGCTTCGTCGGGGGCGGAGGTTTGGATGAAGATGGAGAAGGCTAACCCCGGCGGCAGCATCAAGGACCGGATTGGCGTGGCGATGGTTGAAGACGCCGAGAGGCGGGGCGTATTGAAGTCGGGTGGGCTGATCGTGGAACCGACCTCGGGAAACACGGGCATTGCGCTGGCGATGGTGGCGGCGGTGAAGGGTTACCGGCTGATTTTGGTAATGCCCGAGTCGATGTCGATTGAGCGGCGTCGGGTGGTGGCTGCTTATGGGGCGGTACTGGAGTTGACGCCGCGGGAGATGGGGATGAAGGGCGCGATTGCGAAGGCGGAGGAACTCGTGGCGGCAAATCCGGGGGCGTGGATGCCGCAGCAGTTTGATAATGTGGCGAACATCGCGGTCCATGCACAAACTACTGCGGAGGAGATTCGGGCTGATTTTCCGGATGGGCTCGATGCGATCATCACTGGAGTGGGCACGGGCGGTCACATTACAGCGTGCGCTGAGGTTCTGAAACCGGTTTGGCCAGACCTAAAGGTCTTTGCGGTTGAACCGGAGAAGTCACCGGTCATCGGCGGGGGCGAGCACTCGCCGCATAAGTTGCAGGGCATTGGAGCCGGGTTCATTCCCGGGAACCTGCATACAGAAGCGCTGGACGGGGCGATTCAGGTGACGGAAGAGGAGTCGTTTGATTACGCTCGTCGGGCCGCGAGTGAGGAGGGGCTATTCGTTGGCATTTCGTCAGGTGCGGCATTGGCAGCGGTGGCGAAGAAGCTTCCTGAGCTGCCGCAAAACGCCCATGTTCTGGCGTTCTGTTACGATACAGGTGAGCGGTATCTGTCGGTTGAGGGGTTGTTCTAAGACCGGGCCAACAAAAGGTCCTGCCTGATAGTTGAATCTGGAGCGGCGTGGCGGTGGGCCGAAAGCGGGAAGGCGGGACGCTTGCGCGTACGATTTAAAAAGTCGGCGCTTTTTCTACCTGTTTTGCCACTTCTTTGATAAGATGTAGCCATGCGATTTTCAGCGTTAGCTTTGCTGGCCTCGTTGACGACATTGGGTTGGGCTCAACCCAGTTTCGATCTAATGTACTTGCCGAGTTCGACCACGGGACGGGTGATTCGTTATGACCCAGTTAACCGAATTCAACTCGGGGGATGGGCATCAAGCGGGGCTACGAGCATCATCTATAGAGGTGGTCCTTACGGCATTGTTCGTGGCGCGACTTCCAGTTATCGCACCGCAATGTATTCGGGGATTGCAGACGCACTTTTTGGGGCCGCTCAGTTTAGCAATCTCTCTGGCGATTCCAGCATCGTCCACGGCTTCACTACGGGGTCCGTGATCAGTGTGGGGCTTCTTTCATTGAACACCACGGTCACCACCCTTAGCGGCACGGTTGCGGCGTTCAGCGGCACGCGGCTGAGTGGAGGGAACTTCGTTGTATTCGGGTCCACCGGATTTGCCGTCAATTTGACGACCTATAATAGCGCGGGCGCAATACTTGGTTCGGTTTCGACAGGGACCGGCATTACGCGATCAGGTGGCTCGACCACTGTGTTGACCTCGGACTATCTCGGAGGAACATGGGCGCGCACAGTGGTTCGTTCCTCTACGACCGCTCAACATCTCGTTTCCGTGCAAATAGACCCGGCTACGGGTCTTCCGGTCGGAGCTCCGGCGGTTTCCTCCCTTTTGCCCTTTTCGACCATTCACAACGTTGCCATTGCCCCGGCTCACATGGGCTTTTACTTGATTGGAAGCGATAGCACCACCAACACTCTGACTCGTTTTGTTAAGTACGACAGTAATTTCACACCGGGTCAAACTGACAGTTGGACGGAGAATTTCGACACCCGAAATACCAATTCGATCTACTCGGTGGGAATGGTCCTGGCCCCCGAGCCTGGAACGATGATTGCGCTCGGAGCCGGCGTCGCGGCTCTGTTGCAGCGGAGGCGGAAGAAGCATAACTGACAGACGGCGAGCGAATCTCCCAAGAATTGGAGCCCTAGATTGCGGTCGGGGCGACGCGAGGCTGCAGACCGCTATTCCAGCATGAAATTCCGGTTTATCGTGCGGTGGGAGCCTCCTGGAGCCCTGGACTTCGCTGGGACTCTTGAATCTGGCTCAATCGGGCGGTATACTAGCTAATGTTGCGCGGGCGGCATTTGTCGCAGGCGCCCGTCCAAGCACCCTGGAGCCCGACCGTGGGCGGGTGGCGGACACCCCAACCAACTCCAGAGATAAAGATATGGCGAGAGCTAAATTCGAACGAAAAAAACCCCACGTTAACATCGGGACCATCGGTCACGTCGACCACGGCAAGACCTCTTTGACGGCAGCGATCACGGGCGTGATGTCCCAAAAGATTTCTTCCAACAAGAAAGTCTCCTACGCTGAAATTGACTCGGCGCCTGAAGAAAAGGCCCGTGGTATCACGATCAACATTTCGCACCAAGAGTACGAAACCGATTCGCGACACTACGCTCACGTCGACTGCCCAGGTCACGCTGACTTTATCAAGAACATGATCACGGGTGCCGCCCAAATGGACGGCGCAATTCTCGTGGTGGCTTCGACCGACGGTCCGATGCCACAAACTCGAGAGCACATCCTCCTGGCCCGCCAGGTCGGTGTTCCGCACATGGTTGTGTTCATGAACAAGGTCGACCTCGTCGACGATCCAGAGCTTCTTGAGCTCGTCGATATGGAAATCCGAGAACTGCTCAGCAAGTACGGCTTCCCTGGCGACACGACTCCGATCATTCAAGGATCTGCGGTCAAGGCGATTGAAGCTCTCGAAGCTGGCAAGGGCCTCGACGATCCAGCATTCAAGCCAATCATTGACTTGATGGATGCGGTGGATAGCTTCATTCCGACTCCAGAGCGCGACCACGAAAAGCCATTCTTGATGGCTGTCGAAGACGTGTTCACGATCACTGGTCGAGGCACCGTGGCAACCGGTCGATGCGAACGAGGAAAGCTTTTGGTTAACACCGAAGTTGAAATCGTTGGTCTCTCGGAAGCTCCGCGCAAGACGGTTTGCACCGGAATTGAAATGTTCCGCAAGCTGCTCGACGACTGCCAAGCTGGCGACAACGTCGGTTTGTTGCTCCGTGGCGTGGATCGAGATATGATCGAGCGCGGCATGGTTATCTGCAAGCCAGGTTCCATCAAGCCTCACACGAAGTTCAAGGGCGAAGTTTACGTTCTCTCGAAAGAAGAGGGCGGACGACACACCCCGTTCGTTCCTGGCTACCGCCCGCAGTTCTACTTCCGAACCACGGACGTCACCGGTACCATCGATGGCATCTTCAGCTCTGCTGGCGATCCTGCCGAAATGTGTATGCCTGGCGACAACGTTCAGATGGCTATCTCGTTGCTTGAAGACAAGCCAATCGCTATGGAGCAAGGCTCCAAGTTTGCGATTCGAGAAGGCGGCCGAACGGTTGGCGCTGGAACGATCACCGAAATCATCGCTTAATCGCCTTGGTTCGTTGAGTAAAAGAGACCCCGGAGCTTCGGCTCGGGGGTCTTTTTTTGTGCCCTGCTTGCCGGTTCAGTGGCTAGGTTGAAGCAGACGTTGGACGGTATCTGAGATCGCTGCGATGTCAAAGCTGGTCGTACAGGTGGAATCAGGGAAGTTCTCCCGGTAACACCGATTCCTTATGACGCACGAAGGGCACGCTGACTCGGAACGAATTGTCGCGACCGCAGGAGCTAGCGGGTGCCATCGTTCGGCAGGGACGAAGTGCTTGCAGAACAGATCCAGTACAGGTGTCCGCATGGCAGCGGCGAGATGGGCTGGGCCGGTGTCCGGGCTTACGACGAGGCTTGCGTTGTAAACAAGTTCTCCAAGGTCGGCGATGTTGGCCGGAACCACGGCTGAAACTTGGGGATGACGTTGAGCAATCTGGTCGGCAAGGCCGCATTCAGGTCCTCCAATGAGGACGACCTGATATCCCAGTTCTTCACAAAGCCTGATGAGTTGGTCGTAGGTTTCTAAGCTGGGGAGGCGATTTGAACCCCCGGTGTGAGTGTGGATCGCGATGAAGTTGCGGGTGGGAGCGTGTGATGTGATGAGCCCGCGAAAATCGGTGTACTCAGTCAGTTTTGGCAGTTCGGGAAAGACAAGGCGGAAGTACTCACCCCACAGTTCTAGCTGGTGCAACGTTCGGGGGCGTCCGCGGGGAACCCGGTGGGTCGCAAATCGGCTCAGCAACCCACGGTGCTCGGCGACAAACTTGTGAGGCTTCAGCCGACTTAACTGCAGCACGGTGCTCAACTTAGCTTGACCGAACTCAATAACGATATCGGCTTCCGTCGCGTTGGGTCGTTCAACTGGGAGTAGTTCAAAACGATCTGGTAGAAGGCTTGAGGCCCAGCGCATCACCTCTCCACCGATGCAGGTCAGCCGGATTTCGGGGTAGGCCCGGAGTAGCTCGACGAAAATGGTGGTGAGGACAACGGTATCGCCCAATTTTGTAATGGGGCGGGTGAGGAACACCTTGGGTCCGGCTGGCATCTCAACCATGATACAAAAAGGCGGGTGCTTTGGGCTGGTGAGGTATCATCTGCAGGTTGCGAGGTTGGGGATGAGCTAGCCGCTCTCTTGGAATTCGCGATCTGAGAAAACTATGAAGGCACCTCGAGTTAGAATTCGACTCCGCGGATACGACCACCGCGTACTGGACATTTCGGCAGAGAAAATTGCAGAAACCGCCCGCCGCACCGGCGCGCGAATCAGCGGTCCGATTCCTCTTCCGACCAACATCCGCAAGTTCTGCGTGATCCGCGGACCCCATATTGACAAGGAGTCCATGGAGCATTTCGAAATCCGGACCCACAATCGACTGATTGATATTAACGAGCCAAATAATAAGACTATTGACGCCTTGATGCGCCTTGATCTTCCCAGTGGCGTTGATATTCAGATCAAAACCTAAGCATTTCGGTTGCAGACAAGACTCCCCGAACCTAAGAGGTCGGGGAGTTTTTGTATTGGGCTGGCATGAAGTATGCTCCTCGGAACCGTATGCTGGATTCTGACAAGATCTATTACCAAGACGAGAAGTCGATTGGGCGTCAGATGAGGCTGAAGCGGCTAAAGATCTTTCTGGATTTGCTTGAGTCCGTACCGAAGCCCTGCCGCATTCTGGACGTGGGTGGGGAGCCCGATTACTGGCTCAAACTGGGGTTCGATGTTCCTGGGGTTTCGATCACTTGCGCCAATTTGGCGCCATGGCCCTCTGAGCTGGATTTCGTTGATGTTGTTCACGGCGATGGGACTTCGATGCCCGAATACGCGGACAAGTCCTTTGATATCGTGTATTCGAACTCGGTGATCGAGCACGTTTTCACTTGGGAGAACCAGGTGAAGATGGCGAATGAGGTGCGACGCATCGGGCAGAGATACTTCCTGCAGACGCCGAATCGGTACTTCTTTATGGAGCCCCATTTTCTCTTTCCCGGCTGGCAGTTCTTGCCGTTCGGGCTGCGGAAGGCGATCATCCGGCGTCGCAGGGTCGGATTTTTGGGGCCTTGTGAGACCGATGAGGCGGCCCATCAGACGATTGCCGAGTTTCGGTTGATGTCAAAGGCGGAGCTACGCAAGTGCTTTCCTGAGGCCACCCTTCTCACGGAGCGATGGAAGGGCATGGCCAAGTCGTTCATGGTTCACCACGGATTCTAGTTTCGCCGCGGGACGACCGAGAGGGGTGGGTACCAGTTCAAAAACGGCCCGTTTGGTTTGTAACCGGTTGTGGTTAGTAGCACCACGTCCAGAGACATTGGGGCAACGAGCGGGGCGGGAGTTATCACCTCGATGCTGACTTGCTGCATCGGGAGGTTCACGGTGCCCATGTTCAACCAACCGTAGCCGTTGCCGTAGACACTCGCCATAGGTAATACCGTTCGGTCGAGACGCTCTCCGTTGACGGTGACGTAGACGGCGTTCTGGGCCGCAGAACTCCCGCGCATCGCGATCCAAATTTCTTGGTTGCCGGGGATTCGCGGGTTGAAGAGGTACTTAGCCCGGAACAAGCCTTCTAGAGGAGTGAGTCGGGTTGAGAGCATGAGGGCGGCTTGGCCGCATGCGTTCGCGTCGGTTTGGGCTTCGCTGAAACTGTGCTCGCGCGAGTTCTCGGCTTCGACCCACGCCATGGGAGCGAGGGAGCGGCGTAGGCGCTCGAGTCGGCTACGCATCCCGAGGAATGCGCCGCTGGGGTTTTGGTTGATCGTAGTGGACAATTGCCGGAAAGACTCGAGATCATCCACCATGTTTTGAACCTGGGTGGGGACGCTCGCCGCGAGGGACGCGAACTCGGTCATTGTCTCGTCGATGCATTCTTGGGGGACAGGGACTTCGGGACCGGAGACCACGATGGGGTTGGTGGTGAGTTGAAGTTCGATGTGCGTTTTAGTGATCTTCGCGGTCACCGCTTGCCCGTTGACTGCCCTCACTCTTGCAGCTTTGGGGTCGAGAAGGCGTAGGCGCACCTTCATGGGGTCCTGGTTCGACCACAGGACGGTTTGATCGCCGTCTGCGGACCGCATGCGGTATCCGCTGATCTTGCGACCGAAGTCGATTCGGTTGCCATCGAGGGGGGCGGGGACCCACCAGGTGTTTGATCCCAGCAGCATGGGAAGGGCGGGATTTTGGGCGGACTCGGGGAAGTTGAGGAACGCGGGGCGCGGGGTGAGCCATTCGGTGCGATCGAGGTTGGCGATGTGCATGTCACCCACGCGCTTAGCGGACTCGGGGTCGCTGACGGTGAAGTACCAGCCTCGCATGCCGAGGCCGGCGCTTTGGTTGATGACGGCGGGAATGGCGGCATAGTCGCCTTCATCGGGTCGTACTCGAACGTCGGTGGCGAGAAGGAGCCCAGTCCGGTCCCATCGGCTCAGCGTGCTCGCGGCCTTTGATGCGCCGTTGAGGAGGCCGCTGATGCTATCGTCTTCGAGTCTTACTGCAACTCCCGCGAGACCGGCGGCATTGCCTTCATATGGGCCGTTCCATCCGCTCCAGGTCTGAACCACGGGAACGCCGAGGCTCTGTTGGAGACTCTGGCTCAGGTTAATCATCCGGCGGCGGAGGGCGGTGTTGTACACGGTTTGGATATCTGCCCAGGCCGAGTTGACCTTGCTGATGGTCGAGTAGGTTCGGTTGGTGGTGGGGTCCCAGTAGTGATTCACACCGCGCTTGGGTGACCATAGCGGAATGAGACGGGCCATGTCGGCAAACGAGGCGAAGTCGGCGGCCTGAATGGACCACGCCTGCTCGGCGCGGCGTTGGGTGCCGTAGCGCCCCTTGAGGAAGACTTCTAATTCGAGCCGAAATCGGGCGGAGGTGGGGACGAAGCGGAGTTCGGCTTCGGGGAACCGCGCAACTGAACCGATGGGGTTGACGAGCCCTCGGAGACCAGGCATCGGACCGGCCATGGAAAATGCGCTCAGCACTTGGTCGCGATGGTCATCTAGGCCGTCCCAACCGTCGGGGAAGCGGCTGTCTTTGGTGATCGGATAGACCAGCGCAACGTGCTCGACTGTGTTGCCCGGGTCCACCTCTTCGTCGATGCGACCGTTCGGATCGGTGGAGACTCGCAGGGTTTTCTGGATTGCGCCGTCGGCGGTGACGAGCAAAATCAGTGCCCCCACTGCGCCGGGAAGATTAGCTTGAATTCGGGTCTTTTGGTTGATCCCGGTGACTCGATAGGATTCGGGCTCGACCACGACGCCGGTTGAGGCGGGGGCCATGGAGTTGATCTCCACCATGAACCGGGACTTGTTCTTCTCCAGCGCTGCGAAAGTGGCGGGCCAGCTTCGTCCATCGGCGGGAAGTTCCACCAGGAGGTCTTGCACACCCGCGCTGTGGGCTTCTTCGACCGCCTCGGGAGTTCCCGCCACGCGGAGTCCGAGCGGGACGTACGGCTTGCCTCCCCAAATGAGCGTGCCACTCGGGTCGACACTCCAGACCGGAGCGGCCTGGGCGATGGCAAGGCCAGCGAGTAAAGTGGAAATCATTCGTTTTGATGCTACCCGTGAAGGTGACGCATAAGGCTCCCTCGTCGGTTCACCGGGTACCCTCGCTCCGTGACTACTGCCCCCCCTGCCGACATTCAAACGCTCTGTATCAACGTCATTCGCGGTCTTGCGATGGACGCGGTGGAGAAGGCGAAAAGCGGTCACCCGGGGATGCCAATGGGTTGCGCGCCGATGGCGTTCACCCTCTGGGATAGGCACCTCAAGCATGCGCCGAGGTCACCGAAATGGGCGGACCGCGATCGGTTTGTTTTGAGCGCTGGCCATGGTTCGATGCTGCTGTATGCGCTACTGCATTTGACCGGCTACGCGGTCGCGTTGGACGATTTGAAGAACTTCCGGCAGTGGGGAAGTATCACCCCCGGACACCCGGAAAACACCCACACGCCGGGCGTTGAGATGGCAACTGGCCCCCTCGGACAGGGAATCAGCACCGCGGTGGGAATGGCGATTGCGGAGGCGAATCTGGCGGCGCGGTTCAACAAGCCGGAGCACGAAATCGTCGATCATTTCACCTACGTCATCGCGAGTGATGGCGACTTGATGGAGGGCGTGGCTCAGGAGGCTTGTTCACTGGCGGGACACCTTGGATTAGGCAAGCTGGTCGTGCTATACGATGACAACTCCATCACCATTGATGGAAATACTCATCTCTCCTTTACTGAAAACACGGGGCAAAAATTTGAGGCGATGGGCTGGCATATTCAGCATATCGACGGGATGGATTGCGAAGCGGTCGACCGCGCCTTGGTGGAAGCAAAAGCAGTTACCGACAAACCGAGTCTGATCGCGGCTCGGACGATCATTGGTTTTGGTAGCCCAAATAAGGCGAACAGCGAGAAGTCGCACGGCTCACCGCTGGGGGCTGATGAGCTTAAGCTGGCCAAGGAAGTGCTGGGCTTGCCCGTTGATCAGAGTTTCTGGATTCCTGCTGCGGCGGCCGAACGGTTTGGGGCCGCGGGAGAGGCGGGAGAAGGCCTTGTGGCTGAGTGGAATGGCCGGTTGTCGCGCTATGCCGCTGAATATCCAGAGCTTGCGGCGGAGTGGCAAGCGATGTGGGATGGGACGCCGCTGATTAACTGGACCGAGAGTTTTGAAGCGCCTACGAGCCCGACGGCTTCCCGCGCGACCAATGGCGTGGCGGTGCAGCTCGTGGCGAAGGCGTATCCGGGGCTGATGGGTGGAAGCGCTGATCTGACCCACAACGTGATGACCGAGATTAAGGGGAACGGTTACTTTTCGCCCGAGAATCAAGCGGGTCGGAATCTTAATTTTGGCGTTCGCGAGCACGCAATGGCGGCGGCGGCCAACGGCATGACCATGCACGGCGGGACCCGCGGGATGGCGGGGACGTTCTTCATTTTCAGTGATTACTGCCGCCCGTCGATTCGGCTGGCCGCTTTGATGCACTGCCCGACGGTGTTTTGCTTCAGCCACGATTCGATTGGGCTGGGTGAAGACGGGCCGACGCATCAGCCGGTTGAGCATTTGATGAGCTGCCGAGCGATCCCGAACTTTAATGTGTTTCGGCCCGCTGACGCGAATGAGACGATCGTGGCTTGGAAGGTCGCGATGGAAGCGAAGGATTTCCCCACCGCAATCGTGACTTCGCGACAGGCGCTGCCAGTGGTTTCACCCGCGTCGGTTGGCGATCATCCGGCGGAGAAGGGGGGATATGTTTTGAAGCAAGTCGCTCAGCCGCAGGCTTGTTTGGTGGCGACGGGCAGTGAGGTCGGGCTGGCGATGGAAGCGGCAGCGGCGCTGGATGCCGAGGGGATTGCGACGCGGGTCGTGAGCTTGCCAAGTTGGTACCTCTTTGAGCGGCAGTCGGCGGAGTATCGGGATTCGGTGCTGGAAGATGGTTTGCCGACGGTCAGCATTGAAGCGGGCGTGACCCTTGGGTGGGCGAAGTATGCCGACGCCCACGTGGGACTGGATCGTTTTGGAGCGAGCGCACCGGCGGACGTCAACTTCCGGGAACTTGGATTCACGGTTGAGAACGTGGTGGCGACGGTCAAGGGCCTGCTCGGCTAAAGGCCGAGCTGAGCGAGGTCGAGGGCGCGGAGGGCGGCGTTGGCTTTGTTCCACGTCTCCTGCCACTCTGAGGTGGGGTTGCTGTCGAAAACCACTCCTGCTCCGGCTTGGACATGCGCCATGCCGTCTTTGAGCACGATGGTTCGGATGGCGATCGCGAGGTCCACGTCACCGAGGGGAGTCAACGTTCCCACAGCACCGCCGTAAGCTCCGCGGCGAGAGGTTTCCAGTTCTTCGATGATTTGCATTGCGCGGACCTTTGGTGCGCCGCTGAGGGTGCCGGCGGGGAAGGTGGCGCGGACTAAGTCGAACACGGTTCGGGTCGGGTCCAGCGTTCCGGTGACTTCGCTAACGATATGCATCACGTGGGAGTAGCGCTCGATCTGCATTAGATGGCCCACGGTGACGGTTCCGGTGGCGCACACGCGCCCGAGATCATTGCGGCCTAGATCAATCAGCATGAGGTGCTCGGCTCGCTCTTTTTCATCGGCTAGAAGTTCTTCGGCGAGGGCCGCATCTGAGAGGTCGTCTTGGCCTCGGGGGCGGGTGCCCGCGATGGGGCGAACGGTGGCGCGGCCGCCGTGGTGGCTCACCAGAAGTTCCGGCGAGGCGCCCACTAAATCGAAGTCCCCGAAGCGAATCAGGAACATGTAGGGAGAAGGATTGAGGGAGCGGAGGGCGCGGTAGATGGTGACCGGGTGGGCGTCGGACGGTTTGCTGAAGCGTTGGCTCAGCACGACTTGGATGCCGTCGCCGGCGGCGATATATTCCTTGGCCCACACGACTTTGGATTCAAATTCCGCTTGAGTGGTGTCGCTGGTGGTGGGATGGACGGGGAAGGTGCCGGTTGGGAGATCGGGGAGCGGCTCGCGAAGGCGGGCGGTGATGCGCTCGATTTCCCGGGCGGCGTCTGAGTAGCCATTTTCGGTGCCCTCGGCGAGGACGATGATGCGGATGATGTGCTTGGCGTGGTCGAAGACGACGACGGCGTCGGTCAGGAACATCGCCATGTCGTCGAGGGCGAGCGGGTCGGGGTTTTGGTCGGGGAGGGTTTCGATGAACCGAACAAAGTCGTAGCTCAGCATGCCCACCGCGCCGCCAAAGAAGCGGGGCAGGCCCTCGACGGGGACGACTTCTTGGTTTAGCTCGGTCTCCAAGAGCTCCAATGGATCACCAGCGTCGCGACTGCGCAGGACGGCTCGGGGTCGGACACCGAGGATGGAGTAGCGGGCGACTTGCTCGCCGCCGGTCACGCTTTCGAGGAGGAAAGAGAGCGGCTCGTCGTGGGCTAGTTTCCAGTAAGCGGTGAGCGGCGTCTCGAGATCGGCGAGCAGGTCGGCGTAGACCGGCATCCGCCGCCCCGCCGCGAGGTTCAAAAATTGTTCGCGTGCGGGAATGAGCATCTCAGTCGATTGTTCCCGATTAGAATAGAGTCATGCTCACCGCCGTTCTTGTTGTTGCCGCATTGGTCGAACCCACGTCCATGACCAAGCGCGCCATTCCGGGCTCTGGGGATATGCCGCCGGGGACCACCCGTGAGATCAAAGTGGGCGGATTGACCGGCACTTTGTTCACACCTCCAGGCTGGGCGGTTGGCGGGGACCGCAGTCAGAAACTCCGGATCCACGTCCACACCGTGCCGTGGTACATCGCCGCCGAGCATGCCCGAGCGGAGCTCCGCGAGCCCCTTCTGATCATGAATTTTGGGGCTGGCTCGGTCACCTATTCAAAGCCGTTTGAATCTGCTTCGGCGTTGCCGGAGTGGCTTCGGGCCGCAGAGCGCGCCCTCGGTCTCAGAAAGCAGCAACGGTTCGATCGCCTGCAAGTCACGAGTTTCAGCGCGGGTTACGGGGCGGTGCGGCAATGGATGTCCCAACCGGGGAACCGCATGTTGCTGCGGAGGGTCATCATGTGCGACTCGTTCTACGGCAGCCTCGACCCGGGGGCGGGTGCGCGGACACCTTTACGAGAGCACGTGGGCGTTTGGGAGGCGTTTGCCCGCGACGCGATGGCTGGGCGGTGCACGTTCGTCATTACCAACAGCCGGATTCAGCCTGAATCGTATTGCGGCACGTTCGAAATTGCCAATGGGTTAGTGGCCTCTCTCGGCGGAGCGATGCGCCCTGCTTTGAATGAAGCCGCCACCAAGGCCCCGGATTATCCGCTGCTGGAGCGTTTTGATCGCGGGCACCTTTACGTTTGGAACTATGCGGGCACCGACGCCCCGGCTCATACGGTCCACATCCGCCATATCCCGACGACCTGGGCGGCACTAGATGCCGCGGGCGCGCCATAGGTTAGTTTCGTGCGCCCTCACCCTGCCCTCTCCCAGAGG
>JAYUVF010000004.1:0-26196 GCA_043754215.1 Chthonomonas sp. | reverse complement strand
CGCTCTATGAGCGCGCTCTAAATTTAACAAAAAGCTAACTTAGTTGGCTTGGTACGGGTAGACGCTCATTCGTCGCTTGTCCTTCGGACCCTCGACCTTGATCTGACCATCGATCAACGCGAATAGCGTGTGATCGTTGCCCATGCCGACATTGACGCCCTTGTGGAACTGGGTTCCGCGCTGTCGAATCAGGATGGTGCCAGAGCGAACCACTTCGCCCGCGTACTTCTTCACGCCGAGGCGCTGGGAATTTGAATCTCTACCGTTCTTGGATGAACCTTGACCTTTCTTATGTGCCATGGAATCTTACTTTCCTCCCACCACGTCAAGAACGCGGATGAAAGTCTGTGGCTGTCGATGACCCCATCGCTTTCGAACGTTCTTCTTGGCTTTGTAATTGAAGGCCTCGATCTTCTTGGCCTTGCCCTGGCGGACGATCTCCACCTGAACCTTGGCGCCCTTCACGAAGGGCGAACCAACTGTCACGCCGCCGTCGTTGACGACCATGACGACTTCGTCCAGGCTAATCTTCGTGCCTGGCTCGCCTTCCAATTTTTCCACGATCAGGACATCATCCTTCGCGGCCTTAAGCTGCTTTCCGCCGGTCTTCACAATCACAAACATGGTATCAGTCTCCAGCTCAGGCGTACGGTCAGAAGGCCGAGCGGCAATTCGAAAGGATAGCACACCTCCCCACCTTCGCGCAACCCCTTAGGCCGCTTCTCGGATGTTCACCACCAACGCCACAATCTCCGGATCGAATCGTGACGGATCTTGTACCAGCGGGGCACCCTTTTCTTCGGCCAGAGCCATCAGCACTGAGAGCACACGAGCCAAGAGAGGGATCTTCTGAGCGGTCATCTGCATGGGACCCGAGCCATCGAACCTTTCGTGCATGGTCATGAGCGAAGGCAGAAGAGGTCGAAATTCGGCGGCAAGCTCGAGCTGGCGCATCAAATCGGGGTCATTCCTCGCCATCATCCGCTTATATGAGGGATAGATTCGAATCAAGTTCTCTAAAATGGTGGTCTGATTTTTGCTCAAAATCAAGGATGTGGCGATGAACGTCGCGTAGGGTCGAAGGTATGCCCAGAGCGCTTCGCAAATTTGTTTATCTTCGGGGGTTTGCCATTTCTCCATCCAGAGGGTGTCATCAAGGTTGGAGCTCTTACCCTCGTCTTTGTACTTGCCGTTATAAGCCAGAGTGCGATTCCGGCCGGCCCGCTTTGCCTTAAAGAGCGCGACGTCGGCGGCTTTAAAAAGTGATCCCGAATCGCGTGCCGTCTCGGGGAAACTCGACACGCCCAACGATGCCGTCACATGGCGCACTCGCCCGTTGGCGCTGACGAACTCAATCTGCTCGATGCTCTTACGCACCCGCTCGGCGACTTCCAAGCTGAACTGCAAATCAAGCCCCGGCAATACGGCGCTGAACTCCTCGCCGCCGTACCGCGCGGGTAAATCATACGGGCGGACGGCCTCTTTAAGCGTGTCCGCTACTTTTTTAAGTACGACATCCCCGGCATCATGCCCCTCTTCTTCGTTGAACGCGCGGAAGTGGTCCACGTCGAGCATTAACAGCCCGACTTGTGTGCCATTTCGCTCGGCTTGGCTGAGCTGGGACTGCAGAAAGTCCTGCAATGCCCGGTGATTGGCAACGCCGGTCATAGGATCAAAGCTCGCCAAGCGTTCCGCGTTTTCAAACATGAGCGCCGTGTTGAGAGCGAGACTCATGTGTTCCGCCAGCGTTTCAAACAAATCCTTGCTCTCGATGAAGGAAGTGTCCCCCTCGCGTCCCACCAACTCCAGAACGCCCATGATCCGATCTCCGATGATCAGTGGCATCGCCACCATAGACTTTGGCTGCAGGTAGCAAAACCGAGCTTCGAGTTGGTTGGTCAGAAGGTTTTCGCTGACGTTTTGAACCCAGAACGGTTGCCTTTTCGAAGCGACCAATTCGGCCGCACATGAGAGCCTCGATTCGGGCTCAAGCGTGTTCAGCAGCTTCACGCCCTGTCGGTTGGCCCCAACGTGGGCACGCAGCGTAAGGCGCTCCTCGTCGGTGGCTCTAGCCCACAGCAAAACCGAGGCTAGACCACACGAACTAGCTATCTCATGAACCGCGAGAATCGCGAGCTCATTCAGCGTCTGGTGCATGGTGAGGGCCTTGCCGATACGGCGGAAGAGTTCGGCCGAGCGGGCATTATGCGCGGAGTGAGCGCGCACCTCCTGCTCCTCATGAGCATCGCAGACCAGCAAAATGACCTCGCGGTTGCGCCCGGAACGCGACGAGGCTGAATAAACCCGGACGCCATCAAGGAAAACGCATCCGCTCTCACCGGATTGCGCCGCCGCGTCCACTAAGTTGTGGAGGGCTGAGTCAAGTAGATTGGCACCAACGCTTAGGAGCTCTAGCTTCGACGCTAGTCCCCAGTTTCGCTTCACTCTCCCGTAGCCGTCTGTGACAGCTACCCCGACCAGCTTCGGATCTAAACTTCCGAGGAGGCCAGGAGAGGGGAGGTCCACGATCATCTGCTCGCCCTCCGGAAGCGGAACGACGACGGGATAGCCCTCAGCGGACCACGGCGTAATGCCGTCCGTCGTACGTACTCCTAACTCCGCGAAGACCGCATGCAGCCACGCAATTTTTGGATTCTCACTCAACCCACATAAGTTCTCGGCAGATTCGAGCCTGTGCCATAGTCTCTTTCAATGAGAAGATTGCGAGCATTTTCTCGTCTCCCACAAGTGCGCACCGTTGTCACCCTCGTCTGCCTTTCGGTTATTTTTGGTCTGTTGGCGGGCTGTGGCGGGGGCGGCGGGACGCGAGGTTGTGTTGGCGTTTCCACTCCGAGCGATCTGAACTACCGGACGGAGTGGTCGGGACCACTTGGCAATTCTCAGGTTATTCAGCTTCTCTCGGAGGGCGGCACCGTCCTCCAAAGTCGCATCTTGAATCGTGGCGTCAACGAAATTTCGTTCAACCAAACCAACTCGGGCCTGTATCGCATGCGTGCGGAGCTGCGAAGTTCAATCAACGGTGCAGGCCCGGTGGTGGGTCGGGTTGAGACCGCCTTTGAGGTTTGTGGCACGACCGTCTTCAATACTAGGACGAGCGGAAGCCCGTCCGGCATGACGGTCTATCCCAGTTCAATATCGCTGATCCAAAACGCCACCCAGCGGTTCTACGCGAGCCCAACCAATGCACAGGGCGAACACTTCTTCACCTCCACCGGCGAGGTGGAGTGGACGATTTCGGGTGGCGCGGCTACTGTCGATGACACCGGTCTCGTCACGGCCACGAACGCTGGCAACGCCACTCTTCGGGCAACGGATGTCGCGAGCACGGCAACCGGCGTCGCCAACATCACCGTCTCGCCCTTTGCCCCCACCAGAAGCAAGTGGACGATTTTGGTCTTTCTCAACGCCGCAAATGACCTACATCCGTTCTCCACGCTGAACGTTAACCAAATGGAAAGGGTAGCGAACAACCCTGATCTGCGGTTCGTGGTTCAGTGGAAGCAGGCCCGCTCCGTTTTCCCAAGTTCAACTTTTGACGGCACGCGCAGACTTCTCGTCCGACCCGACAACACAGACGCGATCGAGAGCCCGACCCTGCAAAACATGGAATTGGAAGTGGACATGGGCAACTGGAACACCCTTCGCGACTTCATCGCATGGGGGAAGGCGAACTACCCGGCGGATCGCTACGGGCTCGTCATCTGGAATCACGGCAACGGCTGGCAGCGAGGCATCGAACCGCCTACGCGCGCCGTCAGCTACGACGATCAAACCGGCAATGCCATCCAAATCTGGCAGCTTCCATCTGCCCTATCGGGCGGCGAGATGGACTTCGTGGCCTGGGACGCCAGTCTGATGCAGATGATGGAGGTCGCCTACGAGATTCGCGACCACACGGACTTCATTGTGGGGAGCGAAGAAAGTCCGCCCGGAGCAGGATATCCCTACGACCTTGTGTTTGATCCTTTTCGCGACAATCCGAACCTAAGCACCCGCCAGCTAACCAAAGGGTTCGTTGATGGGATGGTCAACTACAGCCCTTACAACTCCTCGAAAATTACTCAGAGTGTCCTCGAAGCCGCGAAGCTGAACGATGTGGCGACCGCGCTTGACAATCTCGCACGAGAGCTCATTGCCGCAGGGGGAACGGTGAATGCGGTCGTCCAATCGGCCCGGCTCAACAGTCAGAGTTACAGCCCTACTCCTCAAAGGGCCTATCGCGATCTGTGGGATGTAGCCGAGCTCATCCGAACGAGCGCAGGAGTTTCGCCCGCCATCGCCGCGGCCGCGCTTCAGGTTCAAAATGCGGTCGAGGCCGCGGTGGTCTGGGAAGCACACAACGCCAACTCACCCCGCAGCCGGGGGCTGGCCATCGACTTCTCAAGTGGCGGCACCTTCACCTCGATCTCTTCGGACTATAACCAACTCGATCTCGCCACCAACACCCGGTGGGACAATTGGCTTCGTGTCGCGCCCTAGATTCTAAGGTCAATGGGCGTCACGACTTTCAGGATCAGGCTGGTCTTGAATTGCCTTGCGTTTGGGTCGCCGAGAATCAGGAAGTACTCGTTTCCCCGACCTCCGCTCTGTCGGAAACTCACGTACGCGTTGTAGTCGTTATCCCTTCGAACGATCCTGCCGCTGATCGCGCGGTTCTGGTGTAAGTCCCAATTTGCACTGATGATCAGCTGACTTGCTTCGTCGAAGTGAGAAACAAACTGGACCGACGCCCCGATGACAAGGTCTCGGTGCGGCTGTAACGAGACGTTCACGCCGTGCGAGCGATAACGTTTTCCGCTAAAAAAGCCGTATGTGTGGTTGTATTCGTATCTGCGATAGCGGTCGCCGCGCGGCCATTCAAGTGAAATTGAGTAGCGTTCGTCGTTAAACTCTTCGAATGTGGATTTCCGAGCCGAGAAATCGAGATCAAAGCCGTTTTTCCACGCGATGCTGCCGGAACCTCCGATGCTGCTGCGGTAGGGATCTCCGTCTTGTCGCCAATATTTTTCGCCATAAACCTCCCACCCGGTGTCACTCAGGGCGCCCGATTTGTAGGTTTTTCGACGGCCTAACCCGCCAGACATTCCTTTCACGTCGGTCTCCGAGTTAAATCCGAGTCGCGGCCGAAAATTGGAGTCAATCGACATTAGGTCGAACCACATGTTGCGTCCGGGCACCTCAGAAAAGAAGCCGGTAGTGATCCGAGAACCGCCGCCTAGTAGATTATCGGCGGAGGTCATCACGTTTGCGTAGTAGAGGTTCGGTCCAATCCCTTGACTGTAGTTGACAAAGCTGGCGTCGTTACTGACGCCATCCCGACGTAGACTGGAAACGGCGACGTCAATGTTGCTGCGGGAATTTGGAAAGTAGTTGTAAGCCGCTACAAAGGCGTTTTGCTTCCCAAAGGTGTTTAAGTCCATCACCCCAAACTGGCTCCTGTCGTTCAGCTTTCCGAACGCTTTGACCCCGACGTCAAAACTAGGAACACGCTGACTCGCAAAGATCCGAGCGTCATAACCGGTCCTGAAGTACGACGAGCCCTCCGCAAAAAACGGGCGACTGTCTGAGGCGAGTCGCTCAAAATAGCTGAAATCCAAGGACAGAATCTGATTTTCGATGTTTCTGAAGTCAGGGTTGATTGCCCCCACCAATTCAAGGCGATCCATGAGCTTGGTCCTAAAATCCAACCCAGAGTTGAAGATGAACTTCTCCTCGTCTTGGCCCACGTAGGCGTACGGCAGGAGCTGGACGGTTCTTGGATTTTCGATTTTGGGAATGTTGACTCCCGTCAAACTGCCAATATTGGCGAGGTTGTCACCGTCGGTGAGTCGCCAGGCCACGTCTCGCGAGATACGGGGAATGTAGCGGCGAACGTTGAACCGAATCGTTCGCTCGCCCGGAGCAGGCAAGCGCATGATCTTCCACGGAATCCGAGCTTCTGCCTCCCATCCTGTCGCCGTTTTGCTACCCGCGGTCAAGATTTCGCCTAGCCACTCCGCTTTGGCAGCCCTTCCACCCGCGATGGAGATTGAATTTGCTCCGGCGGGATTGATGCTAAATGTATTGAAGTCTTTGAGCGAGCCGAGCACGTCCAGGACGAGAGTTATTGAGTCGTTGCCGCTCAGACTGACGTTCTTACGGGTTTCCTGAGCCACGATTGCATCCGGCTGAGAATCCGCCATGCGCGCCGCAAAGTAAAGGTATTCCTGGTCAGTGGAGATCCAGAACTGCATGCCTTCGGGCGAGGCGGTCTTCGAGAGAATTTCGATCGCGCCTTGGCCGGATGCCGCTCCCAGCCACTCGCTCGCCTCATCCACCACGCCATCGATAGTCGGCGCTTGGGCGAGCTTCACCGCCGCCATCTCCGTCTGCGAGGGCTCCGCCGAAGCGAATCCACAAAGGATGAAACTTAGGACAAAGCAATAAAGTCGTGGCATAGCTTCCACGGGCACTACTACGAATGGCGTGAATTAGTTTCTCACTGGGTCCATTTTGGTTTTGGACCCGCGCTGCCGAAGATTATGTTGCCCCGCGAATACCTAGGCGGTATCATATGTTTTAAGCTCAAGTGCTTCACTTCCTTCCTGCCCTGATTGTTCTCCTGATGAACGGCCACCTCGCCGGTCCCGGGGATGTCATGGCATTGATGCACACCGAACGGGTGATCATCGCCCTTGCGCGGCAACCGCGCCCCGAGGGAACTGGTGAGGTTCACCAGCCACGCGAGACGATGCGCCTCGCCATCCGGGCTCTAGCTTGGGTCGGTCGCTGGCAAACACCTGCTCCGCAGATTGAAGCTTCTCCCAAGAACCAGACCGCCATTGAACCATTTGGTGAAATCGTCCGGCTTCCCGAAGGATTTCGAGCGGGCGACCGCTCCCGAGACGGCCCCGTCGCCCTCCAAACGGCTTAACCGTCCGCACGCCCGCTCTCTCCAAGCGATGCGTTGCCTAGCCGTTGCGCGACCGGACCTGCTCAACCTTCTAACATAATGCTCCAACTTTTACGCAAACTTTTTGACACCAGCGACCGAGACGTCAAGTCCATCCAGCCCACTGTCGAGCGCATCAACGCGCTCGAAGCTCAGATGTCCGAACTGAGCGACCTCGAACTCAAGGCCAAGACCCCTGAATTCAAGTCGCGACTCGCCGCGGGCGAAACTCTCAACGACATCCTGCCCGAGGCATTTGCCGTGGTTCGCGAAGCCAGCCTTCGTCTGCTCGGCATGCGCCAGTTCGATGTTCAGCTTGTAGGGGGCATCGTGCTCCACAACGGGCGTATCTCCGAAATGAAGACCGGTGAAGGTAAGACCCTCGTCGCAGTCGCCCCGATTTATCTCAACGCCTTGACCGGGATGGGCGTCCATCTCGTCACGGTTAACGACTATCTCGCCCGACGTGACGCCACTTGGATGGGACCGATTTATGACTTCCTCGGCCTTTCGATCGGTGTCGTCCAGGGTCAGAGCATCGAAAGCGACGAGCGAGGCGGCTCCTACCGCTACGTTCACGGTTCCGACGTCCTCCAAGACCCGCGCTACATGAATCTTGAGCCCTGCTCGCGCCGAGAGTCGTACATGTGCGACATCACCTACGGCACGAACCACGAATTCGGATTCGACTACCTACGCGACAACATGGCGTTCCGGGTCGAGCAACTCAGCATGCGCGAACTTAACTTCGCCATCGTCGACGAGGTCGACTCGATCCTCATCGATGAAGCTCGGACTCCGCACATCATCAGCGGTCCTTCGAACACCGACACCACTCTCTACAAAGAAATTGACCAAGTGGTGCAAAAGCTTGTCATGGGCGAAAAGGATGATAGCGAGGTGCCAGGCATCCACTACGTCATCGACAAGAAAAACCACAATGCCACCCTCACCGAAGAAGGAATGGACCTTGTCGAGGAGATGATGGGCATTGACAACATCGCCAGCGACCCGAAGCTGTTCCACCACGTTAACGCCGCGATCAAGGCGCACGGCCTCTTCCAAAAGGATATCGAGTACGTGGTCCGTGCGAACGAGGTTGTGATCGTGGACGAGAACACCGGCCGCATGATGTTCGGTCGCCGATTCAGCGACGGTCTCCACCAAGCTCTTGAGGCTAAAGAGAACGTCGCCGTTCAGCCGGAAAGCCAGACCATCGCGGTCATCACGTTCCAAAACCTTTTCCGCATGTACGGCAAGCTTGGCGGCATGACCGGTACGGCCAAGACCGAAGAAGACGAGTTTCGCAAGATTTACGGGCTCGACGTGGTCAGCATCCCGACCAACCGACCGATGACTCGTGAAGACAATCAGGACGCGGTTTTCAAGACTCAAGAGGCCAAATTCCGCGCGATGGCGCATGAGCTATTGCGGCTTTATGCGAAGCAACAACCGGTCCTCGTTGGAACGCGATCCATCGAGATGTCGGAGTTGGTGTCCTCGCGTCTAGGCGCTGACATGCTCCAAAAGACCCTCCTTACCTACCGGCTCTACGAGCAGAAGGAGGCCAAGGACGTGGACAAGGAAGCCAAGAAAATGATTGACGAACTGATCCTCATGCCTTTCGAGGAAGTCAATCGCCAAACCATGAGCACCGTCTGCAGTAAGGCGGGCATCAGTGGCGATGCGCTCAACGACGGCAACATCGAATGGTTCCTCAAGAAGCATGGCCTCCCCGCCGAGAACAAAGAGTATTTGGTCGAAGCGCTCAAGCACGGCGCTCCGCACAACATCTTGAACGCAAAGTTCCACGAGAAGGAAGCCGTCATCGTCAGTGAGGCGGGCCGGAAGGGCGCCATCACGATTGCCACCAACATGGCTGGGCGTGGTGTGGACATCCTCTTGGGTGGACGCGTCAGCGATGCCGTTATCGAGGCCGCTCGGAAGAGTGAAACAGAAGAAGATGATTTCAGCTTCGACCCCCAATATGCCGATACCTTCACCCACTTCCGACGTGGTGGATTGGAGCGAGCCGCTCCTCCGCTACCGCTGAATGACCAAGAGCGCAAGGGCCTGGCCGAAGAAGTGCGCAAGCTCGGCGGGCTCTACATTTTGGGTACCGAGCGACACGAAAGCCGACGTATCGACAACCAACTCCGCGGTCGAGCGGGTCGCCAGGGCGATCCCGGCGAATCGAAGTTCTTCGTTTCGCTCGAAGATCATCTCTGGAAGATTTTTAACGCCAAGCTGCTCGAGAACCCACTCCTGAAAACCTGGCCACCGATGGAGGAGATCAACGCGGGCTTCCTCTCAAAGGCGATCCAGAAGACTCAAGAGCGGATCGAAAACCACTACTTCGAAGCTCGAAAGCACGTTCTCGAATACGACGACGTTCTCAACAGCCAGCGTGAGCACATCTATGGCATGCGCCGCGACTTCCTCCTCGGCAACGAGGCGGGTGCGGAGCTTCGATCTGGTCTCAAGGATGTGGTCAAAGACGGCGTCAACGCCGGTTGGGTGATGGAAGAAGATGGCACCCGGGTTTACGAATCCGAGGAGGTCTTCGAGCGACTCAATGAATCGCTTCCGATCGTGGACTACGTGACTCCAGTGGAACTCGACGAATTTGAGCCCGCCCAGCTTCAAGTTCACCTTGAAGAAATCGCAGAGCGCGCCTACGAGGACAAGCTCAAGTCCTTCGGCCCCGATGCTGACTTGGTCGAGCGCCAGATCATGCTCCAGGCAGTGAACGACAAGTGGATGGACCACCTCCAGCTCATCGAGTACATCCGCGAGGGCATCAACCTTCGGGCGTACGGTCAGGTGGACCCGCTCGTCGCCTATAAGCGCGAGACCTTTGACCTGTTCAACCTCACGCTCAAGGGGATCCGCGATCAGGGAATTAAGTACTTCTTCCGCGCCATGCCGATCGCCAACGATCCATTGCCGATGATGGAGCGTCTGGACGACTTCGATCCGGCTCTAACCGATGTCATGAGTCGCGACGCGGGGCTGATCCTCGCAGGGGAAGTCACCAGCGGCGAGCCCGGCGGCTGGCCCGAAGAGACCGACCCCAAAATGGTCGGTCGCAACGACACCTGCCCGTGTGGTAGCGGTCGGAAGTTCAAGCAGTGCCACTATCCGATCTTCCGCGAAAGCGGCCTGATCTAAAGGAGGGCGGCCTTCAGGCCGCTATCGGAGCAAGGCATTCATGCCGCCTGTGGAGGGAGGCCTTTAGGCCGCCTTCGGAGCGAGGCATTCATGCCGAGAAAGCGGGAGCAGCAATGCTCCCACTTTGTTTATGAGTTCACTAACGGCGCGCGCGTCTTCGCAGCAACGCACCTGCCCCCACGGCAAGCGCAAGCATGCTTGCTGGCTCTGGAGCCACCACTGTGGTAACGGCAATCGGATTCTTCAAGATCGAGGTCCCGAGGAGACGTGTGTAGCTACCGTTGCCCTGGGTCACCCCGAGCGCACCCTGAGCAAGATTGGCGGCATTTTGCCCAATGACTACTCCACCCACGTGGAGGCTGGCGGTATCCGTCACGTCATAAATGACTCCTGGCGTGTAGTTGCCGAATACACCCAGCGAGCCACCCGCAAACACATAGGCCGAGGCAATGGAGTCCGTTGTGGTGTTCGATCCGAACAGCAACTGATTGGGATACCCAAAATTTGTTACCGCTTTGCCGAGCTTACTGATGCTATTCGTAACTTGTCCGGTCGTGCCCTGCGTTCTTACCCCCGCTGAGGTGTAGCGACCAATGAATCGGTTAGGGGCGCCTGCGGAGATTGTTTCCAGGGCATAGATATCCGAGCCAATCAATTCGATGCTACTGACCGTTGCTCCCGCGGAAGCAAGGGTGATGTTGCTCGTTGTCGTGAGGGAAGAAGCCGCGAGCGTGCGCACTGTGGACCCACTTTGAAGCAGAACGGAATTTCCATCCGCGGAGACATTGACCGTGCTGTAGCCGATGTATTGCACCGCTCGAATCTCAATGCCGGTTCCCAGATCAAATTCGTGGAGCGTAGCTTGGTCAATCGCGTAAAGCCGATTGTTCTGCCGAGAGACCGCGATGTCACGGTAGGCGAACGAATTTTCACCGAACACGCCCAGGTAGACGCCGCTTGAGGGATCAAATCGGTGGATTCTCGCCAGGGAGAGGCCGTTGTCAAAATTGTCAGCGACGTACGCCAGCTCAAAAGAAGCGCTGACAAAAGCCGCCGAGGCGGTGAGTGCGATGAGAAATGTTGGTTTGGTCACGGTGCTGTACCAGGAGCTTGGAGTCAAACTTGACTCGTCGTGAAATCAGTTTAACAGAACTTCTTAGAAACACCAAGTTTTTGCGAGGCCGGAGCTGCCAGCCATTGCAAACCTCCGATCGGCATGAATGCCTCGCTCCAAAGGCGGCCTAAAGGCCCCCCTCCGGGGAACAGCTACAATCAAAGGTGCCATGAGCCAATCCGTGTTTCGGGAGCTGCTGGGCGACCAGCTGGACCAAGTGGAAGGGGTATTGCGGGCTTTTTCCGATCATCCGGTGGCCGCCGATGGGGCACTCGATGTCACCCATCATCCCGGGCGGATGGCGCGGTTCTTTATCTGGATACTCGCCTTGCCAAAGGAAGGGAAGAACCAGCCGACGCACATCAAAATTGACCGCACGCCCGGGGTCGAGCGCTGGAACCGGCGCATCGGGCGGTCGAAGTTTCGAACTCGTCACGCGGTCGTAGACGGACTACTTGAGGAGAGGGCCGGCAAGTTCAGGTTCCTCCACCGCGTTTCGGTCGTCGATGGCGGGCTGCATTACCACCAGGAGCGCGTTTACTTCCTAGGAATTCGGTTGCCGCTGACCTTTTCGCCCATCATCGAAGCCAACGCGAAAGGCGACGCGCAGGGGTGGAGTCTCGACCTCACGGTGAGTTGCCCGCGATGCGGTCCGATCTGCCAATACCAAGGGTGGATCGAGAGCCAATGAAAGTAGCGATTTGGATTTTGTTGGTGCAGGCGTCGCTCGGCGCATTCGACACGCTCTACTACCACGAATACAAGCTCAAACTCCCTCACGGTGATCACAACCAAGTCGAGTTGCGGCTACACGCCGTGCGCGACTTTTGCTACGCCATCATCATCGCCACGCTCGGGTTTGTGACCTGGCAAGGCTCCCTAGCCTGGGTTCTACTCGCGATCCTCACCGCCGAGATCGTGATCACGCTTTGGGATTTCGTGGAAGAGGACAAGGTCCGCAAACTGCCAGCCGGGGAGCGTTGCATGCACTCCATCATGGGCATCGTCTACGGCGCGTTCTTGGCCTACCTGCTGCCCGATTTGTGGCGATGGAGCCAACTGCCCACCGGCTGGGGCGCGAGCTACCACGGCATCCCCGCCTGGCTCCTCTCGCTCATCGCGGCCGGCGTGTTCGTAAGCGGCGTTCGGGACTTGGTGGCTTCCTTGCGTCCACGCGTCGTGGACACTCAGTCTTAATTTAAGCAGTTGGGGTGCCACGGTGTCCGCCCGGGCTGGCCGGGAGTGACCGGGATCGGATACAGCCGCATGAGCTGAACTCCGGAGTAGGGGAGGCCGCACGGATCGGAGAGCAGCTTCCCCTTGGCGAGCCACTTTGCGTGTCCGTCGAAGAACGTGTTGTTCACACCACCAGACTGCCCGTCGAGCCAGAGCACCGGCGGAGTCGTCGCGGTTTTGTTGTAGAGGTTCTTTGGAGGCTCGTACCAGGAGTCGTCGTAAACACCGTTCTTCAGGGTCACCACCACGATATCCGAGGACTCTTCAACACTCGATAGGTTGAGCCCCTCCGCAGCTCGATTGGCAACGTATGAACGCTTGACCAACGGCCTTCCAGCCAGCCCGTCTTCGAGCGGGTGCGGCTTTTGGACACCGTCGCTAGGCGATCGCAAAATGTCAAGATTCTTGACGTAAGGCTGAATTTGGTTCCACCAACGATTCTCTCGGGTGGCTCCGTAGGGGGTTGGCGACGTGCGGCTGAGGTCAACGGCGTGGGCAAAAAAGAAAATCTGGTCGTCGTTGTCGGTCATGTACATGCTGAGACCGATGCCGATTTGCCGGGTGTTTGACAGACAGGCTGTTTTCTTTGCGGCGGAGCGCGCCTGTGCGAAGACGGGGAACAAGATCGCCGCCAAAATGGCGATGATCGCGATGACGACCAGCAGTTCGATCAGAGTGAAGGCTCGCCGCACGGGCAAAGTGTACACGTCAAGTTGGCTATGTTTGGGAACGAGAACGCTGAGTTAATTCAGGCTTAACAATCGAGAAGGGTCCACTGAGCCCCGCCAGTGAGTGCTCTCATTAACGATCAGTTAAACCGCCGTTTCTAAGTTGCATGCGCCTCGTGCAGCCCTGATAATCCCGGTAGATTTAGCGGATGTTTTTGCTTCCCGCCTATATGTTGCTGAACCAGGTGACTCCGGTTAACCTGGAAATTCCAGGGCGCGCTCAATATGCTCAGGTTGTGCCCGGCGGGGTCACCGTTTTGCCGAACGGTCGCTGGCTTCGCCCCAAGGGGATGCGACTTTACACCGGTGAAGACCTGTGGCAGGTTGCTCGCAATCCTCGAGACGGCACGATCGTTGGGATTCACGATGGCGGTTTTACGGTTTATCCAGCGAGTGGCGACAAAACAAAGAAGCAGGTGTTCGCGCGGAAAGAGATTGCGCCGGCGGCGATTTTTGACGCTGCGGGGGAGCGAATGTTCTTGAGCCTGGGAGACTCTGGCGAAATCGAAGTCGTCAACGCCGCTGACTTCACTACCTCTCGGGTCATAAAGCTGAATGACGGAGAAAAAAACTCTTCGGTATACGTCAACGACCTAGTCCTTTCCAAGGATCAGAAGCTCATCTATGCGGTCGATATCTCCCATCAGGTGGTGGTGACAATCGATACTGAATCGGGCAAGGTCTTGAGTCGAGTTCCAGCAGGTCGACAACCGTATGCGGTCGCCTTGAATCCCGACGGCACAGCCTTATTTGTGGCAAACATCGGCATTTTTGACTACTCCGTTTTGGAGAAGGGGGCTGAGGGTAGCAATCCCCGAGGATTGACCAAGCCACCTTTCGCCTTTCCCAGTAAAGAAGCGGAGAAAGGAGTAGAAATGGAAGGTTACAAGGTCCCTGGATTGGGGAGCGCTTATGCGCCTGAAGCGCAGTCCATCTACTCTTATCAGCTGAAGGATGCGAAGAAGCCCACCTTGCTGAAATCCGCCAAGTCTGGGTTGCTCATCCACGCCCCCGCAGACGGTGGGAAGGCCGTTGGAGGAAGTGCCCCTAATGAACTGTTGGCGGCAGGATCCAGGCTCTTCGTGTCAAATGCGAATAATGACACGGTCCAAGAATTTGATGCAAAGACGCTGAAGCCGGTCCGCTCGCTTAAGATCACGGCTTCTCCGGAGACAAGCACGTTGCGTGGCGTGATTCCGTCGGGGATGAGTCATGACCCAATTCGGCAAAGGCTCTACGTCTGTGAAAGCGGTCTGAATTCAGTAGCGGTGATCGACCTAAAGACTTGGAAAATGGTCGGGCGAATCGCGACGGGCTGGTTCCCGATGCAACTCGCGCTGTCGAGCGACGGCAAATCACTGGCGATCGCCACGCAGAAGGGGCTAGGACGGGGACCGAAAGGGAGGTTCCATGCCAGACCGGCAACCGATGAGAGAGCGGGATTAGCCGCAATGCCAGGAATGATTGGGCTCGTTACGATTCCGAGCGACAAGGAACTGAAAGAAGGGATGGCCATTGTCGCGCGGAATAACGGATTTCTTCCGGTCGCCCCTAGGCCAGCAAATCCGATTCCTTCTAAGCACTTTCAAAAGAGCAAGGATATCGAGTATGTGGTATTCATAACCAAAGAGAATCATACATTCGATGGGATTTTTGGAGAGCTAAAGGCTCGAGGCGCGGTTGCGGAGCCGCAGTACGCGGAGTTCGGTAGGCAGGGCTGGATTCGAGAAAAGGGCTCAGAGACCAAGACCCCCATCATGCCGAACCACTTGGAACTTGCCGATCGATACGCTATCTCGGATAACTTCTACATGGAACCGCAGGCGAGCGGAGACGGTCACCGATGGTTAGTTGGCGTGTATCCATCTCTCTGGACAACACGGGTGTTTTACGCGGGTTGGGATCACCAATGGAACAACAACGCGAAGGGTCGTCTCGTTAGCTTTGGGTCAGATGGTTCGCAGATTCCAGAGGATTACTTAGAGAACGGCTCAATCTGGGAGCACTTGGATCGCAAAGGCGTGAACTTCCGAAATTACGGCGAGGGCTACGAGCTTCCTCGCACAGACGAAGGTTGGATGACAAATCGCGCGGGAACCTATTATCGAACGAACTATCCAATGCCGAAAGTTCTCTTTGACAACACCGACTTCAACTTCCCGGCGTACAACACGAACATTCCGGACATTGCGCGAGCTGATTGGTTTATTGAGGACATCCACAAGAACTTCGACAAGAAGAGGAAGCGGCTGCCGAAGTTTATTAATATCGCGATTTGCAACGACCATGGCGATTCACCAAACGCGAGCCGCGGTTACCCCTACACCGCGAGTTATATGGCCGACAATGATCTTGCTCTAGGGCGAATTGTCGAGTACTTGACTCATCGCCCAGAGTGGAAGAAGATGGCGATCTTTGTAACCCAAGACGACTCAGGCGGAGATGATGACTCGGTCGATCGTCACCGCAGTTTCGTACTCGCAATCAGCCCATTCGCCAAGAAAAAGTACATCTCTAAAGAGCACACGAGCATCATGAGCATTATCAAGAGCATTTATATGATCTTTGGTGCAGGCCCAAATAATCAGTTCGATGCGACGGCGGTGCCGCTGCACGATATGTTTACCAGCAAGCCGGACTACACCCCGTACCGCCACGTGCCCTCAAACCCAGATGTGTTCAAGCCGGAAGCGACCTTCGATCCGTTCGATCCAAAGTTTGAGAAGCGCCGAAGGGAGATGAGCGGGGTCCGGATGGATGACCCTGAGTACATTAAAAGGATCGGCGGGGAATAGTCCGGATCGGTCTTCTGAGACCGACCAAAAAGATCAAGGGCCGGACGCTCGAATTGGGGGAAGAGCGCCGGCCCGGGGAGGGATTGGGACATTCAGCGCCCCGGGGGAGGGGCGCCTTTCGGTTTTGGGCCACGCCGCTCTATGGGGGCAGAGCAAGCAGAGACAATCCTAGTTTTCCCGGTTCACCGTGCCGCCAAGACCCACTAAATACGGGCCTTGACTCAGTCCGGTGACCTTACGCGCAGAGCTTTTGCGGGGGCCATTCGCGCACTCCGGGCTTCGAAGGTTCAGATACCCATTTGCGGGCAAGGGCGATGCCCCCCCCCAATCTTCATCAGCGCCCCCGCATCAGAGCTTTGCGCCTTTGCGTCTTTGCGTGAAATCACCCCCGCCTGGCATACAGACTCGGGTCATTGCGCCTTTGCGTGAATGGGTCCACGGCCGGCATACCAATTCGCGACTTTGCGTCTCTGCGTGCGCCTCCCCGGATTGACAATCGAGCCCGCGCCCAAGTAAAGGTGTGCCCAAGACGAAACGTCCCAGTGATCATCCCACCTCCGCCTGAGAATCGGCAAGTTCAAGGAATTTCCCCCAAAAACCTTCATCTCGTTCATCACCTTCATCACTTACGCACCGTCGCGTGCATGCCCTCGGTCCGGCTTCTCCATCGCCAACGGCAATCGAAATCAAAGCAGACCCAGCGATGCGGGGATGAAACGAGAGCAGAATAGGCTATAATCACGGTTCGCGTCGATTTCGGCGCAACTCACATTGGAGAAAAATTGGACCAAATGAGCGAAGAAACCACTACGACGCCGGCTGATATGGGCTCCGACGCTGCGTCGAATCCCGGTGGCTTGGAAAGAGACCCAAAGACGGCGGCAGCCATGGCCGCCAGCGCTATTTTGCGAGACAAGGAAGGCGATCTGCGCCCCCGTGGTCGCCGCAAAAAGAAGGTGAGTTACCTCACCACGAACAAGATTTACACCGTTGACTACAAGGAAACGGCCCTCTTGAAGCGATTCCTCAACGATCGGGGCAAGATGCTTCCGACCCGACAGAGCGGCAACACCGCCAAGCAACAGCGCATGATCGCCCAGGCGATTCGCCGCGCTCGAGAGATGGCGTTGATCCCGTTCGTGGTCAACGAACCAGGCCCAGATCGGCCGATGCGACCGCGCGAGGATCGAAGAGGTCCCCGAGATAACCGAGAGCCGCGAGGCGAGTAAGTTCGAAAACCAGAAAGCCCGACTTGAAAAAGCCGGGCTTTCTTATTTCCGCCGCGGTCCCGGACGAGGCATTGGCCCCGCGAGCCGGGATTCGACCAGCTTCTGGCGGTGGTCGTTAAAAGAGCAAATCGCCCGGACGCCGATGACATTTGCCACCTGCACGGCGGCTTCCCAAGAATCTGGGTTCAATTTGCCGTCCAAGCATCGTCCTTCCTTATATCGGGCACAATCCCTACAGTACATGTTCCAATCGTTGCTCGCCTCTCTGATCTTGACTCAAGCCCCGGCCACGCCGCCCGTGATCGCGCTCAACGGCGGCTTTTTTGTCATCACAGAAGGCACGGTGGTTACCAAGGTGAACACCAAGCAGTGGGCCAAGCCCAGGGAAACTGCATTTGCTCTGAAGGACCGAAAGAGCACCCTGAGCTGGGACGCGAAGGGGCTGACCGTCAAGACCGGCACCCAGGTTCGGACGACGAAATTTGCCGACCTTCCCACCCTGGCCAAGTTTTTTACCCCGGACGAGATCCAATCCTACCGCTCCCAATTGGCCAGCAAAGAAGTGAAGGCTGACGCGGTCGCCTTGAGCGGGTGGGAACGGGTCGGCGAGATTCTTTACCTCGTCCCCCGGTGGGAGACCAAAGCCAAGAAAACCTGGCTCGAAATGATCGTGCGGGTGGACCTCAATAAGCCCAGCCCCTGGATCGAACCGATGGCAGTGGTGGACGGGTTTAGCACCGCAAAGTTGGCGGTTGAGGATCACCTGATCCGAACTCCCGGCGGCGTCGGGATGGTGGCCGAGCGAGACGGCGAATGGGGATTTTCGTTTTGGGGGATGAAGGATCCCGCCACGACCTTCCGCGCGATCGGGCAATTCCCGCGGCTGTTCGATGTCAACGCCGACGGCACCGTGCTCAGGTTCATTGAAAAGACGAGCTACGGCACTCAACTGGCCGGCATGGCTAAATTGCCGACGGGCGAGCGCTCGGACCTCGCCGAGAACCGCGACCCGATGCACTTCCCGGGCGACACCGCCGAGATCGTGCAGATCAGCTCGCCGAAGTCAGTGACCTTGCGAAACACGGAATCTGGCCTCGAACTGAAGCTGCCCGCTAGCGTGGGCGTTCGAAACGTGCCGCCCGGAGTTCTAGTTTGGGTGCCGAGAGAGAATCCTACTCAGGCGGTGCTGTACTCTCGCGCGGGTCTGAGGGCGATAGCGCGTTGGTCCAAGCCTACGACGAAGCCAACGCCACCGGCTCCCCGCCTTTAGCCGCCGACTCCAAGGCGGCCCACGCCCAACGGTTCGCCTTCAGCCCGTCTTCAAGAGTGATGGACGGAGCGCGTTGCTGGTGGATGGCCGCGAAAAACTCGTTCAGCATGATCTGGTCTAGATTGCTCGAAAACCCGGCGGCCCGATAGGCGTCGCAATAAACCTGGATCTCTTGGGAGAACAGATCCACTTCAATGACCCCTTCAGTGCCGACGATATTGAGGGTGACATCTCCCCAAGTGCGGTAATTCGACGGCCTAGACCAGCTTGAATCAATGGTGGCAAATCGCCCACCGCTAAAATCGAACGTGATCATCGCGTAATGCTCGACCGCCCCACCTGGACAAATCGCCGCGCTCGCCTGAGTCGGCGACTCGGCAAAAACCGCTTCGAGCAGATTGGCAACGTGCACGACATGGTCGAGGATGGCTCCTCCGCCCTCACTGGCGACCTCAAACCACCCGCCAGGGCAGCGGCCATGATTGGTGGCACAGACGCTGACCACTGCCCCAATTTCGCCGGCTTGAATACGCTGAAGCACTCTCGCCCAAGCGGGCGCGAAGGAGCACGGCAGCGCAGTCATGAACAGCACGCCCGTCTCTCGCACGACGGACGCAATCTGATCGCCGTGGGCGGCACTCATGCCGATGGGCTTTTCGCAAAGAATGGCTTTGCCAGTCTTAGCCGCGGCCTCGACCAGCTCTGGATGGCGCGCCGTCTCGGAACAGATGATCACCGCGTCCACGGAGGTGAGCAACGCATGGAGATCAGGATTATATTGGGCGTTGTGCTTGGCGGCAAAGGCGGCCCCGCGCGCTTGGTCGTAATCGTAGACCCCGGCAAGCTGCACACCAAGAAGCTGGGCGTACGAGCCGGCATGGACATGGGCAACCCCTAAAATCGCGACGGACGTCGGCATAAGCAGAGTTTAGTTCGCGGGAGGAAAAACGTGCACAACGCGCCCCGACTCGGCAAAGTCAATGTGGATGTGCCAAGCCGGCCACCCGGCAAGGACATCTTCGCCATGCTCCGGCCACTCGACCAAGCACAGGTGTGTGGGCAGATACTCCTCTAGCCCAATGCCACTTGCCGACGCGATGCGATACAGGTCGGCATGCATGACCGGCGGGTCCGTGTCGAAGAGCTGAATCAGATTAAAGGTCGGGGAACGCACGGGCTCCTCGACCCCAAGATGTCGAAGCAGCCCCCGAACAAAAGTAGTTTTGCCGGCCCCGAGTTGGCCAGTGAGCAAAACCAAATCGCCCGCCTTCCAGACGGGGCATATCTCAGCCGCGAGACTCGCCATGGCCTCTTCGGTCGAAACCTGGTGAACCTGGCTCAAGACTTCGGCGTGAACCCCTGGGTGATCGCCGGAATGGCGCGCAGCGCCTCCAATACCTCAACGGGGACTGCGAGCACGATCGTGTTGCTCGGAGACGCTCCGAGGCCCTCCAGAGCTTGTAGAGTGCGAAGTTGCAATGCGCCGGGGCTGGTGGCCATCGTGGTGGCGGCGGCCGCGAGATTCGCGGCGGCGTCTCTGTCGCCCTCGGCCTTCGTGATGGTCGCCCGCTTCTCGCGCTCGGCACTCGCCTGCCTTGCCATGACTCGCTTGAGGTCTTCGGGTAGTTCGATATCTTGGATGCGAATGCTGTTAACCTCGAGGCCCCAGCCATCGATTTCGGTCTCCACCATGGTTTCGATGCGCTGGCCAACCATGTCGCGGTCGGCGAGGATTTCGTCGAGGGTCATGCTCCCCACGATGTCGCGCAGTGCCGACTGAGCGTATTGCTGGATCGCAAATTCGAACTCGCGGACGCGGGTCACTGCGAGCGAGGCATCAATGACGTGAAGAAAGATAACGCCGTCGAGCGAAACCGGCACGTTGTCCTTCGTGATGGCGGCGCGGCGCGGGATGTCCAGGGTCATGATGCGCGTGTCCACGAACCGGACGCTGTCGAAGAACGGCAGCACCGTGAAGACGCCGGGCCCTTTGGTGCCTTGGTACTTCCCAAGCCGGAAGACCAGGGCCTTTTCCCATTGGGCGGCCACACGGAACGCTGAACTGATCAGGACGCCAACCGTGGCCCCACCGAACATGCTGATCCACGTCGCGGCGCTAGCGGCGTTTGCGCCGCCGAGAAGAAATCCCAAGCCTGTACAGGCCACGAACGAGAGGAACGGAATTGGGTTGGGCATGCCTTGTCGACGTGCGGCACCCATCCGCTCCAGGTTCTGGCTTTCGAAGGATGGCGGAACGGGAAAATTGCTCATTCTTGTCAGAAGTTACGAGCAAGCAGGTTGAATGGATGCGCTGAGGACTTCCCAGGCTTCGGCTGATAGCGCTAACGGTGAGTTGGTAGCGTCAAGGACTCGCCATCGGGCGGGCTCGATTGCAGCCTCGGTGAGGAAGCCCTGACGGACTCGCTCGCGAAAGTCGGTGGATTCTTGATCCAGTCGGTCACCCTTTTGGGTTCTCTTGGCCGACTCTCCGGGCGAAAGGTCAAGTAGGAACGTGAGATCAGGCTGGAGCCCGCGCGTGGCGAACTTGTTCCAAGCTCTCAATTGGTCTAAGTTGAGGCCCCGCCCGTAGCCTTGGTAAACCAGGGTGGAGTCAGCGTGGCGATCGCAGAGAACCGTGGTGTTGGCTTTCAGCGCGGGGAGAATGATGTCTTGTATGTGCTGGCTACGATCGGCGAGGAAGAGAAAAAGCTCGGCTTCAGGAACGACGTGGTCGCCGTGGAGGAGAATTTCCCTGATCGCGGCACCGACGCTACCGGCTCCGGGTTCTCGCGTGACGAGGACTTTGCGACCTTGCTCCTGCAGCCGCTCGGCGAGGGCGCGAATGAGCGTTGACTTGCCTGCTCCATCAATGCCTTCGAACGTCACGAACATGGGAGCGAGGGTACCCAGTAGACTCGGGGCACCTCATGCCCCTTGATGCGGAATCCATGGTTCGAGCGCTTACCTCCCTTTTGGGGGCGGAGGCAGTTCGGGCGGGGCGGAGCGTGGAGCGGGCATACGACTGTGACGCCTATTCGGTCGACCGTTCGGCCCCGTCAGTCGTGGTTTTTCCATCGTCCACTGACCAGGTAGCTTCGGTGGTGCGTTGGTGTTGCGAGCAGGAAGTGCCGTTCACTGCCCGCGGAGCGGGGACCGGGCTGAGTGGAGGGGCGATGCCCGCGCTCGGCGGGGTAGTGATTTCCACCAAACGGTTAAATCGCATTTTGGAGATTGACCTGCCCAATCGTCGGCTCTTGGCGGAGACGGGGGTGGTGAATGCGCACCTGACGGCGGCGGTGGTTGAGCACGGCTTGCACTTTGCGCCAGATCCATCTTCCCAAAGCGTCTCGACGCTTGGCGGAAATATCGCCGAGAATTCCGGCGGGCCGCACACTCTGAAGTACGGGGTGACGGCTCCGCACATCTTAGGATTGACCATGGTTTCACCAGATGGTGAAGTGTTGGTGTTTGGCGGCGGAGTGCCAGGGCCCCCGGGTCCGGATTTTCTCAGTTTGATTGTTGGGTCTGAAGGACTTTTGGGGATCGTCACGGAAGCATGGGTGAAGCTGACTCCTCTGCCGGAGGCGGTCGAAACCGCACTGATTGCTTTTCCAACCGTGCGGGCTTGCAGTGAAACGGTTTCGGCGATTATTGGGTCTGGGGTGTTGCCGGCGGCGCTGGAGATGATGGATCGGAAGATCCTTGAAGCGGTTCGAGCGGCGTTTGGTTTGGAGTATCCGGATGGGACTGAGGCGATGCTGTTGGTGGAATGCGATGGCGCACCTGGGGCGGCTGTGGAAGAGATCAACCAAGTACGCTCGACTGCCCTCGAAAAGGGAGCCTTGGAAGTTCGAATTGCCCAGAATGAAGCCGAACGTAAGAAATTTTGGATCGCGCGAAAGAAGGGGATTGGTGCGATGGGCCGACTCGCGCCGACCATCGTCACCCACGACGGCGTGATTCCGCCTTCAAAGTTGCCCGACATGTTGGAGTTTGTATACGCCGTGGCCGAGGAGGCCGGGATCGGGGTGGCGAACATCTTCCACGCGGGAGACGGAAATCTGCACCCGTGCTTCTACTTCGACGACCGCGACCCGGCGCAGATCGACGCCGTGGTCGCGGCGGGTGAGAAGATCATGCGGCGTTGCGTGGAACTCGGCGGCTCTCTGACCGGCGAGCACGGCATCGGCATCGAGAAGATCGACATGATGCACCTGATGTTCTCGGAAGCCGATCTTCGAGTTCAGGGCTTGGTGAAGCAGATTTTCAACACGGGAACGCTGTGCAATCCCTGCAAAGTGATCCCGAATCAGAAAGGGTGCACGGAGCACGTGCGTCGTTGGCGGGGGGCGGCGACGTGAGCGAGCGGTTTACCACTTGGTTGGAGCCGACGACGGTTGAGGAAGCGCAGGAGGCGATTCGCGAGGCTTCTAACTTGGTCAGCCTCACGAACTATAGGCTCTTAGATCAAGTAAGCTTGCCCTGGGCCTCGGCCGTATATGCTGACAAGCTAGCTCGCGCCTGGGTCGATGAGGAGGATCAGGAGGATTCGGATGAACTGGCATTCTGGATTCAACTCGCCGAGAAGCAACAGGCTGACCCTATAACGGTTGTATCCCCCGAGATAAACAACACCTGGCGTGTGGACGCCGAGGACTTTGTTGCAGAAATTCCGGCCCACTGGATCCTTGAGCGAATCCGGATTGAACTCGAACCGTACGGCTTGGCGCTTCCCCACGCCTCCGTTATGTGGCTGAATTCCACTTGGAGTGAAGACGCACAAATGGCGAGCGGAGAATTTGGAATGGCGATGTCACTGGCTGACCATGTCGGCTGGAATCTGCCTCATCTACTCTCAGCCCAACACGGGTCGTGGCGAGACTGGGTGCTTGGGTGCTCGTTTCTAACCGCAGATGGCGAAGTGTGCCGATCTGGCAGTCAAGTGACGAAGAATGTGGCGGGATTTGATCTACACAAATTCCTCATTGGAAGCCGAAGTGCTTTCGCAATTCCCCTGAGCTTCACGCTGCGAGTAGTTCCCATCGCAGCAGTTCGCGAGCCTCAGCTTCGAGTCTCCCGTTACTACGGAAGGCAATACAATGATCCATCTTCTCGTTGGACCATCCAAAGGGTGCGGGACTCAGACTTCGAACTAGCTTGTCGTGATGGGTTATCGCGATCTTGGATTGCGGACCTGGCTAGCCAGACGATTTACCGCTACGCGGCACCAGATGTGGTTTTGACGCGATTTCCAGGGGATTGGATCTACAGGGTAGGAGGGCCGCCTTGGCCAGAGTTTACGGAGGCTGAAGCGTGGGTCGTACGGCGGACTAAGCAGCTGTTCGATCCGGCGAACAAGCTCAATCCGGGGATTTTGGGGATTGTATGAGGGGTGACTTCAAGACAGATGCGCATGAGCCGGAGTGCAACTCCGGGCTCCAGGAACGCGAAGTGCAGCTTCCCGGCTGTTGCGGAGCTGGAGCTCCGCGCTCCCAGGGCTGGATTATTCTCCTGCAATGGAGGCTGAATGAGCGGTGATTTAAGTGAGCTGACTTCCCATTGCATTCGGTGCGGATTCTGTCTTGAATCGTGTCCGACCTTCCGGTTAACCGGCGAAGAGACGGAAGGGCCGAGGGGGCGGATTTACTTGGTGCGGAGCGCGGAGGAGGGAAAGCTGACGTGGGACGATGTCGCGCCCCATATGGACCGCTGTCTCGGTTGTCGGGCGTGCGAAACGGCGTGCCCGAGCGGGGTGGAGTACGGCGCAATTTTCGAGTTGGCCAAGGCTCGCATCGAAACAGTTCGACCGAGACCCATTCGGCGAATTTTGTTGTCCGGATTAACCGATGCTCGGCGCGCGCAACTACAGTTTAAACTGGCGGGACTTCTTCCCGGACGAAAACTTCCGGGCGCAGTTAACCGCATGGTTAGTCTTCAGCCGGGAACCGCGCGGATTCCCACGCCTCAACCCTCCCGCAACTATCCACCGCTCATCGAGGCGGACCTCCCGCCTATCCGCGGAGAGGTGGCGTTACTTGGTGGATGCGTGATGCAGGCGTTGTTCGAGCCCGTGCACGTGGCTACTGAGCGTCTCCTTAGGCGAGTCGGCTTTCGCGCCATCCGAATTTCCACAGGCTGCTGCGGTGCGCTCCATGCTCATTCGGGTTTGCTTGAAGAGGCGAGGGAGAAGGCCAACCATTTGGTGAAGGGAATCCCAAAGGACATTCCGATCCTCGTCAACTCGGCCGGGTGCGGGAGCACGATGAAGGAGTACGCCTCGCTCGATCCCCGCCTGTCCAGCTACGAAGAGCGAGTCTTCGACGCAAGTGAGTTTCTCGCAAAGGAAGGATTAGGCGAGAAGCTGAAAGAATCGAAAGGCATTAACCAAAGGGTTACCTACCATGACGCATGTCACCTCGCGCATGGGCAAGGCATCCGAAGTCAACCTCGCGAACTTATCGCGGCGATTCCAGGCATCAAGCTCATCGAAATGCAAGAACCCGAGATGTGCTGCGGCAGTGCCGGGATCTACAACATTCAGCAGCCCGTATTGGCGAAGCAACTCTTGGATTGGAAATGGCGGAATGTGCAAGCCACGGGAGCCTCGATTGTGGCGAGCGGCAATCCCGGCTGTCACGCGTGGCTAGAACAAGCGAGTCAAGACACTGGCAAAACCATCCGCGTCGTGCACACGATGGAGCTCCTCGAGGCGAGCTTCAGCGGGCTAGACCTGCTCAAATAATTCTCGGATGAACGGCGGCAACGTCACCGCTTTGAACTCCGGTCCGACCAAAACATGCCAGGTGTAACCTTCTGTCACAACGCGGTTGTTGTCGGGGTGGACCACCTCGTAGCAGACCTTCACTGCGGCACGCTTGAGCTCTGCGGCCCACAACCGAACGATAATCTCGTCATCATATTTGACTTCGCCTTTGTATCTGGCCTGGGCTTCCACAACGGGAAATTTGTAACCTCGATCTTCGATTTCACGGTACGTCAGCCCGCGCTCACGGAAATAGGCTGAGCGAGCCTGCTCGAACCAAACGAAATAGTTCGCATAGTAGGCATGGCCCATTTGGTCCGTTTCGGCATACCGAACTCGAATCCGCTCTTCGGTGACACGACCAATCATTAGGTCCGTATACCCGGGATGACCAGCGCCTCTGGTAGCATCACTAGGCCGATGACATCTGGGACACGCCCGTACATCGAATTCCGCAACGTCAGCGTTGAGTACGGAAAATACGTTAAAGCACTAAGCGATATCTCTTTTCAGGTTCGAGAAGGGGAGTTCGTTTTTATTGTTGGACGTACGGGAAGCGGCAAATCGACGATTTTAAAGCTCCTCAGCCGGGAAGTTAACGCAACTTCGGGCACGGTGAACTTCGATGGGACGGATGTCGGTTCGCTCAGAGAGGGCGATATTCCCGCCTTAAGACGCCGCCTCGGGATCGTGCCCCAAGACTTCGGACTTCTACCTCGGAAAAAAGCTTGGGAGAACATCGGCTACGCCATGCGAGCGGTGGGCAAGTCCAAGCGTGAGGTGAGGAAGTCGGTAGGCCAAATTCTTGAAAACGTCAACATCGGTCACCGCGCCGACGCGTTTCCAAGCGAGATGAGCGGCGGAGAGCAACAGCGGCTTGCCATTGCTCGCTCGCTGATTAACGACCCGCACCTGATTCTCGCAGACGAGCCTACGGG
>JAYUVF010000003.1:0-27082 GCA_043754215.1 Chthonomonas sp. | reverse complement strand
GCTCGGAATTGCCAAGGTAGTTATCCGCACTCGGCAATACCTTGCTGCACTGGCGCCAGAGGGCAACGGCATGAACCTGTACCTGCTTCGCTATCCGAGCGAACTCCGCCATCCGAAAGAAGAAGAGCTTCCGGGCACGTTGAAAGAAGCCGGAGCGACCCCTGAAGAGGTCAAGATGGCCCAACAACTCATCGGCTCGATGATGCGTGATTTCGAACCTGAGAAGTACAAAGACGAGTACAAAGAACGCCTGTTGAAATGGATCAAGGAGCGCGCCAAGAAGGGCGGCAAGAAGCCACCGGCAGCCGAGGAAGAGGTTGGTCAGACCGAAGAAGGAGAAGTCATCGATATCATGAGCCTTCTCAAGGCCAGCATGGCCAAAGCGCGGTCGGCCAAAGAAGGGTCTTCAAGTAAGAAAAAGGCGTAAGCGCTCGTGAAGAAAGAGAAATCGTCTCTAACTGCGTACCAAAAGAAGCGGGACTTCACTAAGACTCGCGAGCCGAAGGGCAAGGTCGAGCCAACGGAGAAGAGCCGCTTCATCATTCAGAAGCACGACGCATCGCACCTCCACTTCGACCTGAGACTGGAGATCGATGGGGTGCACAAAAGCTGGGCGATTCCCAAGGGCCCTAGCCTCGATCCGAGCAATAAGCGGCTCGCGGTCCAGGTCGAAGACCATCCACTGGACTACGGCACCTTTGAAGGCACCATCCCAAAGAAGGAGTACGGCGGCGGAACGGTCATGCTCTGGGACGAGGGGACGTTCGAAGTCCTAAGCAACAACCCGCAAGGGGAGCTGGAAAGCGGCATGCTCAAGATTGTCTTTGCCGGCCAGCGCATGCGCGGCCTCTGGGCTCTCATCCGCATGAAGCAGAAGGAGGACGAGCACGCCATCAACTGGTTGCTGATCAAAGAAAAGGACGATTACGTTCAAACGGAAGGGGAAGACCTCACTGAGCGGTTCATGACTAGCGTGAAGACCGCTCGGACTATGGAAGAGATCGCGAAAGGCACCACTTCCAAGAGCCTCAAAAGGGTTCCGATGCCACGTGAGTTCAAACCCGAACTCGCCACACTCGTCACCGAAGCCCCGAAGGGAGACGACTGGATTCATGAAGTCAAATTAGACGGCTACCGAATTCTGGCATTCCTGAAGGATGGGGACGTTAGGCTCGTTTCCCGAAATGGACTGGATTGGACCGACAAATTCCAGCAGATCGCAGAGTCCGTCGCCCAGCTTCCGATAACAGAAGCGATCCTTGATGGGGAAGTGGTCATCTTGGATGACAATGGGGTCTCCGATTTTGCCGCGCTCCAGGCGTTTGCCGAAAATCCTCAGGGAAAGCTTGATTACTTCGTCTTCGATCTCCCGTACTTAGAGGGGCACGACCTTTCGAGCAAGCCTCTATTGGAGCGCAAGAGTCTCCTCAAGGCACTTTTAGAGGAGCAGGACGAAATTTTGTATTCCGAACACATCGTTGGTCATGGTCCCGAAGTCTTTCGCCAAGCTCGCGATAAAGGTCTAGAGGGCATCATCTGCAAGCGCGCCAACTCACCGTATCGCCAGGAGCGAACTCGAGAATGGTTGAAAGTGAAGTGCATTCAGCGCCAGGAATTCGTAGTCGGTGGATTCACGGAGCCCACCGGATCGCGCGCGGGTTTTGGCTCCCTCCTCCTCGGGTTTTTCGACGAAGACCAGCGCCTCATCTACGCGGGCAAGGCCGGGTCCGGGTTCGACGCGAAATTGCTGGATGAGACCATGCGCAAGCTTAAAAAGCTCCTCATCGCCACATCGCCGTTCGAAGAGGGAATGTCCAAACTCGAATCAAAGGGAGCGACATTCGTCAAACCCTCTTTGGTTTGCGAAGTTGAGTTCATGTCGTGGACTCCGGATCGCCGCCTACGCCATCCCGTATTCAAGGGCTTCCGAGAAGACAAAAAAGCGTCAGAAGTCGTGGCAGAGATCGCGCGACCAACTGAGGCAAAAGTGACTATCAACATAACCCATCCGGAACGTGTCGTCTATCCCGAGGACGGCATCACCAAATTAGAGTTGACGGAATATTTGGTCAACGTCTCCAAATGGCTTCTCCCTCACATCGCGGGTCGTCCCCTCGCTCTCGTGCGTTGTCCGGGCGGGCAGGGAACCGAGTGCTTTTTCCAGAAGAACTACTCAGATAGCCTGCCGGATTCTATTCGGCCCATCGACATCGGCGATGAGGGAAAGGGAATTGCGGTTGACAACGTGGAGGGACTCATTGGGCTCGCTCAATTTGGCGTCATGGAAATACATCCGTGGGGCAGCCACGAGGACGATATTGAGCTGCCGGATCGAATCACTTTTGACCTCGACCCGTCCCCGGAAGTGGGTTGGGACGCGGTACGCGCTGGTGCCAAGCGGGTTCGCGATATATTGGCGGAACTAGGTCTTGAAAGCTGGCTGAAGACATCAGGGGGGAAGGGACTTCATGTGAGCGTGCCCATCAAGCCGGAGCTGGGTTGGGTCGAAGTCAAAGAATTCACCCACGGCATCGCGCTCATGCTTGAAGCTCAATCGCCCAAGGACTTTATTGCCACGATGAGCCTCGCGAAACGCAAAGGCCGCATCTTCGTGGATTATCTTCGTAATGGGCGTGGTTCAACTTCAGTTGCCGTGTATTCACCTCGCGCCCGAGTTGGTGCCGCTGTATCCATGCCCATCGCATGGGAAGAACTGGAAGAGTTGGAAGCCGCGAACACTTTCACTGTGCGCAACGCCCTAATGCGATTGAAGTCTCAGCGTGCGGATCCTTGGGGGACGTTTTTGACCGAGCCACAGGACTTGGCGAGCGTGATCGAAAAACTAAAATAAGAGCGGCCCAACCGGGCCGCTTTCTAAGTCGCTCCCCCTAGGAAGGAACTTCGCGATTGTCGGGCATGTGCCCTCCGTCCAAGTCGTCCGGTGCTCCGGGTGCTTCTTCTTGCTCATCAGTGCCCTTGTCCCGGTTATCCGTCGCGTCAGGAGTTACGCGCTTTTCATGATCTGGGTCTCGATGGTCGCCTGAGTTTGGATTGCCGCTACTGTGCCGATTCCCCGATGCCTGGGGAGATTTGCCTTGATTCTGATTGTTGTTGTTCTGGCTCATTCTTGCTCCGGCCATTCCTGACCATACAAGTTCAGATGCCTGCGCCCGTAAGAAGTGCGTAAGAACTCGGGGGTCACAAAAAGAAAAAGGGGCCGAAGCCCCTCTTTCTTCCAATATGATTCTCGACATTAACGGGCGTAGAATTCGACGACTGCGGTGACTTTGAAGAACTTTGGAAAGTCTTCAACTTCCGGAAGCGAGATGAACTTGCCAGCCATGTTGGCAACGTCCGCCTCGATGTAAGCCGGAACTGCGGCTCCTTCGTAGTGGTTCATTCGCGCAATCTTCTTGCTGGCATCGCGATCGCGAACGCTGACCACATCACCCACTCGGAGGTTGTAGCTGGAGATGTTGACCACCTTGCCGTTTACGCAAATGTGGCAGTGGCTCACCATTTGGCGAGCCTGGAAAATCGAGTTTGCATAGCCCATGCGCCATACAGCGGTGGCGAGTCGCATTTCCAGCAACCGCAGGAAGTTCAAACCGGTGTTGCCGCGCATGTTCATCGCGGTCTCAAACGTGCGGTGGAACTGCTTTTCCATCACGTTGTAGTAGCGTCGAATGACTTGCTTCGCGAGCAGCTGATCGCCGTATTCGCTCGTGCGCTTGTCTTTGTTGTTCGCGCCGTGCTGACCCACTGGGTAGGGTCGCTTGTTGCTCGGGCACTTCGCTTTGCCCCAAATGTTAAAGCCGACGCGTCGGCAGATGTCTGTTTTTCTTCCTCGATAGGTTGCCATAAATGATTCTCGTGAGATTGAATCGGATTCGGAACCGCCACCGACCGAAGTCAGTGCACAAAGCTTTTCAGGCGTCCCACCTCAATCTGCGTGCCGCCCCCTTTCTGAGCGCGAACGCACATTATGACACCTATTCGGTGCGCAATGCCTCGATTGGCTGCAGTTTCGCAGCCCGAGCCGCGGGATAGAAGCCAAAAACAACCCCAATCAAAGCCGAGAAGATCATGGAGCCGATCGCTGCCGCCATCGGGAATGGCGCGGCGAGCCCTCCGGCCCGAGGCCAACTAGTGGCCGCGGTCACCAGGGTCAGTACCTGCCCTAAAACCCATGCAATCCCCATCCCGATCAGTCCACCTAAAAGGGTGAGCGTAGCGGACTCGATCAAAAACTGAAGCATGATGGATGCTGGTTTCGCCCCCACCGCCTTTCGCAAGCCAATCTCGCGTGTTCGCTCCGTCACCGACACGAGCATGATGTTCATGACCCCAATGCCGCCGACCAACAGCGAGAGCGCGGCGATGCCAGAGAGAATCATGCCGATCACGCCCAAAATAGATTGGAAAATCTTCAGAACGTTTTCGCTCGACTCGACGCGATAAATGGGTCGACTATCGGATATCAGCATGAGGGACTCCCAAATGCGGTCCATGACCGTGTTGATCGTGGTGCCTTTCCTAGCACGCATCAAAATCATGTCCACGTTGTCACCCCCCAGCCACTTGGCATTGGCTGTGGCGAGCGGCAGAAGCATCACCTTCGTGTTACGATCGCCCATCATCTCCAGATTTTTTGACACCCCGACCACCTCAACCGTGATGCCGTTGAGTTGAATGATCTTGCCTAGGGCGTCCTTTTTCGGAAAAAGCTCCTTCTCAACTTCCTCACTAATGACGGCCACGCTGGCATTAGTGGCCTGGTCCTGTGCACTGATGTGTCGCCCCCGCGCGAGCTCCACCGTGTTAAGAGTTACGAAGTTCTGATCAATCGCCCGCACGCCGACCCCGGTGAGCTCTCGTTCTGCCGCCCTCAGGTCCTTCTTGCCCGCATCACGGTAGCCCGAGGCTAACTCGATCTCCGGCACTCGCGACATGACGAACTCAATATCGCTCACCTTTAGCCCATCGATTGCGCCCACCGTACGACCGTTGCGCTCGCCCGAGGGGTTGTAGATGACGTAGATCGTGTCCGATCCAATCTTTTGGAACTGATCGCTGACGTATGTCTGAAACGCCGAGAGCGCTAGGACGATGAGCGACACACTCATCACCCCGATGATCACGCCGAGCATGGTGAGGAAAGCCCGGAGCTTGTGGACTCGGAGCATATCGAAAGCGACTTTGATGGCGTCCCAGGGATTCAACTTATTAACCTCCTCCGACTGTCACTCCCGAACGAGTCCGGGGTGGCCCGCTAAAGCTGGGCCGTTTGAGGGTTTGACCTTCGGTGATGCCGCTCAGTACTTCCACGAAAGAGGCAGACTCGGCTCCGACCTTGATTTTAGTTCTGGTTCCTTTATCGTCCTTCTTAGGTTTGTCGCCGAGGACCATCACGTAACGCTCTGTGCCTTCTTTGATCAGATAATCAATCGGTACGCGAACCACCTTGTCTAGGTCAATGACGTTCATCGAACACTTCGCCGTCATGCCGCTCTTAATGGTCCCTGACGGGTTGGCGAGCCGGACTTCAACCTCATAGCGCACCACGGAGTCGGTCGGCGATGCACTTGCGCTCTTCGCTGGCGCAATCTTGATCACCTCGCCCGAAAACTCTTCCGCAGGCAGCGCATCAATAACCACGGACGCTTGCATCCCCAACTTCAATTTGGCGACATCAATCTCGTTGATGTTGAGCTTGACCAGCATAGTTGAACGGTCCTCGAGCCGAACAATCGGCGTTCCGCTGCTGAAGCTACTCAGGCTCGAAACGAGCTCCCCTTCTTGAACGAGGTGCTTGGTAATGACCCCTGCGTAGGGCGCCTTGATTTCGGTTTCCCCGAGCTGGCGCTGGCTATCACTCAGCGACGACCGCAGTTGGTCCACGCTCGCCTGCCCCTGCGCCCTCCCGGCGATGAGCGCGTCCACGTCCGCGAGCTGGGCTTGAGCCTCTCGCACCGCGATCCTAGCCTGGTTGAGTTCACTCGCTTTGCCCGAATCTTGCACGGTGTTGGCACGTGCCCTGGCGAGATCGCTCTGCGCCTGCCGGATGCGCTCCTCAGCTTGGCGCAACTCATTCAACTGTTGGGCAGCCAAACGACTCAGTTTCACCCGTGCGGCGTCGCGGCGGCTCCGCGCCAAGTCCAATTGCAGACGCTGATTCTCCACCTCGCGCTGACTCACGAAATCTTGCTTCAGCAGTTCTTGTAACCGGTTCAGTTCGCGGGCACTATTGTCGAAATTTAGTTCGGCCTGGTCCACTTCACTCTGAACACTCGTGCGCTCGTTAGGTTGAGTGGAAGACATCAGCAACTCCCGTTGCTTCTGGGCGGTGATCAGCGCGGATTGCGCGCTCTCGATGGACGACTTGGTCAGCGTTGGCTGGACCCGGACCTCGCGCTCAAGCTGAGCGACCCGATCGCGCGCTTTTTGCAATGCGCTGGCCGAAAGAACTCGTCGCTGCCGGATTTCGATGTCCTGCCGAGTTACCCCGGCGACCGCTCCGCGAAGCTGCGCTGAATTCTGGTCCACCTGGAGCCGGGTCTCAGTAGGATCAATGATGGCGATGAGCTCACCCGAAGCAACCACATCGCCCTCGCCCTTGAGCAACTTGGCTAGACGCCCGGCAGCGCGGCTCTTCAGCTCCACCACTCGGGCCGCGTCGATGGTGCCACTCTCCACGACCTGCACCTTGACCTCGCCGCGATCCACCTTGATCGAGTCACCGACTTGGCCCGACGCTGCGGCAATCTGTTGCTGACGAAAACTGTTCAGCATGACCGCGCCGCCGCCGCAAAGTACGACCGAAACACCTAACACAATCCATCCCCAACGCTTCATGAGCAATCAATAAGTACGAGACAAGTTTTGCCGCTTGGGCACTACGCCCTAGGGCAAATCCGGAACCGACCATTTCGTCGGATAGATCAAGTAAACCGTATTTCGAGACGACGCCCACGCCCGTAAAAATGAGGTTCGGGGATATTCGAGCCTATTAGGCCGTTTACCCGGATCATTAAAAATATAATCTCCTTGCGCATTCACCCCAACCACCACCACCAGGTGCCCGTCGTTTTCGCCCCGGGCTTCTTTGCCCTTTAACAGATCGTAACTCACACTCGTGACCACCGGAACCCCCGCGCGAATCCAGCTATCTAGCTCTGCGGTATCCCGCAGCCGCGCAACTTGCGCAGTCAGACCTGGTTTGGTCGCCGCAAAAGCGGCGTTGAAACTCCAGTTTCCCGTCCCGCCCCAAGCCGGGTCGTGCACGCAGTTCTGAACTTCCGGCACATCCGAATCAAGGATCGGCTGGTCTAGCTCTTTCGCCCAATAACTCAGAACCATCGAGACGCTTGTCGGACTACATAACACCCCGCCGCCCGGATAGTCCCCTTGCGAGCGAATGGGAACGGCATGCGGGGCAATCGGCTTTCCGTCCCACACCGATGGTGTCGGCAACCCCGCACTGAGGCTGACCTTCAGCCAATTCAGGGTGGGCAAGTCCCCCAAAGCAGAAGGTCGGAGTTGGACGAAGAACTGAACCGGCTTCCCGGGTTGATTCGCGACCAGTGTATCGGTGAAGAGCGTGCCCGCCGGTCGCTTTTGGTCGTTCACACTACTTCGCCGAGTGAGCCCCCACTGACCAAAGGTGAAGCGATCTCCTACGGTCTCTACAAAAACTTCGATGGAGCCGCCAAGGGAAGTGTTCTCCACATCCCAGCTTGGAATCAGCTCGGTCCAATCAATTTCCGGTTGGATAATCTGCGAAGCCCACATGGTGTCGGACTTGCGCTCCAATCCAACCCCCGCCACGAGAGTTAGGTGCTGCACCGCATCGCTCCGATCCATCGTTCCTTGAGTGCTAACTACCGTCGCCAACAAGCTGGACCACATGACCAGAGTTTACGCAATCGCCGCTGGTCGCCATTCCAAAAGCGCCGCCGCATTTATCGATTCTTCGTCCGGCATGTAGTGTGGAAGCACCTCAACCATGAGAGAGCCGTCATAATTCGATGCCGAGCAAGTCCAAAATCCGCTGAAGATCGTCGTCGGAATAGAAGTCGATCGCCAGCTTGCCGCCCTTGGCGGACTTCTCGAGCCGTGCAGGCGTGCCGAAGTGCGTGGAAATTGTCTGCTCCAGCGCGATCCAGTTCGGGTCGCCGCTTCGGGTGACCTTCTTGGCTGGTGCAGAAACCCCCTTTTCCGTCGCCCGGGCGGCTTTCTCCGCCTCGCGGACGGTCATGCCGGAATCAATGATGCGGAAGAAAAGCTCCTTCATCTTCCGCTCGTTTTCGCAGCTTAGTAGCGCTCGCGCGTGCCCCTCGGTGATCAGGCCGCTGCTCAGCGCCTCGAGCATCTCATCCGGCAATTTCAGAAGCCGCAATGTGTTCGAAATCGCGACCCGACTTTTGCTCACCTGTTGCGCGATCTGCTCTTGCGTAAAGCCAAACTTATCGTGTAGTTCACGGTACGCCCAAGCACACTCCACCGGGCTGATATCTTCGCGCTGAACGTTCTCAATCAGCGCCATCTGCAAAACAGCATCATCATCCGCCGAACGCACCACGACCGGAACCACGTTCAACCCCGCCCGCTTAGCGGCCCGGAATCGCCGCTCGCCGGCGATGATCTCGTATCGATCTTCAGAAATGGGGCGAACGATGAGAGGCTGAAGCAAACCGATGGTCCGAATGGACTCCGCGAGCTCGTCCAGAGCATCTTCGTCAAAGTGCTTTCTTGGCTGACCCGCGTTGGCCACAATTTGCGTCAGTTCCAATTCGCTCGGTTGAACGTCCGATTGCTCCCCTAAAAGCTGAGCCAACCCTTTCCCCAAAGCGCGTCGCATCCCTGAATCCTACCGCGTCAGAGGACTGGAGCGCGGAACTCCGATTCCGCCCTCGGACCGCACAGTCCTGGAGGGCGGAGCTCCAGCTCCGCCCTAAGCCCTAATACATAAAGGACGAGCGCAGAACCAAAGTCCCACGCTCGCCCAATCAGTTAAGCCGCCTAAAGCGTGCAGAGCACTGGAGCGCGGAACTCCGATTCCGCGCTCGGACCGCAGAGTCCTGGAGGGCGGAGCTCCAGCTCCGCCCTAAGCCCTAGTACATAAAGGACGAGCGCAGAACCAAAGTCCCACCCTCGCCCAATCAACCCAGCCGCCCCTTAAAGCGTGCCGCGCAACTCTTGCTCGCGCTCGATACTTTCGAACAGCGCCTTGAAGTTGCCTTTGCCGAAGCTCTTCGCGCCCTTGCGGTGAATGATTTCGTAAAAAATCGTCGGGCGATCCGTCACTGGCTTCGTGAAGATTTGGAGCAAATACCCCTCGTCGTCTCGGTCCACCAGGATCCCCAGTTCCGCAAGCTCCTCGATGTTCTCGTCAATCTTCCCAACCCGGGCCTCCAGCATGTCGTAATACGTGCGAGGAACCTGTAGGAAGCTCAATCCACGAGCCTGCAACCGCGATACGGTGTGGATAATATCGTCGGTCCGCATCGCCACGTGCTGCACGCCCGCGCCACCGAAGTACTCCAGATACTCGTCAATCTGCGACTTCTTCTTGCCGGCGGCCGGCTCGTTGATCGGGAACTTGACTCGCCCATTGCCGCTCGCCATCACCTTCGACATCAGCGACGTGAATTCGGTTGAAATGTCGTTGTCGTCGAAGCTGATCAGGTTCTTGAACCCGAGCACATCTTCGTACCACTTCACCCAAACGTTCATCTGCCCGAGCTCAACATTGCCCACGCAGTGGTCCACTTCCATGATCCCGATCGGGTCGCCGGGAATGTTCTCCGGGCGATAGCCTGGCAAAAACGGTCCCTTGTAGTGGTCGCGATTGATCAATCCGTGAACGACATTGCCGTACGTCTTGATCGCCGCGTAGCGAACCTTGCCGTGGTCATCTTCCCAGGTCACCGGCTCCGCGCCCGATGCCGCTCCTCGATCCAAAGCCGCCTTGTACGACCAATCCACATCGTCGACTTCAAAGCAGATGTCCTGAACGAAATCGCCATGCTCGGAAATGAGCCCAGCCATCGGGTGCCCCGGCCGCACCGGCGCGCTGAAAACGAGCCGAAGGTCGTTCTGCTCCAGAACGTAATCCACCTGCTGCTTCGACCCCGTCTCTAGGCCGTTGAACGCGGTAATACTGAACCCAAAAACGTGCTGGTAATAGTAAGCAGCCTGGCGGGCGTTGTTGACGTAGTGTCGAACGTGGTCGATGCGACGGATCGGAAAGCTATCGGTCATATGCGTATGTTCCTCTTTGAACTTGACGCTATTATATCGCGTGGTGTGTGGTTTTACGATCTTGATTCGCTCACCGGATGCCGATCCGGTTGCAGAAACCGCCCCCGAACGCCTATAATTTCCTGGCGCGCCGATGTAGCTCAGCGGTAGAGCAGCTGTTTCGTAAACAGCAGGTCAGGGGTTCGATTCTCCTCATCGGCTCCATTTTTTGTACTCAAAAGGAGCCCCGCGATACATTCAAGTAAAAAAGTGATGCCTGTTTTGATGCCTGTTTTGATGCCTTGCATGTTCCGTTGTACGCCGCTTTAAGCCGCCGTACAACGGGGGTGCCGAATTTGTTTAACCCTAGGGGCAGCTGACTGTTAAACTAACGCCCAGAGGATTCGGAGGATATAGCTCTCCCTGTCATATGTAGCCAAGCCTTCAGGCTCGTGAGCGAAGGCAAAAATCCCTACTGCTAGAGCGAAGTGCCAATCACCAGTCGCAATTTCGGTGAGCGAAGTGGTGCCTCAAGCAGATCGGCCGCGAGCATGCTGTACCCGACGATTGTAAGCTTGTCACCCTCATCAAGTGACACGGACGCGTAATTAAAGGCAGGCCAGTTTGCCCCCGAGAATGTGGCCCCCAGGAGCGGAACCTCTTTGTTTGTTCGTTTCAAAATGTACGCGAAGCCGCCGAACGGTTCGCCGTACGCTTCAAGACGCCATCCCCGCAGTTCGCCTTTTGGGAGTTCAAACGTAAGCTCGAAGCGGGCGGACATATGCTGCTGGGCCACTGCAACCGACGTTACGGCTAATGAGTGATATCTTAGGGCAGGCGGAGCTTGGGTGCGAGGGCTAACCGAGATTTTGGGCATGCCGCTTTTGGCAGCTAGCGGATTTACAACGCGCCATTCAGCGCGAATAACGTCTCCGGCATCAAGTTTCGCGATCCATCCATCTGATCCGGCGAGCCAGTGTCCGACCCATTCCTCGTGGACCGGGCCCTTTCTAAAAAGGTCCAGTGAACGGATCAAGCGCGGGTGGACCGAATGAACAGTGAGTGCACCTGCGGGAACAGAGGGGGCAAGCCAACGGCTGCTGATGGTGCTGCCATTGGGTGCCGGCGGAATAACCAGCGTCGGCAACGGCGTTGAACTTAAAATTGGAGCGACAGGAGTTGGCTTATCTGTCCAGGTGCCGCCTGCTCGTCCGCTGGAAACCCACATTGAGAGCGCGGATTCTAGGCTACGGAGCGAGGAATCGTCGCCGCCGACCGGTGGCATTTTGCCCTTTCGGAGTACCTCGATCATCATGGGCCCCCAGCGGCGCGCATTGACGTACGAATCAAACCGCATAGGGGCAACCCCGCTGGGACCGTGGCAGCGGAGGCAATTAGATTCCAGTAGAGGGCGAACGTGGACGCCATAGGAGATCATCGGAGCCAGAGAGCCCTCGCTTTGGACGGGCACGTGGAGTTGGAGGAGGCAACCAGTGGCCTCGGCGCTTGTCACTTCCGGCTTTTCGCTGCGCAGCACGGCCTGGATCGCGTCGTAAGCATAGCGTCGGGGTGGCGACGAATTGCTTTCGATCGGGCCAATATAGGCGACTTCTCCTCTTTCATCAAGGACCACGACGGTGGGGACTCGGCGTACTCCGTAACGGAGGGCGACTTGCCCCCCAGCATCGAGTCGAGACGCAATTTGATGGTTGCGCACCCTCATCGTTTGGGTGATGCCTGCGAGCGTTTCGGACTCATTAGAGAAGACGGCGTCGAAGGCAACCGGCTTGTCTTTGCAGTCAGCCAATAGCCGGTTCAGTGAGCCGGCGGCGCGCTCGGCAACGGGGCATTCTGTGCTCCAAAAGAGGAGCACGGTGGCCGAGGACACCGGGCGAAATAGGTTCGCGAACCCGGCTAAGATCAGTAAGAACAAGGGAATGATAAATTTCACGAGCGAGATAATTTTTTCGCGGTTTTCCGCGACTTCTCCACTATACTGAAGGAACGAGAGAATCCAATGAGAAAGATCAGGTCGACAAAATGGCTGCCGATGATCGCGTTCCTACTGGCGGCTCCGTTCGCGGGTGCGCAGAGTCTGTTGAATGAAAACTTCGATGGCCCAGGAATGGCGGGTTGGAATGTTTTCATGGAGTCCAACACGGATTGGGATGTGAGTGACGGCAGCTACAACATGCGCGGGCATCACGCGGACTCACCGGGCGGCTCGTTTTCGGCCACGCGCGCCGTTGTGCCCTTGTCTAGCAGCGCACCGAGCACATGGAGTTTCGAAAGTCGTTTTTTCATGCCACTGGCTAACAACTTTTACGGTTGCAACTTTAGCTTTGCGGGCCTGAACGGGGAGGGCGGCAGCCTCGGGTTTTTCAATCTAGATCCGTCGGACGTTTCGGTCGCGTGGGTAGGAATCACGTCAGGCCCGCAGGGAAGACGAACGGCGGTGACGCTAAACCAATGGCACACATTGCGAGTGGGCGTAATGCCTACTGCTTTTACAGCTTATGTAGACGGCGCGGCGATTGGCTCAATTTCGCCATTCTCAGGGACTACTTTTCGCCAGTTGACAATGAACAACGCCACCAACACTCGGGTTATGGACCAACCAATGCGAATTGATTATATTCGCGTGGTTCCGGAACCCTCGGTAAGCTGTTCGCTCGCTTGCCTTTTCGGGGTTCTGCTTTTCGGCAAAAGAAGGAGTCATGAGATCCCGAGGCCTGATATGTGCCCTGGCGCTAGTCCGGATTTGTTCCGCTCAAGAAGTGCTTGGACCCTACCCTTGGGACGGCGTTAGCGGATCGGTCGGGCGAAGAGCGATCCACCTCGTTGTATTGCCGACGGGGGCCGTATTCCTCACGGACGGCGGAAGTTATCGTGCCGTCGGCAGCCACGCTGAAATTAGGTACGGAGGAGTGGGAGGAAATCAGTCTTGGCAGGATTACAGCCCTTACGCCCTGTTAATAAGCCCAGGAACCGGAGGATGGTCAGCGTTTCCGACAATTTCGAGTTCCTTGACCACAAGCCCTGCGAGTTTGGCATGGGGTACTGGTGGGAATGCCACCGGGACCAACCTAGCTCTTTCGGGGTCAGCTTTGGATTCAAACCTTTTCTGCTCCGGGCATCTGTTGCTTCACGATCGGACGGGTGGGCGGGGTGAAAACTCTCTCTGAGGGGTGCCACGGACAGCAGGGCGCGCCTTCCCGGATTTAGAAACCGTGCCAACCTGCGCCATGATGTCCGTGTTTCCCGCATGCGTCAAAACCCCTTTCCACAACCATATCCTTACACTAACGTGGAGCTGGCTCGGCAGCCCTAAGATCAGCAAGCAGCAGGGAATGATAAATTTCACGAGCGATGTAATTTTTCGCGGTTTTTCGCGACTTCTCCACTATACTAAAGGAACGAGAAAATCCAATGAGAAAGATCAGATCGACAAAATGGTTGCCGATGAGTGCGTTGCTACTCGCGACTCCATTCGCGGGTGCGCAGAGCCTGCTGAATGAGAATTTCGACGGCCCTGGCTTGCCCGGTTGGCAAGTGTATGGGGAGTCCTCCGGATCCGTGAACTACGATGTTAGTGGCGGGTACTTGAACGTCCGCGGCACCGTGCCAACGGTTGCTCAAGCATCGCTAGAACTAAGGCGAGACCTCCTCTCGGCGTCGGACCCGGCCCCTACGAGCTGGCAGTTTGAAACCAGATTCTTTCTGGCTCAGTCCCCGTCGTACTACTCCGTGCCGCTGGCGTACTCGGATGGCGGCCCCACTAGCACTATTTTTGGGCTTTACGGGACCAATAATCAAAACACGGCCGGAATTGTTGACCTCTATAGCGGGCAGTCCTTCATCCGCACCCAAGCTGCATTCAACCAGTGGCATACGCTCACGATTGCACTTACTCCAACGTCGCTGGTTGGTTATCTCGATGGTTCTCAAATTGGAACGCTGACAGTAACATCCTCTACTTCTCTGAGGACATTTTTCACCAATTTCAATGTCTCTAGCTCAGGGATGCAAAGCAATCCAATTCGAGTCGACCGAATTTCTATTGTCCCTGAGCCGGCCACTATCGTCGCTTTCGGAGCGTGCATCTCCGCGTTCCTGGCGAGGCGGCGCAAATGATCAGAAAGCAATTGCTTGTCGCCGCTATGGTAGTCGCAACCGGGTACTCCTATGGACAACTCGTTTCAGATACGTTTCCCTGGGATGGAGTTGGGGGCAGCGTCACCCGCAAAGCCATTCATTTGGTCATGCTCCCGAACGGGTCGCTGATCATCACCGCGGAAGGCAACTTCCGGTCTGTTTCAAGCCACGCTGAGCCGCGTTACGGATTTTCGGGGACTCAGAGTTGGCAAGATTACAGCGGCGATGCTCTTTTGATTACTCCGAAGACTAATGGATGGTCAGCATTTCCAATTTCCAATTCCAGCCTCACGGTATCTTCCGCCGCTCTGGCGTGGGGAAGCGGAGGCAATTCGACGGGTACTAGCATGGCTCTGTCGGGTGCCGCCTTTGATTCAAACCTATTTTGTTCGTCCCATGTTTTGCTGCCGGATCGCTCTGGGAGTGCTGTTTTCTTTGGAGGAAATGAGTTCAGCGAAACCGTTGCAGGAGCCCAGACCTTGAATCATCAAGGCTCCAAGCACATCTACAAGTTCACTCCTGGGACCCAAACGGCGATGCAGAGTTGGTCGCGCCTGACAAACTCGATGACAAGGGGGCGTTGGTACCCGACCAGCCAGATGCTACCGAGCGGGCAAATTCTAACCCTCGCCGGAAGCGGTAGTTGGATGAATGCGGCAAATTCACCTTGGGCTGAAGGCACCACATATAACCCGGTGACTGGCTATGAGATCACCAGTATTTGGCCGGGTGGCGACTATACAAGTTACGTGCCAACCATTATGGACAATAGCGGTACGATGAGCATAAATCCCGCTCCAAACTCATTTGACTACTCGGGGAATGCTTTCTTCATGTATTACCCGTTTCCGATCATTGTGCCAACCACCGGAGCCATGTCCACAACTGGACGCGTCTTGCTGGCGGGTCCGCAGCGCGATTCCCACTGGATGAATCCAGTGAACCACTCCATCGCCTATGGACGACCGGACAACAATGATTTGTCAAGGGTTGGCTACGAATACCCATCAGTCGCAACGCTTCACGACGATAATGAAAATTGGACCCAAGTCATTATCGCTGGGGGCGGCAACTTTGTGAATAGTTCAACGAATGTATCCACGACCTCTGCGCGCAGGATGTTTTTCGGAACTCCGCCGACTGACTACCTCACTGCGAGCAATACCCAGTTCAGCATTACAGCGGAGAAATGGTACACAAACACGGAAGTGGGGCAAACCGTTCCATATTGGTTGACGAGCACTGCTTCCTCGAATTTCATGGCGCCCATGCACGTTACGCGCAAAAACTTTCAGCTTGTGCCGTTGCCAAATATGACCGTCATGGCCCTAAACGGAAATGAGCGAAATCTAACCGATTACGATAGCTTCTCCAGTTCTACCAATGCGGCCTCGCGGCCCCAGCGCTGTCCTGAGATTTTTAACCCGAAGACGAACATTTGGACAATTTATGGTGACACGATCACGGATAATAAACTCGCGGCTGATCCAAACAGCAACGCTTCGTTTAAGGTTGACCGGGGCTATCATTCGACGGCCGCACTCTTACCAGACGGGCGGGTGATGTCCGCGGGTGGCGACGCCATTGAAGGGTCTGATCAAACAAAGTTTGAGCTGTTCAAGCCACCTTACATGGACGTTCTGAACCCGCCGCTGTGGGTGACGGATACATTGGCGGGAGGGACGAAGTTCTACAACGACACGTTTAACTTGAGCCAGACGAGTACGGTGATGACCCTGTCGGGCACTAAGACCTTTGAGTCGGCGGTGTTGGTTACTTTGCCCAGTACGACGCATTCATATAATTTCGGTCAACGGATGATCAAGTTGCGGCCCGTGAAGAACGGTTCGAATGTGACCACCGGCTTTCAGATGCCCAGGAGTCCAGTAGTGGCACCCCCGGGCTGGTACATGTTCTTCGTGGTGGACAGCGCAGGGGCGGTTTCCAAGGCGAAGATCATTCGGCTCACTGAACCGTACAGCCGCCGTCCTATGGAGATATTCAGCGTTGCGACTGGTGAGGTTGACACGACAAATGATGTCACGGAGCCCTTCGAAAATGACTATGCTGCTCAGCTAAACTCTCTTGTTCACGGCGACGGATGGGAGCGGACAACGGGAACGGCTGCTCGTGCTGGGCGGTTGCGGCTGACCCCAACGAATGGCGTTATCGAAGTCGAATTCCTCACGGTTCTTCCCGCGACCGTCTCGGGCGAGATGATTCGCTTCCGACTGGAATCGCGAGCGAGCCGAACCGGCATCAACGGTGCCCAAGTGGGATTCTACGAGCTCTTTGTAATCAACCAGCAGGATGTGGTGGCTTTTACAAAGCCAAACGCGGTCATTTTTCCATCTCCAGGCACATCTGATCGAATTGACGTGGCCGAGGAAAACTGGTTTGGACTCACGCCAACGTATCCAGAGAATTTCCCCTATGAGCCCTCGTCTATCCTCCCAGGTGAGTGGATGGTCAAGGTGAAATGGACGGGACTAACGACCGGAGACTGGATAGAAATTGACCAAGCGCAGTTCGGCGGCTATCAAGCAGATCCGGAGTAAGCCTCTTGGGAACGGGAGTTGGGCTAGGGCGAAGCGTGCTGGCGATGTTGAGCTCTCAATGTTGACAACCCGGGCTTGTGGCGACGAACAGGTATGCGAGTCCTCACAACCCCTATCCACCATCTCTCCAAAAGCCCCACCGTTCCCCAAAAGAAAAAACATGCAAATCCAACGAATCCGTGAATGCGTCAAACTTAACGCCTCATTTTAGGTTCAAAAAGGGTCCCAGGCCCCCAATCACATGTTCGCATCCGTAGCACCCTGTTTTAGAATGCGTTCGAAATTAACCGAATCCGACGATGCAAGTCACCATCCCCAAAAACCTTCATCATGTTCATCACTTTCATCACTTGAGACCGCCCGAGCCAGGTCTGCACGAGCGTGTGGTCGATCCTCGCGGAGGATCGTGAAACCATCCATTCAGAAACGAAAACTGACCGTTCACGGAACGTTCATTCCCGTGAAATCACGATTCCCCTTGTTGTTTCGTTAGACAGTTCGGAGCGCAAGGAAAATTCTTTGCGACAGTGAAACCATGAAACAAACGAAAACTCTCTTCGCCCTCGGACTCGCACTATGTTCGTTCGGAGCCATCGCTACCGCGCAGAACGCCATGATGACGGCCAGCAGCAATCCCATGGTCGGCGGCATGGCAATGATGAAGAACAAGAACATTGTCGAGAACGCACTGAACAGCAAGGACCACACGACACTGGTCGCCGCGGTTAAGGCCGCTGGCCTCGTGGATGCTCTCACCGGCAAGGGCCCGTTCACCGCTTTCGCCCCGGTCAATGACGCATTTGAGAATCTGCCGACCGGCACAGTGGATACCCTTCTCAAGCCCGAGAACAAGAAGACTCTAACCGGAGTTCTGACGTACCACGTCGCCGCCGGTAGCTGGACTTCAACCAAGATCAAGGCCGCCATCCGAAACGGTCGAGGCATGGCTACGATCAAAACCCTCAACGGCGGCATGCTCACCGCGCGCATGAACGGCCCAATGAACATCGTTGTCATGGACCAAGCGGGCGGCGTCGCCAACATCACGACCTATGACGTGATGCAGTCCAACGGTGTGATCCACGTGATCAACAAAGTCTTGATGCCGAAGATGTAATCGGTCTAGGCTCAAGTTAGCCGGGGCCCTGCGCACTCAGGGTTCCCGGCGTTTTTAAGGATCGGCGGTCGCGCCGAAGTTCGCGATCGCGACATCAATGTCCGCGGCGTCTACTTCACCAGAGCCATCGAGGTCAGCGTACAAATCGGGCATCGGCAGGGAAGTCCCGCCAAACCGCGAAATGATGAAGTCAATATCTGCAGCGTCCACTTCGCCGCTCCCGTCGGCATCGCCATTGGTGAGGCTAAACGAAAACGACAGCACCCCAGAATTGTTTAGGCTAAAGCGACGCGCCAGCCAGGGTCTTCGCGAAACTCGTACGGAGAACCCACCCTTTGGTGCGACGGCATCAAAGCTTCCAATAGCGAGAGGCGTGCTCACGGATCGGTCAACCAGCGTCCCGGGAAGGTCAAAACCCATCTGAACTTCGGCTGGCGAGGGGCCTTGCCAATCGCCGAATGTCACAGTTCCATTCCAGCGTATAGCCAGAGCGGCGTCAACCGCCGCGTCCGCATTCACCAGCCCATAACCATAGGTGGTGTCGTAACCCGCCGTTCCTCGATCAAACGCCGTTGCTTGCATGAGGATTTCCAGTTGGGTCGGCGTTAGAAGCGGGTTCGCCGAGAGCGCCAGCGCACAGACCCCCGCCGCAAGTGGAGTCGCAAAGGAGGTCCCGTTGACGCTGACGTAGTCTGTGGCACTAGAACCTGCACTGCCGGTACGATCCGTGGTCCAGATCCCGGTCCCGGGAGCGGCAAAGTCAGTTCCGACGCCGAATTGACTGAATGGAGAGCGCACGCCGTTGCTGGCAATCGCCATCACCGCGTTAATGTTCGGCGCGCTGGCGGGGAACCCAATGACACTCGCTCCACTGTTGCCCACTGCAGCAAAGTGCACCATTCCATCCGCGTAAGTCGACGTGTAGATGTCAGTGATCGCCGCCATCGCCGTGCCGTAATTGTTCGAATTGCAGGTGACCCGCGCGCCTTGGTTTCGTGCCCAGTCAAGCGCTGCCACGAACCAACTGACTTGAACGTTGAAACCGTTCGCGTTGACCATCTGGTGAGGCTTGGCCGATCCAACGCGCACGCCCGGGGCGATCCCGCAGAGCCCGATCGTGTTATTGAGGGTTGCCCCGATACAGCCGGCGACAAAAGTGCCGTGGTTATCATTGATGCCGGTCGGGGTTCCATTGCCAACTTGACCTGTGAAGGTCGCCCCGAGGCTCAGCGGCAGATCCGGGTGATTGTCTTGCACCCCGTTGTCAATGACCACCGCTAAAACTTCGTTGCTCCCCGTTGTTTGGTCCCAAGCCAGATCCGCCTGAGTATCAAAGTTCGGCGAAGCCACGTTGCGGAGGTGCCACTGGCTATTGAAAAGGGCATCGTTGGGAGTCAAGTTCGTGCGCCCTGACATCACCATGTCGGGATGGCAGTAGCGGACGATCGAATGGGTTGAGATCTCTGCGGCCAGATTCAGCACCGCGACCCCGTCCGTCAGGTGCGTCTCGACCAGAAACAGGTTGTTGATCCCCCAAGCGTCCGCGAGAAGGACTTCACCGGGAATAAGCCGAGCCACGTCAGCCGCGGTGGCTTGTGCTGTCAGGGCGAGGAAGATCTTCGAGGTGGGGTACATGAGGCCCCCGAGATCGTCCCGATAAGCCGGAGTCGAATAGCCCACGTCACGACCAAAATTCCCCACAACAAGTTCGAATCCGGCACCCTCAAAGAAAGAAGTCCTCCGAACGTAAATGCCGGGCACTCGATCCAACTCTTTTGGTGCCTTGAAGTAGTAAAGGGTCTCCGCCTGCGCGCACGCGGCAATAAGGAAAAGAATAAGTCCTGAAATGCGAGCGCGGGTCATGGTGCATTAGTGTACGACGGAACACCAAAAAAAGGAGCTAGCCAATGGCTAGCTCCATTTTTGAATCAACGCGACTCTTACTTAAGTGCGGATTCGACGGCGGCTCGGACCTTGGCTTCATTGAAGCCAACCATCACGTCCTTCACCACGCCATCCTTGCCGATGACGATGAAGGTTGGGATGCCGGTGATGCCAAGCTTGGTGGCCAATTCTTCATTGGCGTAAGTCATTGTGTAGGTGTAGCCATGCTCTTTCACATAGGCTTTGGCGTTGCTGCCATCCACGACAGGCTTGCCGCCGCTTCGCTCCCAAACGTTCGCGCCAACGACCAAAACGTCCTTGCCCTTCCAATCCTTATGCATCTTTTCGACTGCAGGAGAGGAGGCCTTGCACGGGCCGCACCAGGTGGCCCAGAAGTCGACGAGAACGACCTTGCCCTTCCAAGTTGCGTTGGTGTGGGTCTTGCCGTCAAGTGACTTGGCCGAGAATGCCGGGAAGGGCTTGCCCTTGGCGTCCATTACGTTCTTGCCCTGCTGGGCAATGGCGGGCGCGATCAGCATAGCGGCGGAAATCGCGGTGGCAAACGAAAGCAGAATTTTCTTAGTCATCGGTTGGTTCCTTACATTACCCAGACGTTTGAAAGGCGGAAAGGAGTTCCGTAAACTGGAAAGGAATGGTCGGGGCGACAGGATTCGAACCTGCGGCCTCATGCTCCCAAAGCACGCGCTCTACCAAGCTGAGCTACACCCCGACGGCAAGGCACATTGTACCTGGCAGCCGTCTAAGGTTTCTCCCCAAACTCAAACGTAAACTTCTCCACATCTCCATTCTCGTCAAGCGTCACCGGAACGAGTACCGGCGGAACGAAGTCTAGCGCCGCGTTGAGGGAGTGCTCAGTCGGCTCGAATTTTGCGCCATCCGGGTTCTGCTGCTTAAACCGCCGATCACTTTCGTTGAGTTGCCGCCACTCCTGAGGCGATCGTCTCAAGGAAGAAACAATAGCGGCAGCGACAAGTCCGATAAGGACGACGCCAAAAATAAGGGTTGAGACGACAATTGGCTCCATGGATCAATCCTCAGTCGGAGACTTAGGTTCATTTCGCTCGCCTTTCAAAAGCTCCTCAATGTCCGCCTGCCCACGACCGGCATTGGCCGCGACGAAGACCAAGAACCCCGCGATAAACAGCCCAAATACAATGACGGCGAAGATCACCATGTACCGTGTAGGACGCATTCTCGACGGGGCTAGTTGCAAGTGCCGTAAAATGTCGCCATGACCTACGATGAGGCCTTGGCCGCACTGGCGGGACTTGCGCCTCGCGGTTGGCGTTTGGGCCTCGACCGAATGCAAGAGTTCCTCCGACGAGCTGAACTCGAATCCGCCGTAAAGGGAGTCAGCCCAAAGTTCATCCACGTGGCGGGCACCAACGGGAAGGGAAGCGTCACTGCTTACGTCCAAAGCATCCTGCGGAGTCAGGGCTACACCACGGGTGGGTTTTTCAGCCCATTTGTCTACGATCCACGGGAGCGCATTCAGATCAACGGTGCGTATATCTCCAAAGAGGAATTCGCCCGTTTAACCACATGGTTAATGCAGGTCGGGCTCGAACTGGACCAAACCCCGTTCGGGGGCATCACTGAATTCGAAGTCAAAACCGCCATGGGCTTCGCTGCCTGGGCCGAGGCAAAATGCGAATGGGTGGCGCTCGAGGTCGGCCTCGGGGGCCGCTTTGACGCGACCAACGTGATTACCCCGGGGGCCAGCGCAATTGTCAGCATCGGTTGGGACCACATGGCCATTCTCGGCGACACACTGGAGAAGATTGCCTTTGAAAAGGCGGGCGTCATCAAGCCCGGCATCCCCTGCATCGTCGGTGCGATGGCACCGGGTCCACACGATGTGATTGCCAAGGTTGCAAGCGAGCAAGGCGCACCACTGTGGCGCTTGGGCGAAGAAATTCAAACTGAAGGCAATGCGGTCCGCACTCCAGCGAGCAAATATCGCAACCTGAAACCGGGCATCAGAGGCGTTCACCAACTCCACAACGCTGCCGTTGCTATCGCCGCGTGCGAGGCTGCCGGTGCTATTCGAGACCAGGAAGCTGTCCCCGCTGCCATCACCCAAACCACCTTGCCGGGACGGTTTGAAGTTCGAAAGCTGGGAAAGAAAACCATCGTTCTTGACGGCGCCCACAACGGTGAGTCTGCCCAAGCATTGGCAAAGACTCTTGCCCAAGAATTCCCCGGTCAGCCCTTCACCGTGCTCGCTGGGATGCTTCAAGGCCATGACCCGACGCCGATGTTCGCTCCGTTGACTGGGGCCTCAGAGGTTCACCTCGTCCCCATCAACTTTCACCGAACCCGCAACTCTAAGGAGTTGCAGGCGGATCTGTTGCCCCTAGAAATGAAAATCACAGCTCACGAGACTGCTACGAAGGGCCTCGAGGCCGCTCTGCACGGCGAAGAGCTCCTCGTAATCACCGGCAGTTTCTATTTAGTCGGCGAGATCGGCCAGCTGCTCAGTCTTCGCCGCGAATGATGCAGTCGATTACCACATCCTTAAATTCAGGACGACCGCGAAGAGCTTTCGAGATGTGGTCCATCATCTCCTTCACGGACATGTCGGCCCCCTTCATTGACTTCACCACGCCCCGAACGTAAGCCACTCCGTGGCTCACCCGAAGGTCGGCGTTGGTGATGTCAATCGGCTTGCGGGAAAATTCTCGTCGGAGCAACTTTGTTGCGGCGGCATCTGCTGGATCAGCCATACCCTCAGTATACGTCTAACTTTTTCAATTGGGCATATGCAACCAATTTGAAACGGAACAAGGCCGGTAGACGTATCGCCCCACTCGTGAACTACGCTTAATATCTGGTATCTTCCCCCTAATTGCCTGAATGCACCATTTCGGGGCGCGATGGCATGTACGGGGGTTCCTCATCGGAATGAATTGGATAAAACAGAACCAAACTGCGAAAGCCCATGGAAGCGGGCGACTCTTCGCCGTTCTCTTCGCCTTAATTGCGTTGCTCATCCCTGCGATGGCATTCGCAGCGGGCGGCGAAAGCGTCGAGCTCAAATTTACTAACACAGATAAGATTTATCTCTACGTTTCTCTCGCCTTCGGCGTGATTGCTCTCATTTTTGGCTGGATTTACCGCGCCAAGGTGACGGCCGTCAGCCCTGGCGACGAGAAGATGCAAGAAGTCGGCGCAGCGATTCGTGCTGGCGCCCTAGCCTATCTTTCCCAGCAGGGACGCACCATGGCCATCTTCATGGTGATCCTTGGCGCTGGGCTGTACGCGCTGTACGCGCCGAAATTCGGCATGCCCACCGCGCTTCTGCTCGTCATGTGTTTCGTGCTCGGTGTGGTTGCTAGCTACGTTGCTGGCTACCTCGGCATGGACATGGCAGTCAAGGCGAACATGCGAACGGCTGCTTCGGCGTTGACTTCCTACAAGAAGGCACTCGAAGTTGCATTCCACGCTGGTGCCGTCGCCGGTCTTCTGACCGTCGGTATGGGCCTCCTCGGTGCGACCCTCATTTTCCTCCTTTTCCCGTCCGACGCAATGAAGCTGCTGATCGGCTTTGGCTTCGGTGGCTCGCTCGCCGCGCTCTTTATGCGCGTCGGTGGCGGTATCTACACCAAGGCTGCTGACGTCGGAGCTGACCTCGTCGGTAAGGTTGAAGCTGGCATCCCAGAAGATGACCCGCGCAACCCCGCCGTTATCGCCGACAACGTGGGCGACAACGTGGGCGACTGCGCCGGTATGGCCGCAGACGTTTTCGAATCTTACGAAGTCACGCTCGTGGCCGCCATCGTTCTCGGTGCTGCCACTGCCGTCATCTTCCCGACCGAAGTTTGGATGAAGCTCATCCTGTTCGCCCTCATGGCGCGCGGTGTCGGCATTGTTGCTTCGATTATTGGAATTGGCATGGTCAAGGGTTCAGACGATCTGAACTCCGATCCGCTCAAGCCCATTCAGTACGGTTTTAAGGGCTCCGCGATCACCGCGGCCATCCTCACGGCTGGACTCGCCTACTTCATGATGGGCGGTATGCCGTCCATGAACCCGGTCATTGAGACGACAACTCTCAACTCGGTTCAGAAGTATCAGAGAGAAGAGCAAGGACCAATCCTCGCCCTTCGCAAGAAGGTCGCTGAAAAGGTTGCGAGCATTCGACCCGAGCTCAACACGATCATTCTTGACATTGCCAAGAAGACGTACTCCAACGACACTACTTTGGTGACTGCGGACGACATCATGAAGGATCCCAAGACTGCTGGCTTGATCAGCAAGCTTGGCTTCAAGACCCTTGCCGCTAGTGCAGTGCAGGGAACTGAAACCGCGGATCAGAAGCGAGACTTCTTCACTCCTGAAGAATTCAAGCTCAACGTCCTCGGCCCGATCATGGGCAAGGAAGTTAAGGCAGGCGAGAAGATCGCCTCTGCCCCGCTTGATGTCAACAAGGACCTCCTGGCTGAAGAGCCAGGCATGGCCGACTTGGCGAAGGCTCAAGACATGCCGATCGACCAGTACCGAGATTCGGTGGTGGCCCAGACGCTAGCTATTGATCCCACCGTTCCCCAACCTGCCCTTCCGAAGCTCGAAGGCTTCTCGAAGCTCAAGTGGGACGACGAGCGAATCAAGAACTACTCGGTTTCCGCGGCTGCTTCTAACTTCGGCGCTCCTCCAACCCTCGAAGGATTCGTCGCGAAGTACAGCAAGGCTCCGATCACCGATCAGTTCATCGTTTACAAGCTGAAGATCACTCAGACTCCGCCCGCCTCCGGTCCAGAGCGACCGAAGGAGCAGACTCAGACGATCTACTACGGCCCGATCAACAAGAAGGCCGCTGACGATCAGATCGACCAAGCCGTGAAGCAACAAGGTGCCAACCTCAAGGTTGAGCGACTTGCCATCTTCCCGACCTCGTTCCTCATCAACAAGAACGGCGACCTCGCGCTTGCCGTCGAGCGAAATTCTATCAACAACGTCGAAGGCGTGAAAGAGAAGAATGTCATGCTCACCAATCCGCAGCGAATCACCGGATTCGCTGGATTGCAGTACTTCAAGGAATCGAAGGAAAAGGTCGAGAAAGCCCAAGCTGCTAACCCAGCCAACGCCCCTCGTCCCAAGTCCGCCGAATTCGGCATCGCCGACCACAAGGTCGCTGATTGGTGGAAGTTCTTCGCCTGTATCCTGTTCGGTATCTTGATGGCCTTCGCCTTCGAGCAACTGACGGACTACTACGTAAGCACCAAACGAAAGCCGACCCAAGAAGTGGCGCAAGTCGCTAGCGCGGGGCCGGCTCCGATGATCATCCAAGGCTTTGCCCTTGGCGCAGAGTCCAGCGTCTTCTCGGTCTTCGCGATCGTGATCTCGCTGATGATGCCAATCTTCATCTTCCCGCCGGCAGAATACGGTGGGTACGTGTTGAGCTTCTACGGCATCGCCCTCGTCGGCCTCGGACTTCTGACTACCACTGGCTACATCCTAGCGATGGACACCTTTGGCCCGATCAGCGACAACGCTCAAGGCGTTTTCGAAATGTCCGGTGCGGGTCACACCCATCCGGAAGCGGCTAAGGCCGTCCAACGGCTGGATGCAGCGGGCAACACCACCAAGGCTCTCACGAAGGGCTTTGCGATCGCCACTGCGGTTGTCGCGGCGGTTGCCTTGTTCCACAGCTACATCGAAGCAGCGCAGCTCACCACGGCCCAAATGCCGCTAGAGCTTCCGCACATCTTCATCGGTCTTCTGATTGGTGGAGCGGCTCCGTTCCTGTTCTGCGCGTTCCTCATCAACGCGGTGGGTCGAGCTTCGTTCGAACTCATCGGTGAAGTGCGACGCCAGTTCCGAAGCGACGCCGGCATCATGGCTGGAACCAGCAAGCCCGACTACGCGGCTTGTGTGGCGATCGTGACGAAGGCTGCTCAGCGCGAGCTGATCGGCCCCGGCATCCTCGCTATCGCTCTCCCACTCCTCGTGGTCTTCGGTCTCGCCATTGGCGCCCCGCTGACCGTGGTGAACGGCGAAGAGTACAACCTCGCGGGTGCCCAAGCACTGGGTGGCTTCCTTGCCGGAACCATCTTGTCTGGTCAGCTCATGGCGGTGCTGCTCGCCAACTCGGGCGGCATTTGGGATAACGCAAAGAAGATCATCGAAGACGGAATGCACGGCGGTAAAGGAACCGAAGCCCATAAAGCGGGCATCGTTTGCGACACCGTTGGCGATCCGTTCAAAGACACGGCTGGCCCAGCGCTCAACCCGCTGATTAAGGTGATGAACCTCATCGCCCTGTTGCTAGCACCTTACGTGATCTTCCCAGGTCAGGACCATGTGCGAATCATCGCCACGGTCGTCTGTCTCATCTTCCTTGTCGCCGCGTTTGCGATCAGCAAGAAGGGATCACTGGCCTCCGGTATGGCCGGAATCGCCGAAGAAAACGCCGCCGCGAAGTAGTCTAAACCACTACCTGAAGGCACCCGGGCCGCTCGTGAAAACGAGCGGCCCTTTTCTGCCCCAAGGGGGGCGCGCCTACAGGCCGCGTTCACAGCAAGGGATTCATGCCCCCGCCGCGCGGCGATGTACCAAATGTACCGAGATACTTTGTCATTTTTCGAAGGCCGCCGTCCCTGCTGGGTTTGTCACATTCGAAAACGTGGTTCACAGATGCGGAGGTCCTAGTCTCGAACTGGGATTGATTTTGAACCTAAGGAGGCGCGTTATCTTTAACGCATTCACGGATTCGTTGTTTGTGCACACATTTCTGTTGAGGGAAGTGGAGGGAAGTGGAGGGAAGTGAAGGGAAGCGGAGGGAAGGGAGAGTGCTTCTCTCTTCGTTGTCGGGAAGGGGTTAAGTCAACGCGTTTAGGTTGATTACGGACTCTCCGGTACGGCTCGACTCAGCAAAAAGCGCACTACTTTTGGGGCAGGGAGGATTATTGGGGGAGGTGAGCCGTGGACCCCGCTACCGCCAGATTGCGAAACCAACTGGAAATCAAAGGTGCCAGGGCCTTTCAGGGACTCTCCGGAGAACCACGCATTCTCAGGCCAGTTTGGTGGCGTCGTGGAGCCTAAGATGACTCGACCGTCCTTGCGAATTGAGGTCATAGTGGTGCCCGCATTAGGCGGCCAAATC
>JAYUVF010000002.1:0-107781 GCA_043754215.1 Chthonomonas sp. | reverse complement strand
CTTGTAGGTGCCGTCCGGGTAACCCACGAGAATTCCTTCTCGCTTCAGGTTTTCGATTGCTTCAAATGCCCAGTGGTTCTCAGGAACGTCTGGGAAGTTATCTTGCGCCATGGCAGGAGCGGCGACCATCGTCACTGCGACTGCGAGAGCAAGCGTAAACATTCGCTTATTCATTGTTGTTTCCTCTCGACAAACGATCGCTCGAAGAGAACCCCAGCGACTAGTGGAGAGAAGGCAATGCAGCTTTCAAAAGTTACCTACAAAGCCCGACTGACCCTTTTCGCTGACCCATCCACTTCGATTGATCAAAGCACATAGTGCTCTGGCAATTATGACGCATCAAAACCGCAAAGCGATGCTTGTGGCGCAATATGAGAGCTATGAACATTGGGTTCCGTCCGCTGCTAATCTGCTCGGCGTGATGGCCAAGGTACGATTCGGGCATGAACGTCCCTCTGCTCAAGCGTCTTTCGGAAGCCCACGGAATCCCCGGCCAGGAGGGGCAGATTCGGGCGATTGTGCGCGAGGAGTTGGACGGTGTTGCCGAATTCCGCACCGACACGATGGGCAACCTCATCTGCCTCAAACGAGGTAAGGGCAAGGGTAAGGACCCGAAGAAGGTGATGCTCGCCGCCCACATGGACGAAATTGGCTTTGTGGTGCGGTTCATCGACGACAAAGGGTTCATCCGACTCCACGCCCTCGGCGGATTTGACACCCGCCAAATGGCCTCTCAGAGGGTCAACGTGCATACGAAGGCCGAAGTACTGAAGGGCACCCTAATGCTGGGCACGAAGCCAAAGCACATGCTGACCGACGAAGCCAACAAGCCCGCAAAAGTCGAGGACTTTTTCGTTGACCTCGGACTGGACGTGGACGAAGTTAAGGCTCAAGTCCGCCTCGGCGACATGGTCACGATGGACCGCGATTTCCGCCCCATGGGCAAGCTATTCACCGGCAAGGCCATGGACAACCGCATCGCCGTCTACACAATGATCGAAGCAATGCGGGCAGTTGGGGATCATGCAGTGGATATTTACGGCGTCGCCACGACGCAAGAAGAGATCGGCTTGCGTGGAGCCATCGCTGCCGGGTCCGGCATCGCCCCGGACGTGGTGATCGCGATTGACGTGACGCTCGCCAACGACATCCCCGGCATCCCCGAACTGGATCACATCACCAAGCTTGGCGAGGGCACCGCGATCAAGATTTTGGATAGCTCGCTGATCTGTTCCCCACTCGTGGTGGATCACTTCCGAGACTTGGCCGAGGCTCATGGGATCAAGCACCAGATGGAGATTCTTCCCTTCGGCGGAACCGATGCAGGCGGAGTCCAGAAGCTGCACGGCGGCATTCCCGCGTTCACGCTCAGCATCCCAACCCGCTACATCCACACTGTCAACGAGACCATCCACCCCGATGACCTCGACGCAAGCGTGGAGTTGCTCACGAAGTACCTCGAAGACGCCCACACGCGGAGCTACACCTACGAAGTTTGACGGACTAGGCTCTTAGCAGCGCAAACAATTCGGGCACGGTCTTCGCCAGCTTCACGTCGTCGAACCTGGCGAAGTTCCCGTGCTTGGCCCCCAGTTTCATCCATTGCTTGAGGCGCAGGATGGTCTTCGCGGCGTTGTCTGAGCCGAGGTGATTTGCGAGTCGTTGGAAATTGATGAGCCAGTCAAGTGATGGGAGCGGATTAAGTGCCGGTAGCCCTAGCTCCTGTGCGATCTCATGAGACAATCTCGGGTTCGCGAGGGCGCTACGCCCGATCATGAAGTGGCGGCACCCGGTCTGATCCTGGCAGAGCTTGAAATCATCCAGCGTCCAGATATCCCCGTTCGCGATCACCGGGATGTCCAGGTTCTGCCGCACTACGCCGAGGGGCTTCCAGTAGACCGGCGGCTGGTAGCCCTGGGTCCTCGTTCGAGCGTGAATAGTCAACCAACTCGCACCCCCTTCTGCCGCCATTTGGGCATTTTCGTGAATGTCCTCGATGCTCTCCCATCCGAGCCGGAGCTTGGCCGAGACTGGGATATCCGAAGGAACCGCCTCCCGCACTGCTCGCACTAGATCCCGGATTCGGCACGGATACCGGAGGAGTGACGCTCCGCCATCATGACGATTTACGACCGGGGCCGGGCATCCGAAATTGATATCAATGCAAGTCGCACCGGCCTTCACCGCGCTAACCGCAGATCCCGCCATCCGGTCCGGGTCACCCCCCAAGAGCTGGATCTGAACGGGGATGCCAGTGCTGGTCTTACCGCCCGATTCCAGTTCGGGGACCTCACGACGGAAGACCTTGACGGGAAGCGCTTCTTGGCTGACCCGAATGAACTCCGTCACCGCATAGCTAAACGCCCCAAAGCCGCCCAGAAAATCGCGCATGGGGGCATCGGTGATGCCATCCATTGGCGCTAGAACAAGGGCGGGTCGGTCAAGGAGAAGCATGGGCCGAGTTCCCTATTGTATCCGGGCGGCGTTATCTGTCCTCCCTCTCACTAAGTCCGGAAACCAGAAGTGGCATATCCACGTTTCTATCCGTTGTATGCTGAAAATCGGGAAGCTGGCAAGAACGATTGGAAAGGGCGGCCGTACCTCCGCTGTGATTTTGATCTGGGCCGCGATAGCCACGGTTATCGCCGGTTGCGGGGCAGCACAGCCCATCGATCGAACGCACCTGTTCCCGGTCACGGTGAACGGAAAGCTGGGCTACATCAACCAGAAAGGAGAAATGGCGATTGCACCTCAATTCTATGAGGCCCACCCCTTTTCTGAAGATTTAGCCTTGGTCTCTGTCGGCGATGAGAGGACCCGCAAGGCGGGCTACATTAACCGCCAAGGCAAACTCGTGATACCCACGACTTACGAGTTCGCACTGAGCTTTTCTGACGGCTTGGCTGGCGTGAGTACTAGCGAAGAGGCTCCTTACTCCTTTGGGTATATCGATCGAAGCGGGAAGTATGTCATTCAACCTCGTAAGGGGGATGGAAGCCCGTTTAAGAACGGCCGAGCGGCCTTTTACCCGGAGACTGTCTCTCGCGGTGCGCAGATGATCGACCGAACAGGTGAGCCTGTAAGCTCCCAAACGTTCAAGCTTCTCCACCCCCTTAGCGAGGGTCGTGCCTTGGTCTGGATTGGTGAGGATCGAGACAGGAGAGTGGGCTACGTGGACAGGACAGGCAAACTGGCCTTTAATGCGAGGTTCAAAAACGGATGGCCATTCAACGAAGAGTGGGCACCCGTTGCGGTGGCCCAGGGGAAGTCGTCTCTCTGGGGCTACATTGACCGGACTGGCAAATTTACAATCAATCCCCAATTTCAAATGGCTTGGGCATTTTCAGAAGGGTTGGCCGCAGTCGCGCCACAAACCCAGGAAGAGCGCGGTTTGCACGGCTATATCGACAAAAGCAACACGATGGTAATCAAGCCGCAGTTCCGCGCTGCGCTTGGGTTCTCGGAGGGACTCGCTGCGGTCATGAAAGCAGTTAATGGCTCTGAGAAATGGGGATTTATTGATAAGAAGGGTGCCACTGTTATCCCCTTGAAGTACGATCAAGTCGGATCTTTTACAAAAGGTCTTGCCTCGATTACGATTGGTCCCGTGAACAACCGCAAGCAGGGCTACATCAATCGTGCCGGAAAGGTTGTCTGGGAGCCGAGCAGGTAACGGTCTGCCCGAAGAAAAAAGACACCCCAATTCGGGGTGTCTTTTCAAATTTGGAGCGGGCGAAGAGATTCGAACCCTCGACCCTCTCGTTGGCAACGAGATGCTCTACCACTGAGCTACGCCCGCTAGCGTTCCCAAGGTTATACCCCGCTCCGAAACGAGGCGCAAGAGGGTGGGCCATAATTGTCCTGTGCCGGAACTTGGACCTCAGTTGCTTTCCCAGATCGTTGAATGGATGCACGAGGCCTCGCAGATGGCGCTAGAGATCAAATGTGATCTCGGTGCGGAGCTCAAGGCAGACGGCAGTATCGTCACTCACGCCGACAAGCGCATCGAACGATTTTTCCGCGAGCGTCTTCCCGAAGCCCTTCCTGGCTCCACCATTTGGGGAGAAGAAGAAGGATATCGCGAACCCGGGCCGGGCGGCCTTTGGGCCCTCGACCCGATCGACGGCACAAGCAACTACCGCTACGGCTCCCCGCATTGGGGGGTGTCGCTCGGTCTAATTTTGGACAACCAAGTGAAGCTCGGTGTCATTGCAATGCCGGACCTCGGCAAGGTTTACGCCGGCATGAAAGGCCACGGCGCAACCGTGAATGGCATTCCGCTCGATCCCATTCGCCCCGGGCCAATCGAGGCTACTGAGCTGGTGAGCTACGGCGACCTTACGCTTACCCGATACGGGAGCGTCAACCTCCCCGGGAAGATGCGCTACCTCGGGGCATTCGTGGCCGATTCGACAATGTTTCTGGAGGGCATTTACCGCGCCATGCTAAGTGACAAAGCGGCTCTCTACGACGCCGCCGCGACGATCTGCATCGCCCAAGAGATTGGCGCGGATGTCCGATTCGCCGATGGCGCCCCCCTTGACGTCAACAAGCTCTTGAATGTCCGCCCGTTTCCAAAGGCGGTCGCGTTTCTCCCGCCCGACAGCGGTTTTTGCCTATGAGCGTGGCCCCCGCTCGCGGGTGGGCCGCCGTCCGCGTCTTTCTCGAAATGATCAAGATCGAGCATTCGATCTTTGCCCTCCCCTTCGCGATGATCGGGATGATATGGGGCTCAGTCAGCCTCGGCGGCAGTGGATGGCCTGGTTTTGCCAAGTTCGGGTGGATCGTGCTGGCGATGGTGAGCTGCCGAAGCGCCGCGATGGCGTTCAACCGGATCGCCGACCGCAACATCGACGCCGAAAACCCGCGCACTATCATGCGCGCCCTGCCCGCCGGGCTGCTCCAGCTTCGCCAAGCCAACCTGTTTCTTGTCGTGAGCATTGCGATCTTCCTGCTGGCCGCCGCGATGCTGAACTCACTCACGTTGGCCCTGAGCCCAATCGCGCTTCTGTTCACGCTCGGATACAGCCTCACGAAGCGATTCACTTGGCTCTGCCACTACGTGCTCGGATTCAGTCTCGGAATCGCCCCCGCCGCGGCGTGGATCGCTGTGACGGGCAGTCTCAGTCTGGTGCCGCTTCTACTGACCGCCGCCGTCACGTTCTGGACGGCGGGCTTCGATATCATCTACGCCCTGCAAGACGACGATTTCGACCGCGAGAAAGGGCTGAAGAGCATCCCCAGCCGGTTCGGTCGCACTCGCGCGCTAGCAATCAGTCGAGCCAGCCACGTAGCTGCGGTATTCGCCCTAGCCGGGGCGGTGTGGAGTTTTGGCGGCGGATGGGCCTCCTGGGCCGGAGTCGCCCTCGCAGCGGCTCTACTGGCCTACGAACAGAGCTTGGTCAAGCCCGACGACCTCAGCAAGGTAAACCTCGCCTTCTTCTCCCTCAACGGGTACGTCTCAATGGGCGTGTTGGGGTGTGTTCTGCTCGACCTCTGGCTCTGAAAACGACTCGACCCCTAAAAGTTGATCCAATACATCCATCGCCGTGTATTCGCGCTGTCCGGGCTTCAAGAACTTGCCGATGCCAGTGACCTGGTCGCCCGCCGTCACAATGGCCTGCTCCAGATATCCGTCCTTGCGCATCTGAGCGATGCCCACTGTTGAGGCGAGGCCGTTGCAGATGCACTTGCGCCCGACGCAATCCGCCGGATCGCCACCCTTCTTCACGTAATCTTCGACCGGTTCTGAGGCGCACCGGTATCCGAGCGTCCCATTATCGAGTCGGTAGGGCTCTCTCAAGTAGCCGAGGTCGCAGATGCGCGTCCGTTGGGCGTATTCGACGGGATCCGAGACCGTGTCCGGTAGCTCAACCACCTTAAAGGGGTAGCCCGTGGGCGAAGCGAGTGGGTCCGTCCGAACATGTGCTTGGCCGGCCAACACCGTGTCAATTACCTTGGCTTTCACCGCCGGATCGATGCCCGAATCTTGGCAAAAAGCAAACGCGGTACCGACCTGAATTCCTGCAGCGCCCTCGCCGAGGGCTTCCTTGAGTCCTTCCCGACTACCGTACGAACCCGCCAACCAAAACGGCAGGCCCAAGTCGCGGAATGCCTGAAGATCGGGCACGTCCCGGGGTCCATAAATGGGCTCGCCGATTTCGTTCAACTCCAGCGCACCGCGAGGCGGCGCATTGTGTCCACCAGCGGTAGCTCCCTCAACCACGAAGCCATTGACCTTGCCACTGGCCTTACGGGCCAACATCGTAGCCAGCGAAGCTGAGGTGACAATCGCCAAGAAGTTCGGGCGTTTGAGCTCCGTCACCCCAGGGGGGACAAACGGCGTAGGATCGAATTCCGCGGCGAAATTGTCTCCCGGCTGAGCACCGCTGACGTCGATTGGTAAAGAAGCCGGTTCAAGCCGAGATAGCTTATCCAGGATGCCCGGAATTGCCCTCGGGATTCCAGCGCCCATCAGAACGAAATCCACGCCAGCCAGCATCGCGCCGAAAAGCGACGGCACCGTGGGAACCTGAATCTTCACGAGCAGATTGACCCCAACAAGTCCTTTGTGCCCTTCTTTAGCTAGGAACACTTCCACAAAATTGGCCACGACCATTAGCTCGAGCGCGGCCATACCCGGCGTGGCAGACGGCATCGGCTTTGATTTGAACGGCGTGGCCTTCAACTTTCCACCCGCGACATAAAATTTTTCGAGGATGCGGTCGGCCATCTCCTTGAGTGGAAAGTGGGCCATCGCGTGTCGCATGCGCCCGTCAAGGTCGCCAAGTTGCAATCGCCGCGCCAACATGATATCAAGCGCCGTGCCTGAAACCACGCCCAATTGCCCTCGTTGAGATACCGCTCGCGCAAGCCGCCAGTCAGACACCCCGACGCCCATGCCGCCTTGAATGATCCTAGGTAAAGCCATTAGCTGATTTTATCCTCTACGCGCGCTTCGCATCGGCAATTCATCTTTCAATCTTGCGCCTTATCAGATTCCCTCTTTGGCGCCGCCTTTATAGTTACGTTCATTTGAACGCAAATGGCTCAGGTGGCGTATCTCAATGTGCGATACGTCACCCGCGGCTATGAACACAATCGAACCCCCTCAAGCGGTCGTCATTGCCGGGCCCAATGGCTCGGGCAAGAGCACCTGCGCCGAATTGTTGCTCCCGCCCGGAATGAGCTTTATCAACGCAGATATGATCGCGCAAGAGCTGAGCGGCGCTCGCAGCACCACCGCCGACCTGCAAGCCGGGCGAATATTGGTGGGGAGGCTCGACGATTTAGAGGCGAATCGGGCGGACTTCGCGATCGAAACCACCCTAGCCACGAAAAAGCTGGGACCGCGTTTGGCTCGGCTGATGGAGTCCGGATACGAAACGCATTTGATTTTTCTGTGGATGCCGAGCGACGAGATGGCGGTGCATCGGGTCGCGGCGCGCGTGCGGGCGGGAGGCCACGATGTCCCCGAAGAAACCATCCGCCGACGCTACCGTGCAGGTATTTCTCTCTTCTTTTCACTCTATCAAGAGCTGGCGGACACCTGGAAGGTGTACGATAACTCCAGCATTGCCGATCCAAAGCTGATCGCGTGGGGGCGGCGGGGCCAAGTGATATCCACGCCCCAGCCGGAAAAATACGAAGAGATCTGCCGACAATGGAAGAAAGCGTGAAAAAACCGAATCCGAAGCTGGATTTTGAAAACGTTGAGCACGTCAACGAGATCGTGCGCGAGGCGGTGCGCCAGGCCCTTGGCCGTCACAAAGTCATGAAAAACCCCGTACCGAGTTGGGACGGGGAGAAGGTCGAAATGGTGCAGCCGGAAGACCTGCCCGAACCGGACAAGGCCTAGTCGCCGACCGATCCGAAGTTCGCAATCACCACATCAATGTCGGCGGCATCCACTTCGCCAGAGCCGTCAATGTCCTCAATCAGGCTCGTGGGCGAGCCCGTGCTGCCAAAGGCGGCGATCACCAAATCAATGTCGGCGGCGTCCACTTCGTTGCTTTGGTCGGGGTCACCGTTAGCGTGCACCGTGCTTAGGAAGAACACGCCGCTGTCCGTGATGTTGACGTTAGAAAGCGACTTTGAACACCAATGCCACGGCTTCACTTCCAGCCGGTAGCTACCCCTGGGAGCCGCGGTGACGGTGTATTCGCCTGCCGCGTTGAGGGTCGTATTCAAGGTTTGTAGCGGAATGCTCGTCACCGAGTCCAGCACTCGAATCCGCACTGGCATTCCGGCCGGAGACACCCCGAAATCGTTCAGGGTTACCTTGCCCCGGATCGTGCCCAAAGGGACACGCTCAACCAAGACGTCATCAAAGAACGCGTCGTTGCTACCCGAGCCATCAGCGAAAAAGTCAAAATCGCTGAAGTTGGGTGAAGTAAATGCTGCGGAGGTGCCCGCCACGCTTTGCCCGTTGATGTACCCGAACATCTGGTTCGAGGCCATGTTGTGCACCGCCGACACCCGAATCCAGGAGTTTGCGGATTGAGTAGCCACGCCCGAAGCTCCGCTTAACCATGTGGGAAAAGTGGTTCCAGTTTGAGAGTCGATGTTGAGCCCACCGAGCGTGCCGCCGGCGGAATCGTAACTCGCACCTCCAAAGAATGCCCCAGGACCTGGCGTGCCGTAACGCATCCAAAATTCACTTAGGACAAGAGTGCTCGTGCCAGACGCGACGGGTGCCGCCAGTGGCTTGAACGCGAACAGCGACTCACCAGCGAAAAGCAAACCTGCATTCAACCGCACGCTCCGTGCGCCCGATCGTGCCTGGAGCGTAGAAACGGTCGCCATTCCTGGCTCCACGAAGGGGAGCGCATCGCCGGGCAATGCTAGCCAGCCATTTTGCCCGTCAAGGTCAGCGGTTGCAAATCCCGCTTCGAAGTTCTCCGACTGAAGAACCTGTGCGGGGGCCATGGCGGCGGCCACAAGGACCGAAAGGACGAGCAAGCAAGGCTTCATTTAGTTGTCCCCCACACTCCCGAAGTTAGCGATGACCAGATCGATGTCGGCCGCGTCCACTTCCCCGCTTCCGTCCACGTCCGCACTGGCGGCACTGCCGCCAAAGCCCGCGATCACTAGATCAATGTCCGCCCCATCGATTTCGTTCGAACCGTCCACGTCGCCGATGACCAGCGCAAAGCTGCCAAGCGCCGCGCCAGTTCCACTAAGGGCAACCGGGCCAACTCGCTTGCGCAAAGTGAATGGCCTGGTGACAAAGAAACGGACGCTCGCCGGAGCCGCGCTCGAATCGTACGAGAACTCACCGCTGGCGTTCAGGGTCAAGTTACGTGTCTCAATGGGCGTCGAACCCACTGCAGGAAGCATTTGAACCGTCACAGGCTGGTCAGCAAGCGGGGCAACGTAGCCCGAAAGCTGCACAGTGCCGGTGACCAACTTGGCCACCTCGCTCACATTCACGCTGAAGTTCACCGTGGAGCTCAAAGGCGCAGTGCCGTTGTCCGTCGCTCGTAATGAGAGCGGATAGGTGCCAGCGCCTTGGGCCTCCGTCGGGGTCCAGTTGAGTTGCCCAGTTGCGCTGTTCACGGTCAAGCCTGGGGGCACGGTGCCGATGAGCGACCATGTCAACGTCTGGAGGTTATCCGGATGCGTGAACACCGGGTTGAAACTCCATGCGGCTTCTTCGTCAATGGTGACCGTGCCTGGGTTCGTGAGGACTGGCGGACGGTTCGCCGTCGATAACGTCATGGTGGCGTTGTTCACATCGAAAAACACGTTGTCAACCGCTTCGATAAAGAACCGCACTGTGCTACTCGTCACCGCGGGCAGGGTCACCGTTGCGGTCCCCGTGTTGGGCACTCCCGCCGCCACCATCGTAGCGGTACCGTTGAAGTAACTCGTCCCGGAGTTGGTGCTCATCAAGATGTTCACGGTTGGCGCGACGCTCCCGCCTCCCACGTTCCATGTCACCTCGTGCGTCTGGTTGGTGTTCAGCGTCGCGGCGGTTCCGAACGAGGTCATCTGGAACGGCGCCCCGCTTACCGTCAGCACAACGTCAGATTCGCGGACGCCGCCTGCATTGGCCCGGTTGTCTCGAACCGTGCCCCGCATGCGCATCGTTCGATTCACGTTGGGCAAGAACTCGTGGGTGTTCGTGTAGTTATTCGCCAGCACCAAGCTGGAGGAAGGGAAGAACCGAACGTTGCCGGTAGAACTAGGCAAGAACGATCTGAACAGCGGCCGGCTGGTGTTGGTGGTCGTGGACGTTATTGGCCCCGCATGAACCGTGCTCGACGATGCAGGCAAGTCAATCTGCTCCCAGATGAAGGTCATAGCGTCGCCATCAGCATCGGCGCCCACTCCCGAAAGTTTGAAGGGAGTTCCCTGAGGAATCGTCCGATTGGGACCCACGGTGAACGTGGGCAAGTTGTTTACCACGTTGCTAATCACCGCAACGGTTGAGATCGCGTTGCGGAAATTCAGCATGCGGCTGATCGTGCCTGCATTGAAGTAAGCACGCATGTCGGACTCGGTGTTTTCGCCCGTACATCGACCGGCATAGCTCATGATGCTGGCGCCGGATCCTGGCTCGAATGAGCCTTGCCACATTCGGTTGGACGCGCAGTTTCCGCCGAGGGCGTTGAAGGCATGATAGCCGTCGAATTGATGCCCGATCTCATGAGACACGATGAGGTCAAACGCATCTCCTACCGGGTTGCTCAGACCGCTCGCCGCTCCCGCTTTGTTGGCACCACCAACGCTGGCCAGATACGCAACGCCCCCACCCGCGGTGGTGAAGACGTGGCCCAAATCGTAGGCGGCGATTCCAGGGCCAGTGGCGACGTTGTTCAGAACAACCGGATTTTCGCCCAGTGCGGTGCTGTTGCTACTGTTGGTGAGCCCATCTGGTTCAACTTCCCAATTCTTCACCCACACCAGATTGAAGCCAATCGCGAGATCTCGGCGGTAGATCCCGTCCACTCGGTTGATGCTAGTCGCCACTGCCGCCGGCGCATTGGCGATCCCGCCTCGGGCGGCGGTGTATTCCACCGTCGTATTGATGGCGAGGCGATAGGTGTACAACTGCGAACCACTCACCCGCTCGGGTGTTTCGGGATCCGAGACGGGGAAGTACTGCTGGAACGGATTTGCGCCATTGGCGTCGCAACGCCAGTCCGGTCGCTCAATTGAATCCACATCGCGGTAAACGAAATACGCTTGATTTCCTTCATTGAACAGCGGCTCGATATACATCGCGCCCTTGTGATCAAGGACCATCGCCGTCAGGCGCCCATTCCCAACTTCGGCACGAAGGATCGAGGCGGGGCTATCAATTCCCTGCCCAGAGAAAGTTCGAAACCACGGAATTTGATTCTGAACTTGGTCACCAAGCAAGGTGTTTTCCCATACACGGAATCTCTCCGTTCTTCCCCCTCGAACCGGAAGGGTGACGATGACGCCGGTCGGGTTGTCACCCGCAAATCTCTCGCGAGGGGCGGATTGAAAAGCCTCTTCAATGTGGCCCGGTTGAACGACGAAGGAGTCAAAATCCCGAACCCAACGCAAGACGGGATTCCCTAATCCCTCCACCGGGTCGGGCATCCACTGCGCTGACCAATTTTGAGCTGGGGCAACTGCACCCAGGCACACGACGGCGAGACTCACCAAAAGAGCTTTGTTCATTCTGAATACCGAAGGGGGTCCGACCCACCGGGTGACTTTAGATGTCACCCGTTGAGCCAAAGTACGAGATTACGATGTCGATATCCGCGGCATCTACCTCGCCACTTCCATCTACGTCCGCACCGACAGCGCTGCCGCCGAAAGCGGCAATAACTAGGTCGATATCTGCAGCATCGATCTCGTTGGAGTTGTCCACATCACCGGGAATCAGATCAAAGTTGCCTGCCACACCACCAACAGAGTTGACCACCACGTTGGGGATCTTCCTTGTCAGGAAGAACGGCTTGGAAACCAGAACGTTATAGGTGGCGTCTGGCAAAGCAGTCGTGACCGCGAAGGCGTTACCCGCACCCAGGTTCGGAGTGTCGGTCTGCAAAATAGTACCGCCGGCCAAAGCCTGAATCCGAACGGTCACGCCCGCTCCAACTTCACTGGGAATCCACTCAAGGAAGTTCACGGTCCCGGCCACAGTCCTGGGAGCATCTTCATTAACCGTAACGTTGAACGTACGGTTGAACACGCCCGGGGTGCCAAAGTTGTTATCCGTGATCCGAGCGGTGACCGGGTAGGTTCCGGGGCCCTGAGCCTCGTCAGGAGTCCACGAGATCAAACCGGTCGTGCTGTTGATGGTCATTCCCGTAGGCGGTGAAACCAGGCTGTAGGTGATGGTCTGTGCGTCGTCTGCGTCAGATCCGGCGGCACTGAGGGTCCATAGACTCTGCTCCGTAATCGTCTGATTTGAAATCACTGGCCCAGTCGGCAAGGTGTTCGCGGTTGCGATCGAGAAGTTCACGTTCGAATGATCGAAGAAAATGTTGTTATTCGCTTCGATGATGATCCGTGCCGTGGAACTCGCCGCCGTCGAAAGTGGCATCGAGATCAGTTCCGCCCCGTCATTCGCGGTGCTCGCTGTGAGCTGAGTCGCGGTTCCGGAGTAGAAGCTGGCACCACCGTTGGTACTGAGCCAGATTTTCACCGTGCTCACCGCAAAGGCAGTTCCGGTCGTACCGGCCGGATCCCACGTTACGTTAAAGAACCGATTTCGATTCCAAGACACGGCCGTGTTCGGAGCCGTCACCGCAAACGGGGTGGTCCCGCTAACGGTGATTGTCATATCATCCACGTTCACGCCACCACCCGCAGTCTGGTTATCTCGCGCAACGGCTCGCATCCGCATGGTGCGGGCGACATTCGGCAAGAACTCAAACTGATTGGTGAAGTTGTTGGCGAGCGCCAAGGCTTGGCTTGGGAAAAACCGGGTTGGGCTTACCGTGGGAAGGAAGGAGCGGAAAAGCGGCCGGCTGGTGTTGGTTGTGGTCAGCGTGGTCGCCCCAGAGGTGCCGACATTCTGCTGATCCCACTGGTGAGTTAACGCATGACCATTCGGGTCAGTCGCCGTCATCGTGAGTTTAAAGGGGGTGGAAATTGGGATTGCGTAATCCAGACCTGCGTTAACCGTGGGCACACCGTTTCCGCTGGCCGTCGCAACGCCGCCACGGGCGGCAGTGCGGACAGTCAAGAACTCTTGGATGCTGCCAATATGCAAATAGTCGTGCGAGTTAGGTTGTACATCCTCAGAGCCGCAGATCCCTGCATAGCTCATGATGGTCGATCCGCTACCCGGTTCCCAGGCCGTAGCGGCGTTTCGATTCCCAGCGCACGACCCGGTGATACCGTTGAAACTGTGGTTTCCGGCAAATTGATGACCCATTTCGTGGGCAACGTAGTCAATGTCAAACGTGTCGCCAGTTGGTGATCCGCTTCCAGTTACGCCCCTAGCCTTCTGCCCAGTAATGCCTACGACTCCAAGGCCAGCGATGCCACCGCCCCCGGTGCTGAAAACGTGCCCTAGGTCGTAGTTGGCACTACCTGGCGTTCCCGCCGCATCCATCCGTGCCTGATTTTGCCCAAGCATGGTTCCGCCATTGTTGTTGTCATAGGGATCCGTAGCGGCGTTGGTAAAAACTTGGGTCCAAGTCAGATTAAGGCGGATCGCTGCTTCCTTCCGGTAGACCCCGTCTACACGGTTGACCGAAGTTCCAATTTGAGAAGTGGCCGTGACGGTGTTTCCGCCCCAGAACGTTACGTATTCAGCCGTTGCATTCACGGCGGTTCGGAACGTCCAAAGGTTTGTTCCCGTGATACGCAAATCCGGTTCAACTTCTTCTGGAGCGGGCTTGAGGAAGCCCGGCGTGTCCACGATGTCGTTGCCTTTCTCATCCACGACGCGGCAAGTCCAACCCGGCCCACGCAGTGAATCTCGACGAGCGTAAAGGAAGTAGGTGCCGTCAGGTTTTCGCCGCATGGGCTCAATGAAATAGGCGCCCTCCGGGGTCGAAATCATCGCGCTAAGGCGACCGTAGCCCACTTCAAATCGAACCGAGTAGGTGGGATCGTCAATGCCCTGACCGGAGTACAGTTTGAAGTCAGGAATCTGGCGTTGAACCTGTGGTCCAAGCACATTGTTCTCCCAAACGTTGAACCGAATCAGCCGTCCGTCCGGAAGAGGCAAGAGCATCTCCACGCCTGCTTGATCGGCCAATCCAAGGATTTCCTTTGGCGCATCGGCCAGCAACGATCTTAGTTCAGTGTAGTCCACGCGGGCCGTTTCGTAAGAACTGATCCAACGGAGAATGGGATTCGCCTCTGCGGGCGTCGGCTCAGTAACGAACGGGCGAGTCCAATCTTGAGCCAAAGAAATTGAAGAAGCGACGAGTCCCGCCAGCACGGCGATCCCCTGAAAATATTTGCGCGAGCACATGATCTTATAGAGTCCGGAACCTACTTTATACAGCACTTTGGCTGAAAGTGTATGCCTAAGACCGCTTGCGAGTCCCCATTCGTTCGGGGCTGTACTTGGGGTCTAGTGCATGTGTCAGGTCCAGCGCACGAGTCAGGAAGCTACCAAGTATCTTGCCAAACTCGCGGGGGGAATACCGGGTTTTGGTACCCGTGTACAGATAGGAGTCTTTTGCCACCAGGCCAAAGCTGATCAAGGTCGTGAGTTGCTTCTGCCGCTCCCGAGTTAACCCCGGCGCCATCTTCTTGACGTCCACCGCCACGGGCTTGAACCGAGGCTGAATCTTGGGCTTCACATACTCGTACATCGCCGCGAGCCGAGAAATGAACTGGTCACGCGTAAAAATCTCCTTGGAGGAGCTGACCGTAAATTTCGCCGCTGGCGCAGACAGCACTTGTTGGAGGTGGCCGTAAGCCTTTTTAAAGCTTAGGTCAGCTTCGTTGATCGTGACCGGGGCCTCTTGAGCACCCGCAATCGCGACCAAAGCCAAAACCCCTAAGATTAAACTTGAAGACCTCCTCATATATCGCTCACTGCCCCGCTTGCACGAATATCATCCAAGTGTTCTAACGCGCGACCGGTCCCAATCGCCACACAATTCATCGCATTGTCCGCGACGTGAACCGGAATATCCGTCACGCTTTGCAGCAAGCGGTCCAGGCCCTTCAACAGAGCACCGCCGCCCGTAAGGGTGATTCCCCGCTCGATGATGTCCGCGCTAAGCTCAGGCGGAGTCTCCTCCAGCACCGTACAAAGCTTCTCGGCGATCTCACGCACCGGATCGCTGAGCGCATCCCGAATCTCTTCGCTGCTGATCTCAACCGTCTTGGGCAAACCCGCCACCATGTCTCGCCCGCGGATTTCTAACCGCAGTTCCTGCTCAAGCGGAAAAGCCGAACCGATTTTAATCTTAATCTCCTCGGCGGTGGGCTCGCCAATCTGCAAATTGTAGGTGTTGCGAACGTGACGGATAATCGCTTCGTCGAGCTTTGTCCCGCCTACTCGGATGCTTTGGCTAATGACGATTCCGCCTAACGAAATCACCGCGATATCGGTCGTTCCTCCGCCGATATCGATCACCATGTTGCCGCCCGGTGAGCTGATCGGAAGTCCAGCCCCAATCGCCGCCGCCATCGGCTCTTCGATGGTCATAGCTTGGCCCGCCCCGGCAGCTTTAGCCGCCTGAATCGCCGCTCGACGCTCCACGTTGGTGACCCCGCTCGGCACACAAACCAAAACGACCGGCTTGAAAATTCTTCGTGTTCCACAGGTCTTGTCAAGCAAATACTCGAACATCTTCACCGTGGTGCGGTAGTCGGCGATGACGCCATCCTTCATCGGGCGAATGGCTTTGATGTTCCCCGGAGTCCGACCAAGCATGTCGCGGGCTTCGTTTCCGACGGCGAGTACCTTGCCGTTGTTGACGCTGATAGCGACGACCGTAGGTTCGATTAGAACGATGCCTTTGCCCCGCCGGTATACGAGCAAATTCGCGGTGCCTAGGTCAATGCCGATTTCTGGAACGAGTCTCAACGCAGTCGTGTCTCTGAGGAAGCGGTTTGGCTCGCTTCCCACTCATCAAAAGGGATGCGTTCAATGGTACCGCCCAATTGCGTGATTCTTTCCTCTAATCCTTCGTATCCACGATCAATCCAGTAAACGTTCTTCACGATCGTCTCGCCTTCGGCCGCAAGGCCCGCTAATACCAACGCAGCTCCTGCCCGCAAGTCGCTCGCTTCGACGATCGCTCCGCTGAGTCCCGTGACTCCATCAATGAGAGTGGATCGGCCCTCGATCCGCATGCTCGCGCCCATTCGGTTGAGCTCACTCACGTGGCCAAAACGGGATTCATAGATGGTTTCTTCTATCACGCTTGGGCCATCTGCCAACGCTAAAACGGACGCCATCGGTTGCTGAATGTCAGTCGGAAACCCAGGATAAGGCATTGTCTTGACGCGGATCCCCTTGGGTCGTTCGGGAGCGGAAACTCGAACCCAATCGTTGCCCTCTTCACACTCGACATTCGCTTCCTTAAGCTTGTTGATGAGCGCGGTTTGGTATTCCGGCATGACGCCGGTGACCTTCACATCGCCGCCTGGGAGAGCTCCCATCATCAGGTAAGTCGCGGCTTGGATCCGATCCTCTGGCACGCGAAAAGTACAACCCTTGAGTTCGGAAACCCCCTCAATGGTGATCTTACTGGTGCCATCGCCATCGATGCGGGCGCCCATCCGCTTCAGAAACGCGGCAAGCGTGGTGACTTCCGGCTCGATCGCCGCGTTCTCGATCACGGTAATGCCCTCGGCAAGCGTCGCCGTCGCCATCAGGTGCTGCGTGGCACCTGCGCTGGGGAAATCAAGGTAAATCGTGGCTCCATGGAGGCGAGGGGCGTCAGCGATGTACTTACCGCCATCCAGTTCGACGGTTGCTCCCATAAGGGCAAGCCCTTTGAGATGAAAATCAACCGGTCGCGCACCAATTTTGCAGCCGCCAGGAGCCGGGAGTCGTGCCTTGCCCATGCGCGCCAAGAGCGAACCCAACAAATAGAACGATGTCCGAATGGGCCGGACGCTTTCTTCGTCCGCTTCGAATGCGGTCAGGTTAGTGGCGTCAATGTTCAACGCATCCTGATCCCAGCTCACCACTACTCCGAACTTCTCCAGCAAGCGCAGCTTGACTTCAAGATCGCGAACTCGCGGCACGTTGTGCAGCGTCGTTTGGCCTTTCGCCAAGAGCACTGCAGACAGGATTGCCAAAGCCGCATTTTTGCTTCCCGGAATCATCACCTCGCCGCGTAGCGGGACGCCACCTTGAATTCGAAGCACGCTCATAGTTTGTAGCCTTAAAAAAGTGCACGGCGAAAAGACCGCCGATGTACCCGTAACAGACGCGAAATTGTACCGGAAAGCCGCCTCCGTCCCCGCGTTTTCCACAGGGGCAAGTTAACTCTCCTTAAAACCCAGCAATTCTATGCTTCCTTTTGTAGCCTTTCATCGTCAAACTGAACAGAGCCATGCGCCAAAACTGGATGGACCGGGACTTCTTGATACGCCGACCGATGGCCTGGGCGGACACTGCGATAGCGTCTGCCTGGGCTTCGGTTCCCTACGGGGTCGGCATGTCTTGCACTGCCGACCCCGTTTCTGTTTTGCGCCTGGGCCAATCAGTGCGAAAGTAGAGAAACGACGATGCAAGAAGTCCTATTGCTTAATTCAGACTTCGAACCGTTGAACGTGTGTCACGTCCGACGGGCGATGTCCTTGGTCATGCTCGGCAAGGCCGAGGTGCTTGAACACGACGAGCGAGCCCTCTTCACCACGCGAGGCGAATTGCAGGCTCCGAGCGTCGTAAAAATGCGCTATCACGTCCGACGCCCGTTGCCGCAACTCCGATTGTCGCGACACAGCATTCTCGCGCGCGACGGCTACACCTGCATGTACTGCGGCCTCAAGGGGAAAGACTTGACCATCGACCACGTCGTTCCCCGATGGATGGGCGGTCCACACAAGTGGGATAACCTCGTTGCCTGCTGTCGCAAATGCAATCTAAAGAAGGGTGACAAAACCCCTCAGCAAGCCAAAATGAAGCTGAAAACCACCCCGCGACGCCCCCATTTCATCCCCTACATCTCGCTTCCGGCCTACCTGAAGGCGAAAGGGCAGGATAAGTGGACCTTCTACCTGCCGGTATTTGAGGCGTTCCAGACTCAAGAATTGGCCTCCTGAAGAACTGATTCGGCTGGCGCTGCTTGCCGTCCGCCCTCTCCACTAAATCGGAGAGGGCGACGAGTTCACAATCAAACAAGCTATGGGGTAGCCGGGGTGTACGTGGTCGAAGTCGTCGTCGTCGTGGTGGCCGGCTTTGGCCCGTTAGCAGCCATAAAGCTAAAGATCGCTACGACTACTACGAGCACCGCGATCACAAGCAAAATCACGAAAACAGACTTCACCGACGTTGAACTGTCTCGGTCTTTGAGTTGCGGTTCAGAGCCGATAACGACTTCATTTTCTTGGTTGGGATTACTGGATTCAATTTTCATGAGCAGAGGTGCCTCTGCTCACTCGTACGTTTTCCCCGCCTAGGCTCGGACGATGCTGGGGCTATTGCCCGCGCGTAAGCATTACTTGATCCGAATACTTGAGATGCGGCATGGGGTGCCTTCGCTCGTCGTGATGATGTTGCGCCCGTCCGCAGAGTAGCAAATCGCTTCCCCTTGCATTTCGAGGGGAGTTTGAATGCGAGTTGCCTTCGTCGTCAGCCAGCTCTTCATCTCTCGCCCCGGAATGGGAAACTCATAGGCGAATGCATACGTGCGCAGCACCACGTGCGACCCCGATGGCGCGACCGCGCCCCCAGTGATCACTCGCATCGGCGCGAGTCCATCCGGGAATTCGATCTTGCCCATGTATTCAAACTTGTACTTCCCAGTTCGCTTGGGACTGCGTAACCGGTATATCCCGCCCGGCCCGCTCGACTTCTGAACGACCCAAATATCCCCGGTTTTAGGATCGATCATCATCGCCTCCGCATTTCTAGAGCCGCCCGGATACGTCACCGTGAAGGTGTCAAAAGTCGAAATCTCGCCGCTACTTCCCCTCGGCTCCTCGAAGCGGTAGATCTTCACCGACTCGTTCTTGCTTGGGTTATCGCCGATGTCGCCGATGTACACCATGTTCTTGCCACCGATGGTCGCCGAACCCATCTCTTCCCAATCCCGAGCCTGGACGCCCTTCAGCTTAAACTCTCCCGTTATTGCGCCCTGGTTGTTCACTCGGAAAAATCGCGCCGTATCGCCGCTGTCGTTATGGGTCAAGTATTCGCCAGGATATTCCTGGCTCGGCGCGACGCCGGAACTCTCGTTTAATTTCCGATCTTGAACCTGAGCCCACAGAGCTGGGAGTTCATAATTCCGACCGGATTGCAAGGCAGGGGAAATAACCACGAGGCCCAACAGGGCCGGGAATAGCAGACGCTTCATGGGTCTACTTTACTTCCTGCCGAGCGCGACCGCGCAACATGTTCCCGTAGTACACGAACAAATGCGCGTGCCCGGCCCAAATGCCGAATCGCCGCCGAAACTCTTCTCCAATCGCCGCATAGCGGGTGGCCGTCAGCGATTGCTCGGCCCATTCCGGGAAGTACAGCCGGCAGGCTCCCTGCCAAAGGTGGGTGTCCACCGGCACCGCGTCAGTCTGATGCAAGGCATATAGCGCGATGCAGTCGGCCAGTTTCGGCCCAATCCCTTTGATCTCCATGAGCTTAGCCCGGGTCTCCAAGTGGGGCATTGCCGCCAGCTCTTCTAGCCAATCCAAACCACCCCGCGCCAAGATCGTCTGCGCTGCCCCAGGAATCGTGGCTGCCCGGTACCCAAACCCCGCCCCACGAAGTTCTGCCTCGGACAAACCCGCGATCCGTTCAAGTCGTGGAAAATGACGAGGTTGCCAATCTCCAATCGCGGGCATCGGATCCCCCTGGTTCTCCAACCACCGCACCATCGATGTGATGCGGATCAGGTGGTTGTTCGCCGTACAGAGAAAGCAAAAAAGCGCCTCTACTGAGTTATAGGGCCGCAACAGCCGAAACCCCGTCAGGCCCGAAATAAAGGATGGGTCTAGGGTCGAAAGGTGTGCAGCCAAGTCGAGAGGCTCGTCGAGCCTCAGAAACCTTCGAAACTCCTCCTCTGTCCCGGTAGAGCTCACCTCAATGCGATCCGCATGAACCGAAACCACCGACGCTACGCCCCCATCCACCCCGCGCCAATTCCCCGGCGCGACCTCCTGCCAGCGAAACACCTGTCCGCTCGAAACCAGCCGCGCGAAGTCGACTTCATCCGCCCGATACGGCAGAACAAACTGATTCAGGAGAGCATCCCGTCGGGCAGCATCGCCAAAAACTCATCCTCGGTCAGGACGCGCACCCTAAGCTGCTCGGCCTTCTGCAACTTGCTCCCCGCCCCCGGCCCTGCCACCACGTAGCTCGTGGTCTTAGAGACCGAGCCCGCCGACTTGCCCCCCAGATTAACCACCAACTCCTCCGCGGCCTCGCGACTGAACTGCGTCAGCTTGCCCGTGAACACCAGAGTCTGCCCGGCGAACAGATCCCCCACCGGCCCTTCCAGTTCCGCCGGACTCACGCCACACGCGTCCAGCTCCGCGAGCAATGCCCTATTCGACGGATCTTCAAACCACGATTCAATCTCCCGCGCCGTGCGTGGACCGATGTCCGAGACCGCAATCAAGTCATCGTAATGCACCTGCAAGAGTCCATCCACCGAGCGAAACGTCTTGGCCAAGTCCTTCGCGGTCTTCTCTCCGACCTGTGAAATCCCGAGAGCAAAAATGAAACGGTCCAGCGGCCGCGTCTTCGCTTCCTCAATCGCACTCAGCAAATTGCTCACGCTCTGCTGCCCCATCCGGTCCAGCGACTCCATTTCCTCTCGGTGGGTACTCAGCCGAAAGATGCTGGCCACATCGGTGATCCACCCGAGCTCCGCGAATCGTTGCAACTGCTTTTCGCCCAGCCCCTCGATATCCATCGCCCCGCGGCTCGCAAAATGAATCAGCTTCGCGTGTATCTGAGCCGGGCAGGCCGGGTTGATGCATCTTAGAGCCACAAACCCCTCGTCCTGAGTCAGCGGCGACTCGCACACCGGACAGTTCGCCGGTGGAACCACCTCAACCGCGTCCGCGGGCCGCTTATCCAGCACCGGCCCAACGATCTCCGGAATCACATCTCCGGCCCGCTGAACGATCACCGTATCTCCCGGTCGCACGTCCTTTCGCCGCAAATCTTCGATGTTGTGCAGAGTCGCCCGGCCGACCATCACTCCCCCCACAAACACCGGCTCTAACTCCGCGACCGGCGTCACCACCCCCGTCCTCCCCACGCTCCAACTGACCTCGCGAAGCAACGTAAACGCTTGCTCCGCGGCGAACTTGCACGCCACCGCCCACCGTGGCCCTCGCGCCGTCGTACCGAGTTGGCTCTGCGTAAGGAGGTCATTCACTTTTACAACCATCCCGTCGATTCCGAACGGAAGCGAGGCCCGCCCAGCCTCCACCGCGACCAGTTGCGCCACCAGTTCGTCGGCACCGTGGCAGATCGCCACATCGGTCCGAGCCTCAAACCCCATCGCATGCAGGCTTTCCAACATCGCTGACTGAGATTCGGCAAGCCGTCCCTTGCCCAATCCATAGGGGAAAAAAGTCAGTTGCCGCTTAGCGGTCTCGTTGGGGTTGATCTGACGCAGACCGCCGCTGGCGGCGTTGCGTGGATTCACGAAAGCCTGCTCCCCGGCGGCGATACGCAGTGCATTGACGGCTTCGAAATCCGCTTTCAACATCACCACCTCCCCCCGCACTTCGAACGAACCGGGAGCCGTGCCAAGAAGAGTCTGCGGCACCCCACGAATGGATTTCACGTTCGCCGTCACGACTTCCCCCGTGGTGCCATCGCCGCGAGTCGTAGCGCGCACCAACTGCCCGCCCTCGTAAGTCAAGGAGATGGAAGCGCCATCAAACTTCAGTTCGGCGAGGTACTCGACCGGCTCCTCGGTCTCCAGCGCGCGCCGTACCCGCTCATCAAACGCTCGCACTTCCTCCTCGCCAAAGGCGTTATCAAGCGACAGCATCGGCACCGCGTGGCGATGTTCTTTAAACCCTCCCGAAAGCGCAGCACCAACACGCTGAGTCGGCGAGTCCGCCTGCCGCAATTCCGGAAAACTAGCTTCTAACTCGACCAGCTCCCGGAAGAGCGCATCGTATTCGCTATCGCTGATCTCCGGCCGGTCTTCCGTGTGATAAAGCCGGTTGTGGCGATTGAGCTCCGCCACCAGCCATTTCATTCGAGACTCACTCATGCATCAGCGTCCAATTTTGCGCTTGGTCGGGCCCGGATGGAAGCCCAAGTGCGAAGCTCCATGATCTCCATTTCCATCATCCGGCTCAGCGGGACTTGAGCCTTCGCTTCCCCTTCCAAATCGGCCTGATTCAGCTCCCTGCCTGCATCAAACGCGACGAACAGTGACGCGATCACGACCTGCTCAATCTCTGCTCCGCTAAATCCCTTGGTTAGCTCAGACAGCGCCTTCAAATCGAAGTTAATCGGATCGCGCTTGCGCTTCTTGAGATGAATCGCAAAGATCATCTCCCGCTCAGAATCGCCCGGCAAGTCGATGAAGAAAATCTCATCGAACCGCCCCTTTCGGAGCAGCTCGGGCGGCAATTTGGTGACGTCATTCGCGGTGGCAATCATGAAGACCGGTTTGGTCTTCTCTTGCATCCAACTTAAAAAAGTTGCCAAAACGCGCTGAGAGGTCCCGCTATCCCCGCTCGCACTCATCCCACCAAAACCTTTTTCAAGTTCGTCCGCCCACAGAATGCAGGGCGCAACCCCTTCCGCCACGCGGATAGCCTTGCGCATATTCTCTTCGCTCTGGCCCACCAGCGAGCCGAAAATCCGCCCCACGTCGAGCTTTAAAAGAGGGAGGTTCCAAGCGGCGCTCACCGCTTTCGCCACCAGTGATTTTCCACAACCTTGAACGCCGAGCAGCAGTAAACCCTTGGGCGTGGGAATCCCGAATCCCCGGGCTTTGTCCGTCAGCGCGCTGCTCCGCTTCATCAGCCAGTCTTTGAGCAAGTCATGCCCACCGACGTCTTCCAATCGCGAGTCCGCGGGATAAAACTCAAGCAGGCCGCTCTTCCGAATGATCTGCTTCTTCTCTTCGATAATCACCGAGAGGTCGAACCGCTTGTGCTCGACCAAAGTGCGCGCAAAGCAGGATTCAATCTCGTCCATCGTGAGCCCCTGGCCCGCCTTGATAAGCCGCTCCCGTTCCTCATCGTTCAGCGTGGTGTCAACCTTCTCGTTGCCCGACATTGTCTGGATCACGTCATTGAGTTTCGCTTCGATCTCCGCGCGGTTTGGTAACGGAAACTCGAGCACCGTGATGTCTTTCTCCAGCTCAATCGGAAGTGCGAGCTGAGGAGCGAGAATAATCAGCGTCACCGCTTTGCCACGCAATTTATCCGCGAGGTCGCGAAGGAGCCGGATCACCACCGTGTCCTTCATAAAAGCATGAAAATCCTTGAGCAAAATAACCGACTGCTCGGGCGCCTCATGGATTTGCAACAACGCCTCCAACTCGAGCCGAGTCGTGGGGTTTGAACTACCGCCCGCCCGCGGAATCGCTGGGCGCATCCCCTGCGTCAACGACCACGTGTGGAATTTCCTTCCGAGGGTCTTCGCGATGCTGTCTATGGCCTGTTCGACCCGCCGCTCTTCCCAGCTCACCACAAAGAGAACCGGATAGCGGGCACGGATCAGCACTTCGATTTCGTTGACAGCATTCATGAACTTCTTGAGCCTACCCGCCACTACGAGTAGTGTTTGAAGCGGGTTGACTTCCGTGGGTCATTCAGAAAACAAAAAAAAGTCAAAACTTCTGTCCCGCAAAACAAAAAGGCGGTTATAGTAATAGGTATGAAGTGCGTTGGTTTGGGGCGTGGGGTTGCGCTGGGGCTGATTTTTGCGGCCTCGACCCTGGTTAGGGCAGAGGAGTCGTTGGTGTTCGTGGCCAACTCGAACAGCAACTCAATCTACAAGTTCGTCGCACAAACGGGCGAGTACAAAGGAGTATTCGGCTCCGGCTTCGTCCAAGGCGTGCGCGGCTTGGAACAGAATCCTGCAGACGGCATTGTCTACGTTGCCTGCCGTTTCTCCGGCACGTCTACCGTCGGTAGCGTCCTAAAATTCAACCCGTACACGGGCGAATACCTGGGGCAAGTGGGCAATGGCTTCCTTGAAAACCCGGATGACATCGCGTTCGGAACGGACGGCGTCATGTACGTCTCCGACCTCAAAGGGGCTGGCTCTGCGATCTTGAAGTTCAACCCGACGACGGGCGCATACGGCGGCATCATCGCGAACGGCTTCCTAGGTTCATCCGTTTTTGGAGCCGCACTCGCCACCGCTCCGGGCAACATCATCTACGCCATCGGTGCCAGCGGCACCGCGGTGCAAAAATTTAATGGCCAAACCGGGGAATACCTGGGCGTCATCGGTTCCGGATTTTTCAGCTCTGGCCGAGGTCTCGCCATAAGCTCAGTTGGCGGAAACGACACGCTGATGCCCGGTATCGGCTCGTCAATTGGATCGGTCCTCAAATTCCGCGCGAGCGATTCTAGTTACCAAGGCGCACTTGCGACGGGTGGTTTCGTTCCGTTCGTGCGCTCCATCGCCACCATGCCCAACGGCTGGATGCTGGTCCGCGGATTCAGCTCTCCTACCGAGTACATCGCCCGCTTCGTCCCAGAAACGGGCGAATACAAGGGTCTCTTTGCCGCGAACTGGAATCTGAGCGGCATCGGGATGGCAACTGAAGTTCCGGCCGTCGTCTCTGGAACGCTGACCTTCAACGATTACGTTGGCACCGGCACTAACCGCCCGGTCGTGATGGAGGTCGTGGACAACACCAACGCAGTGCTTGATACCCAAGCCATCGTCGTGGTTCCAAGTGGAGGCACACCAGTCCCCTACAGCTTTACAACCTACGCCCGCGGCACCAACCTCCGCGTAAAAGCCCGCGGCACCCGATGGCTCAAAAAGCAATCCGCTTCCCTCACCATCGCCGGAGTCTCTCAAACCGGGGTCAACCTCGTTCTCCAAAACGGAGATGTAGATGGTTCGGGTGAAGTAGACGCGGCTGACATCGACGCCGTCATCGCCGCATTCGGCTCAATCTTCCCCGGCCCAGGCGATGAAGACACGGACGTGGATGGCTCCACCGAAGTGGACGCCGCTGACATCGATATCGTGATCGCCAACTTCGGCGGCACCGACGAATAATTCGTCTACTGAACTCAAACTGGCCCGCCTTGTGCGGGCCAATTTTTTGTACTAGCCAGGCAGTAACACGCCATCGAGCAATATATCGTCGGCGGCTAGACACTCGGTGTTGGTGCAAGCCTGGAACTTGACTCGAACCTCAAACTCGGTCGGTTCGCTGACCGACACTTCGAACGGAATCTCAAAATCCCCTGCGTACTGCTCGTTCTCGCCCGCGGGATAAACCACAGTAGCCCGCGCCCCCTCGAAAACCAGTTCCGTCGGCACTAGCCACCGCGCGGGCGGCGTGTTCGTGTTCAAGTGCAAGCCCTCTGGCACCGAAATTAGCACCGCGCCCTTGCCCCCAACAATCTCCCGCGAAGCGAGCTTCGCCGTGACCTTCCCCACGATTGGCGCGGCCTTAGGAGTTTCGATCAGCGAAATCGGCTCCTCCGAACTACCGCGCTCTTCGGCGAGTTTGGTCAGCATGTAGAACATTGCCGTGCGGATCATGGATTCCGCCGCATTCGGCATCTTCTGCGCCCAACCGATCACCGCCATCAGCGACTTCTCGGCGATCTCCATTTGCCCAAACGCCAAACAAGCCTCGATCGCCACACTGTTCGGGCTCGGCATGTTTTGGTCGAGCGCCGGCTTCGAGCGACCAAACAGCGTCTCCGACTCCCGATGCGTGAAGAAGAAACCAGACTTCTCCTCGTCATAAAAGCCCGCGATCATCTGCGCCACCAGGCTTTCGCCGAACGCCAGATACTCCGGATTCCCGTTCGCAGCATGAACATCCGCCGCCGCCAGCGCCATGTGGGCGTAATCATCAAGGAACGCGTCGCCGCTCGGCTTGCCAAGTGTCACCTGATGCGGCAACCGCCCAAACTCCGCCGTCGCCTTCATCCAGCCGCGCAGGCACCGCTCTGCCAGCAAAATCTCCTCGGCTTCGACCAGGCTTCGAATCGTCATCGCGTTCCAAGCGGCCAGCGCCTTGTAGTCCAGCATCGGCTTCTCGCGCAGCGAGCGCGCCTCCAACAGCATCTGAATCTCCTGCCGGAATTCGCCGCGCCGGTTCTCCTTCAAGTGCGGGATGTTGCGGCCGGTCTTCTGCTGCGTGGCCTCGTCGAGGTAATTGCCTTCCTCCTCGAACCCGTAGGCCGCCATAAATGCGTCCGCCCGTTCGCCCAAAACCAGCCGAATTTCGTCGGCAAACCAGAGATAGTGCAGCCCCTCCTCCCCTTCGCTGTCCGCGTCCTGCGCCGAGCAGAAGAAGCCGTCGCTCGTCATCATTTCGCGCTTCAGCCACTCGATCACGCCGATCGTGATTTGGTCGTAAAGTTCCGCGCTCGGCGCGCCAAGTTCGTTCGCGATCCGCCCCACCCGCGCGTACATCCCCAGCAGCAGCGCGTTGTCGCACAGCATCTTCTCGAAGTGCGGCAGCAGCCACTCCGCGTCGGTGCTGTAGCGGTGGAAACCGCCGCCGATTTGGTCGTAAATCCCGCCCAAAGCCATCCGCTCCAGCGACTGCATGATCATCGAAAGCGCCTCGGGGGCGGCCTCCGGTTGGATCATCGCGAAGTCCAGCAGGAACGCCAACGACGTGTGCCCCGGGAACTTCGGAGCCGGCCCGAAGCCGCCATTCTCACCATCAAAGTCCGCCTTCAGCGCATTAAAACACTCCAAGAAGAGCTCAGGCTGAATCGTGCTCGTCAGCGAACCCATCGCCCGCCCGAGCGTCTTCTCCAGCGCCGCCGCGATCTGGTTCGCGCTCTTCATCACGTCCGGCCGCGACTTCACCCACAACTGCACGATATTCGCCGCCAGCGAAACGAAGCCCGGCGTCTTGCCCCGATCCTGCTTGGGAAAATACGTCCCCGCGAAGAACGGCTTCTTGTCCGGCGTCATGAAAACGGTGATCGGCCACCCGCCGCGCCCGCTGATCATCTGCACCGCCGTCATGTAAACCTCGTCCACATCGGGCCGCTCCTCGCGGTCCACCTTGATGCTCACAAAATACTTGTTCAGAAAGTCGGCGACGATCGGATCCTCGAAGCTCTCATGCGCCATCACGTGGCACCAGTGGCAAGAGCTGTAGCCGATGCTCAAAAAGATCGGCTTATCCTCCGCCTTCGCCTTCTCAAACGCCTCGTCGCTCCACTCAAACCAGTCAATCGGGTTGTCTTGATGCTGCTTCAGGTAGGGCGAAGAGCTTGCGGCGAGTCGGTTAGGCATACCCCTATTGTGACGCCTCGGAGGCAGGCCGCTCGGCGGTAGTTCGATTTCAGAACACGTTGCGTATGCCGCACCTTTCGGGAGACGAAGTTATTCACCCCTGCCACCATTCCCGACCCCGGATGTCGCACGTGCAAAAGCATCACACGCTCAACTAAAATGTCGCATGGCTCAGGACTGGCGTAACAAGCTCTTCTTCGGTGACAACCTCCGCGTATTGCGCGAGGAGATCGAGGACGAGTCGGTGGACCTGATCTATCTCGATCCGCCGTTCAATTCCAAGGCCGACTACAACGTCCTCTACAAAAACCAAAGTGGCGAGGACAACGCCGCACAAGCTCACGCGTTCAAGGACACTTGGGAGTGGGACGAAGCCGCCGCAGAGGCGTACCACGAGCTGATGACCCGCATCGAGATTCCCACTAATCTCAAGAATCTCATGGCGTCTCTCAAGGTGTTCCTCACCGGCGACACGGGCAAGAAGGGGAACAGCATGATGGCCTACATCACAATGATGGCCCTGCGACTGGTGGAGCTTCACCGCGTTCTGAAGCCGACAGGTTCGCTCTATCTGCACTGCGACCCAACTGCGAGTCATTACATCAAGCTAATTCTCGATGCAGTGTTTGGATTCGCAAACTTTCAAACTGAAATCATTTGGCAACGCACCAGCTCTCACGGCAACGTATCTCGGGGCTACGGCGATGCGACAGATAACATCTTTTACTATACGAAGTCAAAGCAATTCGTGTGGAATCAAGTTTACGTTCCTTATAACGAGAAGCACATTCGGACAAAGTTCAATATGGTGGATTCTCAGGGACGGTTTTACACCACCTCCGACCTCCGAAATCCTGGTGTACGTCCAAATCTGCACTACCCCTTCACCGCTAAAAACGGCATAACCTACCAGCCGCACCCAAACGGGTGGGCAGTAAGCAAAGAGAAGATGCAGGAATACGACAACCGCGACCTACTCTACTATCCGACTTCGCCAGACGGGCGGCTTCGCTTGATACGCTTCCTGGACGAATCGAAGGGTGAGCGGATTCAAAACTTATGGGATGACATTCCCCCCATCAACTCTCAGGCCCAAGAGCGCTTGGGATATCCAACTCAAAAGCCCGAAGCACTAATCGAACGCATCCTGCAAGCCAGCAGCAACGAAGGCGACCTTGTTCTCGACCCCTTCTGCGGATGCGGCACCACCATCGCAGTCGCCGACAAACTCAACCGCCGATGGATCGGTATTGACGTCACCTACGTCGCGGTGGACCTGATGGAGCGGCGGCTTATCGACATCCACACGCCAGACGCCTCTATCGCCCGACTCGCTGACATTCCCGTGCAGAAGCGACGGCACGCGATGAAGACCTATTGGGCGAAGGGCGAAGACGAATTGATGATCGGCCTGCAACCGGGCCTCAAACCGTTCGAAGTCCTCGGCGTCCCCGAGACCGCCGACGACGCGCGGTTCCTATTCCAGAACGACCCCTACCAATTCGAGTGGTGGGCCATCGGCATGATGGGCGCGCAGGGCAAGGAGTTCAAGAAAGGAGCCGACCGCGGCATTGACGGCATCATCACCTTTGGCGACAAGGCGGGCGACTACGAGCGCGCCGTCATCAGCGTGAAGGGCGGCAAGCTGAACTCGCCAATGATCCGCGACCTGCAAGGCACAATGACACGAGAGAACGCGGTGATCGGCGTCTTGGTCACGAACGAAGAGCCCACCGGCCCAATGAAAAAGGAAGCCGCCGACGCGGGCCGATGGAACTCCAAACTCCACCCCGACCGCAGCTACCCCTGCATCCAGATCCTCACCGCCGCCGAAGTCCTCGCCGGTAAAGTCCCCGACATCCCCCGCTGGAGCCTCGATAGTTTCAAGAAGGCGGCGAAAGCAAAGGTTACGATCAAGCAAGACGAGCTTTTCGACGCATAAACTGAGTAAGCCAAGAGGAGCGGCGGCTTCGGTTAGTGGACTATGGCCTCGTTCCTCTTGGCTTTTGGCTCACGCCGCTGAGTGGCAAGATTAGACGCATTAGCTGCAAGCTTAGTAGTCGTAGCAACAAGATTAGTAGCCGTAGGGGCAAGCCTAGTAGACGTAGCGACGCGACCAGTAGCTGTAGAGCCAAGCTTAGTAACCGTAGCAACAAAATCAGTAGGCGTAGAGGAAAGCTCAGTAGCTGTAGCGACAAGATTAGTAGCTGTAGTACCTAGATTAGTCAATGTTGCGGAACTTCCGGACGGTTTGGCACTTTATTACACCATTCTTACGTCTCTCTTTCATGGCCGTCCCAGACATCTTGGAGACCTACGGATCAATGAAAAAGACAAGCATCGCGCCCCGCAACTATCTCGCCAAAGCCGACGAATTTCTCGCCCACTGGCCCCTCGCGAATACCGCTTTTGGATCGGCCATCATCCTGAGTGGCAACTACCCAGTCGCCAACCTGACCGCCGACCGCGCGGTGTTGCTCACCAACCTGAACGCAGTCGTCACCGCTGAGAACGCGAACCAAGCGGCGAGCGCGAATCGCGACATCTTGCGCGCGGCGATCAAAGAGCGAATTCGACAGTTCAATAATGTGGTGCGCGGCTTTTGGCCCGACTCGGTTTATGTCAGCCAACTCCCTCGCATTCCCTCGATCAGCAGTTCGCTCGGCGTTTGGCAGAAGGCTCTGCAAGATGTCGCCGACATCTGGCAGCAAATCAACGCGATCACGCCCGTTCCGGCAGGCGCGCCGATCCCGCTGCTGCTGAACGGCGGCTACACGCGCGCGACCTTCGTCACCGACCAGACCGCCGCGATGACTTCATTCACCACCGTGACCTCCGCGGCCCTCGCCGCCGAATCCGCCCGCAACCTGCGCGACCAAGTGTGGAACCCGATCTATCAGCGCTTGAAGCAATACCGCCTCGCCATCCAAGGGCGGTTCGCGGTGGAGACGGCAACTTACTCGTCTCTCCCATCCCTGTCGCCTCCGGCTGGCGCAACCCCCGACGCGGTCAACGTCTCCGCCTCGTGGGACCTCACGGTTTCGAAGGCCGTCATCACCTTCACCGCGTCCTCCGACCCGAACCTCGACCAATACGAACTCCGCGCCTGCTTCGGCTCGCGCTACCGCGCCGACGAAGAGCAGGTGTTGGAGTCCCTCCCCGACGACGCCGACCCACGCCGTTTCGAGACCGACGAAGGCCTCGTGGCGAGCGGGTCGAAGGTGTTCTACAAGGTGTACGTGATGCTGAAGACGGGGAACGAGAAGGGCTCGCGGTCGGTGAGCGTGACTCGGCCGTAGTGCTCTCATAGCCCCCCTCGTTCACGGAGCCCGACGCAAGTCGCGCGAAGTGCACGAGGGGGGTTGGGGGGAGAAAAGCACGCTTTCGAACACGCGCGGGCTTCGGAATCCTCTCCCTAAATCCCACTCTTGGACTTCAGTTTGCCGTCCCAGTACTCGGACGCCTCTCTTATGTGAACCTCTTTGATAACCCATCGGCCTTTCCTCAGCACGTACATCAAGCTCCACTTCGCGACAATCTCAATTTTTCCATCGGGTGTGCTGGGCTTCCGGCTGAAATAGGAAAATGTAGTTACGCACGAAGCCGCGCCCCAAGCCGTGGTGCCATTTGGTTTCACCGAATCGAGCTTGATCTTTAAACTCCTAATAGATACAACTGGCGAGGGATAAAAGCGAATGCCGCGGGACCAAGTTTGGAAAGTCGTCCCCTTGCCGGGGCCGTAGGGGCCGTACCCGTAGGCGCGGAACTCGGGGTCAAAATCGCTTTCCCCTAAACGGGCGACCATCTTCTTGTCGTACGCGCCCACCGCACGTCCAAAGTTGTTCAGCCGCCCCTGCAACACCTCTTGAAGAGTTGCCCCCGATGCTCCTGCGACAAAAAGCATCAATCCCACCACACCGAACGCTGATCTCATTGACTTCATTGTAAAGGAATGAACATCCGTTCGCGCCAAATCGCACCGACAAAACCTAGTTTCGAGGCGTAGAAGGCGGGTATGTCCGTCCCCTACGTATCCCTCGGTCGCACCGGGCTCAAGGTGAGCCAGCTTTGCCTCGGCACCATGAACTTCGGCCCTAGCACCACGAAGGAAGATTCCTTCGCGATCATGGACCGCGCGCTGGAGTTGGGGATTAACTTCTTCGACACCGCCGATGTGTACGGCTGGAAGCAAGGCGAGGGGATCACCGAGACGATTATCGGCGAGTGGTTTGCCCAAGGCGGCCAGCGGCGCGAGCGCGTGGTGCTGGCGACCAAACTCTTCGGTCGCATGGGCAAGGAAGCGACACTCGACTGGCCGAACACCTCGAACCTGAGCGCGCTGCACATCCGCCGCGCCTGCGAAGGGTCGCTGAAGAGGCTCCAAACGGACTATTTGGACATCTATCAGATGCACCACGTCTTCCGCGACGCGCCCTGGGAAGAGCTTTGGGAGGCGTTTGAACTGTTGCACCAGCAGGGCAAAATCATCTACACCGGGAGCAGCAACTTCGCGGCATGGCACATCGTGCGCGCCCAAGAAGCGGCTAACCGACGCCACTTCCTCGGGCTTGTTTCGGAGCAGTCGAAGTTCTCGCTTTTGCAACGCGATATCGAGATGGAAGTCGGCCCGGCTTGTTTAGCGTATGGAATCGGGGTGATCCCCTGGTCGCCATTGGCGAGCGGAGTTTTGGCCGGCGTGATGAAGAACCAAGAGGGCAAGCGGCGAAACGGCGACCAGTCGAAGCCGATCATCGAAAAGCAAGGCGCGCAACTGACGGCCTGGGAGTCGTTATGTGCGGACATCGGGGAGGAACCGGCCAATGTCGCCCTCGGATGGACCCTCACCCGCCCGTTCGTCACAGCCCCGATCATCGGTCCGCGAACGATGGCGCAACTCGAAGGCTCAGTCCGCGCGACGGAGCTGGAGTTCACCCCGGAGCTTTTGGAGCGGATCGACGGGATCTTCCCGGCAGTGAAAACTGCGCCAGAGCATTACGCATGGTAACGCGCTCATACGGTTTTCTGATGGCTGCGCGGGCTATTTCGTCCGCATTTTGAGAGTCGAATGAGTCTGGTGAAGGTAGCCATGAACAAGAGCACTTTCACCAATCCGGTCGAGGAAATCAAGACGAACATGTCGTCTTCCATAGACAAGCAAACCGAGGCGTTGCCCTCGGACGTGTTCCTCTGGGCGGCGATCGGCGCACTCGCGCTATCGCTCATGTACGACATGACCGGCAAGAAAGATCAGGGTGCTTCGCTACGAAAATGGCTGCCGACGCTGGTGACTTTGGGCTCATACAACCGTATGCTTCAGTCACCGCACCCCGCGAGTACCTTCGGCGAAAACCACTAACGCAGCACGCCGCCGAGACTCTCGATGGCCTGGACCACCTCGTCGCGAACTTGGTTCGCTTCTTCGTCGGTAAACGTGTGCCCGACCTTTCGGAGCTGAAGATTGACCGCGAGCGAATGCTGCCCTGCCTCGATCCCCGCGCCTTCGTAGATGTCGAACAGCGTCTGCTTCTCGAGCAACTCTCCGCAAGCCCGGTCCACCGCCGCCTGAATCTCGGCATACGGCACCGACTTGCTGATTACAAAAGCGATGTCCCGCTTCACCGCGGGATTGCGGCTAATCGGCTTCACCTTGACCTCGGCATCGGGGTTTTGGAAGAAGACGAGCAGGTCAATTTCGGCCATGTAAGTCTCCTCCGGGAGCCCCAGTTGCTCGGCGTAGTCGGGGTGAATCTGCCCCGCTGTTCCAACCCAAAGTCGCCCTTCGTCCACCATCACGCCCGCCTGACGGGTCGGGTGGAATCGGTGATCGGGTAGCCGTGGGAGCTCGAACGAGATGTCATCGCGCACCAACTTACCCAACTCTTCAAGGATGCCTTTCAGCGTCCAGAAGTCAGCCATCGGCGGCTTTCGCTGACCAAAATGGGGCTCCTGCATCTCACCGCAAATCAAAATGCCAAGCTCAGGCGACTCGTCGTTCTCGTAATCCCCCTTCACGAAAACCTTGCCGATCTCGAACAGGTGGAGGTTCCGACCACCGTTCTTGAGCGCCGCTTCGGCGAGTCCCGGCAGGAGCGAGCTGCGCAGGAATTGCATTTCGGGCGAATGCGGATTGCGCACGCTTACGCGTCGTTCCGGATTAAAATCCAAGATGCTGGCGTCGCGCAATGAATGACTGATCATCTGATCGAGCCCACAACGGAGCATCGTCTTCTTCGCCGTGTCAATCACGCTGTAAAGCCCAAATGTCCCGCCCCGTGGCGTCGTGCCCTGCGGCAGCGACTCGGGAATCTTCTCGTAGCCGTGAACCCGCCCGATCTCCTCAATCACGTCCTCTTCTAGCGTGACATCGGGTCGCCAAGTCGGAGGCGTTACCAAAAGCGCATCGTCAGTACCGCTGACCTCAAACCCAAGGTGCCCAAGATAACGGCGCATCTCCTCGGTATCAATCGCCATGCCCCAGATGCGGCGCACGCGATCGGGCCGCACCGTGATCGCGGTCTGCACCGGCGGTGCCTGATAAAGATCCTCGATCGGCCCTGAAGCCGCCTTCCCAGTGATCTGCGTGTAAAGCTCCGCGAATCGTTCCAGCGCCGCGACAACTCCATTCGGGTCTACGCTGCGCTCGAAACGGTAGCTCGCGTCTGTATTGAGGTTGAGTTGCTTCCGCGTTTTCCGCACGCTCGTATTCACGAAGTGCGCGCTTTCCAGGAGCATTCGAGTGGTTGTGCCGCTGACCTCGGTCGCCGCCCCGCCCATCACTCCCGCTGCCGCCACAGGGGAGTTCGCATCGCAAATCATCATTTGATTTGGCTGAAGCTTGTGGTCGACGCCATTTAGAGTGGTAAGAGTCTCGCCGGCTTGGGCAAGTCGAACCACGATCCTCTCTTTCGCGAGCTTGTCAAGATCGAACGCGTGCAGCGGCTGCCCAGTCTCTAACATGACGTAGTTAGTGAGGTCCACCAGCAAGCTGATCGGCCTCTGCCCTGCTTCGGTCAACCTGGCTTGAAGCCAAGCCGGGGAAGTCCCATTCTCCACCTGATCGTAAATTGCGCAGGCGTACCGAGTGCAGTGGTCGGTCTCGATGGTAATGCGATTGCCTTGAACGCCGCCAGAACCCAACCGCCCCGTGAGCGATCGGTACAGATCAGTGGGTTGCCCGTCCGGACTCTTCGCCAGCACTTCGCGGGCCAGCCCAAGGGCGCTCAATCCGTCGCCGCGGTTGGCCACGACCTTGATGTCCAGCACCGGCTGTCCACCCACCTCTTCAATGCCTTCGAGCTCGAAGCCCGCCATGGTCAACAGATCACCCAACTCCTCTGGAGTTAGAGAAGTCGTCACAAGATCACGAAGCATCGAAACGGGCAGTTTCATGGCGAGCCCAGAGATTACCCGCGCCGCGCCTATTTCCAGCGAGCGGCGAGGTCCGCCAGAAGCCGGACACCCCAGGCGTTTGGCCCCTTAATGAACGGTCCGTTGTCTTTTTCCGAGTTGTGCACGCCGGCGATATCCAGGTGAACCCACGGCGTGCCCTCCTTCACGAAGTAAGTTAGGAACGCGGCTCCCTGAATCGGGTGAGCCTGGCGATTCGGATTCGAGTTCAAAATATCCGCGACCGGCGATTTCATCAGCTCTCGATATTCGTCGTGCAACGGCAATCGCCACACGCGCTCGCCCGTCGCTGCGCTCGATGCGCTGACTGCAGCAAAGGCGGCGTCATCGTTCGAAAATCCACCCGCGAACACCTTGCCCAGCGCTGTGACTACCCCACCCGTGAGCGTGGCGATGTCCACGATGAGCACGGGGTCTTCCTTATCGCACGCCCAGCAAAGCCCATCGGCCAAGACCAAGCGACCTTCGGCGTCGGTATTGGTAACCTCGACCGTCACGCCGTTTCGGAACGTGAGAATATCGTCGGGTCGGTAAGCCTCATCGCTCACCGAGTTCTCGGCCGCGCAGAGCAACGCGACCACCGCCACGTTCGGCTTTAGGGTTTCCGCGATGGCTTGCATCGCGCCCAGCACCGCGCATCCGCCGTCCTTGTCCTGCTTCATGCCCACCATGGAGCCACTGATTTTGAGGCTGAGTCCGCCCGTGTCGTAGCACATCGTCTTGCCCACCAAAACCACCGGCTTGCCTTTCACACCTTTGGGCCGGTACTCAAGCCGAATGATGCACGGCTCGTTTTCACTAGCCTTGCCCACGTTGATGTGCCCGGTCATCCGCTCCTTCTCCAGTTCCTTACCGCGCATCACGGTGCACTTCATGTCGAACTGCTTGGCCATCTTCTCGGCCAGATCGGCGATGTACATCGGCGTAGCGATGTTGGGCGGCGTAAGGCTGAGATCGCGACTGGTGTTCATGGCCCGACCGATCCCCTGCCCCATCTCAAACGCTTCCACGCTCTTCTTGTCCGCCAGAATCAGCTCGAGCTTGCCCAACTCCTTTAGTTTCGAACCCGAGCCCTTAAACTGCACCGGATTCCAGGCAATCACCTGCGCCGCGCATCCGAGCTCGCGGGCGTCAACTGGGCCATGCACTTTGACGTCTGCCACTTCGGCCTGAGCCAAACGCCGGAGAGCGGTCCCTGCGGCATGAAAACTATCGTTTTCCGATCCTAAACCGGCGAAAAAGACTCGACCCTTCGCGGTCGACTGCTCCCGCACTTCGCCCCGCCCACCTTTAAACTTGGAGTCCGCATCCAATGCTGGAGCACCGTCGGGGACTACGAGGTCGGAACCGACGAAGACGAGGTGATTTTCTGACTTTCCTTTCGCCGAAGCGGAAATTGTTTCAAACATGAGAAGGAACTTACCTGCTCAGCGCCCTTGCAGGTTCCGAGAGGGCATACTTGAACCTATGAAACTGAAGATGTGGATGTACGATTTGGCCCGAGAGCAGGCTCCGACCCTCGACCACCTGTACCAAATCGCCTCCATGACCCAAGACGCTGGTTTCAACGCACTCGGCCTTTACATGGAGCACCGGTTCGCATACCCAAGCACCCCTTGGAGTCACGGGAAAGGGTGCGTCACTCCGGAGATGATCGCTCGCCTCCGCTCAGAATTCCCAAGTCTGACCCTCATCCCCTTTATCAATTTATTGGGACATTTCGAAGGATTTCTTTACACAGAAACCGGCAAGCAATACCGCGAAGAGATGTTCGCCGGACTCCAGGCTAGCCCTGCAAATCCGGATTTTGTACAACTTTGCCGCAACATCATTGACGACACGTGCGCGATCTTCGACTCCGAGATCATCCACATCGGCGGCGACGAGACGTGGCAACTGGGAGTGAGCGAAGCCAGCAAGGCGCGCATCGCGGAACTGATCAACACCCACCAAGATCGTGCTACCGCAGGACCATCAAAAACAACCGAAAGTGACCAGGCACTCTACGAAGGAGAAGTTAAGGAGACGACCGCCGAAGAGGTGGACGGTAAAGCGCTGCTCTACGGGGCGCATTTCGGCCCACTGGCCGACTACGTGGTTGAGAAAGGACGCCGACCCGCGGTTTGGGGCGATATGTACTACGACCACCCGTCCGCCCTTACTTTCATGCCCGCCTCGACGCTTATTTTCGACTGGCAGTACTTCAAGGGCATCCGTGAGACTGCGCCGCAGTTCGTGGAGCACGGATTCGAAGTCGTCGGTTGCCCGGCCCTACAAACCTACAACGCCACCTGGCTTCACGTCGAGGCCAGCGAGGCGAATGTGCGTGAGGTCGCCGACGATGTCCGTGACCTAGACCTCCACGGCGTCTGCGTGACCACCTGGGAATGCGGGATGATGGGCGCCTACGACACGCTGTTCCCCGCACTCAAGGCCAGCGCCGCCATTCTAAATGGCAGTCAAGGCTCGTTCTATGAAGAGTACGGCCGAGTCAGCGCGCACCATGAGGCCTGGGCGCGCGTGATGAGCGAGCGGCTCAGCGAACTCGGCGGAGTCTTCACTCCTGGCAAGATTCGAAGTTCGCTCAAGACCCGGCTCCTGCTCATGAGCAATCCCTTCCTCTGCTGGATGCACCACGCCGACGAGCTATGCGGTACGGATCGAGGCGAAAAAGCCGCCGAGCTTGCCGCTGAAGCCCTCCACTTCGCCCCCGACGAAGGCTATAAGGGCCCGGCGATGCTCTTGCGAAGCGCAGTGGACTTCGTCCGAATGGCCGAGGAAGCCCGCCTTGAATACGGCTATGGCAGGACCGAGGCCGCCGTCGCAAAGCTCGCCGCCTCACGCCAAGTGTTTGATGATTTAGCTAAGTACGCGAAGTGGAATCACCAACGAATCGGAGGCTCTTTAGCCGACATCGAGCGTTGCCGAATCGCCCGCGAATGGGTGGAGAAGGTCATGCACCGCGTTCGGCACTACGGCGACGGTAGCCTCGGCTACCTCCCCGCGTGGGAGATCATCACCCACCCCAAATTCGTCCCGCACGATCAAGCCTGCTGGTGGCTCATTAACCGTTGGGCTAACCAATGATGGAACCATTTGGGCCGCAATGTGGTATCAAATGAATACTTATGGTGCGAATTCGGGAAGCCGCAGACCTATTGCTAGATCGGAAGGACGGTGCTTCGGTGCACAGCCTTGGAGATCTTCGAAGGCGCGTCGCCCTCGGGCTCCCCAAGAAGAGCTTGCGAGAAGTGGCAAAGCACATCATGCAGGTTGGCAGCTCAATGAAGCTCGTGCACCAAATCGTGCCCAAATCCACTTACCAGCGCCAAGAAAAGCTCTCGCCGCACGCGAGTAACGTCACGGCCCGTCTGGCGCTCACCTTTGCCACCGCAACCTACGTCCTCGGTTCCGAAGAGTCGGCAAGGCACTTTTTTCACCAGCCCCACCCAATGCTCGATGGTGCCACCCCGCTGGAGGCCAGCCTGACTGACCTAGGGGCTCGTGAGGTCGAATCCCTGCTGTGGCGAATTTTTTACGGGACCACAAACTAGTGGTCCCGTACCGGCTGGAGGGACTACATTCCGTGTATCGAATTGCCGATGCAAGGCACCCGATCCTCAGCGGTCAAGGTGCGGCGATGTATCCTGGCCGATGGAATGAAGCGGGGGATGAGGCCATTTACGGTTGCCTCAACTATGAAGGCGCGATGCTAGAAAAGCTGGCTCAAGTCCTCACCACAAAACAAATCGGGAACCAGCAGGTGACAAAAATTGGCATTCCCGTCGGGACCCTTGCCACCCGTTTCGAAAACGAACAAATCAAAGAGTGGTGGGATAAGCCAGACGAGACGGCCGCGTGGGGTCACCAGTGGTTGACTACAGGAGAGACCGTAATACTCATCGTCCCCGGCGTGCTCGCTCGACCCTATCAGTGGAACGCTATCCTCAACCCAAACCACCCGGATTTCGCGCTGCTAAAAAGCACGTCACCAGTTCCCGTCATCTGGGATTCCAGACTGCTGCCCTAGCTATCCCGGTCGCTACTGTGCCCGGGGAAGAGTTTCGCCCCGGGATCGAGCATCGTCTTGGCGATGCACACCGCCGTCGCCGCTTCACCCACGCCCGTAGCAATGAGCTTCAGCTTTCCATCAAACGTGCAAACATCCCCGACGGCAAAGATCCCCGGTCGATTGGTCTGAAACACATGGTCCACTTTGATCTGGTTTTTCTCGATCTCGAGCCCCCAGTCCTTGATCGGCCCAAGGCTACTTTTAAACCCGATGTTCACGATCACGGCGTCGCATTCAAAGTGCTCAAGCTCTTTCGTTTGGGTGTCCTCCAGCGTGACTGCCGTCAAGGAACCGACGCCATGAATCTCCTTGACCACCTTCCACAGTTTGAACTCGACCGGGAGCGCCTTCACCCGCTCGATCGTGTCTTCATGCGCCCGAAATTGGTCGCGCCGGTGAACCAGAGTGATGTTGCCCGCGACACCGTGCAGATTTAACGCCCAGTCAAACGCGCTATCGCCTCCCCCAATAATCGCCAGCTTCTTCCCTTCAAATTCCGCCTTCGACTTGACCCCGTAATGGAGCCCCCGCGAAACCCAATCGGCTTCATTCTCAAGACCGATCTTGGTTGGAGAAAATGCCCCCGCTCCGGCCGCAATGATGATCGTGCGCGTGGGATACCGATTCCCTTCCCGCGTCACAATCGTCCAGCCCTCACCCCCATCGTCTTCAAGAGTCTCGGCGGTCTCTTCAAGGCAAAGCGAAGGCGAAAACTGCGTGCCCTGCTCCGCCATCTCCCGGGCCAAATCCTTGGCCAAAACCTTCGGAAAGCCGGGCATGTCGTAAATGTACTTTTCAGGATAAAGCGCCGTCAGTTGGCCCCCCAGTTCCGGCAACGAATCGATAATTCGAACGGACATCTGCCGCAGTCCCGCATAAAACGAGGCGAATAGCCCAACCGGCCCGCCCCCCAAAATCGTCACGTCTACGCGGTCATTCGTCGGCACCCTCAAAAGGTACCCGGTTCACCCATCGCGGCTTGAAGAGCCGCTAATTCCTCCAGGACGTACTTGTCTTCTGGCCCTTCCGCGAGCTCCCGCTGAATGCTAAGCGCCTCCTCAAAGCGACCCATTTCCCTCAGACACCGCGCCTCGGCCCAGCGAGCGATATGAAGCGCCTGGGCGTTCGTCCCCCTCCGCCGCTCCGCCACCCCCATCTGGAACTGCGCCAGCGCCTCCTCAAGCCGCCCCTGATCAAAATACGTCCACCCCAAATTGTTGTAAAGCGAGCCCAACCACCGCCGTCCCTCAGGCTGATTTGAGGCCTCAGCCTCCGCAATAGCCTGTAAATTCCAAACCTCCGAATTCTCAGAATCGGCAATCCCCAGCATGTGCAACGCGTCAATCCGCAACCCGTCCAGTTCACCCGCCAGTTCCACCGCCGCCCGAAAATGAAGTACCGCCCCCTGAGGGTTTCCCGAGGAATTTTCCAGCCGCCCCCGCTCCAACGCCACCCTGGTGGCGACTTCCGGGCAATCCGTTTTTATGGCATCTAAAATCTCGTGACCCGCTGCAAACTGCCCCTGCAGTCCCATTCCACGAGCAACTTGCGTCCAAAGCACACCGACTTCATTCTGATCCTCGCTTGCCGCAATCGCCGCACGAAACCGCGCCTCGGAGCCCACCGGATCACCAAAATCCCAAAGTGCTGAAACATCCATCTGAGCAGAAAATCTACCGCATCCGGGAGAGTTTTGCGAACGAATAGGCCAGCGCCAACCCGAGACTGACCATGGAAATTACAGTCGCCCAAAACATGAACGCAGGCCCCCGAACGACGATCCAACAAAGCACCAGCGCCACCGACCCGACCGCAGAACTCGCCATCAGAGCCTGACCGCAGTCCCGGTTCGCCGCATACCAAATTCGCTCACTGCTCAAAGTTTTAGGTGTTCGGAAACCGTACAGCCCATTCGGTTTCACCCTCTTGCGCACCAGCGGAATGCTCACCACGTAAAGCGCGGCATTGGAGAGCAAAAACATGAGCAAAATCCAGAAGTTCATCGGCGGTTGAACGAGCTACGGCAGCCATCTCGAACCGGTTGCGCCGCACAGGTCCAGGGGTCTCCCGGCATTTATGCTGGTGTTCTGGGATGTTGGCACCTTTGGCCTGAAACGAGCTTATACTTACGGTATGAGCATCCCATCCAAGTTTCTGATTGGCGGCATTTTCCTAGCTGGAATCGCTATCGCCCCTGCGGTAACGCTTTTCGAGACTGACACCTTTGCGTCAAACACTACCCAGGGGTGGACTAACGGAAACGGCGGCACTGGCATTACACTAGGTACGGGTGGAGTCGGTGGCGCAGCAGATCCATTCCTGCGAGTTGAGGGATTTGGGAGCACCGGCTCGCCCAATCGACTCGCCAGCTACAACGAATCTCCCCGATACACTGGCGATTACCTCGCCGCCGGAGCCACCGGATTCACGGCCTCCATCAAGAACTTCAGCAGCCAGCAGCTCTCGATCCGCCTCGTGATCTTCGATGGTCTCGCCGGAATGTGGACTTCGACCAACGCCCAAATCATCGCCGCAAACGCCGACTGGTCAAGCCGCTTCTTCGAGTTCAGCCCCACGGGCCTCACCTCGGTCACCGGTGACGGAAACTTCAACGCCGCCATGGCGAACGTCACCCGCGTAATGTTCCGCCACCAAACTGGCGCTCCCGGTTTCCAAGGCACCATCGTCACCGCCGCCGCCGGGTTTGACAACATCCAAGTCGTCCCAGAGCCCGCAACAGTGTCCGCACTCGGGCTTGGTATCGCCGCGCTAGTCCGAAAGAAGAGAGCTCGCGGGTAAAGTTCGCGGTATGTTAGCCGCCGCCCTCGCCTCACTTTTGATCACCGCCCCGCCGGCAGACAAGCTGTCGTTTCTCGACACTGTTGCCGGGCGAGGGCAGGATAAGGTCGAAAAGGGCGATGTCATCAGCGCGGGATACCGAGGCTGGCTTTACGAATCAGGTGTCGAATTCGACTCTTCCAAGACCAAAGCTCCGATTTCTTTCCGTGTCGGCGATGCCGGAGTAATCAGAGCGTGGCAAGAAGGGCTTCTCGGGATGACCGAAGGCGCTCACCGAATTCTCCTCGCTCCACCCGCGTTCGGCTACGGCAAGGAAGGCAACGGTCCCATTCCAGCGAACGCCACCCTCGGTTTTGACATCCAAATTCTGCGCGTGGACAAGAAGGGCAACAAGGCCGTTCTCGCCATCCAGGAAAAGCAGGCGGGCGATGGCCTCGGCGCTAAGGATGGAGACAAGCTCGAAATTCACTACACCGGCACTTTCCTGAACGGCGTGAAGTTCGACAGCTCCCGCGACCGAGGCCAGACCTTCAACATTACCCTCGGCACCGACCGAGTGATCAAAGGTTTCGAGCAGGGCCTCCGAGGCATGAAGCAGGGCCAGCGCCGCATCGTAACCATCCCATACGATCTCGCCTACGGAGAAAAGGGAGCCGGCGCGGTGATCCCACCATTCGCGACGCTCGTGTTCGACCTCGAAATTGTAAAGATCGGTCGTGCCTAACCCGCGTATCTATATCTAGCATTTGGGGCCGCCGGCCCCGCATTTATGTGGAATAACCCTCTCGCCCTATGAAAGTCCTTTTTGTATCTGTTGAAGTTGCTCCGTTCGCCAAAGTGGGAGGATTAGCCGACGTCGCTGGATCGCTCCCCAAAACCCTCACCGAGATGGGTCACGACGTGAAAGTCCTCATGCCCGCTTACGGCATGAACGTGAATGGAGAGCGACCGGTGCGCACTAAACTCAACGTCCCCGTGAATCCAAATTGGACCGCCCCCGCCGATGTTTGGCAAGAGGACATGGACGGAACGCCGGTCTGGCTGGTCAACACTCCGGGGATTTTCGATGGCACCACCAAGAGTGAAGAGGTCTATGCCTACGGCCGCGACGCCTACCTCTTCTTCGCCCAAGCCGCTCTTGAACTCTGCGAGGCAGAAGGGTGGATTCCCGACGTTATCCACGCCAATGATTGGCACACCGGATTCCTCCCCGTCATGCTCCGCGAGAAGGGTGGGGCCAAGTGGGAGAAAACCGCCAGCGTCTTCACCATCCACAACCTCCTTTATCAAGGCAATTTCGGCAAAGACACTCTCGCCGCAGCCGGCCTGTCCGACGAGCTATTCACCATGGACAAGCTCGAAACCTGGGGCGGTATCAACTTCATCAAGTCCGCTTGCGTGTTCGCGGACATGGTGAACACGGTCAGCCCGACTTACGCGAAGGAGATCACCACCGAAGAGTACGGCGCGGGCCAGTGGGGCCTCATGCAAGACCTCATGGAACTCGGCAAACTGCGTGGGATTCTCAACGGCATCGATTACGACTTCTTCAATCCGGAGACAGATGAATTCACGACCGCCAAGTTTTCGGCAGAAAATCCCGCGGGCAAGGCAGAGTGTAAAGCCGCCCTTCAGCGCGAACTTGGCCTACCCGAAAACCCCAAGATTCCCCTCCTTGGCATCGTCAGCCGCCTCAGCGACCAAAAGGGCTTCGACCTCATCCTGCGCCAAGCGTACGGCATGCTTGCCAGCCCAGTTCAGTTCGTCGCCCTGGGAACTGGAGACCCTGGTGCTGCCGCGCAACTGCGAGCTCTGGAACTGGAGTGGCCTGGACACGTTCGATTCATCGAGCGTTACGACGCCCCCCTCGCACAGCGCATTTACGCCGGCTCCGATTTATTCCTGATGCCCAGCGCCTTTGAACCTTGTGGTCTCGGCCAGATGATTGCCTGCCGATACGGCACGCTCCCCATCGTCCGCAGCACGGGCGGCCTCGCCGACTCCATCGTTGATGGCAAGAACGGCTTTGTGTTTGAGCAGAAGAGCGCCCGCCAACTGTTCGACACCATCCGCCGAGCCTCCGCCCAAATGGCCGACTCGGGCGCCTGGTCCGCGCATGTTCAGAGCGCCATGACCAGCGACTTTAGTTGGACTCAAAGCGCCGAAAAGTATGTTGAGATGTACTCCGATGCAATCTCCGCGCGGCGCGGTGCCAAACTCGTCAGCGCTTAGGCCGGACTTTGTTCAAAGCACGATCAATAGTGCTCGTCTCGGGCATCTTCATCGCCTTGGTGATGCCCACATAGATCCAAGCCCCGATTAGCCCGAAGCCAATAATCCGCACAAAGGAGCCCACGTTGCCGCCGTTGACGGTACCTGGGCTCCACAAAAGGCACAGCCCAATCAAAGCCGCGGTCATCGCGACGCCCGCCAGTAAACACTGGTCAAGCGCCTCCATGATCTTTCGCAGTTCGAACCCACCGGAATCTCGACTGAGGGTGATCGTCATGGTGATCGCCAACACCATCGCCGAGATCGAACTCGCCAGCGGCAGTCCCAGGTAACTCATCGGCGTCCCCATCAGCCCAAGCGAAATACCGATGAACACGACCGTAGTCAAGGTTCCAAGAACAATGGGCTTTACCGTCTGCTGCATCGAGAAGTACCCGCGCATCAGGATCGGGTGCAGACACCACGCCGGTATCCCCAGACAGAACAGTTGCAAGCTCAAAATCATCGCCTGCGGATCACTGTCGCGCCCCTTGCCGTACCCGAACAACGCGTTCACCACGTCCGGCGCCAGCACCGCCATGAAGATCGAAATTGGCACGGTAATGTAGATCACCGTCCGCATCGTCTTGACCACTTGATCACGATACAGGTCCATCCGCTCTTGCGCAAAAAACTGCGACAACGCCGGGAAAATCGCAATCGCAAATGACTGCCCAAACACCCCCAATGGAGCTTGCATCAGCTTGTTCGCGAGATCTAGAGAAGTCACCACCCCGCCCGGATACCCCGACCCAAACGAGCGCATCAGCAGCCCATAAACCCCCGGCAAAGACAGGCCTAGCACCACCGGAGCCATCAAAATGAACACCTTCCTCACCCCCGGATGGGATAGGTCGAACGAAGGCCGAAACTGCACCCCGATCTTTCTCATCTCGAGGCCGGGCAGGATCAAATTACCGATGATCGCGCCGATCAGAGCTCCCCACGCCATGCCGCTAATCGAAGGATCCACGTAACGAGAAATAACGACAGCGCCAATAATGATCCCTAGGTTATAAATATTCGGTCCTAAACCAGGGATTGAAAATCTTTGGTGAGCGTACAGCGTCCCAAACATGAGGCCACCGATGAAGAACGCAAACTGCGCCGGCAACACGATTCGGCTCATGCCCGCAATTAGACCAATGTTTTCCTTTTGTTCCGCACTAACGACCAATCCCAACAATGGAACCGTGAACACCCATGCCAAAGTGATCAATATTAGTAAGGCGGCTGACATGATGGTTGCCACGCCACTGAAAACTCGCCATGCCTCCCGCTTTCTATCGGTGTGCAGGTACTCGGAAAATACTGGAATGAAGGCCGAACTGAGCGCACCACCTGCAACCAGGAAAAAAAGCAGGTCCGGAATCATGAAGGCCAAGGTATAGGCATCAGTGAGAGAGTTCCTCCCGAACTGCGCGGTCATGATGGAGTCACGGGCAATGCCCAAGACTCGGCTGAGAAACAGGCTGACCATCATGATCGCCCCCGCCCTTGAAACGTTAGGTCGAGATTCAGCCGGAGTCGTCGCTGCCATGTGGTGCCACTAACTGTACCTGCCAACGCAATCCTAGAGAATCTTATGCTTTTTTGATGTATTCACTAGAAAAGTTTATGCTTTACACCGAAAACACCATGAATCCCAGCAATATTTTAAGCCGTTTTTTTACTAGGTTAGTGTAACGTGTAGATGCCCCCTGTAAATGTTTCCTGGTCTTTGCGTCGTCCCCATGCTTTCCCTAACTGAGTCCTCAAGCAACACCAAACCGATTAGTGTCGCTCTCCTTGCGATGCTGATCGCCGCATCGTCTCAAGGCCAATTCATCTGGATCAATCCAGTGGGCGGTTCCACGGGAACCTCGACCAATTGGTCCACGGGCGTTCCCCCGACTGGGACAAGCGGAGCCCAAGACGTGCACGTCAACTCCACCAACTTTCCCACTGCCTCCGCTCCATTGAGCATGCCCGTCACGGTCAACAACTGGATCGTCGCGAACCGCTTTTTCACCCGCTCTAACCTTACGCTCGGCAGCAACGGCTACCTCTCCGTGGCGAGCGGCACCAGCACGATCACTGGCAATTTCACCATGACCGGCTCAACCTTTGAAGGGTCGGGCAACATTACGGTCAGCGGTTTAACCAGCATCTCGGGCGGTACCCTCAGCGGCACGGGAATCCTCCAAGCAAACGGCGGAATCCGTATCAACCCAACCACCAGTACGATTCGTAAAGCGGTCGACGCCAGCGGCAACTCAACTTGGGAATCGGGAACGATTTACAACGACGACCAAAGACCCTTCCGCAATCTCGGCTCGATGCAAGTCACCGGCGGCGTGGAATGGTGGAATACTCCATGGACTAACCTCGGCACGCTCACGAAATCGGGTACGAACGACAGTCGGTTTACGACCGGTCAGTTCACTAACCAGGGCCAGGTGAACGTCCAATCTGGCACCTTAACTCTCGAATCCAGTCCCATCGCTGGCCAAAGCGGCGACTTTGACATCTCGACGGGCGCCACGTTGCGCCTGAAAGGCAATACAAGGCTCCTGGGTTCCGCTTCAGTAAATGGCGCGGGAACACTCTTTGCTGACGCCGGCACGGTGACTTGGAGTTCTGGGGCTACCGTCGGCGCCGTCCGATTGCAGGGCCAAAGCGGCTCCTTCATCTTTGAACCAGGTTCCGTCTCTACTTTCAATCCGAGCGTCGCCCTCACCTCTAGCTCAGTCGTGCAGAACGCTAGCGAACTCTACTTCGCCTCCATCACGGGATATGGCTCAATTCTCACCGCGAACACGCCGATCGTGGTGGCGGGAAACCTCAGCTTTGGCGGCACAATTCAAGGGCCTGCTGGGGTGTGGGTTGGCGGTTCAGCCGAATACACTGGTGGCCAGATTCTTCCGGGCGCCTCGATGACCGCCCAAGGCGGCTTGCAACTCACCACAGCCGGTACCAAGGACATCAGGCGGGATGTCACACAACAAAATACGAGTTCGTGGACGGCGGGAGCCGTCTTTTCACTGGGTACTTTCACCAACGGCGGCACATGGAACGTCAGCGCCGATGGCGAATGGGGCTCCACCGGCACCATTCAGAACAACGGTACTTTGAATCGGAATGCGGGCAACGGCGTTGCCAGGTATGCAGGGGTTGTCTTTAATAACGTAGGCACGGTCAACGCCAATTCCGGCACACTACGCATCGACACCTCAATCTCAGGCGGTCACACTGGTGATTTCAACCTCGGGCCGAACGGCACCTTGAATCTTTTCAATGGGGCAACTTTTAATAATGGCTCTAGCTTAGCGGGGACCGGGAATTTCCTTGGCACCTACGGCACTTACCTTTTTCAATCCGGATCCACGTTTTCTCCTGGTAATGCAGCCGCAGAGTCGGCCACCATCCGACTCGCGCCCGGAGCACAGCTGGCCGGGTCACCGCGTATTAACTTGATCGGCAGCACATTCGAGTCCAATTCGGGTCTATCTTCCACTCTTGGCTCCGTAGCCGGATCCGGCAATTTCACCGTCGGTAGCCCCACGTCGGTCACCGGGTCGTTTGATTTCTCCGGCATCGTTAGCGGCACGGGCACGATCCAAGTGCAAGGTCTCACCACCTTTGGTTCTGGTCAATTCCAGCCCGGCGGACGGTTCACTGCCTCTGGAGGCATGAACATTAGCGGAACGAGCACGAAGGATTTCCAGAGAGATATCACATTCGGCGGCACTTCCAACTGGACCGGAGGACAGGTTTTTGGTACAGGTGGAGCGTACACCAACACTGGCAATTTCCAGGTTGCTGGCGATTTAATCTGGCAAGGAGGAGCCTGGACAAATACTGGCTCAATTTCCAAGTCGGCGGGTAATGACACTTCGCTATTCACCAACCTGACCACCTTTTCGAATAACGGCACCGTCAGCGTGGCTAGCGGAACGATGGAGATCGCTTCCGGTGGCAGCCACACTGGCAGATTCACGACGAGCCCGAGTACCACGTTGCGACTCAACGGCAGCCACAATCTCAACGGCGGAAGCCGAGTTGAAGGCGCCGGGCAAAGCCAGGTTAGCAACGGCACAACGAACTTCCAATCGGGCAGCACCCTTAGCACGGAACTGGTGGCAAATGCCTCCACTCTCAACTTCAATTCCGGTGCCGTTGTTTCAGCGAGCTCTCGCCTCGGCCTCTTCAATAGCTCAGCATCTTTCAACACGGGCTCGCCACTAACGTTAGCTTCGGTCAATGTCTCCAACTCCAGCCTGACCACGAATCACCCACTAAATACCACCCAACTCTCGACTTTCTCCTCCGGGCAGGTCGTCGGAACTGGGACCATGAACTTCAACGGCGGCCTCAATCTCGTCTCCGACGCAATCAAGAGCTTTGAACTTGGATTCACCATGGGCTCTGACTCCAGTTGGACCGGGGGCTCCATCAATCTCGCCGCCGGCAAAATCGTCCAGGCATCGGGCAGTTTTGTCGTGAGTAGCTCTGCACAGTGGTCGGGCGGCATCTTCAACAACCTCGGCTCACTCCGCAAGACCGGTGGCTCGGTCACGAGAATGGCCTACCCCGTCTTTGGAGAATCCCAAGGCGGCGCACAATTCAGCAACAGCGGCACCGTAACCGTTGAAGGCGGCACCCTCCAACTAGGCGGATGGGGCAGCCATTTCGGCGATTTCACGGTCCAATCCGGCGCAACGCTGACATTCAACTCGCCAGCCATTTTCCGATCCGGATCTCAAACCAGCGGTGCGGGCACCGTCCGCTTTGAAAGCGGAGTCTCCGAGTTCACATCCGGATCTAGCTTCGCGAGCAACCTCGTCGTGGATGGGGCCGATGTCAACTTCCTTGCCGGTTCAAGCTATACAGCTCCACTCCAGATGCAGGGGCCAGTAACGGGACGCTTGAACGTCTCTACTGGGGCGGAGAAGCTAGTTAACTCTCTGGAGGTAGTGAACGGGACCCTCACCGGCGAAGATAACATCCGAGTGACCGGGCTGGCCGAGCTCAAGGGCGGTACCTTCTCCGGCACCGGCCGATTGATTCTTCCTCCGGGGAGCTCGGCGATCATTAACACCCCAGCGAGCAAGCAAATTCTACGACCTGTCACGGCTCAAGGGAGAACGCAATTTAGTCAAGGCTCCGTCATCTCCACCGGTGGCAACTGGACTAATACTGGGGAATTCGAATTCCTAGGCGATCTGCCCTGGATCCTCGGTAACTTCACAAACACGGGTCTCGTCACGAAACTTCTCGGGACGAATACGGCCAGTTTTTCGCCGGCGCTGCTCACCAATAGCGGCACCATTCGATCAACCTCTGGGACGCTCGCCATTGCCAACCTCGGCAACCTGGATCGAAACACCCGCCGCATCAACGGCGGCACCTACGAATCCACCGGCGGTGGTGTCCTGAAGTTCAACGACATCTCTAATGGCCTGCTCGTCAATAATTCGACCCTGAAGTTCATTGGCCCCGGATCCAACTTGGTGGACAGTTCCGGACAGCCTCTCCTTCGAGCGCTGCAAACCAACCTTGGCGATCTCATCGTGGATCAAGGTGCCAACATCTCCCTTCCCGCCGCCTTCTCCAACCTCGGCACCCTCCAAGTCCTGGAAGGTTCGGTAACGATCATGTCCCCAGTTTCGATCGGAGCTGGATCGGTCACGGTCGATGGTGAGCTCTCGGCCCCCCAAGTAAATATCTCGGGAGGTGCTTTGCGCGGCTCGGGCGTAGTTGATTCCACAGTTCAAAATAACGGCGAGTTGAACGCAGGAGTCGGCATCGGCACCCTCACCCTAAACGGGAACTACAACCAGTCCAGCACTGGGTTGCTCAGAACTGAAATTGAAGGCACCCTCCCGGCAGCGGCTGACAAGTTGCAGGTCCAGGGCAATGTGACGCTCGGCGGAAACTTGGTGATCGACGCCCCCGGTGCGCTGTTCATCCCACCCCAGACTCGATACCGCATCCTTGAGACTTCAGGCACCCTTTCCGGCACGTTCGCCACTGTCCCACCTCCATCGGTATGGGCGGTGATCTATGGCCCGAATTACGTCGAGGTCGTGCGACAAGGCAGCGGCAACGTCGCAACTATCTCAGGTCGCGTCATTCTCAGCCAGTTTAGCTACGCCAACGGCATGCGGCAGGTTCAACTCTCCTTGCGCCAGGGCAGCACCGTTGTGCAATCCGCCAACGTCTTCCCTGCCTCGAACGGAACCTGGAGCTACAGCTTCCAGACCGACCTAACCGGCTCATACCAGATCGTGGCCGGATCGGCAGGATTCTTGAGTCAGGCCCAACCGATCGCCATTACTCAAGCCGGCCTCACCAACATCAACTTCACGCTTGTGAACGGTGATGCGGACGGCTCAGGTGAGGTGGACGCCGCCGACATTGATCTCGTGATCAGCGGATTCGGCGCGGTGTCCGGTGACGGCACCTACTCACCCAACATTGACCCAGATAATTCGCACGAAGTGGACGCCGCCGACATTGACATTGTCATCGGCAACTTCGGCGCTGTCGGCGACTAGCCGACCCCCAAAAACGGGGATAACCCCTGGAAAATCTGTGCCTATCCCCCGGGAAAACCGGGGCAAAAAAGTGGGACAAAAAAGTGCGGCAATCCCCTATTTAGTGTCGTCTATACTCTCACGATACAAGATGTTGTATCGCGAGGAGTTGAATTGATTTGCCCGTATTGCGGCTTTGAGGAGCAGAAAGTGCTCGACTCAAGAGTAGCTCGCGATGGGCGTGCGATCCGACGAAGACGCGAATGCACCAGCTGTGATCGTAGATTCACGACGTTCGAAGAACCGGAAAAGCCGCGTGTCTTTCTCGTCAAGCGCGACGGATCGCGAGAGGAATTCTCCCGTGAAAAACTCCTCCGAGGGGTCATCGTGGCTTGCCGAAAAAGGCCAGTTGACCATCGCCGCCTCCTCGAACTCGCTGATGACATCGAGAGGAAACTGCTGGACGAAGGAGAGCTAGAAATTGCCTCCGACGCCATCGGGCGAATGGTGATGGAGCGATTGCTCGACGTGGACGAAGTGGCCTATGTGCGCTTCGCCAGCGTCTACGAGCAGTTCGAAACCCCGGCCGAATTCAGCAATCTCGTCGATGCCATCAAAAAGAATCGCAAAAAGCACTAGACTTTTGTATACTATAATCGAACGCACGGAAGGCACATGAAAATCAACCGATACTTCACCAAGGCAGGCGAAGACGCCTATGCAGGCATCCCATTTGAGTCGCGCAAGAGCGAGATCCGCAACCCCGACGGCAGCACCGTTTTCCTCATGGAAGATGTCATGGTGCCCGCTCATTGGAGCCAAGTCGCTACCGACATCCTCGCCCAAAAGTACTTCCGCAAGGCCGGCATCCAAGACCTGACTAACGGCGAAACCCACCTCAGCCCCTACGGCGACCCGAAGGCTGATCACGAAACCGACAGCCGCCAAGTCTTCCACCGCCTCGCCGGTTGCTGGGCGCATTGGGGAGAGCAATTCGGCTACTTCGATGCCCCCGAAGATCGCCAAGCGTTTTACGACGAGATGGTGCGCATGCTCGCCATGCAAGTCGCCGCCCCCAACAGCCCGCAGTGGTTCAACACTGGCTTGCACTATGCATACGGCATCACCGGCACCGCCCAAGGCCACCACTACGTAGACCCCAAATCCAAGAAACTCACCAAGAGCACCAACGCCTACGAGCGACCCCAGCCCCACGCCTGCTTCATCCTCAGCGTCAAAGATGACCTCGTCAACGAAGGCGGCATCATGGACCTCTGGACCCGCGAAGCCCGCATCTTCAAGTACGGCAGCGGCGTCGGCACCAACTTCTCCAAGCTCCGCGGTTCCAACGAGCGCCTGAGCGGCGGCGGGCGATCCAGCGGCCTCATGAGCTTCCTCCGCGTCGGCGACCGCAGCGCAGGCGCCATCAAGAGCGGCGGCACCACCCGCCGCGCCGCCAAGATGGTCTGCCTGGACGTGGATCATCCAGATATCGAGCAATTCGTCAACTGGAAGGTTAAAGAGGAGCAGAAAGTGGCCTCACTGGTCACCGGCTCTATCCTCAATAACCGCCACCTCAACGCCATCGTCAAGGCTTGCTGGACCGGCACCCGCTCCGAAGAACAGGTGAAGGAAAACCGCGCCAACGTGGACCCCCGCACCAACCCCGAACTCCGCCGAAGCATCGCCGAAGCCAAGCTCGACGAGATCAGCCCGAACTACATCCAGCGCGCCATCCAGCTCGCCGGCAATGGCATCACCGGCATCGAGTTCCCCACCTTCGACACCGGCTATGAATCCGAAGCCTACGTCACCGTCGCCGGTCAAAACAGCAACAACTCCGTCCGTCTTAGCAACGCTTTCCTCGAAGCCGTCGAGCAAGACGCCGAGTGGAAACTCACCAGCCGAACCGACGGCAAAGCCGTCAAAACCCTCCCCGCCCGAGAGCTTTGGGAGCAGATCTGCGAGGCCGCCTGGCAATCCGCCGACCCCGGCACCCAATACGACACCACCATCAACGACTGGCACACCTGCCCGGAAAGCGGCCGCATCAACGCAAGCAACCCCTGCAGCGAGTACATGTTCCTCGATGACACCGCCTGCAACCTCGCCAGCATCAACCTGATCACGCTCTACAACCAAGAGACTGGTCAGTTCGACATCGAAGGTTACAAGCACGCGATTAAGCTGTGGACGATGGTTCTTGAGATTAGCGTCCTCATGGCGCAATTCCCCAGCAAGGAAATTGCCCAGCTTAGCTACGACTTCCGCACCCTCGGCCTGGGCTACGCCAACCTCGGCGCGCTGCTCATGCAGATGGCGATCCCCTACGACAGCCCACAAGGCTTCGCGATCGCCGGTGCCCTCACCGCGATCTTAGGCGGAGGCAGCTATGCCACCAGCGCCGCCATGGCCCGCGAGCATGGCCCCTTCCCCGGCTTCGCCAAGAACCGCGCACACATGCTCCGCGTGATGCGCAACCACCGCCGCGCCGCCTACAACGTCCCCGTCAGCGACTACGAGCAGCTCGCCGTCAAGCCGATGGGCATCGACCCCGACGAGTGCCCCACCGACCTCCTTAAGGCCGCCCGCGAAGCTTGGGACCAGGCCGTCGAACTCGGCGAAGCCCACGGTTTCCGCAATGCCCAGGTCACCGTGCTCGCCCCCACCGGCACCATCGGCCTCATCATGGACTGCGACACTACCGGTGTCGAGCCCGATTTCGCCCTCGTCAAGTTCAAGAAACTTGCTGGCGGCGGCTACTTCAAGATCGTCAATCAGTCGGTCCCGCCCGCCCTCAAGAAGCTCGGCTACAACCCCGAGCAGGTCGAGGACATCATCAACTACTGCGTCGGCACCGGCACCCTCCGGAACTGCCCAAGCATCAACCACGAAACCCTCGCCGCCAAAGGCTTCACCCCCGAAGCGCTCGAGAAGATCGAAAAGGGCCTCCAAGGCGCATTTGAGATTCAGTTCGTGTTCAACAAGTGGACGCTCGGCGAAGACTTCTGCCGCGACTACCTCGGCCTCACCGACGCCCAGCTCAACGACTGGTCATTCAACATGCTCATCGAGCTCGGCTTCTCCAAAGAAGAGATTGCCGAAGCCAACGACTTCGTCTGCGGCACCATGACCATCGAAGGCGCGCCCCACCTCAAACTGGAGCACTATCCCATCTTCGATTGCGCCAACAAGTGCGGCAAGAAGGGCCAACGGTTCATCCACTACATGGGCCACATCCACATGATGGGCGCCGCCCAACCGTTCCTCTCCGGTGCGATCAGCAAGACCATCAACTTGCCCAGCAACGCCACCGTCGAGGACGTCGAAAAGGCGTACATGGAAAGCTGGAAGCTCGGCATCAAAGCCAACGCCCTCTACCGAGACGGCTCCAAGCTCAGCCAACCCCTCAACGCCAGCACCGACGACGCCGCCGCCGCCATTCTGGAAGCCACCCTCGACACTCCCTCTCCCTCGACGGGAGAGGGCTGGGGTGAGGGTGAAGTCGCCGCATCGCTCTCGCAACACGAGCAGATCGAGCGCGTCGCCACCAAGCTCGTCTACCGCTACATCGCCAAGCGACGCACCATGCCCGCGCGGCGAAAGGGATACACCCAAAAGGCCCGCATCGGCGGCCACAAGGTGTACGTCCGCACCGGCGAATACGACGACGGCACGCTCGGCGAAGTCTTCATTGACATGCACCGTGAGGGCGCGGCCTACCGCTCGCTCATGAACTGCTTCGCCATCGCGATCTCCCTCGGCCTCCAATACGGCGTGCCGCTCGAAGAGTTCGTCGAAGCCTTCGTCTTCACCCGCTTCGAGCCCAACGGCCCCGTCACCGGCCACGAGAACATCAAGATGTCCACGTCGGTCATCGACTTCATCTTCCGCGAGCTCGCGTTCTCCTACCTGGGCCGAAACGACCTCGTCCAAGTCAAACCGGAGGATCTAAGGTCCGACACCACCGGCAACCCCAACCAAATCCCCGACTTCGAGGATGAAGAGGAAGGCGACGAAATCGAAGGCAAAATGCCCGGCGTCGCTAGGACAGAAAGCACGGCCAACGGCTTCAACCGCAGCCTCTTCGAGTCCCCCTCCGACTCTCCCTCTCCCTCCAAGGGAGAGGGCCGGGGTGAGGGTGTTGCCGCCATCGGCCCGCTCGGAATAGGGTCAGAAACTCCAGCCACGCAAAATCTGAAATCTGAAATCTCAAATCTTCAATCCGAAAAGAATCCTAAAGCCCAATCCGCAACCAGAACCCTGTCAGAGCACCAACGCGAAGCCAAGATCAAAGGCTACGAGGGCGACCCCTGCACCGAATGCGGAGCCTTCACCCTAGTCCGAAACGGCGTCTGCCTCAAGTGCAACACCTGCGGCAGCACCAGCGGCTGTAGTTAGTCCGTAAAGCCCCCCTCGTTTGCGTAGCGAAGGCGAATGCCTAAGCGAAGCACACGAGGGGGGTTGGGGGGAGAAAAGCGTTGTAAACTCTCAGCGTGCGTATCACAGACGCCCAATTTCAAGCGCAGTTGGCGGCGCACCGCGTGCGGCGAGAGTCTTTGATCGCCCGAATCTATCAAGATTTCGAGGGCGTGACGCGGGTCGGTGGCATTTCTTGGTCCGAAGCCTCCGCGCTTGACGATTACAAGACTTCCGAGCACCAACGTGCCGAGGCACGGAGCCGAGACACGGAGTCATCGTGGGAAGAACTCGTCGAATCCGAAGACTTTTGGCCGGAGGTCCTTCACGGTGGATTCAACATCCTTGATCCGATCGGCTTCCATTACTATCTAGCTCCCGCCATGGTTCGCGGGCTACAAACCTGCCAAGATCTCTTGCGGTTTGAATTCAATCGACAGGCTGTGAGTGACGATGATTTCAAGATGATGGGGTATCCAAACTGGGTGGTTAAGGGCCAGTTTCCCTTCTTCGAACGTTACTCTGAGCGCTATGAGCGGTTAACAAAGCAACGCGAAAGGGCAAAGTGGTCCCAGCTCACGGCCGCCCAAAAAGAATGCGTCTCCGAGTACAAAGCGGTCATGACTGAAAGCGAAACTTGGGGATATGATCAGTATCTGTCGGGGAGCGCCCCGCAGTAGCGACCGAAAAAAGCCCCCCTCGTTTGCGTAGCGAAGGCGAATGCCGAAGCGAAGCACACGAGGGGGGTTGGGGGGAGAAAGCATGCCACAAGGCAAAGGCGAGTGGAATCAGCAGCAAATGCTCCGCGCACGCGAACTGCGTAACGGCATGAGCGAATCCGAGCGGGTCTTTTGGCGCGCCGTGCGCGGCGATCAAACCGGGACAAGATTCCGCCGTCAAGTCCCCAAGGGACGCCTCACCCTTGACTTCTTCGCCTCGGCAATTGACCTCGCGGTAGAAGTTGACGGAGAACAGCACGATCCCGAAATCGACGCCCGACGCGACGCCTGGCTCGCGTCGCAGGGGATTGAAGTGATGCGCATCCCCAGCCTCCACCTGTTTGACCCTCATCTGCGTGAAGGGCAGCTTCAACGCGTGTGGCAGCGAGTGCAAGAGAAGCTCAGCGAACGCGGGCTGCAGCCCATCGTGCCCTTCCAAAAGCCGCCGCGGAAGCGGAAGCCTACCGACGAGCCCTAGCCCGTCATTTCTCCCCCCAACCCCCCTCGTGTCCTGCGCCCCGATATCTCGGGGCTCCGGAAACGAGGGGGGCTAAGCCAAACTGCCCCTACTCATCCACGGAGCCAAACCGAGCGATGGCGATATCAATATCTGCCGCATCAACCTCGCCCGATCCGTCCAGGTCGGCGTTCACGAGGTATCCCGGGGCCCCGACGGTCCCACCAAAGCCAGAAATGACCAGGTCAATGTCGGCCGCGTCAACTTCGCCGCTGCCGTCGGCATCTCCGTTAGTCAAGTTAGCCGTTAACTCGACCCCCGCAGGTGTAAGGTTCACCGGCCCCAGCGACTTTTGAACCCAATGCGAGCCGCGCACCCTTATCGTGTAAGTCCCGGTTCGCGCCGTCGTTAACGACAGCCCGCCGGTGATCGCAACCGCCACCATCACTTCAACCAGCGAAGCATCTTGATACAGGCTCACCGTGAACGGTTGCACGGGATCGCCACCCACCCAATCACCAAGGGTCAGCTGAATGCGAATAGGATTTAATGGCCCCGCAATAGTGGCGTGTATGGGAGTTGAATCATAGAAAAAACTTCCCGCGTTGCCGACCATGAAGTCAACTCCGGCGCCGGCCTCCAATGCTCGCGTGAAGTCAAAAATTTGGTCATCCACTACCGCATACCTGCTCCAGAGCGGTTCGCCGGGCGAAGAAATGAAGGCATCCACCGCCCCAATGTCACCCGCGCCGAACTTGCCAAAAATTCGGTACAAGCCTGGAGACGGAGCAGTCCACCGAGTCGTCGCGATCTCATTGCTGGGTCCGGGGTGCATCGTCGCTTCGCCCGGTCCGATGCCTGAAACCGAACTGCTTGAAATGTTCCGAGCGACCGTCGGCGTCCCCAGCGTCAAATTCTGCTCGTTGACCCAATAGTCAAACGCAGTGCTACTGCCTGTGTGGGGAAAAAGTGCCAAGGGTCCGCTGAGGTCAGACGGACTCTTTATGCCGTAGCTCCACGCCCCATTCGGATTCCCATTAAGAATGGAGAACTGACCCGCCACGTCCCAAGCGCCCCAACTCACGCTGCAAGATCCAAGCAGAACTCCAGCCAAAACCGTCCGTCGCATCGGATTACTATATCGCTAATCATAGAAAAGTGTATGTTCAATCAGGCTAATCCATGGGTAATGCCTCCGCGACCACCATTGTTTCAAAGTTCCGGAGAACCGAAACTGTTCACCGCATGGTTACTACGAAATCACGTCAACGCCACAAGAGAGTGAACGACCAAAGGGAGTGAACGAACGGCTACGAGGTGCCTCAGCCCCGAACTCTTCGGCGACGAAGCAACGCGACAACCCCCGCCCCGAGCGCGATCATGGTTCCCGGTTCCGGAGCCAGAACGATCGCGGCGTCGTAAACACTCCCAAACTGGCTGCTCGTATTGGATATGTAGGGGCCGGAGGTGATACTGGTGACCGCGAACGAAGATAAATGCATTTCGGACTGCACAGTGTCATAGCCAAACGTATGGAGAATGTCCTCGTGACCGAATACCGCCGCTTGGGTCTCAATTCGGAAGCCTAAATTTGCCGCGATCAGCGTGCCGAGAGAGGTGCCAGCCACAGTCGTGAATTTTCGCTGGACCGAGGTATCCGCCAGGATGCTCAGCTTGTTCCCGCCTATCGCCAGGCTCATCTTGTCTGTCGTCACACCATCGTAAACCACCGCTGTTTGCGCGATAATCCCGGACCCGGCGGCATAAGAAGTCAGCGTATATTTGCTATTCACCGTCGTGCCGGCTTGCCGAGTGAGCACGTAAACGGTCCCATCTGAACCCTGAACAGAAGATAGGCACTCCAATGTGCCCGTCGGCATGCTGTAATTGACCAGCAGCGCACCGGAACTGTTATACATTCTCGTGTCCACAATGCCGCTCAGCGTTCCAGAAACCAGCATGTTTCCGTTGGAGAGAATTTGAGCGTCATTGACGCCCGTGCAAGTGATCGAAGTCGTCGTGAGCCCGAGATTTTGGCCCGTGTTGTAGTTAATACGGCGCAGCGTAAGCTGCCCACCTGCCGTGTCGAAGTTGACAACCGTATTAGGAGTCAAAGTGTCGATCGCGATGGCACCCGACTGCGAAATGAGTCCTTGGCCAAACGAGCCCAGAAAGGTTGCACTGATCGGATCCCACCGCGTGATTCGCGTACCACTCACGCTCCCGGTTGGCGTGAAGTTCTGCTTCACCAACGCCAACTCAAAGCTGGCGTGGGCAACCCCAGCCACCAACGCCACGACCAAAACCGTAGCCCCTCTCCCAAAAATCAAACTCACCCTAGAATCTTACAACCAAATGCTGGCTTCCACAAGGGGACAGCCCAGCAATTGGCAAAAACTTCACCGTGTCTGTAACCCTTTCGTTCGCGCGCTGGCTACCAGTCCGCCAACTCGGCCAACACCTCCACCGCGCTTGCATAGTCAGTTGACAACCTACACAGCCGGCGACGATCAATCGTGGACCTCAAGGACAGAGCAGTCGCCACAGTTCCGGTTAAGAACTGCCGGGAATTGCAGGAATTAGGATCAAGCGCTACGAGAGTAGCGGCGCGTGCTTCCATCAACGAAGCAGATGGAGGATAATCACCCCATGCCCGACGTGCGATGGATACAGCGGTTCGAAAATTTCCAGCGAGCATTTGCGACTCTCCAGAGCGCGGCCGAACTGGCGGAAAGAAGAGAACTCAGCGACCTCGAAAAGCAGGGCCTCATCCAGGGGTTCGAGTTCACCCACGAGCTCGCCTGGAACGTACTAAAAGACTTTCTCACCCACCAAGGCATCTCGGGCCTCATCGGATCCAAAGACGCCACCCGCGAAGCCTTCAAAAACAGCCTCATCCAAGACGGCGACGCCTGGATGAAAATGATCGAATCGAGAAACCTCACCTCCCACACCTACAATCTCACGGTGGCGCAGGAGATCACCCAAGACATCTTGACCCTCTTTACTCCGCAATTCGACGCCTTCTACCAAGAATTCTCAACTAGAGCACAAGCCGAGGAATAATGGGCGGACTCAGCGACCTAACGATAGCCAAGATCTCTCGAGTGTTGCAAAAGCACCCAGAAGTAGAGCAGGGAATCTTGTACGGTTCTCGCGCCCTCGGCACCTTCCGCCCCGGCTCCGACATTGACCTCACACTCCACGGAGATGAGCTCAACGGCGACATCATTGCCAAGATCGCGAGCGAGCTAGATGACCTCCTCCTGCCCCAGTCCATCGACCTCAGCATGTTCAAAGCCCTAGATCACTTAAGTCTGATCGAGCACATCAACAGCGTTGGGGTGAGTCTGTATCGAAAGAAGGGCGGTTAATGAGGATTCCTAAGAAACCTTCATCACGTTCATCACTTTCATCACCTATGCGCCCAAACACCTACGCGCGCTTGATTCGCCGTCGGCGCAACAACACCGCCACCCCACCTGCCAGCGCCACCATGGTCCCCGGCTCCGGAGCTACCAAGACCGCGACATCGTTAGTCGAAGCTAAACCGGGCACGTTGTACTCCCGACGGGAAAACAAGACACCTGCGGCATTTCGGTTCGTACGCATGATCTGGTTACCAGTCGCTGTGGTGCCGACCAAATACTGCGTCCCGAGATGCCCAGCCGCAATTCCCTTGACAGAGGCAAATCCCACGCCGGGGTTCGTCAGAGAAAGTATCGTTGTACCCGACACTCCAGACGTAAGGTTTGTGTGATAAATGACACCCGCGCTACTCAAACTGTAGGCCATGTCCCCGTCAACTGCGAGTCGGTTGGAATACGTAATCCCCGGGGACATCGCAACGAACGATTGGGAAGAGGGAGTATTGAGGTTGAGTCGGACAATCCGCTTGTTGTTATTGTCCAGAGCGTGAAGCGTATCCCCCACGCGACTTAGCGCAGTCATAGAGGTCCCTCCTGCTGTGCCGTTGGCTACATTAGCAAAGACAGTGAAGGGAGCAAAGGGATTCACGGATGGATCGGCACAACTATAGATAACATTATTCTGCCCGTAGAGCAGGTTATTCGAAAACCCATAAGAAGCATTATACGGGATGGGATTCCAGTTCGCGCCGACCAAGGCGCCCGTATAGCCGTTGTACACCGCGAATCCCAGTCCACCCTCCGCCACATACACTCGGCCAGTGCCAGAATCAACCGCCATCGAAACCGAGTTAGAGTTCACGTCGAACGCGCCCAGATAGACTCCGCTGTCGCCATCGAGCCGGTGGATCTTTCTCGCGGTGACGTCCAGAACGAATACCAGGTCGAAAGAGGCCTGCGCGGCCGCAACCGTCGCCAACGAGATCATCAATATTGCGGGAAGCTTCAAAAGTATACAAAACATTCGGGAATTCGGCAAGCACTTTTCATTAACTTGATAAACTGATCCGATGATCGACTACGGCCGCCGCCACATCGCCCTCGCCATCGCCTTGGCCTGCTTGGCGGGTTATGTTGATGCCACCGGCTTTCTCGCCACCGGCGGCCTCTTCGTCTCCTTCATGAGCGGGAACTCAACGAGACTCGGGGTCACTCTGAGCGCCGCGACCTTCGCCACCGCGGGGTTGATTCTTGGGGTTCTCTGTCTCTTTGTTCTCGGCGTCATCGCCGGTACTCTCGCCTCGAGAGCCAAACGACGCAAGCCCGCGGTGCTGCTCCTCGTCACCGCGTGCTTGCTCGGGGCGGCGATTTGCTACGGACTTAACCAAACTCACGCCGCCACCGCGCTGATGGTCGTCGCCATGGGGGCGGAAAACACCGTTTTCCAACGAGATGGCGGCGTCAGCATCGGACTCACCTATATGACCGGCACTCTAGTAAAGCTCGGCCAACAGCTCGCCGGAATGCTCAACGGCGGCCCACGAAACACCTGGGGGCCCTATGCTCTGCACTGGCTGGGGCTAGTAACAGGTGCGACGCTCGGCGCGCTCGCGCACGACCGCCTACTGTCGTTCAGCCTTTGGCCCGCAGTGATCGCCGCGGCAGCGCTGTGTTTCGCCTCAACCCGACTCCCAGCTACGCCGACAGTCAACCAGAGGGCGTGAACGCTGGCGGCACCCTTTGGCGATTTCGCAGCATTCAACCCGTTGACTTCGATCCTTGAGGACGCCGATATCATGCACGCTGATTAAAACTGCAGAAGTACTTCAAAAGAGTACGAGGTACGTCGGTACATTTGGTACTCCTCCCGCCGCTAGTCCACCACCACAATCTCGACGTCCGGCACCATGCCGATCTCGGCTCCCTTCTTGAGGAGTAACCGAATCGCCTCGACTCCCTCATCCTTCATGTCCACGGTTCGCTCGTTCACGTACATCCCCACGAACTCATCGCTGGTTTCAATATCCATGCCTCGCGCGAACTGGAGGGCGTAGGCCAAAGCCTTTTCTCGATTGTCGAGTCCACCTTGGATCGACTCCCGCATGCAGCGGCTCACTTCCTTCACCGCGTCCTCGCCCAAGTCCTTTCGGACCACATTCACGCCCAATGGCAATGACAGTCCGGTAAGCGCGTTCCACCAGGTGCCCATGTTCGCAATGAGCTTCATGCCGTCGCGCTCGTACGTGAGCTGGCCTTCGTGGATGATCAGGCCTGCCTTGTAGCGCCCTTCTTGGATCGCTGGGATAATCTCGTCGAACGGCACGACTTCAAACTTGAGGCTAGAGCGATCGCCGAATTTCTCTGTCCACCAGAGATTCAACTGCAGAAAGGCGCTGGTCAGCAAGCCGGGGACCGCGATCACAGTGTCTTTCAACTCTTCGTCCGAAAGCTGAGTTGCCGCCACGATCATGGGCCCGTAGTTCTCTCCCCAGCTTCCGCCATGTCTCAGGAGGGCGTACTTATCGGCCACGTAGGCGAACGCGTGCACGCTCACCGCACTGGATTCCAGCTTCCCTTCCATTGCCCAGTCATTGAGCGTTTGGATGTCGCGCAGGATGTGCTCGAACTCATAGTCGGTCTTGACGTAACCGCTCGCTAGCCCCCAAAACATGAAGGCGTCGTCGGAATCAGGAGAATGGCCGAGTCGAATTTTCAACATTAATTGAAAGTTTACCGCCGACATCGGCTCTCCCGCCCTTTGAGGCGGCATTAGCAGAGTAATCTGTATGGCGTAGATGCCCCGAAAACCCATCCTCAGTCCCAGCAAAATAACGACGTACTTGGCGTGCCCAGCCAAATACAAATGGACGTACGTGGATGACCGAGGGCGGTGGTATTTGAGGGCCAAAAACTACTACAGCTTCGGCACGACCTTGCACAAAGTCCTGCAGCGATTCCACGATTCCGGCGATACGGGTGTGGAGACAGTGGATCAAGCTCTGGCCGCCTTGGATGAAGGCTGGATCGACGCAGGCTACCACAGCGCTCAGGAGATGCAGGAGGCGAGGAGCGAGGGCAAGTCCATCGTCGCGTCTTATGTGGAGCAGGCGATCATCGAGCCTTCGGCGGGCAAGACTTTGTACGTCGAGAAGCAGCTCCGCATGGACCTGGGTTCATTTGTGTTGCTTGGTCGTTTGGACCGAGTGGATGAACTTGAAGATGGCAGCATCGAGGTCGTGGATTACAAGTCCGGGCGCTCGTCGGTGACCGACGAGCACGTTCAAAGCGACATCGCTATGGCGTGCTACCAGTTGCTTCTCAGCCATCACTTTCCTGACCGGCCCATCCGGGCCAAGATCATCGCCCTGCGCTCCAATAGCACCGGGACCCATGCGATGACGGCGGTAGAACTGGAGGAGTTCCGACGAGATATCGTCCTTCTCGGCGACGAGATTATGGCTAGAGATTACGAGGAGTTGGCGCCTATGCCAAAGCCCGCGTGCCCCTACTGCGACTTTCAACCGCTGTGCCGCAAGCACCCCGACTGGGTCGAACTTGAGCTATCGGAAAGACTCGAGTAGCTCGGTTAGTGCTTCCTTCAGCTCGAGCAAGCTCACACGTCGCATGTCGGCTTGGATTGTCTCTGGCGACTGATTGGCCACGCCCCAGTGGGCGCAGAGCGCGGTCCATGCCGTCCGATCGAGTGATGAACCCAAGTACGCCGAGTCATTGCTCAGCCAAAACGGGGTGAGCGGGTTGGTTCCCGCAAAGGCGGTCTCGGAGAGAAGTCGAAGGCGGTCCAGATCGGGAGAAGCTAGGGTGGACACCCGGGCTTTAAGGGCTTCCAAGAGAACGTCCCTCGGCGGAATCGGGTCGGCGCCCGCGAGAATGAGTGTCGGTTTCCAGCCCGATCGCTGTGGCAGGAGGAGGGCTTCTTGGCGGTAGCTCCAACCTTCTTGTTCACGGGCGACTTGGTGCAGGAGGCTGGTTTTCCCGCCGCCAATGGCCACCATCGCGAGCATTTTTGCGGCTTCGCCGGTGGTGGGTTTCAGCACCGGCGCATGGAGGACGGCTACTTTGGCCCGGTCCGGCCCACGGAAACGACTCAAGTTACTGACCCGAAAGTCTGCTCCTATACGCTCGGGTCGCCAATCGTCAAATCTACCCTTGAGGGCGCGCGTAACGCCGGGAGTGCCGACGAGCGTTAACGTCTCGGGGCGAAAGGCGCGGCGGCTGAAGCGCCTCACAAACTCGGCTGGCAAGGTGTAGTCCCCTCGATCACCCCGGAGGGCTGCGGACCAGTCGTCGGCAAACTGCGCGCTCAGACGTGTGCGTAACGTAACCAATCGCTCATCGGTGATGGCCGGCTTGGTGAGTACGGACTCCAGCAGGCGAACAATGGTGGACTCTCCGCCTTTTGGGGCGGCAAACTGGAGACGCAAGAGATCGTTGCTCCAAATCGCCCGTGGGGCAACGCCCGCTTGGCCTCCAAAGCCGAAAATGTCTTCTCGGACAAAGTCATCGGTTCCGTCGAGCATTCCGGCACACAGCAATTGCCAAGCACCAAGTTCGCGGGCATTCATACCCTCTGGTGGGCTTGCCACCGCTTGCAGAATCTCCAGCCCGTCGGGTCCTAGCGGGGTTTCGATCACGCGAATGCCTTGCGCCTGAGATGCCACCGCCGCCATCCAAATCAGGCACGCACTATATAGCTTCATTGCAGACCCTCAATGACGGGGCACTGCCGAATTTCGTCCATCGCCCGGGTCATATCGGCTGGGGTCAGGCTCTTGGCCGAGCGTTCAAGGGTTTGCACTTGCAGGCCCGAGCCTTCGGCGAGCATCGCCCCTCGGAGGGACGCCAGGCGCGAGGGGGATTGCTGAATTCCCGCGACCCAACGCTGAGCGAGCACGATTCCGGCTTGAAGTTGCCGGTCGGACATGCCCCTCACTCGATCTACCATGCCGCGCTCGCTGCTCACCATCATCACCAAGCCGGGCAGACTGCTTGGTGTGTACATCAATTGCACGTCGGGAAACGCTTGGTCGGCGGCGAAAGAAAGGGCCAACACGCCCATCGTCTCGCGTTCCTCCAGTCCGTCAACCTTGACCGCCAAGGCGACGCCTTGGGCACCCACGCTCAGGGCGGGGGCGGTGACTGCCGCATCAGCGGGCGTCATGGATGGGGGCGCAGGAGGCAGCGCGAGGAGGAACGGCGAAAGATCCCTTAGCACCGCGGATGGCGTGATCGATCCGCAGGCGGTGATCACGATGTTCGAGGAGGCGAACATTCGTTTCCGGAGGGACTCCAGCATTTCTGGAGTCGTTGTTCGCATCACCTCGGGGTCACCAAGTGGATCCGGGCGCAGGCCGCCAAAAATTCTCGCCCACGCAGTTCGACTGAACTGACGCGCCACCGGTGTCAGGGCTTCCTCGTGTCGAATGGTCGCAACCTCGCGGTCAATCTCCGCCTGCGTGATCTTCAGCGGTTGGAAGAGTTGCTTGACGGCTTGGACGGCGAACGAGAGTTTCTGCGGAGACGCCTCTACCTTGAATGCCATCGCTTCGCGGGTCGTTTCGGCGGACATGAACACTCCGCTCTCATCGCAAAACTTGTCCTGGGCTTTGGCGAGAAAGTGCTCGAGCAGGTGTCGGCGACCGTTCGTTTCAAGACGTTCTTCAGTTCCCCGAGCGCTGATCCAAAGTTGCACTGACACGCGATCCGCGCTTTCCATCCGCTCGACATAGAGCAGCGAGCCGTTGGAAAGGCGTTCGAGAGTGCGCGGGGCTTCGGTGCCTTGCGCCGCAAGCAGGCCGGTCAAAAGTAGAGCCGTCATAGTTAGTGGAAGTAGCTCGCGCCATTGATGTCGATGATGACGCCGCTCAAATAATCTGCCTTGTCGCTCAGCAAGAATGCCGCCGCCGCGCCGCAATCTTCAGGACTGGCCATGCGGCCGAGTGGGATGTCTTTCAAAATTTGGGGTAACCGGTTGTCCATGCCGTCGCGGGCCATGGCGGTTTCCACCCATCCGGGAGCGATACCAAATAGACGTACATTCTTCGGAGCGAGTTCGACGGCGAGGGCTCGCGTGATGTTGATGAGCGCCGCCTTGCTGGCAGAGTAGAGGGCCGCACCCGCCTCGCCGCGGAAGCCGACCCGGCTCGCGACGTTCAAGATCTTCCCTCCGCCCCGAGCCGCGAACGCCTTCGCACCCAAGCGGCACAAACGAAGCGGGCTGTCGAAATTTACCGCCATGGTTTTGGCGTAGTTGGCCTCAAATTGGGCGTCCGACGCCTCAAGCCAGTTGATCGGCAGGTAGACGCCGGCGTTGTTGACTAGCGCGGTGAGGGGGCCGTCCTTTTCGGCTGCGGCAAACAGTTTTGCCGCCTCTCCCGCGTTTTCCAGATCAGCCTGGTAAACGCCTGATAGTCGGCGACCCAATTCTTGGGCCGTGCTGTCCGCACTGCTGCGGTCGCGGGTGTATTGGATGGCGACATCCCATCCATCAGCGGCGAGAGCGAGGGCGATAGCGCGTCCGATGCCGCGCGATCCGCCGGTAACCAAAACTCGGGGAGAACCCATAGCTCTATTGTAGGCTCTACAATGGAGCAGTGCGCATCCCCTTCGATAGCCTTTGCCTGGCCGCGGTGATGGCGGAGCTCCAACCCTGGATCGGGGCGAAGGCTCAAAAGTGGCTCCAGATGGATGCCAACACCCTGGCGGTGCAACTTTATCAGCAAGGAGAAGCATGGCTCTGGCTAAGTTGGAATGCCGAGCTCCCGCGAATTCACCTCGGGCCGAGACCTGACACTCATGCCGAGGTTGGGCCGTTCGTTCAGGGACTGAGGTCCCGCTTGCAGAACACGCGGCTTGTTGGCGTCAAGCAGGTGGGGGTGGACCGGATTTTCCAGCTCGATTTCGAAACCCCGGAAGGGCAGTTTCGCCTGATCGGCGAGCTGATGGGCAAGCACACCAACGTGATGCTGGTGGACGAAAACTCGGACGTGCTGACTGCCGCCAAGTGGCTAGGCACCAGCAAGTCCAAGCGAGCAATATTGCCGGGGCAACCCTATTCCCCGCCACCGCTGCCTAAGCGTCGCTCGCTTCTCGTCGCTCGCCCTGAAAATGATTTAAGCGATTTCGAAGGTCTGAGTCCATTCCTGCTGGATCTGTTGGATCGTCATGTAGTCTCTCTTGAGCAAGTTCAATCGGCTTTTCGAGGTGAGATTGCTCCGGTTTTCAGTTCCAGTGTGGGTGCGTATCCCCTCCCTGCTGGACTGCCGGATGAGCAGCGCGTCGCGAGCTATTCGTTGGCGGTGGCTCCTTGGTTCAACTCTGCGGCGTTGCGTCGCGAGTTGGACACCCGAAAAGCCACGTTGACCAGTCAACTCCGACGGGTTATCCAAAGTCGAGAGCGCGCTTTGAAGGACCTTTATGCGGCTCAAGACACCGCTCGTCGAGCTACTGAGCTTCAACAGACCGGAGAACTGATCCTGGCGTACGGCTTCAGCGCCCCGGCGGGCACTTCGCTCCTCAGCGTCATCGGTTACGACGGTGAGCCGCGGGACATCGCGGTTGACCCGCAGCTTTCCCCCCAAGAAAACGCCGAGAAGTGGTTTAAGAAAGCTCGCCGTGCGAAGAACAACTCAGGCGAGGTTGAGGGCCAAATTGCGCGGATCGAAGAGGACCTGATCGCCGCGCGCGCCCTGCTCCAAAACGTCGAGTTGTACGAGACGCTCGAGGATATCGAGAAGGCCAGGGCCTTTGCCGACCACCATCGCTGGCTTCACCACGCTCCCCTGCCGAGCGCGACCAAGGAAGAGCGCCCCTACCAGGGGCATCGCATCAAGGAACTGCGCGGGCCAGCGGGCTATCTTGTGCTGTACGGAGAGAACGCCGAGTCGAACGACTACCTGACCCTGCGCATGGGCAAGCCGAATGACATCTGGCTTCACGTCCGCGGCAACGTGAGCGCCCATGTCTTGGTGGCGACTCACAATCAGCCGCAACGAGTGCCCCCAGAAGTCATTCAGTTCGCCGCCACCGTCTCGGCTCGGCACAGCCCTCTTAAGCACAGCAGCTACGTGCCGGTCGATTGGACGCTCAAAAAGTACGTCCGCCGACCCAAGGGCGCGCCGAAAGGGACGGCGTATTACACGCACGAGAAGACCGTCCACGTTGACCCAACCGCGCGGGTACCCTCGTAACCCATGATTACCATTGAAGAACTCGTTGAAGGGTCCGGGCCGGAAGCCCAAGATGGCGACCGAATGGAAGTCCATTACGTGGGCATGTTCGAGGACGGAAGCCAGTTCGACTCAAGCCGCGACCGAGGTCAGACGTTCCAAGTAGTGCTCGGCAAGACCGGCCTGATCCAAGGGTTCACGATGGGCCTGATGGGGATGAAGGAAGGCCAGCGTCGCAAGGTGACGATTCCAGGCGCATTTGGATACGGCGAGCGGGGAGCCCCTCCCAGCATTCCGCCCAATGCCACTTTGGTGTTTGATATCGAGCTGATCAAGCTCAACTAGCCCATTCGCGAAGCCAGCCACGAGGAGTTGTTTACCACCATCTCCTCGTGCCAATCATGGCCCCCGGGGTACTCGATCAGGTTCTTGTCCTCTGCTTTGAGCGCATCAAAAATGGCTTTGACCGTCTCTGGGCGGCAGGCTGGGTCTTTCAACCCGTATGTGATCTGCGTCGGCTTATCGCAACGGGTGGCGAAGTTCAGCGTGTCGTAGTAACTGACTGTGTGCATCACGCGCTCGCGGCCAAGCACCTCCTCATCCATCACGTCAACAAGCTCCTTCAGCGGATAGCGGTAGGCATTTCGGGTTAGCGCATGCTTCATCGCGCCTAGGAAAGGCATGTCGGCGGAGACAGCGCGCACGATCGGCGACAAGGCCCCGGCCCAGATTGCAAGCCCGGCACCCTGGCTCATCCCCATGACACCGATCCGATCCTCATCGGCCTCACCTTGAGCCTGAAGGACTCGAAGTGAAATCAGAATGTGCTGGATCAGACGGCGAAACACCCAGGTTTCGGGGGCAAGGGCGCCTTCTCCAAAATAGCCTCGCTCGATGGCGTACTTTTCTTGATGGAACGCCCCAAGGCCGTGGAGGTTGAGCGACATGCTCGTGAAGCCTTCCCGAGTTCCGTATTCGTTGGGCAGAAGAGATTCGCGCCCGTAGGGCGGAATCCAGAGGAAACTCCGAGTTCGGCGAACGCCATCGGGGTACGCCACCCACCCTTCGAGGAGTTGCTCGCCCGCGCCCCGGAACTCTATCCGATCAACGAGATGACCCGTTGGTGACGTACGGTCGGTTCGTTCTCGCCGGAAGAACAAAGGAATCGCCAGCGATTCTTCGACTGCTTCGGCCCAAAACTCGTCAAAGTTGTCGGGCACGTAGGGGACGAATTCGGACACTTACGAAGGAACGCCCACAGATCGTTGGACAGCATCGACGTGCATCCCGGTGGTCATGAGCCACGCGGTCGCGCGTTGGATTTCCTCGACTGCACCTTGCAGTTCCACGTGCATCCAACCAAAGTCGGGCTCAACATTGGCCTTTACGATGTTGACTTGAACATCGAAGTCGCGAATCAGTCGACAGATCCAAGGTTGGGTGACCTGTTCTCGCCGTGCGGTGAGGTTGATATCCACTGTGGTCGTCATGAGCGTAGTTCGAAGTGTACCCATGCCTAACCGTAAGCTAAACTGGACCGTGCCGACTCTCCCACGCTTCGCCCTGATTGCCCTCGTGGCGCTCTCTGCTTGGGGCTGTGCGCCCCCTTCCATCGTGGGGGAATGGTACTCGAGCGGATTCATTGGTCAGGATGGAGGAGCTGTCTACACCTTCCGGCAAGACGGTACTTTCTCATCTAAGATCTCCTTTGCCAACCCGGCTTTGATGATGGAAGTCAATGCGAGCGCGGTCGGGACGTATCAAGTCAAGAACGACCGGGTGACGACCAAAATTTCGGATTTCACGCTCGAAGGCTTGCCAGACGAGATGAAGCAGAAACTCCCGCGCGAGGCGCGACGCCGACTCACCCGCCCCCTGAGAGCTCATATGCAGTGGATCAATCCTGACAAATTCACCCTTATCGAAGAGAACACCAACACCGTGATCACCTTGCGACGCGCGACGGGAGGCATATGAGCTTCCGCCGATTCGCGGTAATCATGGCGGGTGGCGCCGGCGAGCGGTTTTGGCCCCTTTCGCGCCAGAAATTCCCGAAGCAACTCCTTAAGTTGGCCCACCCGGACAAGTCCCTGCTGGCCCAAACGGTGGAGCGGGTGGAGCCGTTGGTCGGTATTGAGAACGTCATCATTGCTACCGCGCCGCATTTGATTGAGCCTATTCAGACTGGCCTGCCGCAGCTCACCGCCGACCAAGTTCGGGCTGAGCCTTACAAGCGGAATACGGCGGGATGCTTGGTTTGGACGGTCGCGCAGATTTTGGCCGACGATCCGGGCGCACTTCACACTGCCTCGATGGCCGTGCTTACCGCGGATCATCGTATCGCGCCCGACGAGGGATTTCAGCGCACCATCCGTGCGGCCCTTGACCAGGCGGAGACTACTGGCGGACTGGTGACCATCGGGATCCGACCCGACCGACCTGAAACTGGCTTTGGCTACATCGAGATGGGCCCGGGGGAGCCGATCACGCGGCACGACGTCACGTTGCGACCGGTCGTGGCATTTAAGGAAAAGCCCGATCTCGCCACCGCGAATCAGTTCCTTGAGTCGGGAAGGTTTCTGTGGAATAGCGGCACTTTCTTTTGGAGGCTCGACTCGTTCCTTTCCGAACTCGAAGCGGCCGCGCCAGATTTGGCACAGGCGACCTTGAAGATCGCGGACCTACTCCGGATTGGCGAGAAGCAGGCGGCCGAGGACGCGTTTGCAGAACTGCGCAACATCAGCATTGACTTCGCCCTGATGGAGAAAGCGAAGCAGGTCTTCGTGGCCGAAGCGGCCTTTCAGTGGGACGATGTCGGCTCATGGGACGCCCTCGACCGGTCACTCCCGCAGGACGCCAGTGGCAACGTCGCGAGTGGCGATTCGATTCTGATCGAGACGACCAACAGCATTGTGATGAATGACATGCCTGGGGTCGTCACTTGCTTGCTGGGGGTTGACAACCTCACCGTGGTCGTCACCAAGGATGCCGTATTGGTGATCCCCAAGGACCGCGCGCAGGACGTTAAAAAGATCGTGGAATCTCTGAAAGCGAGCGGCAGCGACCGGCTTTAACGGTCGTTTCCGGCGACGGTCTGCGGGATCGCCCCGCGGATCGTTGCCACCACTTCTTTTCGCTCTGCAGAGAACGATCGGGAGTAAAACGGACGCACTTTGCCTCGCTCCAAAAACCACATTGAGCCGGTTTTTGACGAGATAACTAAGTCCACAGTAGTTGCGCGTCCGACATAGCGGACCACCATGTCCGGTTCGCCCTCAGCGGGAGCTACCTTCTCATTTCGCTTTGAGTTGGTGTATCGCAGAAGCGTGGGCTTGAAATCAGCGGTCCAACCCACTGGCACGTTGTACTCACGCGAGACCACGGTGTTGTAGCTATACGCCTGCAAGCTCGAGCGGTCCTGGTTCGGTTTTAGCAGGAGGATTTTGACGTTCTGCGGGTACTCCACCGCATCTACCGCCGCTTCTGGAAAACTTGGGTGATAGACCGGGTCCTTTGTAAGGTACGGGTAAGCCAGCAACGCCGCCCCGGCGATAATCATGGACCAGATAAGTTTCATCATCGTCGAAGTGACCTCCACGATGTTCATGCCGCAACAAACGCCGGGCACCTCATAAGAGAATTGCTAGACCGCTCGATGGGCAAAGGCGTCGCCGAACATCTTCAGCACCGCCCCGCGATGGCTAATCTCGTGCTTCTGGGCGGCGGTGAGGTCGGCCATGGTACAGCCGTGATCCGGCAAGAAAAAGATAGGATCATAGCCAAAACCGCCATTTCCGCTTGGCCGCATTGCGATCTGTCCTTCGCACGTGGCCTCGTAAACTTCGGTCGTACATCCCTTCTTCGCGAGGGCCACACAGCAACGGAATCGGGCGCCTCGGTCATCGGCATCGTGTAATTTTCCGAGGATAATTTGCATCTTTTCAGTGAACGGGGTTTCCTCCCCTGCAAACCTCCTGCTGTAGATTCCGGGGGCGCCGTCGAGTGCGTTGACCTCAAGACCGGCGTCATCCGCAAGGCACCACTCACCCGTCAATTCCGCCGCGTGTTCCGCTTTGATGATTGCGTTTGCCGCGTAGGTGTGCCCTGTTTCCTCAGGTTCCGGCACGGTTGGATAGTCGCGCAGTGTTCTGATTTCGAGCGCAGGGAATCGCGCCGAAAGAATCTCCATCATCTCGGAGGCTTTATGCAGGTTATGGGTGGCGAGAACCAGGATCATGGGGCGTATTGTGTCAGAAATTCACGCCGGTGCCGGTGCCGAATCCCTGCCCGCGAGTTCCCCGCCCGAATGGAGTCGCAAACGGCAGCGCTTTGATTCGAATGTAGAAAGCGATGGAGGTTCCGTTCCGGAAACCGGTTTGGTTATCAATGATCTCCAGAAGTGCCTCAGTGCAGTGCATGTCGTAAATGAAGCTGAACTGCCGACTCTCGAATTTTTCGGTGTAGCCGTTGTAGCTAAGCAGAAAATTGGTGGTGAGCCTTCCCCATCGCAGACCCTCGCCGATCAGGTTGATGGCTCCCCACGTGCTGCGCTGACCGTCGTAGCGGGCGCCTACATAAAACTTAGTGGAACCTTTAATAATGTTGCTGTCAATCCGCACCGAGTTCCAAACCTGCGTGAACGTGTCGTAGGTCGCACTGGTGCGAATGCCAAAACTCTGATTCGGAAGCCATTCGAGGCGCGCGCCAACGCTTTGCCACGATGAGGGTTGGTTGCGATCTTTGGCCAAGAGATCGTAGCCACTTTGCGCCGCCACCAAAATGGTTGGCGAAAGCTTAAGGCTGATGTCGCCGCCGAACAGATCGGACCTCCCAGTGCGGTCAATATTCAACGGTGTATAACCCTGCGGTCTTAAGTAGTTATATCGAACGTTAATTGAGGAATCTCGACCGAGCTTGATCCCGACATTGCTATCTGTACCAAAAACGAACTGGGCCGTGTCGTCGCTGTAGAACGACTGCTTGAAGCGGGCGGCGGTGTTCCAAGTTAGGATGCCAGCCTTCAGCGATTGCTGCGGCAGGATGACTTCCATGTTTGCGCGCCCCACGGGTTTCCTCTTCACCGCGTCGATCAGTTCGCCCAAACTGAAATCGGTCATTAAATTAAAGCCGCCCCGACTGGGTCGCCCCGAAAGTCGATTCAAGTCGGTACGAAGGGTCAGCAGTGGGGTCTGATCCGTCGCGCTGAAAAAGTTGACAATTTCGCTGATCGGAATCGTTCGCTGATAAGCGAGCTCGGCGTCCATGGAGGAGAACCGCTGGGACGCTCGCCCGTTCACTTCAAGCACTTTCCGTTCCTGCGCGAAAGTCCCCGAACGAGAATCGTAGCTGCTGAGATTCGCTTCGATGGAAGTCCTCAGCCCGCCACGCCAGTTTCTCGTGTCTCCAACCTGCAAGTTTTGGGAAGTGGTGCGGAACGAATTGGAGCGATTCGAGGAGAAATTGAACGCGACCCTCGTCTGTCCGCCGAGTAGTGGGATCGTCAAAAGATTTCTCACATTCAACAGGGTGTTGTTCGGCGATGTTAGGTAGTTACGATTGGAGTAGTCCGCGCTTACTTGCAAATTTGCTACCCCTAGTCGCTGGCTGTGGAGCAAATTCACCGTGCTGCTGGGCTGTGGCCCGAAAAGGTTGTAAGCCCTTAGACTACCGCGGATATTCGAGTCTAAATAGCTGAAGTCTCCGCCTAGCCCGAATCCGAGCTTGGTCATGTAGTCCACGCGGGCATCCAGCAGCTCATTTCCCGCCAACCCGACCCCAAACCGGGTTTTGATGAAGTAGCCCTCATCCGGCGATTGCCCCATCTCGGGGATGTACCGAGGAGCGCGGTAGTCGAGCGGGATGCTCATATAAGGTAGCCGCAAAACGGTCTTGCCCAATATCTTGAGACGAGCGTCGCGCAGGATGATCCGGTCTTCGGGCATCACCTCGATGCTTCTCGCGGTGAGATGATAGTGCGGCCTCGGCAGGTTGCAGGTGGTGCAGGTGCCTCGGCTCAGGGAGTAGCGTGTTTCGCTCGCCGTCCCGCTCTCGCCAGTGATGTAAATGTTATCGGTGACGCCGTTCTTGATGAGCTCGGGCTGGATGGTGGTGGAGGCTCCGACAAACTGGACCGACTTATCCTTAAAGTTGATCAGAAGCTCCTTGCCTTCGTAGTTGAGCCCGGGGCCCCTCACGAACACGTTTCCCTTCAGGAGGAAAATCTCGGTTTTGACGTTGCCCTGCGCTTGGTCGCAGGTCACGTCAAACTCGCGGAATCCAAAGGCCACGTTGCCGGTGAGGGTGACTTCGTCGCCACGATATGTAGAGGCATCGGCGTTTTTCAGCCTGAACAGTCGTTCTTGGGGGATGGTGGGAATCTGGGGTACGTCTTGGCGGCTGGGCGCCACGTCTCGCACGATCTCGGTGAGTCGAGGCATCTGAGCGTAAGAGGTTGCACAGGCCAGAACCGCGGTGCAAAGCAGAACGAATCTCATTCAGCCCTCATGATGATGATCGCCGAAATCACCAGCAGCAGAATGTTTGGTAGCCACGCCGCGACCACTGGACTGACCCACGCGTTCCGTCCAAACACCTCGGTGCTGACGATGTACAGGTTGAAATACAACCAAACGCACACCATGCTCATCAGAGTCCCCACGAACGCCCCTCGACGACCGAAGGCCAAGGACATCGCCGCCCCGACCATGGCAAAGACCAGGCACGAAGCGGGGAGGCTGTACTTAACGTGGTAGGAAACTTCCAGCCGCGTGGTGTCTCGTTTGATCTCTTTGTTCGACTTGATTTGCGCGAGCAATTCGTCCGCGGTGAGTTCATTGGGTTGCGGCGTCAGGAAGAACTCGGGAACGGCAATTCGTTCCTCGATGACCATCGGTTGGCCCGATTGCATGCTGACCGCAGTGCCTCCCCGCATGTTCCAGATGAGGGGTTTTTGGATGGTCCAGACGCCTTCCCGATACGTACCGGTTGGAGAAAGGATTATCGTATTTTCGTTGAGTCCCCGGCGTTCGATGAGCAAGATGTCGGTAAGCGTCATGCTCTCGTCTTGGTTCGACTGCACGCTCCCAAAGCTCGCGGTGTAGCGGTCGAGGCTCAGGGTCACGTTCGACTTGAACGTCGGGGCCAGAGCGAGCGCCCCCATCTCGTTCTCAATTTTCCTGGCCTCGCCGGCGCTCGGCGGAGCGATTTTCTCACTCATCACCCAATTGAGGATGCTGACTAAGATGCCCATCACGAAAATAGGCCTCAATATCCTGCGAATCGAAGCTCCAGCCGCGCGCATGGCTGTCAGTTCACTCTCCCGGATAATTCGGCTCACCGCAAGCGAGGCCGCCAATGCTGCTCCGATAGGCAGGGTTAAAGTCAGAAACTCGGGAGTCTTGAAGAGAATGAACTGAAAAATCCCACGAATGGGAACAGCGCTCAAGTTCAAATTTTTGTAGACCGCGATCAGGATGTTCCCCTGAAACATCAGCACCACGAAGACGGTGCCCACCAAGAGCGGCGGGAACAATTCGCGGTAAATGTGGCGATCGAGGAGCTTCAAAGTTGATCCAGCGGCTCGGAGAAAAACGTGCGATATGCAGTGTATCCGCCGAGGGCAAGCATCATGGGGATGAGCAGCAAACTGCCCGCGGGCGGCAGGATCGCCGCCGCGGTTGGAATCGCCAACAAGAGGCCAACGCCGAGCGTCCAACCCATGATCAGCTTTTTGGCGAGCGCGGGCATCACCACGTGCCCCTTCAGGTAGCGGCTGATGTAGGGCGAGTGGCACTTCGGGCAGAGCAGAGCCGCAGGGTGACCCGGGCTCCCGCACTTAAGGCAAGGGATGATCTTGGAGGTAGCTGAGCTCAGGGTGAATTCCCACTTTCTTATCTCGCGCTTTTCGTCCTCCATCTGTCGCATTGGAGCGGCTTTAATTTGCTCGGTGAGGGCGAGGGCGTGGGCGACGAAGCCGAGCGAGGCCAACCGACGGGCAACCTCCATGCGGCTAATCGTCATATCCGGCCTCTCGATGAGCCGCGTCATGTGCCGCTCCAACTGCTCAATTTCCATCATGCGTAGCTCCCGTTGGTTCATGCTTTTTCGGATCACCGGAAGCAGCACTGCGAGCAGGATCATGCCGAAGAAGATGATAGGCGGGAAATAGTCGGCGGGGGGTTTCACCGCGAGGTACGCCAGGAATACCGCAACGAATATCCCCACGATGCCCGTGATGACCTCAATCTCGCCAGAAATCATCCAGCTCATCAGCGACAGAAACCAAACCCCGAGCGGGATGAACATGATGAAGCCGAAACAGAATGCGTTCGGATTTTGTCCAATCTGGTCCAGCATGAGCTATGAATTGAGACGGTCTATGGCCGTGCTCGGGTTCAGGATGGCGGCCGCCATTCGCGCCGCGCGGACCGCGTTTTTTACATCGTGGGTACGGAAAATTTGAACGCCTTTTGCTTGGGCCAGCACGTGGCAAGCGAGCGTTGCTGCTTCCCTGTCCATCGGGTGATTCTCGCCGGTTACTTGCCCTAGGCAGCGCTTGCGGCTGACACCCAGCATAACCGGGTAGCCAAGGTTTGTCAGATGCTCAATGCCATTCAAGAGCAACAAATTATGAGTAAGATTTTTGCCAAATCCGATACCTGGATCGAGCCAAATTTTCTCCCTGTCAAATCGCGATTCGATTAGTCTTTGAGCTATTTCCTTTAAATATAAAGTCACTTCGCCGACAACATCGTGATACGTAGGATCGGACTGCATCGTGGCTGGGTTTCCCTGCCGGTGCATCACACACACGATCGGTTTTCGCTCGACGATCAGCTCGAACATCGCGGGGTTTTGGAGGCCATTCACGTCATTGATGACTTGCACCCCTGCATCGAGCGCCACCCTAGCCACCTCCGGCTTCTGCGTATCCACGCTCAAAGGGATTCCCAGTGCGACGAGAGCCTCAATGACGGGCATCACTCGGCGCAGTTCTTCATCGAGGGGAACTGGCATACTGCCCGGGCGAGTGGATTCGCCGCCCACGTCGACGAACTCCGCGCCCTCTTCAACCATTCGCTTGGCGTGCTCGATCGCGGCTACTCCCTCGAATTGCCCACCGTCGCTGAAACTGTCTGGCGTGACGTTCAGGATGCCCAGGATCTTCGGCATCATGTCAGCGTGCCGAGTTGGAATCGGTCGTGCAACATTCGCACCGCGCGGTTTGTTTCCGACTCCGGGATTAGGACGCTCATGCTGAGATCGCTGTCGCTTGTCTGCAAGACCGGAACTTGCCCGGCATCAAGCGTGGTCAGCACATCAAAGAAGACGCCCGGCATAGGCCGGAATTGGGCACCCACCAGGGAGACCATCGTGCATCCTTCAGTGAGCTGGATCGGGATGGTCACAATCTCGCCGAGGGGGGCCAACAGCTTGGCTTGAGTTTCCGCTTCCCGGCTCGGTTTGGTGCCGAGCTGCACCAGATAGATCGCCTTCTTCTCGCCATCTAGGGGCAAAACGAGCCCATCAATCAGATCTTCGACGATGGAAAACTGAGCTCGGCTGACCGCAAAACCGATACTGCTGGGGCTCAAAGTCGGCAGATAGAGGCTAACGCCGTACCGAGCCATCATCTCATAGATGCCGGCCTCCAACTCCACCCGGTGGCTGTCGCTGACATTCCTCAGGTCAAACTGGAGGTACACCAATTTTCCGGAGTGAGTGACTCCCGTCACGTGTCGTCCGCCAAGCGCTTCTCGGCTAACAATTTCGGTCCCCGTGTGCTCGCTGAAAGTGTTCTTGACCCATAGCGGCGTGTCGTAACGTTCTGCGATCTCGGCAGCGCGGGGATGCAGCACTTTCGCACCGAGGTGAGCGATTTCCGCCACTTCCTCGTAGCTCATTTTGTGCAGCGTTGGCGCGTGATTCACGTAGTCCGGATCGGCAGTTTTCACACCGTCGACGTCAGTAAATATCTCTACTGCTTCAGCCTTGAGCGATGCCCCGATAGCGGCGGCCGTGGTGTCGCTACCACCTCTACCAAGGGTGGTAAGTTCACTGCTGGGCACAGTAGGATCTTGGACGAACACGCCCTGGAAGCCACAGACGACGGGGATAAAGCCCTCGGCAATCGCTTTATGCAAGCCCGCCGGGTGAATGCTCACGATGCGGGCATTCCCAAACACGCCATCAGTTCGAATTCCCGCCTGCCCACCTCGGAAGCTCATCGCTTTTTGGCCCAATGAGCGTAGGGTCTGGCTGAAGATCACCGAACTGAAAATCTCACCACATGCGATCATCAGATCCAGTTCGCGCGGCTCGACCGGGGTGTCTTCATCCACCTGCATCAGTTCATTGATGAGGGTATCGGTGGCGTATGGTGCGCCTCTGCGACCAATGGCGCTGACCACGACGACAGGCTTAAATCCCTGTTCTTTCGCGCTCACCACTTTCATCGCCGCCTTCAGGCGATTTTCTGGCGTGGCTACGCTGGTCCCCCCGAACTTCATCACCTTAATCCGGCTCATATGTTCGCAAACTCCTTCGATTCGATGGCAGCGGCGATTTTTTGAGCGTCTTCGTGAGTTGCAGCGATGCAAACGGCGTCGTGCATATCTCCCAAGTGCTCGATCCGCGCCCCGCTGGCGATAGCTTGGCTCAGGATGCCCGCGAGTAGCCCCTCTTCATCCCGCATGTTCACCGCGTGAACCACGACCACGCTCTTACCCGAGCGCAACGAATAGGTGTCCACAACCCCCTTGAACCGAAGCTCAAGCTTTCCAACATTCTCTTCCTTGACCAGAAAGGACAGTCCAGTGGGCGTCAGTTTGAGGAAGAAAAGCCCCACGCCTGCTTCCTTCAGTTGCTCCAGTGCGAAGAGCCGGTGTCGCTGGATCGGGTCGGGAAGCTGGCTGATGTGAACTTGCGCGAAGCCCGATTGGACCTCGACCTTGCTCACGCCACGCCGTTTTTCAAAGGCGGTTTCTTGAATCTGAAGCTGTGGCTCCACGGGCTCAATTTTAGCCGTTTTAGCGCACGGCTAGAAGTAGGGCCGAAACCCGCTTGCCGCTGGGCCGAACGTACTGGGCCTCGACCGTTAGATCCTGAGTGGCTAGCGCATCGCAGACCAATCGGAACCACTTCGCATTGAGATCGCCGTCCATGATGTCGGCGCGGTCGTCTGGAACGCGCTGTCCTTCAAGCGCGGCGAACAACAGCCCAAGATTGTCCTGGCTCAAAGAGCTTAAGTTTAAGTATAAGTGCGATACCTTAATTTTTCCTAGAGCCAGTTTGTATTCCGCTGGCTCCGAGATGCGCTCGTAGGGGATGAGTTGGCTGTGCCCGGGATTTCCCCAGATATATTCCGAATCCAAAAAATAGCCAAACACTTCATCGTAAAGCGCCACTTTGCCGGTCGAACCCAACCGTTGGTTGATGTCTGGAGCAAACGCAGAAAAGCTGACGACGCTCTGCTGATATGCCGTTCGATCTGCCGCCCCGAGGGCCACCGGGAGTTGCTGCGCAGTTTGAGCTAAATAGAGGAGCGCGACCGTGTACATCGCCTGCAAAGTGGCGATGATTTGAACCCACCTCAGGCTAGCCAGCGAGCCCAGCATCAGGGCCCAAATCGGAATGAGCGCGGTCACGTACCGCACCTGTTGGCTGAGAAGAAAGAACATCGCGAGCAACATCAAGCTCGCAGCGAGCATTGGGCGCCACGGCCCTTTACGATCCCCAAACGCGATGAACGCCAGCGGCCCGAGTAATACCGCCGCCCCAGCGGCACCCATCGGCACCCCGCCTCCCTCCGTCTGCCCGGGGTTAATGTACCGCCCAGGTTGATAGCCTAAGCCCAAAATCGCGGCGCCAATACAAGCCGGCTCCCGGCCTCTCTCAGTTCGCCCCACGCCAAAAGTCTGCTGTTCGTTGCGATAAACATCGGCGCGCCACTGATCCCAGCCTCTTCCGCCGAGTTGCTCGTAAAAGAAGGGAAACACCGGGTTGCCCGTGTTGGCGTAGTTGCGGAGGTACCACGGGCACGCCATCAGCAATGCCAACACCGCCGCGCCAACAGTAGGCACCGCCAAACCCTTCCAGCGTCGCTTCGCGGACAGCATCACGACCAAGATCAACAGCGCCACGAAGGCAACTTGTAGCCCGGTGTACTTGCTCCCCATTGCCCCGCCTAGACCGAAACCCGCGAGAAGCAGTTTGCTCCGTACGCCCTCATCTGCCGAGACCACTTCGCCGACATACAGCAAGCCCATCGCGGCGAAGATCCCATGAACGGCATCGATGTACCCCGATCCGCTCGACCACAAGATAAGCGGACAACTCAAGAAAACAAGCGCGGCCCACCGAGCGGGAGCGGGACCAAAATGCCGCCGCCCAACCCCAAAAACCCAAGCTCCCCCGGCCCCCCAGAGCAAAGTCGTAAACCCCTTCGCGAACCCCTCACCGAAACCAAGGCCCACCATAAACAGATGATCGACGATCTGGGGGAAGTTGCTCTGGTGGATGAATGGAATGTGCTCTAGGCGGCCCGCCTCAAGCCACATTTTTGGGACCGCGAGGTGGTAGGCCATCGTGTCCCAGTCCAGCATGTCGCTGGGCGACAGGGACTTTACCAACGGAATCAGAGCCAAAACGCCCCAAACTAACCACCACAGCTCGGGTTTCGGGAATTTCAGGCCGCCAGAACTGCGATACGAAAGCCCTCCCACGACCGCAACATAGCCTACGAATAGCCACGGATTCGCGAGGAAGAGCGTCCAGCTACCTGTGACCCCAATGAGCCAAGCGTAGACCGACGTCAACGCCAAAATACCGATCCCAGATGCTTCCGCTGGGTCGAGTTCGGGCCAAAAGCGCCGGGAAAGAGCGGTGCCCAGCAGGTGACCCGAGAGCGCGATCGCGACCAGAAAGAGCACCACCAGCATCGCCCCCGAGTATACGCCTCCCTGGTACGCTCGAATCGTGCGCCGGTACCTCCGCATCTACCGACATTTTCTTGCGAGTTCGCTGGTGCGTGAGCTCGAATTTCGCGCCAATTTTTTCGCCAAAATCCTCCAAAACGTCGTCTGGCTGGGCTTTTTCACGCTCATTCTGGTGGTGGTGTACAGCAACACGGACTCGCTCGCGGGGTGGGGCAAAGGCGCCGCGTTCATGCTGGGCGCGACCACCTTTTTGATGTATCACCTGTTCACCGCTTTTTGCATGAGCCTCATGGAAATCCCGGAGCAAGTGCGGAAAGGCACGCTTGATTTCGTGGTAACCAAGCCGGTGGATTCGCAATTCTGGGTCAGTCTCCGGCGATTCAATTTCGATCAGATCGGAGCATCTGTCGCCGGGTTTATCATGCTTGGCGTGGGCATCTATCAAGCCCAAGTTTGGCCCAGCCCCGCCCAATGGATCGCCTACACGGTGCTGTTGCTGAGCGCAATCATCATCTACTACAGCATCATGTTCGGCCTAATGACGCTCGGGATTTATCTTGTGCGGGTGGACAATCTGTGGGTTCTGGGCGAGACGATCATGACCGTTTCGCGCTACCCAACCGATATCTATTCGCTCGGGATCCAGCGCTTTTTCACGTTTATCGTGCCGGTCACTTTCATGTCCACTGTCCCCACTCGCCAACTCATCGGTCCGCCCGATTGGAGTTGGGTGTTGGGCGGCGTGACCTGGGCCGGGCTCGCGTTTATTGCAAGTCGGCTGTTCTGGTTGCGGAGCATGAGCTCCTACTCGTCAGCTTCGTCCTGAACCATCAGGACGTGAAGTAACGAAACCACGAGCATCGCTCGGAGTGCCATTGGGAAGAAATGGTAGTGCTCGAACGGTTTGAGGAACGCCATCGGCGCAAATGCGAGACTCGACATGGCCCATAGAGCGAACGGGGTGACCCATCGCTTCTGCCGCGTCAAGCTCACTGCACTTCCGATGTAAGCCGGAAATTGGGTGACCGCCCACCAAGGCGCCCCGGACACCAAAAACGGCACCAGCCCACTCTCCACCGCGATCCGCAAGCTGGTCCAGTAAGCTAGCGGCGGGGTGAAATATGCGCTCAAGGAGAGCCAAACCCCCGGTCCCAGCCGGAACTGCTGATCTTGATAGCGGCTCACTCCCGGCGGAATGATCTGGTAGCGAAGGGCAAGATAGGCCACCAAAACGAGCCAACTCCCCGCCACCCAGGGCCACAGGTTCAGTTTCGACTCCTTCCGAACGGCGAAAGCAAACACGGCGAACAACATGGGCAACATCACGGCCTGCTCGTAGCTGGCGAGTGCCGCCGCCGTGGAGGCTAATCCGGCCCAAGCGCACCCTCGACTCCCTGACCGAGCCGCGCAAATGAAAGCGCCCAGAGCAAACACCGCGAAGACCGCCATGATCGTTGCGGTGCGCCCGGGTAGCCAGCCCACCGACCGAAAATAGAGGGATTCGATTGGGTTCAGCTCAATCCAAACCAGCAACAGCAGGCACGTTGCTTGCCACCAAAGTAGCCGCCGATTGCCCGCCAACAGATACGCCAGCACGACAAAGACAATGAGAGAGGGGCTCCACATGCGGCTCGGCAGCAACCACAGCGTGAAAATCCCGGCTCCCAACGCCCCCCACACCGGCGACCGGAACCAAACGGCCCCCACCCACGCCACGAGCCCCACGCACAGCATCACCAAAAAGGCGTTCGTCGCACCGTATCCGGCGGCATTGGAACCGTGAAGCCACAAATCCAGCTCAAAAGCCAGCGATGGAAACGGGCGGTAGAAGTGATTGAAGATCGGCCAGTCGGTCCAGAACCAGCTCAGCGCATTCCCGCGTTCTCGAATCCCGATCAGCAGACCACGCGTGTCGGAATCCAGCAATAAATCCGCTGAACTAGCCCGATTTGCCCAGATAACGCCCAAGCAAATCAATACGAACAGCCAAGAAAACACCATCATGAGGGAACCGGGAGGTTCGCGACGGTGTAAGCTCATAAGAATGAAACTACCTTTTCTCGCCGGGTTCTGCGTCGCCATCGCCCTGTCTGGTTGCTCCGGGCCTGCCCCAAGCGCGGAAAAGCCAGCTGAGACAGCGGCGGCCACCGAAAAACCGACTGTGACGAGCACCGAGAAGCTGGATATCAAGACGTTCGTCGGAAAACCCGTTCCCCCCTTCGAATTTGTCTTCGCCGATGGCAGCCAAATGAAGAGCGATGAACTCAAGGGCCAGGTCGTGCTGCTCGATTTCTGGGCCACCTGGTGCGTGACTTGCAAGGCCGCAACCCCTACGGTCCAAAAGTGGCACGAAGCTTACGGCAAACAGAATTTCACCGCGATTGGGGTCAACACATTTGAATCCACCGACCCCAATGCGGACAAAGACAAGAAAATTGTGCTCAGCGCCGAGGCCAGCAACGCCTATGCCAAGGAGCACAATTACACCTTCACCTTCGCGACCTACGGGGACCCGACCGCCGAGCGCTGGGGCATCGGCGGAGTGCCCACTTTCATCCTCATTGGCAAGGATGGCGTGGTGCTGAACGTCGAAACCAACACGAAGCCAGAGACGATGGCCAAGCTTGAGGCTGCGATCAAGAAGGCGGTTGGGGCATGAGAGTCTGGGTCGTTGCAGGGTTGGTAGTCGCTGCAACAGTGGCGAAAGCCGACTTCACCAGCATCACGGTTTTCGGCGATAGCTTGTCCGACATGGGCAACGTGAGCGCGGGCACTTTCGGGATTCAACCCGGCTCCGACTATTATCAGGGGCGCTTTTCGAATGGACCAGTTTGGATCGAGCGGCTGGCCACTCACAAGTCGATATCCCTTACTCGCAGCGGCGCGGGCGGCTCCAACTGGGCGTTCGGTGGGGCTGAGACCAAGTCCGGTACGTTCGGAGTCTTTCTTATCCAGTTTCCCCACGTCACCACCCAGGTCACCCGCTACCTGAACACTAATCCGACCATCAGCGCCTCACGGCTTTTCGTCATTTGGGCCGGGGGGAATGACTATTTGGGCGGGGCAACCGATCCGAATGTCGCCGTCAACAACATCGGCAACATGGTCACCACGCTCTACAATCGGGGCGCGCGGCAGTTTTTGATCCCGAATCTCCCGTTGCTCGGGAATGTCCCGCGCAATGTCGGCACGCCCAACCAAGGGCCCGCGAACGCCGTTTCGGCGGCGCACAACGCCGCCCTCGCCACCAAAATCGGTACCTTGAGGACCACTCTCAGCGGCGTCACGGTGCTCGAAATGGATGTCGCCAGCCGCCTCGCCGCGATCCAAGCCACTCCCGCTCCCTTTGGATTCACGAACGTCACGGACCAGGCGCTGAACAATGGCGTGGTGGTGCCAAATCCGGACCAATACTTGTTCTGGGATGACGTGCACCCGACCCGCGTCGCCCACCAACTCCTTGGCGATCTGGCGATTCAAGTCACCACGCCGCCGAGCGTGGTCAGCGGTACCGTTGCGCTCGGCGATTGGCTCCCTGCCGTCCAAGGGCAGGTCGCGGAATTCAAAATTTGGAACGGCAGCACGGTCGTGCAAACGATCCCGAACGTGGCTCTGGGGGCGGGCGGGGGTTTCTCGTTCACCACCACCCTCACTGGGAATCACACGTTGACCGCCGATGTCTCTCATTGGGTTCGAAAACGGACCTCGATAAACCTCAGCCCGACCACCGCCGCCGCCGCGTTCGCCCTCACCAATGGCGATGCAGATCAATCCGGGGAGATTGATGCCGCCGATATTGATCTCGTCATATCGGCATTCGCCAGCGCCGATCCTGCTACCGACCTTGACGGCTCCGGCGAAGTGGATGCGGCGGACATTGATATCGCGATCGCGAACTTTGGCTCGGGCGATGAATAGCCTCTAAGCCCGCCGGTAAATCGCCTCGACGGCCCAGTCTTCTTCGCCGTCGGGGGTGATGTTGGTCATCCGGAACGCCAGCTCCTCGCCCACCTGCTCTAATTCGATTCTCCAGCCCCACGCCGGCCCCTCATCTCCGCCATAGGAGCCCGTCACTCGCGCGGGGCCGCCAGCCATTCCGTCCCCTTTCAGCGGCATGACTTCCCCGCTTTGGTGCCAAGAGTCGGACCAGCCGCAGCTCAATTCGCCCGATTTTTCCGAGCCGCACAGCAGCATGTGGCCGGTCTGCGGCTCCCCGCCCTCTGCCCAGGTGTAGCGCACGGAAGCATAGGTTTCGCGCGGGTCGAGTTCGATCGTCATCGTCGAGTCAGATTCTTGAATCTGCTGATCCTCAGGAAGCCAGGAGCAGTGCAGCCGAGACTTACCCACCCAATTTCCCGCCGAATTTTTCACTGTTACCGGAATTGCCATGCTTCCATTCTAATCACATTCCTCGCCCACGATCCTCCCCTTTTTTCCACGAAAAAGGGGAGGTGGCCTTTAGGCCGGAGGGGTTCCGCGAGCGGAAGGCTTTGAACCCCTCCCCCCTCCGAGGATCTCCCCTTTTTTTGCCAAGAAACGGGAGGATCAAAGCGAAAAAGGGGGCGGACGCCGAAGCGCTCGCCCCCTTTTCGAAGGGAAAGTTAGTTGACTTAGGCTGCGAGAAATACCTCCGATTCGCCGCCTACGTTGTAAATGGTCACGGAAGAACAGGGTGCGCTGGTTTCGCCGGCGCGTTGCGCTCGCACGCGATAGCTCTTGTGCTGGCCCGCGATCGCCCCGAAGTCCGTATACCGGAGCCCCTGGACGTTGGCTTGCCAGACCCAATTGCCGGCCGTGCCGATCATGCTCTCAATCACGAAAACCGTCGTGGATGAGTTGCCGTTGCGCTTCCAGCGCAGGAAGCAGGTTCCGTCGCTGTTTGGTTTGGCGGTGAGCGTGATGGGCGGCACCAACGGGCCGCTGACGGTCTCGCCGGGCGTGATACCCATTGAGCTAAGGATTGCGGGCGTTGCCGCCACGTTTACCTTGATTTGCTGCACATATTTGCGGACAGTGGTTTCAGCGTCCGCTCGGGCGTTGTCCTTTGAGACAACCGCGCCCTTCGCGGCTTCCTTGGCCGCCAGCGAGGCCGCCAAGGCGGTGTTGAACCCACCCGTGGCCGCGATGATGACGTCAATGTCGCCCGCGTCGTAGCCCAGCCCGAGCGCGTTCGCCGTGAAGCCAGCTCTGAATAATTGCAGTTGGTCGTTCGCCTCTGCGTCCCGACCAGAAATGTTGAAGCTTGACATGATTAGTTTCTCATTGTTTCCAATTTCCCTCAAGGGTGTTTTTCCATGTCTGAAAAGAAAAATCATCATCACGGGGAAAAAAGTTTGGATTCAGTCTGGCCGGGACTGAATGGAGTCTCGCGAAGACGCAATGAGGAGACATATTCTCGTGACGAGGAGAAAGAAAAACTTAATTGTGCTCGGCGAAAACACAATTGTGTTTTTTCGGGAGACAGTGGCGAATTTTCTCCGCACACTCCCGCTAGACTTAGGCTATTGGCGAAACCAGATTCAGAGCAGTTCGTCCACTTTAATGACATGCAACGACTCCCCCTGGCCCCGCTGTTCTTGCTTGGCAGTGCAATGATTTGCTATGCCGCACCAACCCCAACCTTAGCGGAGATTGCTGGCGAGGCAAACAATGAGTTCGCACTAAAACTCTTACGTCACGAACTAGCTTCTAAGCCGTCAACCAACGTGGTCTTCTCGCCCGTAAGCATCAGCTTGGTGGGCACGATGATGAGAATTGGAACTGGGGACGTGGCGGACCCGCTGCTACGAAAATTGCTCTGTCAATACGACACAGACCCATTCTCGATGTGGAAGGCGTGGGGTGAAGTGCTCTCCAGTTCTGAAATTAAATTGCTCGGCGACGCGGGCTACTTTCGGTCAAGCAATGCCATCTGGCTCCACCGCGGGGCGACCTGGGACATGGACCGGATGACCCGTTTTTTACAGGTGTTTCGCACCGAGTTTCGAATCCAAGACTTGCAAGACGGACGGGTTATGCCCCGTGTCAACGAGTGGGTATCGAAAGCCTCGGCGGGACGCATTCCCAAGCTGATTGATCGAGAGCCTGCCGAGCTGCTCACCCTCTACGTCAACGCAACCACGTTCGATGCTCGCTGGGACCGACCGTTCGAACAATCGCTTCCCTTGTCCTTTGGGATAGGCGCGGCGAAGCGGGACGTGCCGGGAATGTCGAAGGTCGCCAAATTCCGCACGATCGACAATTCCTCCTTCCGGGCAATTGAGCTTCCATACAATTTCGACGCGACCATGGAGATCGTCATCCCGGCAGAAGATGCTTCGTTGAGCGATACGCTGAAACACCCGACTTTGGACGGAGCACCTTTAAGCTGGCCCTCTCAAGCTACCGAACGCACGCTGAGAATGCCGAAGTGGAAGCATAACTGGAGCTCGGACCTAATGACGACCTTTAAACAGCTTCTGGGTGACAAATACGATGAATTCAGCCCAGACACGCTCACCAAGATTCTCTTTGGTCGTGAGCCACACGGGGTGTCGTTGGCCATGCACCAATCTGTGATTGACGTGAACGAGGAGGGGACATCTGCAGCCGCGGCCACCGCTGCTGGAATAGATCGCGCTTGGGGCAAAGCTTTCGACGTGGACCGGCCGTTTCTGTACTTTATCCGCCTGAAATCTACTGGGCTGATCCTCTTCTGCGGCGCGGTCAACCAGCCAAATTAGCCCGATTGGGGTTGACACTCGCCCTCCCGGAGTGCCAAAATCTGGCAGTCAATCGATGCGTCTGCCAAAAGCAAGCGCATCGACCAAGGAGAAACGAAAACAAAACTATGGCAAACCTGAAGCCCCTCGGCGACAAAGTCGTCGTGAAGCTCATCGAAGCCGAAGATAAGACCGCAAGCGGACTCTATCTTCCCGACAGCGCGAAGAAGAAACCGACGGAAGGCGAAATCGTCGCCATCGGCACCGGCCGCGTCCTCGACAACGGCCAGCGCAACACGCTCTCCGTCAAGGTCGGCGACAAGGTTCTCTTCAGCAAGTACGGCGGAAACGAAGTCAACGTCGAAGGAGTGGATTACACCATTCTTGACGAAGACCAGATTTACGCGATTGTTAATAACTAATTGCAGGGAATAGCTGGGGGTAGAGGGGAATGGCTTGGAATAGCTTTCGCGATCTTGAAATTTGGCAGTTAGGCCGAGTGCTGGTTCGCGAGGTCTATGAGCTCTCAAGCAAGTTTCCTCTCCACGAGCAGTTCGGACTTACGTCTCAAATTCGGCGAGCCGCGATCTCAGTCCCTGCGAACATCGCAGAAGGACACGGAAGGCGACTCGACGGAGCATTCACTCAATTTCTGCGGATCGCCAGTGGATCGCTGAATGAAGTGGACACGCTCATAGTCTTAGCCTCGGACCTTGGTTACATTGACGAAGGAACCGCGGCCGAGAAGTCTGAACAAATTGCCAAGCTTAGCGTTAAGATCAGCAACCTGATCTCGACCATTGGCAAGACCGTTCGAGAAGAAGAAGAAACTGAATACACCCCATAACCACCCCCAGCAACACCCAGCCAAACCCCGCTACACCCAGCAAACCAAAACGAACATGCCAGCCAAAACACTAATCTTCGACGAAAACGCCCGCCGCGCTCTTGAGCGAGGCGTCAACAAAGTTGCCGACGCGGTCAAAGTGACCCTCGGCCCCAAGGGACGCAATGTCGTCCTCGACAAGAAGTGGGGCTCCCCCACGATCACCAAGGACGGCGTTAGCGTCGCCAAGGAGATCGAACTGGAAGATCCCTACGAGAACATGGGCGCCCAACTCTGCAAAGAAGTGGCCTCCAAGACCAACGACATCGCCGGTGATGGCACCACCACCGCCACCGTCCTCGCCCAGGCCATCGTGAACGAGGGTCTGCGCTACGTCGCCGCTGGTGGCAACCCCATCGCGGTAAAGCGCGGCATCGACAAGGCCGTCATCAAGGTTGTGGACTACATCAAGTCCGTCAGCGTTGAGGTGAAGGAAAAGAGCCAAGTCGAATTCGTCGCCACCATCGCGGGCAACGATGCCGAAATCGGCAAATTCGTCGCCGACGCCCAAGACAAGGCCGGTAAGGACGGCGTCATCACGATCGAAGAGAGCAAGTCGCGAGAGACGAGCCTCGAAGTCGTGGAAGGTATGCAGTTCGACCGAGGCTATGTCTCGCCGTACTTCGTCACCGACCCCGAGCGCATGGAAGCCGTGCTCGAGAATCCGCTCATCCTCCTCCACGAGAAGAAGATCAGCAGCGCGCAGGACTTCCTGCCGTTCCTCGAAAAGGCATCCACCGCTCGCCGACCGATCCTGATCATCGCCGAAGACATCGAAGGCGAAGCCCTCGCCACTTTGGTTCTGAACAAGATCCGAGGCGTGTTGCAGATCGCCGCCGTCAAGGCCCCAGGCTTTGGCGACCGACGCAAGGCCATGCTGGAAGACCTCGCCATCCTCACCGGTGGTCGGTTCATCAGCGAAGATCTCGGCACCAAGCTCGAGAATGTCACGCTTGACATGCTCGGCACCGCCAAGAAGGTCGTGATCACCAAGGAAGACACCACGGTGATCGAAGGCGCTGGCACCAAGGACCAGGTCATCGGCCGAATCGGTCAGATCAAGGCCCAGATCGACAACACCGACAGCAACTACGACAAGGAGAAGCTGCAGGAGCGACTTGCCAAGCTCAGCGGCGGCGTTGCCGTCATCAAGGTTGGCGCTTCCACCGAGACGGAACTCAAGGAAAAGAAGCACCGATTCGAAGACGCCCTCTCGGCAACGCGAGCGGCGGTTGACGAAGGCATCGTCCCGGGCGGCGGCACCACCCTGCTCCGCGCGGCTGACGCCATTCAGACCGAGGGCCTCACCGGTGACGAACTCACCGGCATGCTCATCGTTCGACGCGCACTCGAAGCTCCGCTTCGAATCATCGCCGAGAACGCTGGTCTCGAAGGTAGCGTGATCGTGGACAAGGTGCGGAACTCCGCCGCCCCCCACGGCCTCGACGCCTCCACCGGCGAGTTGGTCGATCTGGTCAAGGCCGGAATTGTCGACCCCGCCAAGGTAACCCGAAGCACGATCCAGAACGCCGCGTCTATCGCCGGCCTGGTTCTGACGACGGAAGCCCTCGTGGTCGAAAAGCCCGAGCCCAAGAAGGCCATGCCAAACCCAGGAATGGGCGGCATGGACGGAATGGACTACTAAGCTAGTCGCCCAGAATCGCAGAAAGGCCCCATCCCCGGATGGGGCCTACTTGATATATGGCCCCCCAAACTCAGTAAGATCAACCCATGACGCCATGGCCCCCGTCCAGTCAAGAAGTCGAAAGGCAGATCTTTGAGGCATTCTCGAGTCAAAGTCGAGCAGGCGGGGTTTCATGGGGAGAGTCGGTCGTGCACGACATGTATGGGAGCGAGTCCGAGAAAATGGAGGCTCGTGCGAAAGACAAGGATTCACGCTGGCAAGACCTCGTTGATGACCCGGCTTGGCGCGACGACATGGGGGTAGGCGGTTTTTGCTTCTTGGACGCGGTCGGATTCGCTTACTACATTGCCGCAGCCATGGTGCGTGTCGTCCGCGCTAACCATGACGAAGGGTCCGTCGCATTCCACCTCACTCTTAGGCCGGACCCGTCCGATTACACCCTGGGCCAATGGAGCCGCTTGAGCTCGAACCAATGTGAGGCGATTTCAAAGTTTCTGCGGCGAATGGCGATTGTTGACGATTGGCAGGGTCGCTCGGACTGGTACGAGGCGTACTGGAGCCATTGGCACCAGTTTGACCCTGAGCCGCTCCCGGAAGAATACAAACCCAGTGAATATGGCGAGGTACTTCCCGACGGCTGGATTGCGACCGAAGAAAACTGGGAGGTCCACCCGCGATATGGCAACCAACCCCGATTCACGGGCCTGAATCCATTGCAATTCAAAGATGGTGCTTTCCTGGGCTGGCATGGCGAAGACTGTCGGATACCGGGCACAGCCATCACAGCGAATCCGGATTCCCAGGTGGGGGCTTGCGTTCAGATCACCCACTTTTTCGACCACGGTATGCACTGCGCCGATTGCGGGAGGGCCTTTATCTTCTTCGCCGAAGAGCAAAAATTTTGGTACGAAACCCTTAAGATGCCTCTGGATGTCAATTGCATTCGGTGCCTTGCGTGTCGGAAGGCTAAACGCGACATCGCCGGTCTGCGTGCCACCTACGAACAGTTGCTGTCACGACCAGATCGAACCGTAGACGACGATCTCGAACTCACCAACGCCGGGCTCTCATTAGTAGAAGATGGTGTCTTTCAAGTCAAGTCACTGGAAAAAATCCGGGCAACTCTCAACCGCCTTGAGGGGAATCTCACGGAAAGTCAACTCGAAGAGTGGATCAAGCTAGAAGCCCGGTCAAAAAAGCTAATGAGTTAGAACAGAAGAGCCGCGGAAAGCTCGCCAGAGTAATGGCCCACGGTCGAGGGGGCGTCTCGCCCCCTCCGAATATGTCTCGGATTTCCTAATCCGCCAACCAAGATTTCCGCCGCAGCTCCTACTTCTTGAGTTTAGCCAACCGTCGGACTTCACGCAACAATCCGGCTTGAATCTTTTTCTCCGCAGCCGCAGTCGATTTACGAGGAAAGGACTTTATGCCAGGGTACCGCCGCTCCATCGCGCCGTGACCGACAAAATAGAAGCGCACCTTGTAGTTACCCACGATTATTAATCCAGGCTCGATCCATTCCTGAGAACCATCGCGAAGCTTCGGATTATCACGAAATGCGTGAAAACCCACGTTTGCCGTTCTGTTGACTGTCTCCTGCCACTTGATCATCGCCGCCCGGCTCTCAAACTGAAACGCATTTAGCCGCACCTGGGTTGAGCCGTACCACCACGACTCATGCAGATTAGCAACCATTCCCGGTGCCTTGTCGTACCAAACCGGCACACTTTTAAAAGCAGACTTCGTCCAGCCCTTCAGGTACGGTTTCAACGAGAGAGTATCCAGGGACTTAACCGCCCATGCCGAACTGCTAAGCAGCAGTGCTAAGCCTACGGGATAAACAACCAAACAGCGTGGCATGTTTGTGTATACCATTTTGAGGTGCCAAGGGTTCCTTGCACACAAATGACTTCAACATAACGCAAGTAACTAACGCAGACTCGGGCTAGCCTGGGGAACGGCGGGGCTGGCGCAACCCGCATTGTCAGCTGATCTGAATGGCAGAGGTTCATTTGTCGGTTCCTTCAGGTAGAACACATCTGATGATTGATGTCGCTCCTCTCCCTGGCTACCAAGAACCGTACGGGCTCCTTTGCGCGATCCTGCAGGACGGGACGAACGAATGGCGTCGCGAACTCGACCCCGAATTGAGCGACGAGGCGGTGGTTTGGCAGCCCCATCCTGGGATGCACAGCATCGGTGGCATCATGCTCCACATCATCTTAGTGGAGGTCATGTGGATCGAGCGGTATGGCCTGGGACTCGACATTGACCCCGAAGAGCGCAAGTTGCTCATGGCGGATGAGACGGACGTGGACGAGTGGACCTGGCCCACGCCGCCGCATCAGCCGATCGCTTGGTATTTCGAACTTCACGACCGAATCAGAGCACGAATCCTGGAGAGCATCAAGAAGTGGCCCGCGCCCGAAACCGCACCGGAATGGGGCGAGGACACCATGCGCTGGGTGCTCGGGCACGTGATTCAGCACGAGGCGTATCACGGGGGCCAAGCGGTGCTTCTGCAACGGCTTTGGCAGCTTCGCGACGCGACGTAAACGGGCATGAGTAGCGAAAAGTTGATCCCGCCCCACGGCGGATACCGTGGGCTCAAGGCGTATCAAAACGCCGTGATCATTCATGACGCCACCGTCCGATTCTGCGAACAGTTCGTCAGTTCGCGCTCACGGACGGTTGATCAAATGGTTCAGGCGGCGCGGAGCGGCAAACAGAACATTGCAGAAGGCAGTGTCGCCTCAGGCACTTCCAAAAAGACAGAACTCAAACTCATATCTGTTGCGCGCGCAAGTCAGGAAGAGTTGCTCGTCGACTTCGAGGACTTCCTTCGGCAGAACAACTTAGCCCGGTGGGACAAAGAAAGCGCGAAATCGGAGTATGTACGTCGCCTTGCCTATCAGCCCGACCGCTCCTATGAAACCTATCGTCGCCTAATCGAAGATAAATCACCCGAAACCGCGGCAAACACCATGATCTGCCTGATCAACCAAACCAACTACCTACTTGACCGGCTGATGAGTCACTTGGAGCAAGAGTTCATCAATGAAGGCGGCTTCACGGAGCGGCTCTACCGAATGAGAAAGGAGCATCGAAAGGACTCGGAATAGGACGGATGGGACTTATAGGTCATATAAGACCTATAAGTCCTATCCGCCCGCCTCGACCGGAATCCCACCCTCCGCCGCCACTCCAAACACATACTCATCTTTGTTCCGGTTGACGATCTTCGCTTCGCTGACGGAACCTAATATCTCCGAGCCTTCCCAAATCGCGCTTGAAGTCTCGCGCCAGAAAATGCAGTACTCCACACCCGGCTCCGCGTCCCAACTAAGCAAGGTGTGATAGCCAGCCGCTGGGTCGAACCGGACGTTCTGCGGTGCGGGATGAGCCCGCGACAAAGCGTCCATTACCACGCGATTCGCCTCCGCCGAACGAGCCAGGAGCTCGAAATCCATGTTCTCGACCGTGTCCTCGGTCGTGTGCTGGTGCGCCCATTCTTCAAACACTTCGGTCAACCGAACCGCCGGGAAACCGGCGTTGGCAAACGGCGTGTGATCCCCACCTCGCCCGTATCTATCCGCCCGCAAGTGCATCTTTAGGCGAAAATCGGGGCAGTTTTGGCGCACCGTCCACTCGGCATATCGCGCAAACTCCCGCGCTGGCAAGTCGCTGTACAGTCGCAACGCATTCCTCTCGCTTTGTCCATTCAAGTTGGTGGAAGAGCCCACCATGTCGTTGTTCAAGATGCCGAGCACCGACCAATTCTCGGCCACCGCTCGGTCCGCCAGCGCCTTCGCCCCCAGCAGCCCCTGCTCTTCGCCGCAGTACGCCACGAACTTGAGCGTATTCCGCCTGGAGTGCGGAGCTCCAGCTCCGCCAGCGCCGGAGTGCGGAGCTCCAGCTCCGCTCGTTGTCAAGGGGTGCGGAGCGGGAGCTCCGCGCTCCAAGGCGAGCGCCCGCGCCACACAAATCCCGACCGCCACTCCACTTGCATCGTCATTCGCCCCCGGTGCCCGCGCGGTCGCCTGATCCCCATTCAACACGAACGAGTCCACGTGCGCACTCTGCATCACGATGTCCGGACAATCGCCCGGCAACGTCGCGATGACCTGCACCACTGGCGTCGGCTCAGGCACCCGCCGCCCCACCGGCAACATGAATTCCATCAACTCCACCTCCATCCCCGGGATCGCCTGATACTGCTCCGCCACCCACTCCATGGCGGGTCGCAGGTAAGCCGAGTGCGAATTCCGGGTGGGATACGAGCTGAGATGCTCAACAATCGAGCGAAGGTCCGCGGGAGTCATTCCGCTATCTTAGCGGAAACTGGAGCGCGGAACTCCGTTTCCGCCCTTGGACCGCTGAGTTGCACTCAGCGAGCGGAATGGAATTCCTCGCGCTGAGTGGCGGAATGAATTCCACCCTCCAGGCAGGTACCCTCAATCCATGACTCTTCAGGCCGGCGACACCCTCTCCTATCCCATACGCAGCGACAAGTACAGCGTGAATGTGCAAATCAAGGAGGTGCTGCACCGGAGCAAAACTGAGTTCCAGACCATCGAAATCTTCGATACGGAGTGCTTCGGGCGCATGCTGCTGCTCGACGGGCACATCCAACTCACCGAGCTAGATGAGCGCGCCTATCACGAATGCCTCGTCCAAATTCCCCTGCTCAATATCGCCAATTCGAAGCGCGCGCTGGTCATCGGTGGGGGCGACGGCGGGGTTCTGCGCGAGCTACTGAAGCACCCGCAACTCGAGATCGACATGGTCGAAATCGACATGGGCGTGATTGACGCGGCACGAGCGCAATTGCCATTTCTAAACGAAGGTTGCTTTGAAGATTCCCGCGTGAATTTGTACGTCCAGGACGCTTTCCCTTTCGTGAAAGACACCACCCGCGGCCCCTACGATCTCATCGTGATGGACTCGACGGACACCTACGAAGACGAGGAAGGCGAGATCAGCGCGATGCTCTTCACCGAGTCGTTCTTCCGTGATTGCCGCGCCCTTTTGGCCCCGGGCGGATTCGTGGTCACCCAGGCCGACAACAGCGTCTTCTGCCCCTATTCGCTGGAACAGATCTCTGCCGACTACGCAAAGGTGTTTGATAAGGTCGGCTCTTATCAGTCGCTCGTGCCCAGCTTCGGGAGTTTCAGCGCATATTGTTGGGCGTCGGTTGGCGCAAAAATTACCCCCACATGGCCTGGCGCCGACGTGCCGTTGAGCTATCTCGACAGCACCACTTACGCCCTCGCGTTTCAGACTCTTCCCTTCCAACTCGACCATGCCACTCGTTGATCTTCCCATCGAAAAGCTGCTGCAATACGAAGGTCGAAACCCCCGACCAGCGGACTTTGACGCCTACTGGGATCGGGCCCGGGCAGAATTAAACGACTTTATCTCTCGCGAGAACTTCTCGGCGGCTTTCAACACCCAACCAGTCGACTTTCAAGTCCCCAGCGCGCGCTTTCAGGAGATCACTTTCCCCAGTCTAGGTGGAGCGCAGATCGCCGCCAAGCTCGCGGTCCCGACATGGAAAGCCGGCCCCCATCCGTTCGTCGTTTACTTCCACGGCTACGCATGGCGCAGCCCTGACTGGGCGACACTCGCCGCCTGGACGGCGGCCGGCTTTGCCGTTCTCGCCCCCGACGTGCGCGGACAGGGCGGGAAATCCACCGACCCCGGAGGGCACCAAGGCAACACTTTGAAGGGCCACATCATTCGTGGATTAGACGACCACCCCGACCGCCTTTTCTTCCGCAACGCGTTTCTCGACACCGCTCTCGCGGCGCACATCGCGAGCATCCACCCCGTCGCGGATACGAGCAAGATCTTCGCCCACGGAGCGAGCCAAGGCGGCGGTCTAACGCTAGCCTGCGCGGCCCTGGCGAACGACAAAATTGCCGCCTGCGCCCCCGTCTATCCTTTCCTCAGCGACTACAAAAGGGTCTGGGAAATGGACCTCGCGAGCGGCGCATACGAAGAGCTCAAGACCTTCTTCCGCATCCAAGACCCATTGCATGAAAGAGAAAACGAAGTGTTCGAAAAGCTCGGCTATATCGACGTCCAACACCTCGCCCCCAGCATCAAGTGCCCAACCCTCATGGCGACCGGCCTCATGGACACCACGTGTCCGCCCAGCACACAATTCGCGGCCTACAACAAAGTAGCCGGACCCAAGTCCCTGGTCACGTACCCCGATTTCGGGCACGACGGCCTGCCCGGATTAACGGAAAGGGTCATGAACTTCTTTTGGCAGCATTAGTGCGTCTTTAGCCTCGGGGAGAGAGAGATTGAAATGAAAAAGTACTTCGTGGTCGACTTGAATACGGGGCAGAAATATGGCCCGGCGGATATTGCGACGCTCAATCAGTGGCTCGCCGAAGGCCGCGTCACCCCGCAAAGCACCCTCGAAGACGCCGAAACGGGCGAGCGCATTATCGCCAATGCCGTCCCCGGTCTCAACATCGGCCCCACCGCCCCAACCGCTCCTCCCAACGTCGGCGAATTCCACTCCCCCTATCCCCGCGCGAACGTACACGGCACCGCCTTCGGCCAATATCCGCCCGGCATTTACTTCGAATTCATCGGCAAAAGCTGGGAGTACATCAAAGCCAATCTCGGCCTATGGATCGCCGCAGGAATCATCTTCTACATGGTCGCGGGCATCGTCAGCTATCCCATTTCATTCCTCGCTCAATTCGCCGGAGCGGGTTCCTTGTTCGGCGAGATTACAAATTGGCCTGCTTACATCAGCATTCAGGCACTGGGCTACATCATCCAGATCGCCCTCATCGGCCCACTCTCCGCGGGCATGGTGAGCTTCGCGCTGGACCAAATCGACGGCAAACCAGCCGACATCTCAGCTCTCTTCCGACCCTTCAAGAACTTTGGGCAGAACATCCTCGGCAGCCTCGCCTACTACTTCGCGGTTATCATCGGATTCTTCTGCTGCATCGTGCCCGGCATCTACCTGGTCGGGCGACTCGCCTTTGTCAACATCATCATCACAGAGGAGAATCTGACCGCCCAAGACGCCATCAAGAAGTCCTGGGACACCATGGGCCCGTTCGCCTGGGCGATGTTTGGCATCTACTTCGTGGCGTCGATCGTGAGCAGCCTGGGCCTGTTCGCGTGCTGTGTCGGCGTGGTCGTCACCATCCCGTTCCTCTATCTCACCCTCGCCCAGCAATACCGCGTCCTCTTCCCCGCCCAGCCGGTCAACCCGACCGGGCACATTGGGTAGTGGCTTGACATGATCTGGCTCCGAGCCTTCGCCATCTGGTGCGTGATCGCAGTTGCCGAAACTGCCCACGGCATCTTGCGAAGGCTCTTTTTGGAGCCGGTCGTCGGGCCGTTGCGCGCGCACCAAATCGGGGTGCTCGTCGGCTCGCTCATCATCTTCGGGATCGCCTGGGCGTCCATCAAATGGATCAACGCCCGCTCGCCCATGGTGCCTTGGGGTATCGGAGTGCTTTGGTGCGCCTTGATGCTCAGTTTCGAGATCGGGTTGGGCTTGGCCCTCAACGTCCCGCTCGACCGAATCCTCGCCGACTACGAGATCTCGCGGGGCGGACTCATGGTGTTCGGATTCCTGATCATGCTCGCCTCGCCAACATTGGCGGCGAAGGTTCGCGGCCTCTAATCGTCGGTGCCGCCGAAGTTCGCAATCACCACGTCAATATCCGCGGCGTCGGTTTCGCCACTTACGTCCACATCCGCATTTGGCGTCGAGCCGCCGGGATAGGTACTGCCGAAGTCGGCGATGACGACGTCAATGTCTGCCGCGTCCACTTCGCCAGAAGCGTCCACGTCGCCATTTTGCATCGTCACCGAGCCCAACGCTTGGTTCGAACCACTCAGATTCACCGCGGTCCTTCGCACCAAGAACGACGAGCCATCCCAAACAATCGTCGCCGCACCGGACAGGGAGCCGAGCACCGAGATTGAAAATGGAGTGGATGAGCCGGACGCCACCACCGAACCGGAACCGATCGTCGTGGTGCCTTGCTTCACCGTGTAACCGATCGTTCGATTAAGGGCGAAGGGGCCGGTGTCGGCTAGTTGCAAAGTGCCAGAAAGCGCTTGAACGGGCGCGATCAATTCCGGGTTATCGACCCCCATAAACGCTGCAATGGACGTCCCTTGGGTCGAGGGCAAGCCGGTTTGATGGCGGAACATAAAGCGAGTCACCGTCGCCATCGTTGTTGCAAACGAATTGCTTCCGCTAACTCGTGTCATTGAAGATTGGCCAATGGTGAACGTGTAGGTCGCCCAGGTGGAATTTGCCGCCACCGCCTGGCCGGTGGTGGATGTCCACTCTGACCCGCTACTGTCCATCAGCACGAGCCGCATCGTCAAATTATTAGAGCTTAAGCTCCGAAAATTCACTCGTGCCGCGGTTACCCCCGCAGTGGCGTAGTTGCCCGTGAACTTCGGGTCGTCATTGTAATACGCCATTTTTGACCCTTGGCCCCCGCCACCGAACGATTGCGCCTGCATAAACCGATCCGCCGCTCCAACTGGTCCACCCAGCAGGTTAGTGAGCGAGTCTCCACCGCCCCAAGCACCCACGGTTCCATCGGTGAACGTATCGGGATCGAACAAGGTAGCCGCCTGGGCGGCGCCCGTAACCACAACCAAGGCGATTAAAAAACCAGCATGAGCAAGCGTTCTTTGCGAAATCATCGTCTCATTATGCTGGACGACCGCTCCCTGAGCAAGAACGATACAAATTACTAGCATTCATGACAGGGCACGGCTACCTAGACTCATCATGCGACATCTGACACCAAAGCGGTGTCCGTCCGGAATTTGACTCAATCACGCAGGGAGAGATTGGTAAGTTCGCAAAAAGGGCGCAACTTCGGCGTTGTCCCCGAAGCGCTGTGATATAGTGGCATTGAGCAAAACCCCTCATGAATACACGAAACCTCCTTTTCGCGCTGAGCTTGACTGTCGTTGGATTGTCAGCCCAACGCTCCGACGCGGCCGTCCTCGGCTACAGCGCCGGCTATCTTGGTTCCTATGAACAAACGTCGGATGCGGCCCCTGCTGGAACGCCGTACTTTGTCTACTCCGCATTAATTGGAACCGACACAGACGGTGACGCAACCGCCGGGACGCTGACCCAGCCCGATGCCAACGTCATAAACATGTTCTACAGCCCGCCTCGCTACTTAGTGCACTACAGCGGCTACTACAACTCCGTCGCTGGGATCATGGCAGACTATCCAGCCGGAAACCTACAGTTTCAAGTCTCGGCGGGCAATATCGCACCCGCCTCCGGTTCACTCTTTGTGAATGACGAAGACTTCCCTAACGAGATTCCTTATCTGAACAACGGATCTTGGTCGGCCCTGCAGTTGGCCCCCGCAAACACGGATGCCCCCGTAACTTGGCCCGCATTCACGCACTCTGGGCTGATGCCCGACCTATCGTCTCAGTTCATTCTCTATGATATGACGGCAAATGGCTCCACGTTTAGCGACTATGGACCAAACCCCCTCACGACGGGAACCACCATTCCGGGCGCCGAGATGAAGAGCGGTCACCAGTACTTTTACAGCCTCTATTACTACTGTCAGAAGAGCAATTCAAATCAGGGCTTTGGCGGCGCAGCGAGCAACAGTAGCTACGCGATTAGGTCCGAAGGGTTTTTCAAAGTTAAGGCGTTGCCGGGGACGATTTCAGGCAAAATCACGCTCGGCGATTCAGTTCGAGGTGCTGGCGAGCAGATTGAAGTTCAAATCATGAGCACGACCGGAGTCCAAGAAACCCAGACCATCACCCTTGGGCTGGATGGTTACTATGCCTTCAATACGACCCTGACCGGCAACCGGACGATCAAATTCAGGGGCCGCACTTGGCTCCGAAAAGCCGTGGACAACGGGAACCTAGATACCGGCGAAGACTACTTTAACGTTACTTTGCAAAACGGCGACGTTGACGGGTCGGGCGAGGTTGATGCAGCCGACATTGACGCAGTGATCGCGCTGTTCGGCACTGTCTCTGGCGACCCGAATTACGATCTCGATGCCGACGTTGATGGATCCTCTGAAGTCGATGCCGCTGACATCGACATCGTCATCGCGAATTTTGGCGGCGTAGACGACTAGGCGCTTACATGCATTTCGAGAAAACCGTGGGCGAGGCTTCCTTAGGGGTGCCTCGCCCAACGGACCGAACGATAAGCCAATTTAAGAACAAGGCTCAGCTCAATTCTTATTAACTCTGCCGGTTCTGTTCAAAGCACCGCAGCTAGCCCTTGCCTTTGCCGCCGCCTTTGCCTTGGCTCTTTCCCTTACCGGTCGATTTTCCACTGCCTTTGCCGGATGATTTGCCGGTTGCTTTACCCTTCCCTTTGCTGTTGCCCTTGTCGGTGCTCTTCCCTTTATTGGAGTTCGAAGTACTTGATCGGCTCTTACCGTTTGTGGCCGAGTCCGAAGAAGCGAGAGAATAGCGGTTTTTGACGGGTGCACTGACACGACGCCAGTCGGTCAGATTGACGCGATTGGTGCTGGCGATCGAGGTCCAAGACCGCTGGGTTTTGTACTGGTCATAAACCGTGCGCGGGTCTTGCTTGCTTAGTTTGCCAATGACGATGGCACCCAGGACATCTTCCAAAGTGCCGCCGCTCCGTCGCATCGTCTCCACACGCTCCGTGGGGATGTTGAAGCGGTCGCTGTAAGAGTCGGTCCAAAATCGATCACGATCAAACGCCCCAGAATTGCGGAGCTTGTTGAACGCACCAGGGTGCATGCCTACCTTCTGAGCAATTTGGCCCCAGCCCATTCCGGATTCGCGAAGCTTCCAAATCGTGCGCGGATCGCGGTTGAAGTAGTGCGAACCTTCGTAATAGGGCGCCAACTCGTAGACGGGCTCGCGAGTTTGCTGCTGAAAAATATTGACGGCACGAGTGTCGATGCCGAACTTGTCGGCAAGGACCGACGTCGCGATGCGTTCGAGCAAAGTCTCTGCGTGAGACACGCTAGGCACCATGTGGAGGCCAGCGATGAGGGCTAGGCAAACGATCGTTTGTGGTTTCATCATGTTATATCTGGGCGAACGACGTCGCCCTCCACAGTTCATGACGTTTTTTTGGCGCTGGCAAGTCGGTTTGCCTCTTTTAAGGTACGCGCTAGGGTGCTTCTGGAGCGTTTCGCAGGTGGTGCTTAAGATCAAAGAGCTCTTCGACCTGCTCCGGATTCAGGCGTGATATAACGTCCGGATCGTTGGCGACGCTCGTCTTGAAATCCTCCCCTTCCCAACTGCGAGCGGCATTGCGCTGGGCGACTTTGTATGCCGCTTCGCGGCTCATGCCCGCATGAATCAGGGCCACCATCACGTGTTCGCTGAACACCAAATCGCCCATCTGCCGCAAGTTTCGCATCATGTTGTCGGGCATGATGACGAGCCCACTGAGAATCCGATTCATCCGGTGCAACATGAAATCCGCGAGCTGAAAAGTGTCGGGAAAAACGATGCGCTCCAGTGAGGAATTGGTCAGGTCCCGCTCGTGCCAGGTCATGATGCTCTCCAGCATCGCGCCCGCATTGCCGCGCACCAACCTCGCCAATCCGCACACCGTTTCGCTGTTCCAAGGGTTGCGCTTGTGGGGCATGGCGCTGCTCCCAGTTTGCCCCTTCGCAAACTCCTCCTGAACCTCCAAAATTTCGGTGCGCTGGAGATTGCGCAGCTCAGTCGCGATGCGCTCCAAACTCCCCGCCATCACCGCCACCGCGCAAAGCACACTGGCATGTCGGTCGCGCGCCACGATTTGGGTGCTATTCGGGTCTGGTTTCAGCCCAAGCTTTTCGCAGATCGAAGCTTCCAAACGCGGATCTACATGCGCGTGAATCCCCACCGCGCCGCTGATTTTGCCGACTGCGATTTCCGCGCGGGCCTGTCGCAATCGCCCTTCGCTCCGCTCCAGTTCCTCCCACCAACCTTGGCACTTGTGCCCAAAAGTGATCGGCTCGGCGTGGATTCCGTGCGTGCGCCCGATGCAGGGATGATGCCCGTGCTCCTTCCAAAGTCCGTGAACCGTCTGCCGTAACTGGGCGAGAGAAGCTAACAGCACGTCGCAAGAGTCACGCATCATGATCCCAAGCGCCGTGTCGATACAGTCGTAGCTCGTGACCCCAAAATGCACCCATCGAGCCGGGGTGTTTTCCTGAGTGAAAGAGCCTTTCTGGGTGATGGTCTCGCTGACGCATCGCACGAAAGCCATTAGATCGTGGCGGGTTTCGAGCTCGATTTCGTCGCATCGCTCGAGCGTGAAACCGCCAAATTTCGAGATTGCTTCGGCGTCCGCCGCCGGAATAGTGCCTTGCTCCGCGTACGCCTGGCAAATCGCCACTTCCACGTCGAGCCAAGTTTGATACTTCGCCTCCCGACTCCAAATTGCTGTCATTGCCGGGGTGCTGTACCGCTCGATCATAGGCCAGAGGGTACCCAAGTCACATCGCTGGGCTGGCTTTGCTGAATCAACTCTTCGGTGGTGGTCGCCGCGCTTGAAATCTGGATCCAGTTGGGTATCTCAAAGCCCAAACTTGCGGCCCCCATCGTCGTCGCCATCGCCCAAATTTCATCCGCCGAAACCCCTCGCACCGCTCGCATTTCGGCGAACATATCAATCGGTCCGCTGCTAGCGGCTGAGTCCATCCCCAACCCCACCAAAATTCCCGCGTCCAGCATCGCGCGGACATCGGGCAACGGGCATCCCAAAGCGATGTTGGAGCGAGGGCAATGAGCGACCGAAACCCCCGCCTCCGCCATCTTGTCTATCTCCTTTGGACCCGTCGCCCCCGCATGGACAAACTGAACTCCCGGTCGCATCATCCCGACTTCCGCCAACATCTCAAACAAGGGCTGCCGGCGCGGCAACGCTACTCCAAATCGACCAAACATCTCCTCAATCGGGCCCGAATGATGAGCGAAGAGCTGCTCCTCCAATTCCGTCTCGGCAACGTGCAGACTGACAAACTCGCTCAATGCAAAACACTCCAATGAGGATCGGTCCACCGACCAAGTGGCGTGCGGGTTCACCGTCACTTCTAATCCAAGCAACCCGCTCTGAGCCGCTGCCCGTGACTCCACTTCTGCCCATTTCTTGCTGGGGTCGGCCGCCTCAAAGAAGGTGATCAGCTCCTGATATATCCGCCCCGCAATTCCCACCTCTCCCAAGGCCGCAGCGGAAAAGGGTCGGTCAGAGTGTTCTCCGATGATCGCAACGCCAGTTACTCGGTTCTCACTCGCCGCCAGTTGGCAAGCCGCGCGAACCTCCTCAGGGGTTTCGAGCGCCTTCAATTCCGTCAGCGAACGAATCCAAGGCCAATAATCCAGCCCTTCAAGCCGCCCCTGCATTCCCCGATATTCAAGGTGCGAGTGAGCATTCACAAACCCGGGCGAAAGCCATATCGGGTCCGGTGCGAGCGAGGTTGCTCGCCATGAAACCGGAACCCCATTGAGCAGTTCCACCTCAAGGCCAAACTCAAAATGGTCCCCAACCCAGTACCCCATTGGGCGAACGATTGAGGCCGTTTGCATGTCCCATATTATGACGGGGGTTGAATCCCGGCCCCGCGCCAGAGCGTTCTTATGGAATCCATACATTTTTTGGAACCTTTACCAGTCAAGTAATGTTTGCATAAGCATAAGAACTACTGAGATGACGAACACAACTACCCATCCGCAAGTTGACCAGGCTCGCTTCAGCGACCTGATGGAGAGGACGCACAAGAAGGTGTTCAACCTTGCGTTTCGGTTGAGCATGAATCGTCAAGACGCCGAGGACCTCACCCAGGAGGCCTATTACCGCGCGTTCCGCAACTTCAAGGATTACGAAGGCGATCGCCCGTTTGAGAACTGGATTTTCCGGATCGTCACCCGCCTATTTTTGGATCTGAACCGCTCGCGAAAGCGGCGTGTGCAGACCATCAGCTACGACGCTCCGAAACTCAGCGACAACGCGGACAACCCTCTCGTCGTCGAAACCGCCGACAACTCCATGAACGCCGAAGTCATCCTAATGGAGACCTCGGTGAGCGAGGAGCTGGAAGAGGCACTGAGCACGCTCAAGCCGGACCAGCGAACGCTAATCATGCTGGCTGACGTTGAACAAATGCCTTACCAGGAGATCGCACAGGTTACTGGAGTGCCGGTTGGAACGGTTCGTAGCCGACTCCACCGCGCTCACAAGAAGTTGCGAGCGGTATTGGAGTGCCGGCGACAAGCCGCAACTCGGACGGATACTACCAACGCGGCGACTCCGTGCAAACTTTGTAACTGCTTTTAGTCTTTAACCTACTACTCCCCTCAACCGCAATTGGCCCTGTCGCAAGACGGGGCCTTTGTGTTTTGGTTTAGAATGAAGGCACGCCCGATGGACGAAATCACTGCCCCGTATGCCGTTCGAGAGTTGGTGGAGCCGACCCCACTGCGGGTTCATTTGTCCACTCGCGTCGCCGCCAAAACGGACTTGGGCCGGGTGCGCGAAAACAACGAAGACAAGTTCGAGTTTTACATCCCGGACGAGGAGTCGTTGCTGGCGACTCGGGGACACATCTATCTGGTGTGCGACGGCATGGGCGGGCACAGCGCTGGGCAAATCGCCAGCGAAATCACGGCCAAGACCTTCATCGAAGTCTATTTGCACCACCCGGCCACTGACGCCGCCGTTGCCGCTACGTCTGCTGCCCACGCCGCAAACCGCTTCGTCAAGGACATCGGAGCCGCCGTCCCCAGCCGACGAGGCATGGGTACCACGTTAAGCGGGCTGATGCTGATCCAAGATCAAGCCCTCATTGTTCAAGTCGGCGATTCCCGCGTGTATCGGATGCGAGAAGGCGTTCTTAGCCAGGTCACGACCGATCACACATGGGTGGAGGACGTAGTTGCGAAAGGTGTGATGAGTCGCGAGGATGCGGAGCAACACCAATACAAGCACGTCATCATGCAGGCGATCGGGGGCGATATTGAGCTTTCGCCGGACACGTTTTGGCTAAACTTGCTCCCCGGGGACCGCTTCCTTCTTTGTAGCGATGGGCTGACCAATCACCTGTCAAACTCAACGATTGAGGCGATGATGCAAGATGCCGGACCGAGCGAGGCCTGCTGGGCTCTGGTGAATGCCGCCCTTGCCGATGGCGGTAGCGACAACTGCACCGCGCTGATCGTCAGCGTCGACGCAGTCACGGCATTAGAAGTCTAGGGCACGGCCCAACGATTCCGACTTCGGCTCAGCGCGCTGTAATCCACTTTCGCGGCTCCCGGACGAATCAATCCCAGCCTGCCGTCAATATAGATCACGTGGATGCCGTTGTCGTGGCGGGAAATGGAGTTCTCCAAGAAGTCGCCCTTACCTGTGTCTGGGAATGCCAGCCGAGTCACTGCCTTGGGACCGGTCAGTCCCACCTTCTCTGGGTCCCCAGCTCCGCGCTGAATGTCCGCTGCAATGAAGTCAAGGTCCTGCTTCAAGAGCGGCCCTTGTTGGTTGCTCACATCGAGTCCAATTAAGAACCCGTCGTTCTGAAAACTGGGGCCGAATGGGCGCGGATTATAGGTGTCACGCGCTCCGTTGTTGCTGGTCTCCCCAATCAATACCGATTCATTCGGTCGTTCGTAACTGCGCTCAGTTCGCCCTGAAGCTCCGGCAAACATCCCGTACGTGAGCTGAATCGGAGTTTGGCTCTGCAGTGGGGTAACTTCGGTCACTTCGGTGGGTAATGCAGAGGGACATCTGAACGATGCACGCTCACTCTTACCATTCTCCACAAGCGTCGCCCAGGTGATGGGTAGACCGCGCTCCAACACCGGGTTCCCGTCCGCGTCGGGATAAAAGGCGATCGGCATACCGTCGTTGTTGTCGGTGGTGTAAGTGAGGATCGCCTGGGCGATCGAACGCATGTTGTTGGAGCAAGTCGCCTTCTCACCCTGCCGCTTGAGGTGTTGCCACACCGGGAACGAGACCAACCCAAAAATCAGCAGGATCACGCCGATCAGGCGCAGATCCTTCCGGGACATGTATTGGCTACCGCGCTGAGCACTTCCCTCGGGCTCATCGGCGTCGAAGCCTTCCGCGAATAGGATCAACGACTCTCCGAATCGTACGCCACGGTCTTCGACTTAAACAAAAATTCTTCGAGGGTGGCGTCGAGACGAGGCTCGTCCACCAACATGTAGAAGCCGTGCGCCCGATCCTTGCCCTCGGTCACGGGCACCATGCCCATTCGGATGTTGTCCTGACCCACTCGCTGGCCGAATCGCATCAGTGCCGCGATCTCGTCCGAATTCAAACCGCCGCCTAGCAGATTCTTCGCTTCTTCCAATACCGCTGGCACTACGTCCGGCTTCGTCTTCAAGGAATCCTTAAATGCGACCATGAGTTCTTTCTGCCTCTTCTGCCGTTCGTAATCGCTGTCCGAGTGTCGGAACCGCACAAAACCCATCGCGTTGTAGCCGTTGAGAGTCTGCCGACCGGGCTTCAGGTCAATGTACAGGTCGCCCGCCTTATCGGTCCACTTCATCTTCTTGGCGACGAAAATCTCGACTCCGCCCACCAAGTTGATCACCCGCTGAAACGCCTCGAAGTCGAGCACGACCGTCCGGTCAATGGGTGTCCTTAGCACTGACTCAGAAGCCTTTTGAGCAAGTTCTGTCCCGCCGATAGCGTGGTATGCGTTGATTTTCTGCAGGCGATAGCCGGGCAGTTGAACCAGCGTATCTCGCGGAATCGAAATTCCCGTGATGCGGTTGTTGTCGAAATCCAGCCGCAGGCATAGCATCATGTCGCTCCGCGCCTTGTGCTTGGTGACGCCCTGATCAATGAAGCTTCGATCTTCGTCGCAACCCAGGACCAAGAGGTACACCACGTTGTCCGAAAAGACCTGTTGAGGCGGCGTGTTCTTGATGGTCTGAATCGTAAAACTACCGCCGACTGAATCTCGGCCCACGCCAATCCAGCCTGCCGCGACCCCCACGCCCAGAATTCCCACGCACCAGAGTCCATAAAAAAGGACTCCTAAAACTCGGATAAAAGGGGACGGGCTGTGGATCGAACTCATTCCAACATCTCTGAGGGTACCTCTTCGCTTAACGCTACAGACACCCCAAATCGTTTCCGATAAGGACGGATGGAACTGTCTCTACGGCATCTTTCGTTGCAAAAACTACGTATATTGGGCAGAGATGAGGCGCGCATTCACATTAATTGAGCTTTTGGTGGTCATAGCGATCATCGCGATTCTCGCCGCCCTCCTCTTCCCCGTCTTTGCCCGCGCCCGGGCCGCCGCAAAGCAAACCGCCTGCATAAGCAACCTCAAACAGATCGGCGCCGCGATGGTGATGTACATGGGCGACAACGATGACATCTTCCCTCACGCGCTGGACGCGAGCGACAAATATCGCCCTGAAATCTGGGAAGGCCAGCCCGACTTTCAGGCTCGCATCCCCTACATGCCGCTTCTTCCGGAAGTTTTGCTACCCTACACAAAGAGCCTTGAAATCTGGAGGTGCCCAGGCGACAACGGCACCTCGGTCCTTGACAACCATCTGACACCCGGCGAGGACTTTCGAACCTCTCCTAGCATGTTCACAACCTATGGATCGAGTTACTTCTTCCGCACGGAGATCGCGTTTAAGTTCTTCGCGTCGAGCACCTTCCAACTCCCGGCTGACATCAACGTCATCTTCGACGGAGCCGGGCATTGGCACGGAAGCGCGAGCCGAATCACTCAACCGGAAGTCCAGCAGGGCTCGCCGGAGATCTTCCGCAAGTTGAGAGCCTTCCGCTACAACACTCTCTTCGGCGATTTTCACGCCAAGTCCCTCACCTACGACCAACTCCAGCAGGCCTGGGACC
>JAYUVF010000001.1:0-123121 GCA_043754215.1 Chthonomonas sp. | reverse complement strand
CTTGTAGGTGCCGTCCGGGTAACCCACGAGAATTCCTTCTCGCTTCAGGTTTTCGATTGCTTCAAATGCCCAGTGGTTCTCAGGAACGTCTGGGAAGTTGTCTTGCGCCATGGCAGGAGCGGCGACCATTGTCACTGCGACTGCGAGAGCAAGCGTAAACATTCGCTTATTCATTGTGTTTTATCCTTCAAATGGAGAAGATTGAAGGACGCGCTTCACTCATTGAAGCCTCGCTTTGCTCACGCAACTTTCCTAGAAGTTTCCTACGCTCGCTCCGCGGTACTGCTTTGTGGGACGCGCATCCATACCGTCTCCAAGGTCAGTATAACCACTTGGGGAAAAAAAAACAACCTTAGGTCAACTTTTTTCGAAAAAAGTCTGAACTAAGCTGACCGAAGGCTCGAATGAACCAACAGCGAGCAACCGGCGAAAGTGCCACCTAGGCTTGAATGGTTCCCTCAAAGTCTTCTTCGCGCAGAGCATGGAGTAGCGCTTCTTCGTCGGCACCCTCATGCCAGACCGTGGCGATGCCAGGTTCCAACTCGAGTTCGACACCTGTGACCCCGATAACGGCCCCGAGTGCCTCAGTCGCACTCTTCACGCAATGACCGCAGCTCATGCCGGTGATTTGAATCTTAATGGGTTGCATCTTTGTTCCTACGACTCTAGCCAGGACCGTCTTCGATGACGGGAGCGGGGCCTCCCGACCATGCAGCATAAAATCGCTCTCGCGCGGACTGCACTCGCTTCAAGGCGTCTGGTCCCACTGCGTTGATGTGCCCCATCTTCCGACCGGGACGACTTTCCGCCTTCCCGTACCAGTGGACCCGAACGCCCGGATCGCCCTGAATCGCGGCGACCAGGCCCTTGCGCCAATCCCCGACATCGGGTTGGCCAATGAGATTCGCCATCGCCGCGGGCAACCCATCGATTGGCAACTGTGGAATTCCCAAGACTACGCGGATATGCTCGTCGAATTGACTCGCTCCGCCCCAGTCCAGCGAGTAATGGCCGGTATTGTGGGGGCGAGGCGCGATCTCATTCACCAGCAACTTGCCGTCGTGAGTTTCGAACAGTTCGACTCCGAAGAGCCCGATCCCCTTGACCGCCGCCACCGCGTCGAGCGCGATCTTGGTGCCATCCGCGTCGCTAGGGAAGACGACGTCGCAGACGTAGTTGCTCTGAATGGTCTCCATCGTGGGAAACGCGGCCCGCCCGTCTCGCCCAATCGTGACCATCACGGCGAGCTCACGCTTAAAGGCAACGAACTCTTCGGCCATCCATCCGCCCCGGCTTTCCCAGAGGTGGGAGAAGCCTTCAAGTTCTTCCGGCGTCTTGGCGTATCGCGTGCCCTTGCCGTCGTAGCCTCCAAAGCGAGCTTTTAGCACCATGGGGAAGCCAATTTTGCTCACAGCGAGCGTCCCGTCATCATCCAACGCTACCGCGTTCGGAGTCGGAACCCCCGCCGCGAGCAGGGCCTGCCGTTGGGTGAGTTTGTCTTGGATCGTGGCCAGGGCCTCGATATTGGGAATGAGGCAATTTGGGTTACGACCGACTTGCTTCAACGCTTTCTCAATGACCATTGCGGGTACAAACTCATTTTCCAAGGTGACGACCGCGCACTGGGCAAAAAGCGGGGCCAGGGCTTCGGGGTCGTCTAACCGACCTTGAATCGCCGGCGCGATCTGGCTGGACGGGGTCGGAGACGCGGGATCAACGCTCAAGCACTGAAGGCCCATGCGTTGAGCCGCCATGATGCTCATTCGGGCCAACTGGCCCCCACCCAAAAACCCGATGTCGAATGGAAATGCCATGGCTGAACTCCGATTATGCTTCAGCCCAAGACTTGGGCGGCGGTCTTGAAGTGCATTTTTGCCACCGCGGACAGTTGATCCGACCCGTGCTGAGTGACGAAGCGTTTTCCGGTCGAGATCACGTTGGTGGCTCCCTTTGGAAGGTCGATCGCGAACTCGTCGCTAAGCTCTTTGAGCTTCATCAGAAACCCCGCACGCGCAAGGATAGACGCTGCCGCAACGGCGACATCACTCTCTGCCCGGACGTAGCTCCGCAATTCGATATCTACGCCCTTCTTCTTGAGCTTGGCGATCAGTCCGCGCGGGTCAGCAAAACGATCTGAAATGGCGAGCTTGCACGGCGATTTGCGCTGAACCTCTTCAATGACCTTCGCGTGCCCCCATTCGAGGAGGCGATTCAGGTTTTTGATCTCGCTGTAAAGCTCGTTATAGCGCCGGGGCATAATCACTAGCACCTCGTAGGGGCAGGTGGCGCGGATGATTCGGGCGAGTTCGAGGGCGCGCTTGTCGGTCAGTTTCTTGCTGTCTTGCACGCCGTCCAGTTCGGCGAGATGCTCTGGGCCGACGTAGCAACCGGCCACCACGAGGGGACCGAAAAAGTCCCCCTTTCCGCTTTCATCCACGCCAATGTGCCCGCACTCCATCGGCCCAATTATGGGCTACTTGCGTAGGGCTTCGATGGCAGCGGCCAGCACGGGATCGTTCCCATCAGCAGTCGGTCGACCGGTAACTTCGATCGTCGGCTTGACTGGATTGCCCTCGAGTCGCACGCCCTTTGGAGTCACGTAGTCGCTGACTGGATACTGCAACCGGAACCCGCCAGGGATCAGCGCGTACACTGAGGCAAGTACAGCGCCTGCCGTCTTGGTTCCAACCAAAATCGCGCCACGTTGCTCTTGCAAGGTGGCCGCGGTGATCTCACTCGCGCTGCCACTACCGCCGTTGATGAGCACGGCGATTTTGCCCGCGTACGGCTCGAAGTCAGTGAAGGTGCGAGTCATGAGCTTCCCGGGTCCCGGGGTCCACTTCGCGATCGCTTCAGCGGTCATTGGCCCGTCCGGGTTGGCTGCTTTGTATCGGTTTGCAACGCTCCGTGAAACAAACACCCCGTAGTCGGTCTTGGGTGGCATGAGGTGGCTCAACAGGTACCCCATGTTATCCGCCGCACCGCCGCCATTCATGCGGACATCGAGGATCAGGTACTTCGCCTTCTTGGCCTCGACCATCATGCCGCGAACTTGAGGTCGGCTGAAGTTTCCGCTGAAGCTCACGATGCGGATAAGCGCGGTCTCCTCGTTGGGCCAGGTGATCGAGTCGCGTCGAGTTTGGACCGCAGGAGCAACCGGCGGAGTGGTCGGCGGGGTGGTTTGCAGAAGGTCCAGCAGGGTCTGGATGCGCTGAAGCGTGATCTTCACTTCGCGAATTTTTCCGTCGGTGCCCCGAATCTCAAGGGTGCGAACCTGTCCAATTTCGCCTCGAATTTGGCCTGTTCCCGTCGCCTTGACGCCGTCGATCTTCAAGATGATTTCGTCTTGCTTCAACCCCGCGCGGAATGCGGGAGAGCCTGGCCGGACGGAGACGATCAAAATGCCATCAGGAACAATCTCAATCTGAACACCGATGCCGATGGTGCTTCCCGCCGGGCCATTCGCTGATGGTGCCTGGAGGCGAATGTGGCTGAAGCCGAAGTCGCGAAGTGCACGGTTCATTTGCCCCGTAAACGCCACGGCGGTCTCGGCAGCGTCGATTTGAGTTTGCCGTTTCGCAACAAATTCGTTCCACTTGCTGAAGTCGATTCCCGGCACAAACGCCCTCTTGGTCACCACGTCTGAGATGGCCGCGAGCGCCGAGGTGCGCATCTCGGCGTCGAACTTCGGAGTCGGAAGCTCGGTAGGAGGCGCCTGGGTGTGGCCCATCGCCGCTCCAGCGATCAGCGCGAAAAGTGCCCATGTTTTCAACTTCATGAGATGCATATACGACATTTTCCACGAAAAAGGTCAGCACGTTCTTACATTTTTCTCACGAATCGTTGGCCGAGAATCGAGAAACGGTCGTCCATCCTCGTTGCGTAGTACGCTTGACCCTATGAAATTTGGCGATTCCTTTGAAAGCGCGCTGACCGCGATCTTGTCCAATAAGCTTCGCAGCGCTCTCACCATGCTTGGCGTGGTGATCGGTGTCGGCTCCGTTATCGCCATGATCGCGATCGGCGAGGGCACAAAGAAGAAGTCCATCGAGCAACTCGAAATCATGGGCGCCAACATGATCACCGTGATGCCCGACTGGCGTCGTGGAGGAATGTCCCAGGGCTCCGGCTCGGGTCAACTCAAGATGGAAGATGTCGCCGCGATTCAACGAGAGGTGCCAAGTGTCACCTTGATCACCGGCGCAGTGCGCGGAAGTGAAACGGCAAAGTTTGGGTCGAACTCCACTCGGACCAGTATTAGCGGGGTCGAACCTCAGATGGCCATCATCGCCAACGCCACCAAGATGTTGGCGGGCGGTTGGTTCACCCCCGAAGACAATGCCTTTGCCGCACGTAAAGCTGTGTTGGGCTACCAAGTCTGGGATCAACTGTACGAAGGCGAAAATGCGATCGGCTCTACCATCAAGATCAAGGGCCAGAACTTTGAAGTTGTCGGCGTGGTTACTTACAAGGGCGGCTCCGGCTTTCGAAACCCGGACGAGCAGATCTACGTGCCGCTCGAAACCGCACAAAAGCGGCTCTTGGGCAAGACCACCATTGACCAAATTTCAATGCAGGTCATCTCCACCGACGTCATGATCGCGACGCAAGCGAAAGTGGAAGAGGTGCTGGCGCGGACGCGAAAGTCAGCGAGCGGCGAATCCCAATTCCGCGTGTTCAACCAAGGCGAACAGATGGAAGCGGTCCAGCAGCAAACTCAGCTTCTTGGCTTCCTGCTCGCCGGCATCGCGTCGGTTTCCCTTCTCGTGGGCGGCATCGGCATCATGAACATCATGCTGGTGAGCGTCACTGAGCGGACCCGCGAGATCGGGCTTCGCAAGGCTCTGGGCGCTACCAAGCCCGTCATTCTCACTCAGTTCATGCTGGAGAGCGTGATGATGTGCGTCTTCGGCGGAGTCATTGGCATCGTGCTGGGCTGGATCGTAACGCAGTACGTCAGCAAGGCCCTCCAAGTACCTCCAGCCGTTAACGGCCTCGCGGTCGCAATGGCCTTCGGATTTGCCGCATTCATCGGATTGTTCTTCGGTCTCTTCCCGGCGATGCGCGCGTCTAACCTCCAGCCGATCGAAGCTCTTCGAAGCGACTAGCCTGGTCCCCTTTGAGCAACCATCCGGTACCCTCCTGGCGTAGTACCGGAGGACATCACAATGAGCAAAGTCGTAATCGAAGTCAAAAATCTCTGCAAAGACTACGGAATGGGCGACATCGTTGTCCATGCTCTGCGCGATGTTTCGGTCAGTATCAATCAGGGTGAATTTGTGGCGATCATGGGCCCATCTGGCTCAGGAAAGACGACTTTCATGAACACGTTGGGTTGTCTTGATAAGCCCACCTCCGGTCAGTATTTCCTTGACGACAAGAACGTCGCTGACCTGAATGACAATCAACTCGCCGAAGTACGCAACAGATATATCGGTTTCGTCTTTCAGCAGTTCAACCTGCTGCCTCGCCAGAGCGCGTTGCGCAATGTTGAGTTGCCTTTGCAGTACGCCGGCGTGAAGAACCGCCATGCCATTGCCGCCGAAGCCTTGAACCGAGTGGGTTTGAGTCAGCGCATGGAGCACCGCCCGAACGAACTCTCCGGTGGTCAGCAACAGCGCGTCGCGGTAGCGCGAGCGATCGTCAACAGTCCGGTCATGATCCTCGCCGACGAGCCCACTGGCAACCTGGACTCTCGCACTACGGAAGAAATTTTGGCTCTTTTCCAAGCCTTGAATCGAGAAGGAAAGACCATCATCGTGGTCACCCATGAAGAGGAAGTAGCGCGCCACTGCAAGCGCGTGCTGCGTTTCCGCGACGGGCGCTTAGTGGTGGATGAGCCGGTTTTGGATCCTATCGACGCCGAAAAGGCGTTGCTAGAACTGCCCGATCCTGATGCCGTGGTTACCGCATGAGCCACGAGAGCAACATCGTTCGATACGATAGCCCCCTCCAGTTGGCGGGCGGATTTGAGCCGAAGGGGGACCAAGCCACCGCGATTGCCGGTCTATGCGAAGGGCTGTCCGAGGGCACTCGATTCCAGACTCTCCTCGGCGCAACCGGAACCGGTAAGACCTTCACGATGGCGAGCATCATCAAGGAGACTCAGCGCCCCGCGCTGATCATTGCCCACAACAAGACTCTTGCCGCCCAGCTTTGCCAGGAATTTCGGGCATTTTTCCCCGAAAATTCGGTCGAATATTTCATCTCGTATTACGACTATTATCAGCCGGAGGCCTACGTCCCGTCGAGCGATGTTTATATCGAAAAAGACTCCTCGGTCAATGAGGAAATCGAGCGCCTGCGCCACTCTGCGACCCAATCGCTACTGCAAAGACGCGACGTCGTGGTGATTGCCTCTGTCTCCTGTATTTACGGTCTAGGTTCGCCGGATATGTACGCCGAGAGCGTGGTGACTTTTGAAACCGGCGTGCCATTCGATCTCGACGAGGTCCTCACTCGATTGGTCCGCATGCAGTTCGTACGCAACGAGATGGTGCTGGATCGAGGCACCTTCCGAGTACGCGGCGACACGCTAGAGATTCAACCCAAGGACGAGGAGATTGTAACCCGCGTCGAGTTTTTCGGGGACATGGTCGAGCGCATTCGACTCGTGGACCCGCTAACCCAAGAAGTCCTGGACGAACCGTCGAAGTGCTCGGTTTTCCCGGCCACCCATTACGTGACTCCGTTCGAGCGGCTGGACGGAGTGTTGGAGCAGATCAGCGCGGAGCGCGACGCACAGTGCGCCTACTTCCACGCTCAAAATAAGCTCATTGAAGAGCAGCGGCTCCGGCAGCGCGTCGATTTCGATATCGAGATGATGCGCGAGGTGGGCTATTGCAACGGCATCGAGAATTACTCGAGATATTTTGACGGTCGTGAACCCGGGACCGCGCCGTTTACCCTTCTCGACTTCCTCCCCAGCAATGCCATCGTTTTCGTGGACGAGAGTCACCAAACTCTGCCCCAAATCCGGGCGATGTTCAACGGTGACCAGCAACGAAAATCGGTCTTGGTGGATTACGGTTTTCGACTTCCGAGCGCCCTGGATAATCGTCCTCTAAAATTTGAGGAATTTCTGGAGCGAGTGCCGCAGGTGGTTTTTGTCAGCGCGACGCCCGGGCCATTCGAGAATGAAAACGAAGGCAATCGGGTTCAACAAGTTATCCGCCCGACCTACGTGCTCGATCCGGAGATTGATATTCGTCCTACTCATGGGCAAATAGACGATTTAATCAACGAAATTCAAAAGCGTGTCGAAAAGGGCGAGCGCTCCCTCGTCACCACCCTGACCAAAAAAATGAGCGAGGATTTAACCGCTTATTTGAAGGATATTAATGTCAAGGTCGCCTACATCCACAGCGAAGTGCACTCCCTGGATCGACCGGAAATCTTAAGAGATTTGCGGCTTGGCGTTTATGACGTCATCGTCGGCGTAAATCTGCTCCGCGAAGGCCTCGACTTGCCGGAAGTCACCCTGGTCGCCATTCTCGACGCTGACAAAGAAGGCTTCCTCCGCAGCGGTACATCCCTCATCCAAACCGTGGGCCGCGCGGCCCGAAATCAGAACGGCCGCGTCATCATGTACGCCGACCGCATCACGGATTCGATGCAGTTCACCCTCGATGAAACGAACCGCCGTCGAGAAGTGCAACGAGCCTACAACGAGGAGCACGGCACCGCTCCCACCACTGTCATCAAGGAGGTACGCGAGACGGTCCGCAGCTACGACGCCGTAGCGGAAATCGCCGCGCAATATGACGCCGAGACCATGGAAACCATCGGCAAAGATGGCTCACCGGTTCGCATCGAAGACATCCCGATTCTGATCGGCGCGATGGAGAAGGAGATGAAGGACCTCGCCAAGCTCATGGAGTTCGAAAAAGCTGCCGGCGTCCGCGACGAGATCGTAAAGCTCCGCGAGTTCATGGGCACCACGGGCGGAAAGATCGGCCAAGAAAAGCGGAAAAACCCCGCTATGCGCAAACGCCGCTAGGAGGGGGGGCCTTTAGGCCGAACAACAGAGGTACCAAATGTACCGTGTACTTTCAATTTTTCCGCGGTACAGATGTATTTTGGGGCGCTCCTCTTAACCATTCTCATTTAGACGGTCTGCAAAATGGCGCTTGTCAACTCTTAGGGTCGGGATAAACTCCGTTCATGAGCAAACCCACCACCCACGAGGAATACCTTGCCACGGTTCCGCCGGAGAAGCAGGCGGATATGAAGCTGCTCTACGACCTCATGGCGCGCTGCGCGCCGGACTACACGCGGTTCGTGATCAAAGACATCATGGCGTTTGGTCTCTATCGCTACAAGACCGCGTCGGGGCGAGAAGGGGACTGGATGCACCTCGGCCTAGTGACCAACAAGAGCGGATTCTCGGTCTACGTCTGCGCCATTGACGAACAGGGCCATCTCGCCGAACAGGCCAAGCCGCGTTTGGGCAAAGCCTCGGTGGGGAAGTCGTGCATCCGCTTCCGCCGCGCCGCCGACCTCAATCTGAACGAACTCGAACTGCTCCTAAAGCGCGCCGTGGAAGTCTGCGGCCCCGGCTAACGGAGGATAGCGTTCACGCTGTCAAATGGAGCCAAGCCTTCAGGCTAGGGGTGACGCAAAAAAACTCGCCCGATCTCCAACCGAAAGGAGGTAGGGCGAGCAAGCGCCGGGTGCGACATCCGGTGCCCCGTATGATCATGAAGATTCGCGTTGACTCTCCGCCACTCTAGGGGGTTTTTGGTGGGCCGAGATGCACGGGTATCGCGGCGAGAGGTTGATGCGAACGGAATCACGCCCCGCATTACCCGTGCCACACCTTCCGCCTTCGGCGAGTTTCTTCACCCTGGCCACCAGCCCCGCCAACACGGGAGTCCGCGGCTTTATCCGCGCTCTCGCAACAACCCGTCGTCATTCCCTCGGACGAGGGAACCCAGATCGGAGGTCAATACCCTCCGACGGGTGACCGAGTCTCCCCAGCCACCCGTTCGACGCAGTACTTAAATTGGGTACGGCTGGAACTCCTCACCAACTTGACCAAAGTGCAGAATCGCAAGGTCAACATCGGCGGCGTCTACCTCATCGTCCAGATTGATGTCTGCCAATCTTGCCGCTGAAGCCGTTGACTTTCCTTTTCCATTCCAGTCTGCGCTTGTCGGCGTTTTTCCGAAGTGACTAATAATAAAATCGATATCGGCTGCGTCAATTTCATTGTCGCTGTTCACGTCACCCGCTATGAGATCCACAGCGATCACTGCAGGAGTCGTCGACCCCACTGCAACGTTTGGCAACCGAATTGGCAAGAAGCCAGGGAACCATACAACCGCATCGTAAGTGCCGCTGGGTGCCGCATTCGACGGAACACGCCACGGAATCGAAGATTGTAAGCCGACACCGAAAAAGGGCAAAGGACCTGATGATGCGATTAACTGAACCGTACCCAAATTTGGCTTCCAACTTCCGATCACCCCTGGCGCAGAGAAGTTGAATGTGCTTCCGGTAAGACCTGTGGAGGTGTTAATGCCCGTTAAACTAAACTTCCGAGTGCCTGATGCTTTAGATACGACTGTTACAAGAGCGCTCTCGGATGGGCTGGTCTGTGTTAGAGTGCTCCTGAAAACAGGTAGCTTGATCGGAATCTGAGCGGACTGGACCGACCCTGTGCCAACCGCTGTGCTAAACCATAGACCATCAAAGAAGGCTGGGATAGTGTGTGTACCCGCAGTCGGGCCCGACTGACTGAGCGTTCCGGGGCCGATAATCATCACCTCCGATTTCGTCGCAGTGTTGTGGGGTGGGAACACCATGCTTGCCCCGCCAATTCCGTCCGACTGAGGCGGTCCGGTTACCGTTGTCTCAGAACGCGTAGACATTGCTATCGTCCCAACTATCTGAACATGCGAGCCATGCAACGAAGGCTGGTTTGACTCCGTCAAAGTACAGCTTACCGAATAGTCCCATTCGGGAAACGAACTCGATGGGGGCACCGGTGAAGCGTATTCCCCTTGGAAATAATGTGTCACGGATTTCGAGCCACTCGGTGAGTTCACGATGGTCACGAACGTCGGATGAGCGGGTACCGCCGCAAAAGTAACCGTTACGGCCGCGTTTGCAAGTTGTAATTGAGAGAGGGCCATCCCGAGAAAAATTAATCTCATGCCAGGATTGTACGCCGAAAATTGATGGATTCACGAAAGTAAAGGATAATTAACAATATCTTAGCAAAGCAGGAGTGCGGGCACAACGGTGGGCCGGCGGGCGCAAGCGGCGTCATGCGTGTTCTATGGTTTCTTGTCAATCCCATAGTCTCTTCGAACGGTTTGTTGTTCTTATAGACGCTCCAGGCGGTCCTCATGATTTTCCTGGCGTGATGCCAGGGTTTCGCCGCGGAGGGCTGCCCGACCGCTCGGCAGAAGAATTTGCAACGATTGTTGACAAACATGCGCCGTCTGTAGTACTACTTTCGGCGTTTGTCACGAACTTTCGACGCTTGTTGTACAACATGCTTCGAATGTTAGACAACTTCCGTTGTTTGTTGTACAACATGCTTCGAAAGTTCGACAACTTCCTTCGTTTGTTGTACAACTTCCTCCGCTTTCTGTCGAGCAAACGGCGCAAGTTGTACACCTTACTGCGTTTTCTGTACAGAAAACGCCGTCTGGTAAATAACAATTGCCACGAAACAGTGCTCGCCCCCGCATTTCACAATCATCATGCCGCCAGAATTGTCCAGTTGGCGACATTTCGGAGCCCTTTTTAAAATATTCGTAAAGTTTCCCCTACAAATGATGTGACCTCGCGCCGACACCTGGGTTAAGGCCCTGAACAATAGAGGCCAATAGGACAAGAAAATGGGGAATAATTTTAATAAGCTCAGCATTCCGGCTCTCACGCAGAAGACCGCCAACGTTATTAGTGTGGTCATCGATACCCCCGCGGTATACGGAGTCACCACGTCGCAATGCGAAATTGTGGAGGCTTCGCGGGAACAACTCGAAACGTCGGCCAGCTTCGCCGAGCAGGCCAATGCGGCAAAACTGAGCGCATATGCCACCCAAGACACGGACAAGCAGGCATTGCTGGCCACTCTGAGCGACTTTACGAAACTGATCTACGCCACGAACACCGTGACCGACGCCGAATTGCTGAAGGCGGGACTCGCCCCGCGTCCAACGCGTTCTAACCGACCGCTGATTCAGCCGATCAATTTGGTGGCCGACGAAATGACCTACGACCGGGTCGCGATCAAGTGGTCCCGTGCGGGGAACCCGACCAGCGCCGTATTCATTATCGAAACACGAGGCGAAAACACCGGCTGGACGACGGTGGGTCAGTTCACAAAGACCCGCGTGGTGCTCGAAAACTTCACCGCCGGAGTTCCGGCCTATTTCCGCGTGGTCGCGGTTCGGAACAACGTCCGCAGCTTGCCGAGCAACGAAGCGGTGGTCTACGGCGAACTGCAGACTTCCACGCTGAAAGCCGCGTGACCTCTGGCTCATAAAAAAACTCGCCCGACCCCTCTTTCGGAGGTCGGGCGAGCGATGTTTTTACAGTCCGGCTGAGCCGGTGGTTCCGGTGGTTCCGCGTTCTCCAGTGCCGCCCGAGGTGCTCTGGATCCCCTGGCCGCCATTGTAGGCAGGGTCGCTGGTCACGCCTGAGGAGCCGCTGGTCGTTCCCTGGCTGCTTCCGTAACCGTTAGTGACTCCTTGGTCAGTGCTGGTCGATGATTGACCCTGGTAGCTCTGATTTCCCAGGGCTCCCTGGCCATTATTGGCGTCATTTCGGGACTGATTTGCGAAGTAAATGATCGCGGCAAGGATAGCGATCCCGGCGAGAACCATCATGGTGGTGATCGTGGACTTGTTGTCGTGGCTTCGAGTTTCGATATTTTGGTGGCTCATATTGTCTCTTGCGCACTGCTTAACTCATCTAGGGCGTAATTGCTCTAGAAAATGGCTTTGCAGTGCGTTCCCCGTCTTAGAGGTTTTCCGACATCGGAACCAGGTAATAGAAAATTGTTACAATGTAGGAAAGGAATGCCTGTAAAAATTTGTTGTGTTGGGCACAAGTCCTTATTCGGTAACCGAAGGTTTAGTTTTGTTTCGGCGGCACCGGTCGCTGCAGTAGCGCACCTCGTCCCAAACCGCCGACCACTTCTTTCGCCACGAGAACGGGCGCCCGCAAGTCGCGCAGATTTTCGTGGGCAGATGGGCGTTGTTGCGTTGGGGCACGATGACGCATTCTACGAGGAGCCCTTGTTTCCCAACGTCAGGACCGAGATTGCGCGCTGGGGTTTGGACAGCCATTCAATTCCTCGGGAGCCAACCCGGACCATCTCTTCGAGACCCAGGTAGCCGCGGCCGGGCAGCGTGACGCCCAGTTCGAGCGTGTACACCTGCCCCTCCTCCACCGGCACTTCGGGTAGCCGACCATAGCGCTCCCACCGAGGCCCCAGCAGGCTTCCCCCGTCGTGGGCGACGCGCCCAACTTGGTGCCCCAGCGCGTGCAGATATTCCGGAAACCCGGTGCTCACCAAGAAGGCGCGAGCCGCCGCGTCAACTTGCCACCCCGCGACTCCCGGTTTCAAGATGTCCGCGCCAGCTTGGATCGCTCCGGTCACGGCGGCGAGGCCCTGCGCCAAGTCCTCCGGCAGCGCGGTCTCGCCCGGCTTTGCGACATACCAACAGCGCTGAATATCCGACGAGTAGCCGTCAACGATCACCCCGAGGTCGATATGCACCAAATGACCGGGTTGCAGGCGGATATCGCTCGAGGGGACGCCGTGGCCGATCATGGAATCGGGACCGAAGTTGACGATGGGATTGCCCGCTCGGGACCACCCATAGCCCCACCGATTCGCGTCCATTTCGGCTTGGATCGCATCATAAAGCGAACGCTCGTCGAGGCCGAGTCGCAGGCGGCTCGGTACGGTGGAGAAAATGCTATCCGTCGCGGCGATCGCGGCTCGGATGCGGCGGATTTCTTCACCGGTCTTGATGCCGCGCAGGCGCGACACGATGGAATGCGCGGACTCCAGCGTGCCCTCGAACCGAGTCCCTGTGAGATGCCCGTTTAGCAACCGGAACAGGCCGTGCGTTAAGCCGTCGGCCTTGTCGTCGTCTTCGCTGAAGTTCACCGCAATGCGCGGCGTCTCGCCCTCGGGAATCCACGATTCCAGGGCTTGAAGTAGTGGCGCACGAATGCCTTGGACGTAGGGAATCACTTCGTCCCAGTCGCCGGAGTGCTTCAGAGGATCGGCGTCGTAGTTGCCCACCACCGCGACTTTCCGCCCATCCCGCCCCACCATAAGCGCGGAAATCCAAACAAGCCCCGTCTCGCAAATAAAGGGGAGCGCGGGATCCGAGCCCTCGCCGGTCTCGCGCACGAACGTCAACCACACGTGCACGCCGGACTCGCGAACCAAATCTGCGGCCTGCGCAAGTTTCTCCCGCGTAAGCGCACTCATGGCCGCCTCTCTGCGGCGCCTTCATTTTGCGCCTCGGCAAGGCGGCGGCGAAGCGAGCTGTTTTGGAAGATCAGCCAGACGAGCACTGCGAGGACGCCGAGCGTGAGGAACAGTCGGGGGTCGGGTACGACCTGCACTACGTACTTTGCTCGACCGTAATTGCCATTGTCGTACTGGGCGAACCCGGGCACAACCAAGCCTAGCAAAGTTAGCCCAATCGCGGTGCCCCTCGCGCAATATGTAGAACTTATTTTCGATTCCATAAACTTCATCACCGTCCTCGCAAGGTACCGAGTAAGGCCGGGAAATAGCTATGCCGTCCCTTCAGGACTTGGGTGGGGGGTGTCCTCTGTACCAGGGCTTCGCCCTTCGCTAAGTTATGCCGCCCCGTTGGGGCTTTTGAGGACGGAAGGCTCTGTTGTGGACAGCGGCGACCCGGCGCCGCTTTGTTAAGCCGACCTGTCGGCGCGCTTAGGGAAGGCTTTCATCTTGGCGCACTGCTTGCCCATGCCGCGGTGCCAGGGCTCCTGGGCAAAAGCGGTGCCAGGTCACCGCTGTCCATGGCTCGTTCTGGACAGCGGCGACCCGGCGCCGCTTTACTCAGCCGACCTGTCGGCGTGCTTGCGGGAGGCTTTCACCTTGGCGGACTGTTCGCGAAGGCGGCGGAGCCAGGGCTCCCGGGCAAAAGCGGTGCCAGGTCACCGCTGTCCAAATTGACTTCCCCTGCTATCGGCACCTTAGTCATGTGAATCGAGGTCCAGACACTTTCTGGAACTCCGAAAAAACGTTCATCATGTTCATCATATTCATCACGTCGTCCGCAGCCCGTAAATGTTTGATTACGAAACAATTCCCACTTCCGCGAACGTAGAGTCTTTGGTTAAGTATGAAAAACAAGAGCGGATTGATCGCGGGGGTGGTGGTTGCGGCGCTGGCGGGGGGCTGGTGGGTTAGCAGCCGTAATGGGGCGGCAGATTCAGGCGAGATTCAATATAAGTACGAGAAGATTGAGGAGGGCGAACTCGTCCGCTCGATTGACGCGACCGGACAGCTCATCGCCGAGACCAACGTGGACATCCGCAGCAAGGCCGGCGGACGCGTGGACCAGATTTTGGTGGAGGAGGGCGACATCGTCAAGAAGGGGCAACTCTTGGCCCGCATTGACCCCAGCGACACTCGCACCGTGGTGGAACAAGCCCAGGCCGACGTCGAAAGCGCCACCGCCCGCGCCGACGCCGCCCAGATCAATTTGAGCCTCGAAGAGCGCAACCGCCGCAATGGCGTGCGCGATGCCGAAGCCGCCCTGCGTATCGCGAGAATTCGGTACGAACGAGCCCAAACTAATGCCGGGAGCCAACCCGCTCTCACCGCCAGCAGCCTTCGCTCGGCTCGAGCCGCATTAGCCGCCCAAGAGCAAGCCCTCATTCAGCTTCAGACGGTGGAAGTGCCGCAGCTTCGATCCGACGCCAAGTCGGGGATGGAGCGAGCGAAGATCGAACTCGATGCGGCCCAAGCGGACTTTAATCGCCAGGAAGAGCTGTTCGGTCTCGGCTACGTGAGCAAGGCGCAGCTCGACCGTGCCCGCTCCGCGATGGCTAGTTCTCAGGCATCCTACACTACTGCGAAGCAGCGCGCCGACACCATCGAGCGTCAACTCGATTCGCGCGTGAAGCAACAGCGAAGTCAAGTTGAGCAAGCCGAATCAGCCCTGAAAATCGCCCTCACCAACCAGAGTCGCGACACTGTCGTTTTGAAGGATGTGGCCGAAGCCAGGGGCCAGCTGGAGCAAGCTCAACTCAGCCTTGAGCAAGCCCAGATTGCGTTGCTGAATATCCAAGCACGAGCCGCCGACAATCGCAACGCGAAGGCGAGCACCGTCCGGAGCCGAGTGACGCTGCAGAACGCTCAAGTGCAACTTGACAGCACGACCGTGTTGGCTCCGCGCGATGGCGTGGTGACGAAAAAGTACTTAGAAGCCGGCACGATCATCCCACCGGGTACAAGCACCTTTAGCGAAGGCACGGCGATCTTGCAACTCAGCGACACGACGAAGATGTACGTCGAGTGCGCGGTGGATGAGGCGGACATCGGAGCTGTGAAGGTGGGCCAGAACGTCCGAATCATTATCGAAGCGTTCCCCGGAGAGCAGCTTAAGGGGCGCGTCAGTCGCATCAATCCGAGCGCGGAAACCGCCGCCAATATCACCGCGATTAAGGTGCGGGTGGAAATTGACCAGAGCAGCAAGGCCGCGATCAAGCCTGGAATGAACGCGACTTGCGAATTCCTCACGTTGGATATTCAGAACGCCCTTATCGTCCCGCAGCAAGCCGTGACGCGTGAAGAAGGGAAGACCTTCGTGCGCATTAAGGGAACCGATGGCAAGCCACAGAAGGTGGAAGTCAAGCTGGGCGAAAGCGGCAACGACGGCTACCAAGTGCTGAGCGGCCTGTCCGCCGGGCAGGAAGTAGTGACCGCGGAAATCAATTTGGCGCAGATGCGTGAGATTCAACAGCGAATGCAAGAAGCCCAGCAAGGCGGCGGCCTCGCTGGTGGAGGCAACCGACAAGGCGGCCCAACCCGAACCACGGGTGGTGGCGCTGCTGGTGGCGGCGGAGCACGGGGCGGCGGCGGTCGCTAGAAGAGCGTGGGGCCAATGGCCTCACGCGACTCTTCGGTGCTGATGCCGATTTGGGAATCAAGAGGGAGCCCATGCTCATCGAGCTGGGCCCCCGGCACGATCTCCTCGTAAGGCTCCGGCGAGGCGACCAGTGCCTGCTGGATCCGGCGACGTACGAAAGTTTCCTCTGGGCCGGGCTCCCAATCTGGCGGGTATTCGGGATTGAGGAAGTACGCGGGTTCCATGCCCTCCCAGCCGTCTGCCTCATAGCGTTCGATCCAAGTGGCCACCATTAGCCCGCCCTTGAACTCTTCGACAAGCCGGTAGTAAGGCGTCATGAGCCACATCGCGCAGAAGGCAGCCTGCTGGGGATCGTCGTAGTGGGTATGCCATCGCTGGGCGGCAATCATGCACTGGTCGCCTTCGTCGTACAACGTGACGGCAAAGGTCTCGGGCCCTTTCGGCACGATCTGAAGCGAGCTATCTCGACGGATCAGGTCGTAGGGGGCGTCGTCCCAACCGGAAAGCAGTTGCTCAGTGGCCTCCAATGCCCGCCGGCCCGCAGTGTCTTGGCTCATTGACTAAAGATTAAACCCCGTCCGCCGACCAACTGCCAGTGCGAGCGATCCAAGGCACTGCCTTCTCCGCCGCCCGGCTGGCCAACTGGACGGGCAAGTGGGACAGGTGAACGGCAGGGCTTCCGGCCACCACCAGCGTTACGGTGGCGAGCCCGAGCTTCCGCTGGAGCAATCCTTGCTCCAGTTCGACGCTCTGCACTTTGTCGAGAGGCACGATAAGAAGCTGAGTATTGCGCCAACCCGCTTGGGTGAACGCGAACCGCCCGGAAAACGCGACCTTCATGCTCCTCACCTCGAGATAGGCGGAAAGAGCACTGATGAGCACGCAAAGCGGCAACAACCAAATCGCCCAATGCCGTTGCCAAATCGAGAGTCCTACGCCGAGGATGCCGTAGAGCCAAAGGATCTCGACGAAGCGCACCCAGAAGGCGCGGGCCGGAGCTGGAGTCCACCGCAGCCCGCTCCAGTCAAGGTCCGCGAAGACGATGTTGGTGAATGTCCGAAGTTTGGCGGAAGGAACAACCGGGCAGAGCAGACCCCCGACCGTCGGATCTTGCTTGTCCTTCATCGCCCCGGCAGTGAAGCACTTGACCTCCCAGAATCCGACCCAAGATCGGAGCCAGGTGGTGCTCCAGTCGAGGCACTGGATGCGGCGCAAAGGGACGGAGTTCTTTCGGTTGTTGATCAGCCCGTACTCGCGGTGCAATCTTCCCCCATTGTGGGTGAGCGTGAACCCGTAAAACTTGACCCAGGCTTGCGCCATGGAGACAATCCAACCCGCGAGAAGTAGCCCCAGGAGCCCGATTACCCAAACCTGGGGAGGCACGGTGGAGTTTGTCGAGCCACGGACCGCGCTGAGCAGCGAGGAGTCGGAGCCGCGTACGAAAGGGAGCAGCGAGGCGCCCGCGCCGATAATGACGACCCAGGCGTTTTTGGTCGCGCCGGCCATGAGTAGGTCGCGGCTGGTGGCCTGCCAGAGTGGCAAAGAGGGGGTGGCAACCTCGCTGGGGTGGACGGTCTCTTTGGTGAGCACCATGCGCAGCCGCTCGGCCTCTGCCAGAGACAGCGAGTCAAGTTCGATGTCAGCCTTGTCGCCGCTCGCGGCGGTGTCGATGCGGACTTTGGCCAGGCCGAGCATCCGGTGGATCAGGGTTTGCTCGATGTTGACGGACTGGATGCGGTCGATGGGGATAGTCTTTTCTTTTTTGAGGAGCCAGATTGTTTCGTAAACGAAGTTGGGTCCGACCACGCCAAAACGAACCGTGAGCCATTGAATCAAGCTCCCGAATAAACCAAAGATCGCGAGGCCGGCAAACAGGAGTTCAGCGGAATCTCCGCGCCCGCGGGAGCTCACGACGAAGTACAGGATCAGCACCCAACCAAACCGGCCTAGCGACTTGAAGAAGTCGAGCAGCATGGTGCGCGGATCGAGGCGTCCGGTCGGCTTTTGGATCGGGGGCTGCGCGATCATGGATGGAGAAGATCGCTCGCGTCAGCGTCGAACGGCTGGGTTTCGGCGGTGGCGGCGGTGAAGATGAGTTCGCTGCGGAGTCTCTCGGCTTCTGCGGGTGGGAGGCCGGGAATCTGGATTGAGGCGGTCCCGGCGGTGTGCACGTTGAGTTGCTTGATGCCAAAACGGCGATCCCAAGGGCCCTCGTGAATCTCTACATGCTGTATTCGAGCGCGCGGGATGCTGAGGCGAGTTCGGGTCCAGACCCCATGCTCAACGGTGAGGGCGAACTCGTCCATGCCGTAGCGCCAACTGCTAAAGCGCCGCTTGATCATGGAGAGGCCGTAGGTGAGGGTGAACACAACCCATCCAACGGTGAGTGCGGGCTCTGGCCACCAGGCGACCTCGCGGCGCAGGATCAGAAACTCAATCGCGGCGAAGATGGCGGTGGAGAAAAACGCGCCGATGAACGTGTTAATCACCCAAACGCGCTTGACCTTTTCGTCGAGCGGTTGTAGTTTCAGGCCCTCCCGAACTTCAAAAAAATGGTGCGGAGCTTGCATCTCCGCGTCTATCTTACTCGGTTGCTTAAGCTGGACTCGCGTTCGATGAGTTCCATCGGATACACGTGAGATCGAGACGCCCCGGGGCTGTTTTCGATGCGATCAATCAGCCATTTCCAACCGTGCGCAACAACCTGTTCGAAGGGCGAGCGAACACTCGAAATGGGGACCCGGAAATCTTCAGCTTCGGGGTAGTCGGAAAAGCCCCAAACCATGCACTGTCCGGGAATCTGGACTCCCGCATCGAGCAGCGCCCGCGCAAAGCCGATGGCGATGGAATCGGTGAATCCAAAGACGGCATCTGGGAAGCCGTTTGCCGCGATCCATTCTTTTGCGCTGATCTCAACCAGACGGCTGGCTTCGCCATCCACCGGAGCAAATTCCGGGATAAGCCCCGCCTCGACCATGGCTTCGCTGTAGCCTCGGCGGCGCTGCTCATTGGGATAGTCCTGAAGCACCCAGGGAAGAGTTGCGTGGACAATTCGTTTCGCGCCTTTGGCGATCATGCGCTGGGTCACTTCGTAAGCAGCCCCTGCCACGTCCCACCCCACCGCGTCACCGTTGGTGTACTCCTCCATGCCTAGAACCACGATTGGCGTGGAGTCGTTGGCGGGATTTTCTCGGAACTTTCGCATCGCCCGGCCGGCGTCGGCCCCGATCACTCCATCCACGGGCCACTGGAAGGGCGTGCGGCCTTCGGCGTTGTAGGCAAATGAGGAACTGAGCCCGACGACCATCGTGTCGTAGCCGTCCTGTTGGCTGTGCTCGGAGATTGCCTTCAGGATCTTCATGTAGTTCGGGGTCACGCGGTCCAGCGGAATCCAAACGGAGACCATGTGGCTGCGACCCATGCGCATGGCCTGGGCGAGGCGGTTAGGCTGGTATCCGACCTTGGCCGCCGCCTGCCGAACTCGTTCGCGGGTGGTCTCGGGGAGACGAACCGTCATGTTTCCGCTCATGACGTGGGAGGCCGTTTGAACAGATACCCCGGCTACTCGCGCCACGTCGGTCAGCGTGATGCGGCGGCGTGACGGAATAGAGCTTGACATGGCGGCGTGTTGAACTTAGCGACCCAAGGCGGTTTTGACGTGAGCTCGCAGGTCGTTTAGCATAACATACAAAGACGCACCTGGGCATTCGGTTTCTTTGCTGTAGTCTTTGTGGCTCGCGATTTGGTCGCTGCGGAGCCGGAAAAGCCAGCAACAATAGGTGGTCAGCGATTTCAGGGAGGCAATCTGCGGTTCGGTGGGCTTCTCCACCCCGAATTCGCCCTCAACCACGATGAGGAGGTGACCGTTCGGGTTGTATTCCGTGTTGGTGTCGCCCGCGAAGAACCACTCCCGCCCCTCGCCAATGCGTCCGTCAATCGAGATGTAGTAGTGGTAGGGAATATCTGGCCAGGCGGGCTTCGTTTTGCCGTTCGCCAGTTTGTCTTCTCGTTGGCTGAATGTCTGCAGCCCTCGCAGTTTCTCTTCCAGCGATCGAGCAGGATTGCTTTTGACGCCGGTGTGATGCACGGTCAGGCGCTCAATCGTGTGGGCGATGGCTCCCGGCAAATGCGGCTTGGCTCCCCACTCATCGCGCCGAACGATTTGGGGTTCGACCGGTCCAGACGACAGGGCCGCAAGGGTAACCGCTATTACCAAGGGGTGCATGTGGAAGTCTTACCTGATCTGAAGGCTTACTCCGTTGACATGGGCTTTCTGATTCCATTCCTAGGTTCAATTTCGTCGGAACGGTCTAGGCGCAGGAGTATTAACGGTTATCAGGTACCTATCATGACTAAACTAGTTGGAATCACCTTTCTTTTCGTCGGCGTGCTCATCGGAAGCGTTCTCACCGGCCCAGCCCTCGCTCAACAGAACCAACCAGCTCCGACCAAAGCTCCTGCGCGCATGATGAGCCCTTCGCATCAGATGCACAAGGCCATGATCAAGATGAACTCCAACATGGCGAAGATGAAAATGACCGGAGACACGGACCGAGACTTCGCGATGATGATGGCAGAGCACCACCGTGGTGCAATCGAGATGGCGGAGATTGAGGTCAAGCACGGCAAGGTCGCCCGGCTCAAAGCAATGGCAAAGAAAATGATCACCATGCAAAAGGCTGAGCAGGCCGAGCTATTGAAGCACTCCAAAATGTCCCACTAGAAAAACTTGGCGGCTCGGGAACTCTCGCATACCCTATGGGGTATAAATAGATATGGACTCGAGCGACCGCAAATCCATTGACCGCCGACTTGCCCGAATTGAAGGGCAGGTCCGCGGTCTTCGTCGTTTGGTGGAGGAGGATGCCTACTGTTGCGATATTCTTTCGCAAACCGCCGCTGTCACCTCGGCATTGAACCAAGTTTCCGCCGCGTTGGCCTCTAGTCACATTAAGAGTTGCGTGATTGGTCACGGAACAGAAGAGGCGCATTGCTCCACACATTCGATGAGCAAGGAGTCGGTGCTTGAAGAGCTTGACGAGGTGCTGAGGCGCCTAGTTAAATAGTCTATACCCTGAGGAGTATTATGAAAACCAGTCTTACAATCACCGGCATGACTTGCGGCAACTGTGTGAAGCACGTTCGCCAAGCCCTGTTAAGCGTCACCGGCGTCACGGATGCGGAAGTTGACCTCGCCACCGGCAACGCAACAGTCATCCACGAGGCAGCGGACACCGCAAGTTTAATCGCGGCGGTAGTCGAAGAGGGCTACCAAGCGGAGGTCTCGGCGTGAACCATCCTGGCCATGAATCTAGTGATACTCAGCTCAGCATCAAGGGCATGACGTGCGCGAGCTGCGTGCGGCGGGTGGAGAAGGCTCTGACCAAGACGCCGGGAGTCGAAAGCGCTAATGTCAACTTTGCCACCCATGAAGCCACTGTCCACCACGACGGGTCGGTTTCGGATGAGGCGCTCCTCAAAGCAATTGATGCGGCTGGCTACACGGCCCAACCGATCAGCGACGACATCCACGCGCACCATTCCGCGAGCGAACATGCCGAGCACCTGCGAATGGAAAGCGCCTCCGAGGTCGCCGCTATGCGAGCCAATTTGGTGCTTTCGGGAGTTATGACCCTTCCGCTAGTGCTCGTTTCGATGCTTTGGCATCCCCGCCCCGAGTGGGTCAATTGGGGGCTGTTCGCGCTCGCAACGCCCGTTACTTTCTGGTGCGGCAGACAGTTCTTCGCCATTGCCCTTAAAGCACTGAAGCATGGTTCGACTACCATGGATACGCTCGTGGCACTGGGCTCGGGGGCAGCCTGGGTCTACTCGACCTACTCGCTGCTTCGGTACCAAGGCCACGGTCACATGCAGAGTGAGCACATCTACTTCGAGACTGGAGCAGTCATCGTCACGCTCATCCTCTTGGGCCGATTCCTCGAAGCGCGCGCGAAAACAGGGATGTCCGATTCGATTCGAAAACTCATGAACTTAGCGCCGACTTCCGCGAAGCGACTCGCCGAAGATGGGTCCGAAGTTGAAGTTCCGGTGAGTGAATTGCAGCCGGGTGATCGCATCCGGGTTCGACCGGGCGAACGGATCGCCGTGGACGGCACCGTCATCGAAGGAGAGTCTTTCGTGGATGAATCCATGGTGACCGGGGAGCCCATGGCGGTGAGCAAAAGAGCGGGGGACTCGGTCACCGGTGGCACAGTCAACGAGCGGGGCTCATTCGTGTTTCGAGCTGACAAGGTTGGGGCGGACACGATGCTCGCCCATATCGCAAAGTTGGTTCAGCGAGCCCAAGGGTCGAAAGCGCCGATGCAAGGACTCGCCGACCGCGTGTCCAGCATTTTCATACCGATCGTCATCTCTATTGCCCTATTGACCGTCGCGGGGTACGTGTTCACGGGTCGGGGGCTTGACGCTGGCATCATGGCCGCCGTCGCCGTTCTCGTGATCGCCTGTCCATGCGCCCTAGGGCTCGCAACTCCCACCGCCCTCATGGTGGGCACTGGAAGGGGCGCCGAACTCGGCATTCTAATCAAGGATGGTGCCTCGCTCGAACGAGCCAGCGGCATCAAAGTCATCTTGCTCGACAAGACGGGCACGCTCACCGAAGGGAAGCCGCGCCTCACGGATATCGTTCCATTTGGGACTTGGTCAAAGGACGACGCGCTCGCGTTCGCCGCGGCTCTTGAGGCGGGCAGCGAACACCCAGTCGCGCGTGCTGTGATTGCCGGAGCAGAGAGCGCAGGTTTATCGGTGCCGTCGGCAATTGAATTCGAGGCCGTTCGAGGCAAAGGCGTCTCGGGACGGGTTGAGGGCGTGTTGGGTCGAGTGGGACGGGCTTCGTGGATTGATGAGATCGCTGGCCCGTTAGAGCCGAATGTGTTGAGCTCGGTAGAAGCACTTGAGAGCGCGGGCAAAACGGTTTTCGTTGTTCAACGCGATGCTGACGTGGCGATCCTCGCCGTCTCAGATTCGCTCAACGCTCACAGCCGTGAGGCAGTTCAGCAGCTCATCGAGCTTGGCGTCGAACCCGTGATGGTGACCGGTGATAACCGCTCCGCCGCCCAAACCGTCGCCGACGCGGTGGGAATCAACCGAGTGGAGGCCGGTGTTCTGCCCGCAGACAAAGCAGCTTTCGTTCAAGAATTCCAGCGAGCCGGGGCTACGGGCATGGTCGGAGATGGGATCAACGATGCGCCTGCGCTCGCCCAAGCAGACCTCGGCATCGCCGTGGGCTCCGGGACGGATGTGGCGATGGAAACCGCGGGGGTCACGCTCCTTCGGTCGGACCTCCGAGGGGTGCCACAGGCAGTGAGGCTGGCACGCGCGACTCTTGGAACGATCAAGTCAAACCTCTTCTGGGCCTTCGTTTACAATGTGGTGATGATCCCGCTCGCGGCGATGGGCAAGCTCAGCCCCATGTTCGCCGCCGCCGCAATGGCGCTCAGCAGCATTTCGGTCATTCTCAATTCGCTGCGCCTACGGGGATTTAAGTGAGCGAGGACAAGTGATAAAAAAATGGCGGAGAGGGAGGGATTCGAACCCTCGGTACCTTGCGATACACCGCATTTCGAGTGCGGCGCACTAGACCACTATGCGACCTCTCCAACGAAGGCCCATTATATCCAATCGTGGGTTAGGCTAAAGCGGCGGGGTGGCCGCCTCTAGGGCCTCCGATGCGGCCTGAATGTTTGCGAATGGGGTGACGACTGCCCCACGAATAACCTCAAACCGGGTCGCCTCTTCTGAAGGAACGGGGAAGATGAGCGCGGCGGGATGCAGCCGCTGCCACTTCGCGGCAAGTTGAACGGCGTCCCGCCCGACCACTCTCCCCGAGAGCATTCTGTCGTAGAGCAGTGTGGCCTCGAACAGACCAGAGAATCCGCGCTGATATTCATTAGCGAGCGGGCCGTAATGGTAGACCCCTTCGCGGGCGAACCTCCTGAATTGGGCGCCGTCTGGGATATCACCAAGAATCCAGCCAAGCTGGGTGAGCAAACGTATCGCGACCGCAGCGGTGCTCGTCGTGTTTCGATCCACGACCTCGGGCAGCAACGTGTCTGGGGGAAGGTCCTTTTTGAGTTCCGGGCTGGCGTTGCTCAGGACGCCGGGGATTACCTCGAATAGCTCCACCGCTCGCTGCGTCACGCGGACTGACTCTTGCAAGTGCTCGGGGTCCCCGCTAACGAGATACATCTGCAGGGCAGCATCGCCATAGGCGAGGTAGTCACCGAGAAAGGCGACCTCTTCGTCGCGACCATCTGCTCGGCGAAGCACGTCGTTCTCACCGGAACGGTAGCGCTTTAACTGATCAAACAGATATCGAGCGGTACTTAGCCTTTCCGGGTCGTCGAGAAAGCGCGCCGCTCCTAACAGTCTGGCGACGGCGGCGCAAGAGACGTTGGCGACCTGTTGTTCCGAATATCGCTCCAGCGGTTCCACTCTGCTCGCCCGGAGCGCCTCCAATAGATCACTTACCGATGCTGCACTACCGTTGTACGCATCGGTCGAGGTGACCTTTAGGAGCATTTCCGGGTTGGGAACGGGGTCGAGACTGAACACTCGCTTGATTTGGCTGCGGCGCTCATCATCGAAGTGGTCGTTCAGGTAGCGAGGCGAGAAGCTCGAACGGGCGCTTCGGTTATTGCCAACTCGATCTTCAAATCGGTACGCCCGGATGATCCCATCCTTGGCAAACCGGTCGGCTAGCGCATCGAATCCATCCTGAGCGACCTTTTGATAAATTGGCTTGGGGTTTAGCGCGTGGGCTTTGGCAAACACCTCCACGAGGTCGGCATTCGTCGCGGCGTACTTGTCGTAGTCAATCTCCCGCCATCCCGCTTGCCGGGCTTGGGAGAAGAATCCGCCGTTGATCCAGTCCACCATACCGCTGGTCACGATGGCATCCAGGGACTGAAAAAAGGCGGGCTCGTCTCCGCTCGCAAGCAAGAACTGCAGAGGGGCTGCCCGAAGCTGCTCTCCGGAGGTGGTGGGCCAACCTGAACTCAAGGGATCACGGTTCGAAAGTAGCCACGAAAGATGCGAAGCAAAATCGGGACGCCCGCGCGATCCGCTACCGAGTAGGAGTTGGGCTTGCGCGGCTTGGCTCGTGCCCGCTGGATCAACGATGCTGTCGGGCTTCGCCATTTCCCTGATCTGCTGAGCAACGTATTGGGCAGATCCGAACAGATTCTTTGGGAGCGATCCTACTTGCGGGGAAGTTGGAAGGAGTCCGCTCACCACGAAGCCTTCCGAGTTTAAATACCAGACTTGAAAGCTAGGGTCCCAGCCGTCTTGGCTTCTGCGAACGGGGTCAAAAGCCGCGGCGAGATACGGTTGAGCCGTAGCGTCCACTCGAATGGGGATGAATTCGCGACGGATGAATTCCGTGGTTTCTGAGTCGACCAGCGAGAAGAGATCCGCGAGTTGGCCGATACGGCTGGAGGCTTCTCCGATGACGAGATAGATCGGCTTATCCGCGCGTCTGGCTTCGGCGAGAGAGGCTCGGTCGAGCTTTCGCCAAGGAATCGCCTGAGTGCCCGCTTGTACCAAAAAAGGATCGCGCTCTTCAGCCAACGGATTCAAAGGTGGCTTCGGGATGAACTTGCGCAGCGCCGCGCCGCCCATCCCCATGATGCCGACAATGATCACGGAAAAAGTGACGGCGGGATAGTAGCTGCGGTGTTTTCGCCTCGGCATAGGTCCATGGTTAGTATGGGCGGAATTGTTGGCGAACCTCACCGGATATACTCAGGTCATGAGCATCTCGCTCGAAGAAGTTCGCCACGTCGCCAAACTCGCTCGTCTTGATATGGACGAGGCGGAGTTGCTTGCCCTGCAGGGTGAGCTCAATGCGCTTATCGGCCACTTCCAAGATTTGAGCGCGATTGATGTCACCGGTTTTCCGGCGAAGCCACACGCCGTGCCGATGCAAAACGTTTGGATGCACGACCACGTGCGGGCCGGGCTAACCCGCGACGCCGCGCTGCAAAACGCCCCCGCCGCTAAGGCTGGCTTGTTCTTAGTTCCCACGATCATCGAAGACTAATGGCGAACCTGACCGAGCTCACTGTCGCGCAGTTATCTGCGAAACTGGCCGCCCGCGAGTGTTCCGTTCGCGAGGTCGCGGGTGCCTTTGCCGAGCGCACCGCGCTCACAGATGGCTCCGTCAAAGCCTTCCTGACGGTTTGTGACGAGAGCAGTTGGGGACCGCAAGCCGATGCCGCGCAGGCGCAGATTGACGCTGGGACTGCTGGACCCATGACCGGAATTCCAGTAGGCATCAAAGACAACATTTCGACAAAAGGGGTGCTTACGACATGCGCCTCTCAGATTCTTTCGAACTACATCCCGCCGTATAACGCGACCTGCATCGATCGGCTCGCCGATGCGGGCGCGGTGATGATGGGCAAGACGAACTTGGATGAGTTCGCCTTCGGCGCGTCTACCGAGACGAGCTCGTTTTTTGAAACCAAGAACCCGTGGGATACGACCCGAAGTCCTGGTGGATCGAGCGGTGGCTCAGCCGCCTGCGTAGCGGCCCGACAGACTCCGGTGTCGCTCGGATCCGATACCGGTGGCTCAATTCGGCAGCCGGCGGCGCTGTGTGGGGTGGTCGGATTTAAGCCCACCTATGGTCGTGTTTCTCGCTACGGGTTAGTTGCGTTCGGGTCGAGTTTGGATCAGATTGGGCCGTTTGGTCAGACGGTTGAAGACGCGGCGATCCTAGCCTCCGCAATCAGCGGTCACGACGACCGAGACGCCACTTCGCTCCCCCAAGATCCGATCTCAACCTCTGAACTCAAGTCGGGATCGTTGAAGGGAAAGCGCATCGCTCTGCCGACCGAGTTGTTTACCAACGCGGCCGAGCCGGGCGTGCTGGAACAAATCCACCGAACAATAGATGCCCTGAAGGCGGAAGGGGTGGAGTTTTTTGAAGTCAGCATTCCCGAAATCAAGCTTGGAGTCACCACCTATTACATCATTGGCCCGGCGGAAGCGAGCAGCAATCTGGCCCGCTTTGATGGAGTTCGATTTGGGCCGCGCGAGCAGGGCGAAGGGCACGTGGGTGCGGTGGCTACGACCCGCGGGAAGCTATTCGGAAAGGAGGTTAAAACTCGGATTGTCGTAGGGACTTACGTGCTCAGCGCGGGCTACTACGATGCGTTTTATTTGCGGGCCCAGCAGGTTCGCGGGAAGATGGCGGCGGAGTTTGAGCGAGTATTTGGCGAATACGATGCCGTGCTTTCGCCGACCTCGCCGTGCGTAGCATTTAAACTCGGGGAACTCACCGGCGACCCGATGGCGCTCAAGCTCCTTGACCTGTGCACTATCCCCGCGAACATGGGTGGATTCCCGGCGATTTCGTTGCCGTGCGGGCTGAGTGAAGGACTGCCAGTAGGCCTTCAGTTGATGGGTGGAGTCAATCAGGACGAGCGGCTGTTGCAATTGGCGCATTCCGTGGAAAGGGCCTTGGACGTCAAGCTTTCACCGCCGCCGATTGTGGCCTAGAGATTTCGCATGCGCGCCGAAAAGCAGCACCGCAAAGAACTGTTCCTCCAAGAGCTCCGGGCTCCGGCGAGGATTGGCATTTACGTGGCGGGGCTGATGTGTATCGGGTTCATTTCCAGCACCAACGCCCCCATGTGGCCGTCTGCAGTCATCGCAGGCGCGATTTTCGCCACCCTCGGCATCGTGACGGCGGCCAAGTCAGTCGCCGGGAAGCAGTTTAAGAGCCCACATTATCAAATGCTATGGCAGAACGTCCGCGATCGGTTGCGCCGATTTGAGACCGCCTACGGTGCATTGAAGGTGGCTTGGGACGAGGAACTGCCCGTCCTTCGCGAACGCGTGCTGATCACTGCGGACTCCGTATACACCGCGCTTTGCCGAGCGGATGTGATGCAGGTCGAGCTCCAGAAAAGCGAAGGGCATATGGCCTGGGCCGAGAGCACTCAGTTTCGCCCTGTCACCGCCTCGCAAGACAAAAAGGTGCAGGAGCTGTACCAACTGGCCGACCGGAATATGGCGGAGTACCGCCAGCGCCTCAATGCCGTAACGGCGGGTATTCAACGCTGTGAGGCTCAGACGGCGGTGTACATTACTACGCTGGACAGCCTCCGGGTTCGGCTGTTGGGCTACCGACTGATGGGCAAGTCACCGGAAATCGAGCATCAGCAATTCCTTGAAACCATTGGCGAGGCGAAGTCACAGCTAGACGCCGTGGACAAGGCGCTCCAGGAGATCAGTTTTGATCGCTTGGTGGCTCAGATGGAGCTTGAAGGGGAGCCTGCGCCCGCGAGGACGGTCGCCGAAAACGTCGCCATGGCCGCCCCGCCTCCCATGCCATCAGACGTCTCAATCGAGGAGCGGCACATTTGAAGATCACCGTCAGGTGCCCCGCGAAGATCAACACCTTCTTGAGTGTCGGGCCTCCGGGAGCGGGAGGCTACCATCCCATCAGAACACGCTTCCAAGCGGTTTCATTGTTCGATGACTTGCAGTTGGAGCCGGCAGCCGAAGACACAATCACTTCGGATTGGCCTCACTTGCCCCGCGAAAACACCCTTGCGAAGACCCTCAATCTGCTGAGAGAACTGTATCCAGTGCCGCCTTTGCGCGTTCAACTGACCAAGCGAATTCCGGCGGAAAGTGGACTGGGCGGAGGGAGCAGCGATGCCGCGGGACTGATCCGAGCCGTGGTGCGATTGCTCTCGATCCCTTTTGATCAGCACTTGTTTGACATCGCGTCGGCGGTCGGCAAGGATGTCCCGTTTTTCCTGGTGGGTGGGCGAGCGCAAGGGGAAGGATTTGGCGATAAGGTCACGGCACTCGACGATTTGCCAACTGCCCATTTTCTGATCGCGAAGCCAAGTGAAGGGGTGAGTTCAAAAGAGGGTTACCGCGCCTTAGACGCCGCCCCACGCGAATGGCTGGAGTATCCCGAAGCTCCATGGGCGCTCTACAACGATTTCGAGCGGGTGGAGCCGTGTGTTTGCGGCGAATTGAATGAGCGAATGCAGATTCACGGAGCCCTCGGCGCGGGCTTGAGCGGCTCGGGTTCTGCGATCTTCGGGCGATTTGCCAGCGCTGAAATCGCCGAGGGAGCCAAAAAAGCGCTCGCCGGAGAATTCCCTGGTGTCTGGTTTCACGTTTGTCATTCGCTAACCAGAGCCGAATCTCTGCAAATGGAGGTGGCCCCCTGAAGACGGTGATCCTCGCTGGCGGGAAACTGGACGCGGATCTACAACAGCTAACCGGCCTAACATGGCGCGCAGACCTGCCATTCAAGGGGCGGCCGTTTGTGGATATCGTTGTCGACGCCATCCGACCGGTGGGGGATGTGGTGGTCATCGGCGGACCGGAGCGGACCGACGTGGAGTGGCGACCGGGCGGTGAACGGTTTTTTGATAGCTTCGTGCGCGGCATCGACGCGGGTGGGGAAGGGCAGTTTCTCATGGCGAGCGCCGACCTTCCGTTTTTGACCCAAGCCAGCGTTGAGGACTTCCACTCCAAGTGCCAGGACATCAAGGCCGCAGTGATCTACTCCATCGTCAACGTGACCGAGATGGACCGGGTGTATCCCGGCATGGCGCGCACCACCATGCGGCTGAAAGAGGGCACCTTCACGGGCGGCAATCTCTTCTGCGTGAACGGCACGACCATGCGGGAGGTCATGCCACGGATGCAGGCCGCCTACGAAGCAAGAAAAAATGTTGTGCAGTTGGGTCGCCTCTTAGGCGCGCCTACGCTCTTGGCCATATTGCTGGCCAAAGTAGCCCCGGGTTTGGTCTCGATCGGCACGCTAGAGCGGCGAGTAGGCCAGTCTCTGGGAGCGCCGGTCAAGGCACTCATTTCCGAATTCCCAGAAATTGCCGCCGATATTGATTCCTCTGATCATTTTGCTTGGTTGCAATCCCTATAGAAGTGGCATAAATCAGCCGACATGCCAGATATGGCTGCGACTATGCCACTCCCGAAGGGGGTGAATCTGAAACTTACCGAATCGTATCTGATGAACCTCGTCGGCGTTGTCGACGCCTCGGTTTTCTGGACGAACGGTGATCTGAACGCGTTTGTGACGGTGCATGACCAAAGTCATTTCACCGCCCGTGACTATCAAAAGTGCTGCATGGAAGATTTAGGAGTTCACCAAACTCCTCGGCACATCACCATTGATATGCGTAGACTCCGGGTCGCCTAGGCGACCTCCACTCATGAAAAAGCCTTCCGTTCAACAAAACGGAAGGCTCTTTTTTTGCTGAAGCTCAGACTTCGTCTTCGCCGAGTTCGACGGGTTCGTCGTCGTCATCCGCGTGGAGAGCTTGCTCGGCTTCAAGGGCAGCTTTCTCGGCGCTCGCGGCCTTAGCCAAGGCAGCTTGTTGCTCAGCGTGAAGCTGGGAGATTGTCTTGATTTGCCGTTTCGGGCAGTTGTTGCAGACAAAATCGACCTTTACGGAGTCGAGCCAGCTCGGAATCTTATCAATTGTTTTATCGCAGACGCATTTGACCATGGGGTTAGGCTTCTAGCTCCTTCTCTTCGTTGAATAGTTGGACCGTGTGTCGGTGGGAGAGGATGCCGTTGATCAGCATCACGATGGCTCCCCCGAGGTAAATCCACGGTAGACCGTTCTCATCGGTCTGCCCCGGGTCACGAATCAAATCAGATCCGGCCACGAGTCCAAGAATGGCGAGCAAGAAAAGAATTCCGGAAATCCAGAAGTAAGTGTTCTTGTAGGCCGCTGGATTCTTGAGGGGTTTCTTACTCACAGAAGCCCATTCTACCCGTTCGAGCCAGTAAACCGGCACTTTTGGCTTAGACTTTGATGTCGATGACGTTGCCTTTGCCTTCCATCATGCGGAGCAACGTCGCTGCCTGCTCGCGTTGCGAGTCGAGCGATTTCTTGAGCAGGGACACCTGGACTTTCTGGGTTAACGCCTCTTGCGCCGCCGAGGGGTCCAACGCTTTGAGCGTGGCATCGATGGCTTGGCGAGTAGAAACATCCATAGTCTCAGTACTCATCGGCACCTAGACCGGGAATCTATAGGGCCAGCAAAAAAAGAGCCCCGCGCTAGGCGGGGCCTGGAGTGTCATGAGTGGGTCCTTAAAAACTGTCGAGGTTGAGGTGACCGCGTCGCTGCACAATGTCGCGAAGGAGTCGGCGGCCTCGGTGAATGCGCGAACGCACTGTACCTATGGTCGTCTTCTGCTGGTCAGCGATCTCGGAATAGCTCAGCTGCTCAATGTCACAGAGCATGATGGCGGTTCGGTAGACGTCAGGCAATTCGGAGAGAGCGGCGTGTACTTCGCGGGCAAACTCGCTTCGCTCTATGTCGTTCTGCGGGTTAGCGCGCTCGTCCGGAACGGGAATTTCTTGAATTTCTCCGTCGTTCGGACTCATCATCGAATTGAGCGACTCAGCCTTCCGAATCGGATTGTCTCGGCGTCGGAAATCTAGGTAAGCGCGCTGCATGATGCGGAGCACCCAATTCAAAAACGGTCGGCCGGGGATGTAGCTGTCAAATCCCTTCCAGGCCTTGAGATAGGTCTCCTGGACCAGATCTTCTGCTTCAACTGGATTCCTGGTTAGTTGGAGAGCCATCGAGTAGGCGCGGCGTCGTGTGGCGTCCATCATCTGCTCGAAGTCCCTCAATCGCATGGACTCTTCCTGAGAGGTCCGTTCCAGAATGCTTCCGGCTTCAATCTCGCGTGACTGTTGTAAGAGTTCCATACACATCATTATACACTGATTCAATACCAATACGTTCCAGGTTTTTTTTCAAATGTAAAACCGTCACCTCATTAGGAGCGTCGTAGGGATAGATGAAATTTGTTTTGGTCACTAAGGACAAAGAAGTTGCGGCGGCGGCGGCAACTGCTTACGGGTCCCACTATGGCCTTGCCGTATATGAGGAATGGAAGGACGCGCTGAATGCTTGCGAAGGTGCGGACCTCCTGTTCGTGGACCTCATCGCCACCTTGAAGGAATCGGGCAAAGTTGAGGGCTACGAGGAGTTTGCATTTGCTAAGATGGCCCACGAAGTCGCCAAGACGACGCCCCTAGTGGTCATTGCCCCGCCTCCCGAATATGAGCTCGACGCGATGGTGGGATGGCCCAATTTTCTCTTCGCCATGGTGCGCCGCCCGGTGACCGAAAGATTGTTCCGCCAGGCAAGTGGTTGGGTCTGAGCGGGCACCAGTCTTGCGACGTAGAATAGGCCTAGCTTTGACGTCGCGTTGAAACCACTTTCCCGATTCCCCGAACTCGTCCAGGAGAAGCTCGCGCTTGTTCCGACCAAACCCGGCTGCTACATCTATCGTGATGAAGCGAAGGGGGTGTTGTATGTCGGCAAAGCGATCTCGCTCCGCTCGAGGGTGCGGTCTTATTTTCGATCGTCCACGCGCCACAGCCCTCGTATTGAGCGGTTGGTCCAAAAAATTCGCGACATCGAATGGATTGTCGTGGACTCGGAACTTGAAGCGCTCGTTCTTGAGTGCAACCTCATCAAGGAGCATCGCCCGCCGTTCAACGTGCGGCTCCGCGACGATAAGTCGTATCCCTACATCACGATCACCAACGAGAGATTCCCCCGGGTGCTCTTCACCAGGCGGGTGCGCAAGGACGGCGCGAAGTACTTCGGCCCCTTCACGAGCCCGTTCGCGGTGCGTGATAGCCTGAGGCTGCTTCACCGGTCGTTCCCCTTGATCCCCTGTAACAAGAGCTGGAGTGGAAAAGAGGAGCAACGGCCCTGCCTCTACTATCACATCGGACAGTGCATGGCTCCCTGCGCGGGGTTGAGCGACCGTGAGGCCTATCTTGAAGTGGTGGGGAAGGTCGAGCGTTTTTTGCTGGGTCGAGACGAGGCTTTGGTGGATGATCTTAGCCGGGAGATGGAGGAGGCCGCCGAAGAGATGAAGTATGAGTTGGCCGCCCAAAAGCGAGACCAGATCCGCGCGCTCCAGAGCATGATGGAGAAGCAGAAGGTGCTCACCACCGACGGCGAAGATCGCGACGTTTTGGCGGTGGTGAAGGACGATCGCGGGGCGGCGGTCCAGATTCTGTACATCCGGCATGGCAAGCTGATCGGTCAACGGCAGTACATTTTGGACGGCAGCGCGGACAGCAATCCCAGTGAAGCGGTGCAGGAGTTTGTAAAGCAGTACTACGCCGAGGCAGCGGAAATCCCGAAGGAGATTCTGTTGCCGGTGGAGTTTGAGGAGCGGCAAATCGTCCAGGCTTGGCTACGCCAGCAGCGTGGGCGAGCCGTAACTATCGAGGTGCCGCACGGCGGAGAAAAGGCTCGGCTGGTGGACCTCGCGGCCCAGAACGCGGAACAAGCGCTGGCGGCGTTTAGGACGCAGGTCGAGCAGGCGGAGCAGTGGGCCGAGGAGGCGAGTGCCCAGCTTATGGAAGTGGTCGGCCTGCCTGAGCTCCCTAGCCGGGTGGAAGGGTACGACATCTCAAACATCCAGGGCACCAACCCGGTGGGTTCCATGGTGGTCGTAATCGACGGCAACCCCGCCAAGGAGGAGTATCGCCGCTTTAAAGTGCGCTTCCACCCCGAGAGCCCCAACGATTTCGCCATGATGCACGAGGTCATCACGCGTCGTCTTCGCGCTCACCTAGACGGTGACCCGAAGTTCGTGAAGCTTCCTGACCTGATCATGATCGACGGCGGCCGAGGGCAGTTGGCAGCGGCGCTCAAGGCCCGCGATCAGCTCGGTCTCACGGTGCCGATGATTGGACTCGCCAAAAAGCATGAGTTGATCGTGGTGCCCACCAAAGTGAAGGACGTGGACTTGAGTCCTCAGTCCGTTAACCGGGGCGGCGACTACGTCTACGATGAGGGCATGGAGGCGGGTTATGCCTACCGGGACGTGGAGCTGAGCCTGGCATCTCCCGGATTGCTATTGCTCCGAAGACTTCGCGATGAAGCGCACCGCTTCGCCTTGAGCTTCCACCGAAAGCTCCGCGACAAGCGCGCTCAAGGCTCAATCTTGGACGAAATTCCGGGCATCGGTCCTCGTCGCCGCAGGTTGCTGCTGCGCAACTTCGGCAGCATCGACGCGATCCGCCGGGCCACGGTCGAGGAGATTGCGGCAGTGCCAACCCTCACCACCACCCTGGCCAAGCAGATCAAGAACTACATGGAGAGTTAGCGGCGCTTCCGCAGGCAGTCGTTCAGATACAGGTCGCACACGGGTCGCCGCATGTAATCCTCGCCAAGCAGTCGCCGCAGTTTGTCCATCGCTTCGCGAGGAGTGTCGCCGGTGTTCTTCTCGTGCCGAATCCAGAATTCGCGCCACCAGCTTGCGGGCTGAACCTTCGACCCCCAATACTCGGTGGGACGGCCCGTGTCGCCTCCCGTCACCAAACTGCCGACGTAATCGCCGTAGGCGTACACCTCGTCAATCTGCGCCCGTATCTCGTTCAGATCTTGGGGTGAGACGACGCCGTTGGACGTGGCTTTGTAGAACTGCACAGTGACCCGAACCGGGAACCGCTCGTCACGTCGGATGTCCAGGTTTTCAAACTCACCGAACGGCCCTTCGAGCGCGCCGTGGCCGATGACGGCGGCCTCAACGTCGCTGCCCCCGTCCCGTTTCATGGCACCCGCTGATGCCGGAGCAGACATTTCTGCTCCCGCCCCGCCACCATAAGACGGTCGAGCCGACTCCCGGTACTTCAGCGGCACCTGGATGAGCAACACCATGTTCAAGCCCGGCTGAGATGCGGAACCGGCGTTGTCTGGGTTGGCGGCGAAGTCGCTAAGGCGTTCGCCAGTGAAACTCGCTCGCTGACCATTCTTGTTGAAGAAAAGCGGCTGCCCCCATTGAGTGCCCTTGCCGAGGTCTTTGTTCTCGATGATCGTCATGCTCGTGCCCTCGCGGGTGGCGAGGATGGTGAGCACGGCGGGGTTTCGTGGTGAAGATTGGTAGTTGAACAGCACCGGATTGAACGACGCCTTTCCAGAACGGGGGATGGGTAGGAAGCACGCCTGGGCGCTGGTGAGCATGTGGGTGTCTCTTGGCGCCAGCAGGGACTTACGGGCACTGTTCCAGGTGGAAGGACGCGTCATGAAAAGGGCCGGAGTGGCCAAGAACTCATAAAGGCTAACGCGCTTAAGGCCACGGTTCTTCTCGTTCCCCACCAATAGGGTGAACATCCGCGGATTCACGTCGGCGGTCTTGTCGGAGAAGTTCGGGAATCGGATCACCGGCATCGCGACCGTTTTGATCTGATTTCGGCCCATGGGGACTCCGACCTGAATCGTCATGTCACTAATGTTTGGACCCACGGACGAGTTCTGATACCGTCCGGTGTCCTCCCAGGTCAGATTCATGACCTGCAGTTCGCGAGCTTGGGCAAGCCGCTGAGCGGTCGCGTCTTGGGCCATCCGAGCCACGCGCTGAACCACCGCCTCGAAGTCGTTATTGGGGCGAGGACCGACGGGCTGTCCTGGGCCGATCTGGGTGGTCAAACAAAGTGCCGAAAAGAATAGATTTGTAGTCATCTGCAACTCCTATGCCTTCGGACGAGCTGGAATCTGAGGAGCTACGACGACTTTTCTTTTGGAGTGAAGCTGGTACCGCAACCGCAGGAGCGAGCGGCATTCGGGTTCTCAAACTGGAATCCGCCCCCAATGAGGTTGCCGGTGAACACGAGAACCGAACCGCGCAAAAACTCGGCGGACTTGCCATCGCAAACGATCTCAATGCCCCCGAGCTCAATCGAAAGGTCAATGGGGAGTCGGCGGTCATCGAGTTTGGTGACGTACTCGAATCCCGAGCAACCCCCGCCCTTGACCCCGAGGCGAATGAACTGCCCCGGCTGACCCTTTCGAGCCACCACGCGCTGAAGTTGCGCCAAGGCTTCAGGAGAGATTTCGATGGGAAAGCTCAAAGCGGAGCTCCGGAAGGAACGGGCTTGCGGATGCTCACCGACTCAATAGGGATTAGCCCTTCGAGTTTATTGTCCAGCACATCTTGCAAGGTGACTTGCATCACTACTCCATCCACCGCGTACTGAATGCGCGACCAGAGATTGCGGAGATTGCACTCGGAGTGGTGGACGCAGATGTCGCTCACGCCGCTGTGCCGCTCGCAGAAAGTGTCGAAATACAGTTTGCCACCGAGGGCGGCCATCGCTTCTCCCAGCACGATTTCGCTCGGTTGGCGGCTGAGTTGGTACCCACCCACTTGACCGCGCGTGCTGTTCACAAACCCCGACCGGCGGAGGATGGACATGAGTTTGCCGATGTGTGGCTGGGATAGCCCTTCAGTGTGGGCGAGATCGGGGATGGTCATGGAGCCGCGGGGGCCCTTGCGGGCAATCGCCACGAGGCACCGAAGTCCGAATTCCTCTTGAGCACTGAATTTCATGCGGCCTTTTCTTTAGTATACGTGGGTTCGGTCAAATTCAAAACAGTCCGAGGTCAAGCTTGATGTGATCAGGAATCATATCGATGCTAAACGGCGGGTCCCAAACCAAATTGACCTTTGCCGTGGCCACTCCGTTGGTCTGTCGAACCTTATCCTCGACGTCACCAGGGAGCGACTCGGCCACCGGGCATGCGGGCGAAGTAAGAGTCATGGTGACCACCACATCAGAAGCATCCGAAACCTCGATGCCGTAAATCAGTCCGAGGTCGTAGATATTCACCGGGATCTCGGGATCGTAAATCTCGCGGATGCTCTCGATCACCTCACTCTCGAGCATGCTCTTCTGGATGGAGTTGAGGGGGCCGGGCTTGGGGAGTTCGATCGGTTCAGGCATTTGGATTTTCCAGGGCAGCGCTCACGGCATGCCAGGCGAGGGTCGCGCATTTGACGCGCATCGGAAACTCTTTGACGCCGCAAAGCACTTCGAGCTCACCGAGTTCGTGCTCCTTGCGCTCCATCAGGACTTCGCGGAATTGCGAGGCAAGGGCGCGGATTTCTTCAGCAGACTTGCCCCGCACGAGTTCGGTCATGATGCTCGCGCTGGCGGTGCTAATGGCGCACCCGCATCCTTCGAAACAGGCGTTTTTGACTCGTCCATCGCACACCACCAGGTGGACGGACACTTGGTCTCCGCAAAGCGGGTTATGGCCTTCGGCGTGGTGGGTGGCTTCCGGCATGGGGCCGAAGTTCCTCGGCTTGCGGCAGTGGTCGAGGATGACCTCTTGATAAAGCTCCTCAATTTCGTTCAACCGAACAGCTCCTTTACTTTCGTGATGCCGGCGGCCAGGCAGTCAAGTTCCTCTCGAGTGGAGTAGATGGCGAGGCTTGCCCGGGCGGTGGCGGGGACGCCCAGGCGCTTCATGAGCGGCATGCAGCAATGGTGCCCTGTGCGAATCGCGATTCCCTGGCGATCCAATATGGTGCCGATATCGTGCGGATGAGCACGCTCCATCACAAAGCTCAACACCCCTACTTTCTCTCGTGCCTCGCCCATGAGTCGCACGCCTGGGATGGAACGGAGCAACTCGGTTCCGTAAGCCAAAACATCCGCCTCGTGTCGCCGCGCGGCACTCTTCGGATCGCGGATATCGATGGAGTTCAAGAAATCAATCGCCGCCCTAAACGCGATCACGCCCGCGATATTGGGCGTTCCGGGTTCGAACTTATTGGGCAAGTCGTTGTAGGTAGTGCCTTCCCAGCTCACCGTGCGGATCATGTCGCCGCCCCCTTGGTAAGGCGGCATGGATTCCAGGAGGTGCCGCTTCCCGTACAGCGCGCCGACTCCGGTCGGCCCATACGCCTTGTGCGCGCTCATCGCATAGAAATCCACTTCGGAGGCGGTCACGTCTAGCGGGCAGTGTGCGAGCCCCTGGGCACCATCCACCAGGATCAATGCGCCATGCGCGTGAGCCAGTCGTGCCAGCTCTTCGATCGGATTAACCGTTCCGAGTGCGTTGCAAACGTGCTTGACACCGACCAGTTTGACCGGGTGGGACTTGAGAAGCGCTTCAAGCTCTTCCAACAAAATGTCGCCCTGATCGCTGATGGGGAAGGGGAGAATCTTCGCTCCGGTTCGTTCGGCGATGAGTTGCCAGGGAACGATGTTGGCGTGATGCTCCATCGCGCTGAGCAAGACCACATCGCCGGGCTGGAGATTGCTCCCGCCCCAACTCGCGGCGACCAAATTGATCGCCTCCGTGCACCCCTTGGTCCACAGCACGGTGGCCGGATCAGGAGCGTGGATGAACTCGGCGAGCTTCGATCGGGCCGCCTCAAATTGATCGGTCGCAAGCTGACTCAGCAGGTGGACGCCACGGTGGACGTTGGCATTGTGCCGCTCGTAAAACTCCGTCTCGGCTACGATGACGCTGGCCGGCTTTTGGGTGGTAGCTGCGCTGTCCAGATAGACCAGCGGATGCCCATGCACGTTTTGGTGGAGCGCCGGAAATTGCGTTCGAATCTGCTTCAAATCAAGGGTAATCGAGGCAGTCTCCACCCCTCAATTATAGAAGATATCCAGGCGGAAACTAACCTACTTTCGCCTTTTCTCGTTCGCGGGCGGGAACCACCGCGCTTTCAGGCATCGCAGGTCGAATCTCGGCCTTGCCCCGATCGATAGTCGTCATCACTTTCGTCACGACGGTCTCAAGCTGATTGAGCACATTGAAAGCGTAATCTTCCGAGCCACGTCGCAGTGCGGAGGAGTCGCGATCGGCGGACATGCGGATTTCGTCCGCCTGAGCCTTTGCAAGTTTCAAAATTTCGTTCTCGGCCAACATGCGCTCCTGCATGAGCTTGGCTTCGTTGACCACGCGATCGGCTTCCTTCTGAGCTTCAGCAACGAGTCTTTCCCCCTCGCGCTTCGCTCCTTCCTGGATTTTCTCTGCCTCTTCACGGGCCTGGTTGACGTGCCGTTCCGCTTCGCGGGTCAGGGTCTGGGCTTGCTTCACTTCGCCGGGGAGACTAGCGCGGACCTTTGCGATCTGCATCTGAATCTCATCTTTATTAAGACCCAACGTAATCGGACCCAACTGTCGGGGCCGCTCAACGGCCAACTCTTCGAGATCTTCGAGCATTCGGAGTATGTCCAACTTAAAAATTCACCTCTACCATCCTAAAGGACGGAACGTAACTCTATTCTGGCATCCATCTCGCTACAAAAGTCTCCAATTTTTACCGGGACAGCGCGCGATCCACTACCGCGCAAACTTCGGGGGGGACGAATTGCCCATAGTCGCCGCCCAGTTTTGCGATTTCGCGAACGATGCTGCTGGAAATATAGCTGTACTCCCACTTCGTCATCAGCATGATCGTGTCAATGTCTGGTGCCAATCTTCGGTTCGCAATCGAGATTTGAAACTCAAAGTCAAAATCGCTCACCGCACGCAGCCCTCGCACGATCGCCTTCGCCCCGCGCTCGTGACAGTAGTTCACCAAGAGGCCCTGAAAACTAGCCACTTCCACGTTCGCAAACGGCTTGCAACAAGCCCGAAGTGCCTCTTCGCGCTGCTCCACGCTCAGAAACCCATCCTTCGTGGAGTTGTAGCCGATCGCCACGATGACCCGATCAAACAGCCGCGCCGCCCTCTCGACAATATCGAGGTGCCCAAGGGTGGGAGGATCGAAAGAGCCCGGATAGATCGCCGTTTTCATGCCGAGCCGATGTTAGCTGATTCGGTCAAGTAGTTGGCGCAGCTGGTCGTGAATAGCCGAGTTTTCGGGTGCAAGGCGATACGCTTCCATTGCCTCCTGCCGCGCCTCGCGTGTTTTGCCTTCGTTCAACAGCCGAACCGCGGCGTTGTACTGCGAAGACGCCGCGTTCACCAAGAACCGGCTTTGCCGCGCCGGATCGGAATCGAGAAGCTTTGAAGCGGCCGCCCAATTTGCCGCACTGGCTCGCCAAGCCGTCACTGCTGCATCAGTCTGGAGCGCCCTGTTGGCGACTGTGGCGTAAATCTCCCCCAACTGGGCGGGATAGGCAGGTTGACTCGGATCAGCCTGAATCGCGTACCGCAGCGACGCAATTGCACCCTCGAAATCGCCCTGATTGGCTTGTTGAGTCGCGCTGGAGCTCCAGCGCACCGCATCTTCTGGTGAGGCCGTCGTGGCGCCGGGCACGGCCGCCCGCCGTGAGCCAATTCGGTCCGCCGCCCCCGCCATGGACTGCACCGCCACCACGATCAGCCCCAGCACCAAAGACAGCGAGATCACGATCACCATAAACCGCCCCATCGCCTGCTTCGTCTCGGGTTTAAACAGCGGCGGACGCGGTGGTGGCGGGATATAGATCGGAATCGGCACCATCATCGGCTGTTGAGGCGATGGCTGGTAGCCGTAGGTGTAAGGTTGCTGATTGGTGGGAGGAAAATTCTGGACCGGCGGCGGAGCGGGCGAGTAGCCCGCCGTGGGATAAACCGCCTGCGGCTGGGGATGCCTCATGGCTTCGAGCGCGCCTTGCGCCGATTTCAGTGCAGCGGTTGCGCTGGGCGCCCGCATGGAAATCGTCTTATCTAGTAACGAACGCAGCAGATCATGAATTGCTCCGTGCACTGTGGGCGGAATGACCGGCTCCGTGTTCATGATCGCGTAGCTGATGCTCACCACGCTATCGCCAGGAAAGGCGCGGAGCCCCGTTAGCATCTCGAACAAAACCGAACCCACGCTGAACAAATCACTCCGGGCATCGATGTCCTTGCCCACCACTTGCTCGGGCGACATGTAGCTCGGCGTACCGAAGACTTGCCCGTCAATCGTGATATTGGGCTCAAACGTGAGCCGAGCGATGCCAAAGTCGGTGAGCTTGATTCGCCCCGTGCTGAGAATCTGGATGTTCTCGGGTTTGATGTCGCGGTGGATGACTCCGTTCTCGTGGGAGAATGCCAGGGCGTCGAGCATCGCAATCGCGATTTCGAGGGCCCTCTCCGGCGGCAGGAGACCGTTGGTGTCTAGCTCATTCCGGAGCGTTTTCCCGTCGAGGTACTCCATCGCCATGAAGAACCGGCCGGAGTCTTCGCCGACTTCGTAAATGGTGACGATCCCCGGGTGAGCCAGCGAACCCGCCGCCTTGATCTCGCGCTGGAATCTGCGCACGCGCTCCTCGCGCTGCTGGGGGGTGCTGCCTCCCGGAACATTGAGTTCCTTGATGGCCACGCGCCGATTCATGGCGGGATCATAGGCCTCGTACACAATGTCGTTCGATCTCGCGATCTCACGGATGATTTGGTACTTGCCAAGCGTGGTGGGAGGGCCCGCACTCATTGAATTGGATTATCGGCAGATCTACGCGCCGGGGCCATCGGGTAGCGGTTCTGTAGGCTCTTCGGCGGGCGGCTCGGCCGGGGTCTCTTCGCCGCTATTGCTGTCGGTCGGGGCAGGAGTTTCGTCCGCTGGGGCGTCCTCGGTCACGGGGGTCGATTCTTCCATCACCGGTCGCTTGCTGGTTTGGCGGTCTTCGATGCGTTCGCCATTGAGCCGTCGGAGTTCGACGTCAACTTTAGGCGCGGGCCACTCGGTGCTGATCTCGTCGGGATCGGCGGCAGTGGCTACCGGGGTGGGGTCCGGAGTTACCGGGGTCACAATCTTGTCCTGAATTCGTTTGAGCGCCTCGGGCGGTTTTCGCCCGATGTAGGGGCCGATGAAGGCAAAGCCCACGAAGCCGAGGGCGACGGGCACCACCAGCCACTTGAAAAGACCCATGAAAAAGCGTCCTGCTTTGCTCATTTCTACCTATCCTACCGGGCGGGTACCCTCATTGTCATCCATGCCGTGCGAAATCATCCCCGACATTCTTGACCTGGAGATGGGCACTCTTGAGGCAATTCACCCCGATCCGTTACAACCAGAGACGTTCCGGGCGGCCTATCCGTTCCCGCTCTTGCGCAAGACCGGGGAAACCAAGCTGATCAGCCTGCGCACGATCACCCTCGCCAACGACTTCATTGCGGTCACCTTTTGCCTCGACTTAGGCGGGCGAATCATTGCGCTGCACGATAAGCGAACCGGCTTGGATGTGATTCCGATGCCGAAGACCTTGAGTGTGAGTGACCGTGGCACCCGGGGGGCGTCGGTGGAATACGGCATTGAGATTGTGGCGGGGGAGGGCGATCGCCCCAACGCCCTCGGGACGGTGGACTTCACCACCACAGAGCCCGAGGATGAATCAGAACCAGCGGAGCTACTTTTGTTCGAAATCCGAACGGGTAGTGGACTTTCCTGGCAAGCAAAGTGGCGGTTAAGTCCACACAGCGCGCAGATTTCCCTGGAATTTTCTTTATTAAATCGAACTGAAAACGAGGTAATCGGACGATCTGGTTTGCAGTTGTGGGGCTTCGGCGACAGGCAAGAAATGGGGTCCCACGATAGTTTGGTGTTCGAATCAAATAGGGGATTTGTGCTTTCTGAGGCTTGGGTGTTTGACGAGCCGTTTTTGCGCCGCACGAAGGTCGGCACCCTCCTAAAACCGGGGCAAGTCGACTCGTGGTATCTCACGCTGTCCCCATTCTCTGGGATGGAAGCGGTGAGTGCTTACAACGCAGGGGGAGTGATGGGCCTCAATGAAGGCCAACTGAATGTGCAACTCAACCAAGACCTCCCTAGCGGTAAGGTCGTAGTGAAAGCCGGTGGCCAAACGCTCGAATCGCCCGTCAGCTTCTCCACCAAGAAACTCGAAAAATTGGATTTATCCGGAATTTCCGGGGAAATTTCCGGAGTCGCACTCGTGTCCGACGGCAAAGTTCAGCTCCAGTGGCCAGCCGAAGATCGCCCTGAAGCGAACGATCTAGAACCCCAACTTAGAGACGCTGGATGGCGCGGATCCGCCCACGCGCAACTCGCCAAAAATCACATCGCAGAACGTGACCTAGACCTTGCAAACGAACACCTCGAAACCGCACTCCTCTACAACGGCGACGACCCCCTCACGTGGTGGCTCAAAGCGGCAATCACTCGACCCGAACCCGGCGACGACAGCGAGCGACCTGAGCTCCTCAATGCCCACTACTTGAGTCCGCTCGAGCCCGCGCTGAGAGTCGAAGGGTTCCTTTCCCAAAACGAGCAAGGCAAGGACCCTAACCCGATCCTCGCCCCGCTCGCCAAAGATCCCGAGGCGCTCATTGACGTGGTATGCCTGATCATCGAGGCCAACCTCATGAGTGACGCGACCAAACTGCTCGACGAAGCCCTGCGGCACCGCGATCAACCGATGCTGCGCTACCTGTGGGCGTGGCTCCACCTGTCCCAATCGGGCATGGAATTTGAGGCATCGCGCCACGTGCAAGCGGCAGAGCAGCTTCCTTTTGCGCCGCCATTCCCCTGGCGCGCTATGGAGCGAATAGCTTTGCTGGAGCTAGCAGACCGTTTCCCCAGCCTCCCCGGACTCGCTCGATGGGCGGAGCTAGCGCGGGTGTTTATTCCCGATTAGATCCGATTCGAAAAGCATCTCCCGCACTCGATCCACGGTCAACTCCAAATCATCCTCGCCATTCACGATCGCGTCCGCCGCATCCCGGGTTGGAAGCACGAAACGGTCCTGGTTCGGAATCACATGATTCACATACCGGTTTAGAGAATCTTCGCGGGTGCGGTTGAACTCAAACGTATCGCGGAACAGCCGCCGCTCTAAACACACCGAAACTGGCGTGTCCACGAACACCGAGACATCCGCCAAAGCGAGAATTTCGGGCCAATACAAGCTGAAGAGCCCTTCAAAAACCACCACCGCTCGTGGCGAGACCAACTCTGTACCTACCCGATCAAACCCCGCGTGATCGTAGATTGGACGGTGCACTGGCATCCCCGCTTTCAGCGCCGAAAGGTGATCGAAAAGCAGCCGATGCTCCACCGCGTCGGGCGCATCAAAATTCACCGCTCGCTTCTCCTCCAGGGTCATTCCGTCGAAGCTACGGTAGTAGTCGTCCATCGAAATGTGGAGCGCCTCGAACTCTTCGGTGAGGCGGGAGGCGAGGGTGGTTTTGCCTGAGCAACTGATTCCGGCGACGAGGATCAGACGAGGCGTAGGCAAAATCATTTCGGACAATATTGAACCCGAATTTACTTCTTTCGTGTGTACACGCAGTCGCCCAGCTTCTCAAATTTGTCGCCCGATTTCATCTCGATCAGAAAGTTGACCGTGTCCTTCGTCCCCTTCGAATAGGCGATCCTGGTGACCATTCCTCCCTGCGGCCTGCTGACCATGGTCAAAGTGTTGCCGGTCAAGGTGCCCGTTTCCTCGCGCGGTTCGTCCGCCGCAGTGTCATAGGTCCACGATTGGTACTGCTTGGTGGTCGGGTTCCATCGCAGGAAGCTCTTGCCGGTGAATTTCGACATGCCCGGCATTTCCATCGTGTAAACCGTCTCCTGGTACGCCCCAAACTCTTTGACACTGACCGTGGACTTCACGTCCATCACCTGAGTCGCCCCGGGCAAAGTCATCTTCATCGTCCCCTCCCATTCGCCCATCAGGAAGCTGAGCGCCTTCATTTCGGCCGGCATCGGGACGGTCATCTGAGCTTGAGTCAGAGAGGCGGCAACTAGCAAAAAGGGAATGAGGAGCGTTTTCATGTTTCTCAGTATACAGACCTCATCGACGTTTAGCCGGTTTTGCCAGCTCATAGCCGGCTTGAATCAAATCCTCGAGCTCTTCCGCAGAAACATTTCCGTTCAGCTCGACCCCGATCCAACCGCGTCCGCCCATGTACGGAGGGCGGAAGAACGAAACCCGACCTTCCGAGAGCAGTGACTCCTGGATAGGCAAGGTGCTAAGAATCCAAACCGCCAACCGACCGTCCCCGTGATGGTCATCCAGCAACGCGAGAAACTGCTTGCCCTTCTCAACGAAAAAGCATGGAGATCCGTGACTGAGCTTCTCATACGATCCCTCAAGGTCCGCACAAATCGCGCGGATGGAGATCAGCGCCTCATCGAATCCTTCCATGGAACAAGGCTACCAAATTAATATCCCATGAATCACGCTCTGCTGGGTCCGTAAGTGAACCTACGGACGTCTTCACCTTCGGATGAAACGACGGACGAAAATTGTGTGCACGATCGGCCCCGCGACCGGGAGCAAGGAGAAGCTCTCCGAGCTCATGAGCGCGGGGATGAACGTGTGTCGTCTCAACTGCAGCCACGGGGACTGGGACACTCGGCACAAGTGGATATCGCTGATCCGCGAAATGAACCGGGCGATCTCGCCCGTGGGCATTCTCGTCGACCTCCAAGGCCCGAAGTTCCGCATCGGCGCGCTAGCGGACGGAGTCATCGAGGTCAAAGCAGGCCAGTCGCTGGTGATTAGCCACGTGGACATGACGGCCCAGCTCTACATTGGCGGGAAAGAGATGTGGGTAGCGATGGAGTCCGGTGACAGACTGCTACTCGGAGACGGAGATGTCGAGCTCAAACTCGGGTTAGACCGAGGCGACAGCTTCGACGCTAAGGTCCTGGCCGGAGGGCTGATCAAGAGCAAGCAGGGCGTTACCCTGGTGGGGAAGAGCTTCGAAACCCCGGCCCTGACCGACAAGGATTTGTTAGACGTCGTCGAAGCGGCCAAGGCGAAAGCCGACTTCGTCGCGCTGTCGTACGTGCGACGGGCCAGTGACTTGCGCGAACTCCGGCGCGTGTTGGAAAAGCTCGACTACCACCCGATGATCGTGGCCAAGATCGAAACTCAGCAGGCCGTCAAGGAGATCGACGAAATCCTCAAAGTCGCTGACGTGATCATGGTTGCGCGGGGCGATTTAGGTCTCCAAATGGATCTGGAAGACGTCCCTCTGGTTCAAAAGAAAGTGATCCGAAAGTGCAATGAGGCTGGTCGCCCGGTGATCACCGCGACCCAAATGTTGGAGAGCATGGTGAACTTGGCTAGGCCGACACGAGCAGAAGCGACCGACGTCGCGAACGCGATCCTCGATGGCACCGACGCGGTCATGCTGAGCGGCGAAACGGCGACCGGGAAGTACCCAATCGAAGCGGTGAAGGTCATGTCGAAAATCGCCGAAACCGCCGAGACCGGCTTCGACCACGACAAGCATTTTTATTCGCTAGAGGCGCTGAACGAGAACACCAGCGCCGTCGCCGAGGCGGCTGTCCAGCTCGCTACCACGCTCAAGGTGAAGGCGATTCTGACCACGTCAACCAGTGGTCTCACCCCCCGTATGGTGAGTAAATTCCGACCCAAAATGCCGATCCTCTGTACGGCTTGGACAGAATCTACATTTCAACAGATGAGCATCGTTTGGGGCGTGGAGACGATTTTATTGGAGAGCCCGGAGACCACCGACGACGTGGTTCAGCGCGCGATTGACGGGTTCTTGATCGAAAAGCGAGTGAAGGTGGGCGACTCCATCGTTATCACGGCGGGGGTCCCAGCGGGGAAGGTGGGCAACACGAACCTGATCATGGTCGAAAACGTCAAGTAAACTGGAAGCTGCAAGGATGGGAAATAAATTGGCATGGACGTCACTCCTCATCATTTTGGGGGTTCTCAGCGGGGTTGCGATGAGCATCAAACCGTGGGAGAAGTATCGCGAAGAGCAGGCTCTCGGGCGTTCGGCGAAGGCCGAAATGCACGCCGTGGAGCGTGAACACGCGGAACTTCTGCGCCAGCAGGCCAAGCTCGACAGTGCAGTCGGCCGCGAGGAACTTGCCCGAAAACGAGGATACAAGAAACCTAGCGAGCAGCCCTGGCAGCCTAAATGATCATCGCTCTCGCTTTTGTTCTCACCACCCAAATCGCCCCGCCGTTCCCGTTTCCGCTTCGCGTCAATGTGAAGCCGGGCGACTCATTCGTCGGGAAGCAAACGCGAAGCTTTATTGACCCTGAACAAGATCTGAATCTTGTCCAGGTGGACGCTGTCTTTTCCAAGATCAAGTCGGTGGACAGCTCCACCGGACGTTCTGAGTGGGATCACCTGGTGCGCCCCCAGAAAGAGACCCTGGACGGGGAAACCCGCATCTTCGATCCCAAAGCCCCCGCGATGGCGATCACCGAGTGGCGAGGTAACACGGGCGCGCAATTCAAATTCGAAACCGCGCTGGACGAGATGAACGAGCTGATGATTCTCTCGCGCTTTGTCACCGTCCCCCTTCCCGCTAAGGCTCCGGCCGTGGATGAGACGTGGGAGTTTAAAGACACAAGGGGCGTCTCGTACGTTTTTCGTGGCCGCTACCTCGGGTTTGAGAATGGGGCGCACAAGGTCAAAACGTATTTCCAGAGCCTCGAAACTCCAAACTACACCGCGAACGGAGTGGCTTGGATCGGTGCCCACGGTTTGCCCCTCAGGGTCGAGCTCACCGCCAAACCCATCCAAATCCCCGGCGGCGACCCCAACCGCGTGACCTGTAAGATCGTATTCGAACTTAACTCGGGTCGCTAAGCGCTGAGCTCAGTAGCGGGATAGCCGCCTCGACCCAATCCGCGCGTCGGTTCGAGTGGACGGAAATCCAGACCGCGTCTTGCCACTCGGTGAGCTCCAACGTGCCAGCCTGCCCCGCCCTGCGGAGATGCCAGTGCCGCGCTCCCAGCTTCGTCAGCAGGGGCAATAGCTCCACTACCAAGCCCAAAGCCGAGCAAAACTCGGCCAGTCGCACATCATCGACGCGACTGGCCGCAACGTCCACTCGCGTCATCCGATCGTAACGTGCTTGGGCGACCATCCCGCGATCCCATCATCGAGGAGAGGAAGCATGAACCAGATGCCGCAGTAATCGTCGCCCGGGCCGAAGTGCGCGAAGCTCAGCCGGTCTATTGTCCCATCTGCGTTCTTGCGGAAGGTCGAGTAGCCAGGATACGTTCCACCCGTTGGGTCCGAGAAGCCCACATCCTTAGTAAACGTGGAACCTTGGGTGGAAATCATCCGGTAGTTCCAGCCCCGAGACTCTGAGAAGGCGCGCATTGGCTCGGGAGCATCGGGGGAGCACATCACAACTGAAGTCCTCGTCAGTAAGTGGGGAAGAAGTCCGTTCAGACCGTCCGCCCAAAGCGTGCAAGAGGCGCAGGCTTGCCCCATGTTGTGGATCACGATCAGGTCCTTGCGACCGTCGAAGAGTTCCGAAAGCGTGACCGACTGCCCGTGCATGTCGGTCATCGTGACATCTTCCACCCGCATCGGCGGCAACGACTTTCTCAAAGCCGTCAGAGCCTCTTTCTGCTTTTTGACTTCGACTTCGAGGGTGCTGATTTTGGTGAGAATGTCGTCCATGTTTGGACGGTACCTCACGGCACCCACTTACGAACCAGTTTTTGTACTAGCAGACGACGCCACCGCCTTAGCTCCCGCTGGCGGGACGAACTTAAACTGGGTCGCGCTCGGCTCAAAATTCGGAACGATCCGCATCGTCCAGGTGGTGGACATCCCCGCGCGGTGCTCAAGCGAGATGATCTCCTTCAAAACCGGAGTGTCAGGCCGAAATGGCTCGGCAAAACGAAACTCCAAGCGCGAATGCTCGGGATTTCCCGTGCTCAAAGAAAATCGAAAAGCGCCCGGCTGTTCGATTCGGGCGTTGCGCAACCAAGGTTGCCATCGCTCAGCCCCCATCATGTCGCGGATCAAGCGCACGGGAAGGGCGATGTTGCCCCCGCCCATTGTCTGCAAAAGCCGCATCGCGTCCTCGGCGGTGCGATAGGGCGTGATCGAGTATTGGTTATGCGTCACGTCGTACCGCACAAACTCAGCCCCGTCGCCCACCAAAAGGCGGTCCAAAGTCTCGCCACGATAGCTCCAAACCTCAACCTTCGGCCCCAAGGTTGCACTGGCTGGGACGTAGTACAGGTTCACCCGAAAAGGAATCACACGGCTCCCCGTCTGGTCCTCGCCCCGTAAGGCAAGCGCCAGCGCCGATGAACTTCGCAAACCGAGGAGCGCAGTCTCCAGCGTGTCGGGCCCAACCGTCACCTGGGCCATCGCCCCCGAAGTTAACGCCACAATAAATGCCAGAAAAAAGCCGCGCACGCCTAGTTCGACGGTCCCGCCTCACGTGAGGTTCAAGGCGTTTTCGCCCATAATAGGACTGAACAATTCAATCCCCTGGTCTGGGAGGAAAACGCGCATGAAATACGAAGATTCGCACCTTTATCGGCTCCGGCATTCCGCCGCCCATCTGATGGCTCAAGCCGTCCAAGAGCTCTACCCCGGCGTCAAACTCGCCATCGGGCCCCCCATCGAGAACGGGTTCTACTACGACATCGACTTCCCCAAGCCGTTGCGCGAAGAAGAGCTGGAAGCGATCGAGAAGAAGATGAAGGAGCTGAGCAAGCTCGATCAGCGCATTGAGCGACTCGAAGTTTCCCGCGACGAAGCGAAGGCCCTGATCCTCGACGACAGCGTCCCCGGCATGGGTCTCGACGCCTCTCTCTACAAACTTCAACTGCTCGACGCCGTACCGGAAGGGGAAGTCATCAGCTTCTACGACCAAAAACGCACCGACCGAGAAGGTGTGCTCCACCGGTTCCTCGACCTCTGCCGAGGTCCTCACGTCGAAACCACCAAGGAGATCAAGCACTTTAAGCTCATGTCCATCGCCGGCGCGTATTGGCGCGGCGACGTGAAGAATAAGCAGCTCACGCGCATCTACGGCACCGCATTCGAGAGCCAAGAGGAGCTTGATGGCCACCTCCACATGCTCGAAGAAGCTAAGAAGCGCGACCACCGCGTGCTCGGCAAAGAACTGGGCCTCTTCATGTTCTCCCCGGTCGTCGGCACCGGGCTGGCCTTGTGGCTCCCTAAGGGCGCCACGCTTCGCAATACGATGGTCGAATTCCTCCAGCGCGAGCAGCTCAAGCGGGGCTACGAACCCGTGGTGACCCCGAACATCGCCAGCATCAAGCTGTACGAAAAGTCCGGGCACATCATCAATTACCGCGACAAGATGTTCCCGTTCATGGAGGACAAAAATGCGGCGGGCGAGGTGGACGACACGTTCATCCTCAAGCCGATGAACTGCCCGTTCCACATCGAGATTTACAAATCTCAGATGCGCTCCTACCGCGACTTGCCGGTTCGCTACGCCGAATTTGGCACCGTTTATCGCTACGAGCAGAGCGGCGAGGTCACCGGCATTCTGCGTGCACGCGGCTTCACTCAAGACGACGCCCATCTTTTCGTCACTCCCGACCAACTCCAAGAGGAGTTCATCGGCGTGGTCGAGGTCATTCAGGCCGTGCTCGCCAAACTCGGGCTCACCAACTACCGCGTCCGCGTCGGCACCAAGGACCCCGAATCCGACAAGTACATCGGCCATGACGACAACTGGGAGCTCGCCACCGCCGCGATCCTGAACGCCTGCAAGAAGCTCGGGATGGACTACGAAATCTCGGTCGGCGACGCCGCGTTCTATGGCCCCAAGCTGGACATCATCATCAAGGACGCCCTCGGCCGAGACTGGCAGATGGGCACCGTCCAGGTGGACTACAACCTCCCCGAGCGCTTCGAATTGGAATACACCGGCGAGGACAGCAAGCCCCACCGCCCAGTGATGATTCACCGCGCGCCCTTCGGGTCGCTTGAGCGCATGATCGGATTGCTCACCGAGCAGTACGCCGGCGCGTTCCCGCTCTGGCTCTCGCCGGTACAAGTGGCGATCCTCCCGATCGCCGACCGCCATGTGCGATACGCCCAAGAGGTCGCGGAGATATTGCAGGGCCACCCGACCCACGCCTACGTGCCGGACGCGGAGCGAATCCTGGGCGAGATCCCCTCGGCCAACCGCTTCCGTGTTTTCGTGGACGCCAGCCGAGAAACCCTCGGTAAAAAGATCCGCGAGAACCAGAAGTCGAAGGTGCCTTACATGCTCATCTGCGGCGACAAGGACATCGAAGAAGGCACCCTCGGAATTCGCCACCGCGAACTCGGCGACCTCGGTTCCATGAAGGTCGCCGAGTTGGTGGCCAAGCTCAACGCCGAAGTCTAAGGCTTCGGCGTCGCGCCATCGCGGCGACTCATCAATCGGACACCCTTCACTGCCACAGTGAAGGGTGTCTGAGTTGTACTGAACGGTCTCTGAGAGGCAGTGAACGATTCCGAGTCGTAGGGAACGGTCCCTGAGAAGCAGTGAACGGCCTCTGAGAAGCAGTGAACGGTCTCTGAGAAAGAAAAATCGATTCCGAGTCGCTGTGAAGGGTCTCCGAGAGGCTGTGAACGATTCCGAGTCGCTGTGAAGGGTCCACGAGAGGCTGTGATCCTTCTCCGAGAGGCTGTGAACGATTCCGAGTCGCTGTGAAGGGTCCACGAGACGCTGTGAACGATTCCGAGTGCAGATTTTGGTCGCCATCGCGAAGGTGCATAAATTCCTCCAGCCATGTAGTAAATCCGCCGAAAATATGGAAGAGAAGTTTCAGATGACAAGACGAAAAGGATTTACGCTGGTGGAAATCATGATCGTGGTACTGATCATTGGCATCCTGCTGGGCGTCGCGGTGCCTCAGTTCATGATGGCGCGGGATCGCACTCGAGTCCGGGCTTGTCTTCGCAACCTCACCGAAATCGACAATGCGAAATCGCGATGGGCGATGGAGAACAGCCTCCCGGGAACCAGCACCCCGACGCAAGCCCAACTCGCCCCGATCTTCATCAAAGGTATGTTCCCGGTTTGTCCTACCGCCGGCACCTACACGGTCAACATGGTGGATAACGAGCCGAGTTGCAGCGTACACGGCGCACCGTCAACCCTCAATCCGTAGGGCATCTACCGGGTGCTTCTTTGCCGCATTCATCGCGGGAATGAGGCCAAACAACGCCCCGACGCCGGTCGAAACCGCGAGCGCAAATAGGATCAGTCCGCCCGAAATCTCCGGCTTGATCACGGTCTGAGTCGCCAAAATGTAGCTCACCAGTAGGCTGAAAAGCAGCCCCACTGCACCCCCCACCAGCGAAATCACCACCGCCTCGAAGAAGAACTGGAAGAACACATCTTTCCGGTAAGCCCCGACCGTCTTCCGAATCCCGATCTCCTTGGTGCGCTCATTCACCGCCATCAGCATGATCGCCATAATGCCCACCCCGCCCACGAACAGGGCGATACTCGTCAGCCCCGTCACCAGGATTTCCAAAATGTTCATCATTCGGTAAATCAGCCCCAGCAGCTGCTCCTGGGTGAAGACGCTGAACTGCTGCTCGTCCAGCCGCTTGCCCAGCAAGGATTCGATCTGCGCCACAAGCGCCTTGGGCTCGGCATTCGGCGCCGACTGGATCATGATTCGGTCAATCTGAGCCTGCGGGTTGCGGGTCTTGAAAATGCTCCAGGGGACGTAGGCCACGTTCTGGAAGCTGAAGCTGCTGAGCAAGCTATTCTCCTCGCTCTGGTCCTCGGTCACCCCGATCACCGTGAACGGCTTGCCGTTGATCGTCACCTCTTTGCCCACCGCAGAGGCGGTCCCGAACAGTTCCTCGGCGGCGATGCTTCCGAGCACCGCGACGGGTTCGCCCATCGTCGTTTCGTCGTAGAGCTTGCCCTCTTTCAGCTTGACCGGACGGATCTGAAACCAAGCCGGGTCGGCGGCAATGTTGATCGGATAGGACTCCTTGCCGTTGTAGCGTACGCCGCCGCCGGTGAAACTCAAGATCGCACTGCGCACCACGCCGTCCACCGCGCTGATGTTCGTCGCGTCTTCACCCCGAAGGTACGACATCCCGCCCATATTCGGGTTGAATGCCATCGCGTTGGGGTCGATGCGGGCGGGGAAGATGACCAGGAGGTTGACGCCCAGGTCGGAGACCTGCTTGGTCATATCCGTGCGCACCCCGCGCCCGATGCCGATCAGGAGCGTAATCGCCACCACCGCCACCATCACGCCGAGCGCCGTCAGCGTCGCGCGCTGCCACTGCTCCCGCGCGTTCTGGCAGGCTTCGACGAAGTTTCTTAAGAGGCGATTCACTCGTCTCTTTGTACGTGGTGGCGGGAGCAGTCGTCGCGGATCGGAGCCGGGTGCACCGCCCGATCATGGCGGTGCACCCAGTTGCCCATCTAGTCGGATACTTCGCCGTAATTGGCAGTAATCACATCGGAATCGGCCGCGTCCACCTCCCCCGACCCGTCCACGTCAGTGTACAAGTACGCGGGGTACGTGCCGTCAAACCATCCGCTGTCCCCCTCTACCATCCCGAATGCCGCAATGACGGTGTCGATGTCGGCGGCGTCAATTTCACCGCTGGCGTCGGTGTCGCCGAGACGAAGATCAAGGGAAGAGGAGAGAGTTGGAACGAAACTGGAAACCGTCACTGTCCGAATTCGGGTCAACATCCCGGCGCGCGAGACTGTGACTGTATAGGTTCCGTTGGCAAGGTCCGGCAGGAACTCCAACTCGCCCGACGAGGCCTCCGTGTTCACTTCAACTGTTGAACTACCATTGTTCACTGACATCCGAACCGGAAGAAACGAGTCGTACCCACCGCCGAATCCCAGGTATCGCCGGTCATTTACTTGAAAACCGGCTGGTTGCAAGCCGTAGCTTGCAAGGGCTTGTGAGATGCCGAAAACTGTGGTGGATTCGGAAGCTTGCGCTTTTGCCACAAGGGCCGGTCGCTCCGGATAAAACTCGAACACCTTGTACAGTTCACGATCTGAGTTCACACTCATAGTTGTGATTTTTCGAGCGAATCTGATGGACCCGAAAAGCACGTTGTACTCAGCTGACGCCCCGTAATACTGTTGAATAAAAGGGGGAAGGATGTTTGGGATGTGCACTATGGCGTCACCGCTTGTCAACGTAAGCGCCGCTATGCCATCAATTGCGGAGATGTCGACATCACGGTACTGGTTTAGGTAGGCAGTGATCGTGAGCGGCCCGACGCTGACTTCAGGCGTCGTGACCGTTGCAGGTGCGTAGATTCCACTGTAATATCGCAGCTCAAATTTCGCGGTTGTAGCAAGGTACTCGTACCCTGCACCAACCAAGCCTGCGTTTCGCTCGACGTTAAGTGTGATCTTTTTCCCTTCATTTGGGGGAGCGAAAAACCCGTGCACGGGTCTATAGTCATCGCGCCCAGAGCTTGCACTATTGGCCCAATAGGCTGGCGCACGCAAAGCATCAATTTCCAGACGAGGCGTCGCAAATGCGAGCGTCGTGGACAGGGAGCTGAAAAGAAATACAAGAGACTTGAGTTGAGTACCCATATTCTAACAACGCCAATAACACGGCGATGTGGTTCAACTCATCGGCGTGTTAATAAAGATTTAACATTAGAGTGCACCTGAGGCTTGCGTTCGGATGTTACGGAGAAGTTGGAGGGATTCAAGATCGCCGGGCCATGAATTTGGCCTAAGAGCGGGACCATTTCTCCCCTCTAAAAGTTTCGGGAGCCCACCGTGTGGCCCGGCGTACAAACTGCGAGCGTCACTGGCCGCCGCCAGCAGGGTCCGCAGCTTTTACTTTAGGCTACGCAACTTGAGCTGGTTTGCTAACCTGGGCTACACAAGTGATCAGCCGCACGAAGAGATACCCTTCCCGCTGGGAAGGGTATCGTGTTATCTTCAAAACAAGCGTCCTATTTCCCGGGTGCTTGCCCCTCGACTACCGGACTTCCATCACCATTCAAAGTGATGGGCGGGGACTTGCTCGCATTTTCGACCGACGCGGGGTCATTCTTGTCCACGGTGTAACCCTTGTTATTGTTGCAGCCCGAACAGGCGACAATTGTGATAATTAATAATAGTGCAATGTTTTTCATTAGTCTTCCGCCCACATGTAAGGATAAACAAGAATGTTCTGGCTGTTACGTCTTGGAGCAAGCCAAGCATGCTGATCCATCCATTTCACGTGGCTATCAGTGAAAACGACGGGAGCTGAACCGAAATCGCATTTTCTGATGCTGTTATAGCATTCACCCCAATAAATTCGACCGCCCCCTTGCTTCTTAAACATCGCGTGTTTGAAGAAAGGTCCGAATGTTTGTGGATTATTTGGACCATAAGCGGGCCAGGATTTAATATAGCCAAAGGAGTTGTTGAGTCCGGTGCCTGCCGCCTGATGAAGCCACCAGTCAGGCGCCGTACCTTCCGCAAGAAGGGTCATTCTGGCGGCATCGCCGACCTCGGAGGAGGTCCGGCTGGCCGTGTCGGTTAGAATGCCGGGCGTCCACCCGTTAGTTCTTGATCCCCCTAGTAGACCCTGCCAGCGTACGGGGGTGCCGAAGGAGTAGTACGTGTCAACCCAGTAGCCTCGGTTGAAGACATCAGACCGAGGTGGAATTGCCAACGCGATAAATGGGTCAACCTTCAATGGGTTTGCCGTACTGTGCCGTTGATAGTCGTAGCACGCAAGCATGTCCCAGCTCTTCATGTAAGGCATGACAGAATTTTGCCATGTGCCGATTCGTCGGGTGCCGACGAGTTGGAATGGGTACTGAATGCTCTGGTCTTCAATAAACGAGTTCGGGAACCGATCGTCGTTGTCCACGTTGTAAAGCACGGTTCCCGTTCCGATTTGCTTGAGATTGGATAGATGTGCCGTCTTCTTCGCGGCTTCACGCGCTTGCGCGAAGACCGGGAACAGAATGGCGGCTAGAATGGCGATGATGGCGATGACGACCAGGAGTTCGATCAGCGTAAAGCCGCTCGCCCTCCGTCGCCCAGATATATTTGTATGAAGGGCCATGAGCTCATTATAATGACGAATCACTCAAACACAAGGATTTTCGGAAAATTTTGTTTACGAAAGTTGAGGAGGATCGTTTTTAAGGGAACTTGCTGGCAGCTTTGCGGGGTTTTGTTAACGAAGATTAAGGCTGGGCCAACCGCTGAACTTTCTATGCGTAATCTTGGGTCATCAAGCAGGTGGTATTCGTATGACATCTTTAAAGAGCCTTGGCTTCCTCTCATTGGCACTCGTCAGCTCGCTTGTCCATGCTCAAAGTTTCACGTTAACGAGTGGTACCAGCGAAGCGAACTTCTTTTTTGGGGCCGCTAGCATTGGTGAACTCCGCGATTGGAAAGTGTTTGGGCAAGATGGGGTTGGTGATCAGGGTTTTTGGTACAGCCCAGATTTAGTGCGCGGCTACGCTTTGAACCACTCAAGTAGCCGGACATTTACACAAACGGCCTCCGACAGACTTCAAGTTCGTTATACTCCGACCGGATTAGACATCAAGATTGACTATTTGCTGACCGGGAGCCCAGGCACGATAAGCAACCTCAGCCAAGTGGCAACGATTACAAACACGGGCGCAGTCGCCCGCCAACTTTACTTCTTCTTTTTCAGTGACTTAGGGATGCGAGGTGCGCCTGGCGACATCGCCACCGCGCTGAATTCCAGCACGGTCGCTCAACACGACCAGGCCTTCCCGAGCTATCAGGTAACGACCGGGGTCACGGGGATTCCCGATTCTCTCGCAGTCGGACAGGCTAACGCAGTTTTCAACGCAATGTCCGTGAACGCGAACTTGGCACCGTACGCTACAACTTTTGGTCCGGGCGATGCCCAGTTTGCGTTTCGCTATACGGTACAGCTTGAGCCCGGACAGAGCTGGCAAATGAGTTCGAACCAGATTTACACGGTGCCTGAGCCCGCGTCGCTGTCCGCCCTCGGATTTGGACTTTTGGCGGTGCTTCGACGCGGACGTAAAAGTGTCTGAACATTTTTACGAGGATCAGGGATTGTGCTCCTCAAAACTCGTCATGAGCTCTCCTATTCAGACCGATTTCCGATCCCCGAATTACGGCGTCATCACGAGCCCATCCGCCACCATGGACTTTCCGTGCTTGATGTAGTACTCAAACTCCTCGGGGAAGACTTTAATCGCGCCGGCGACGGGCCATGCGGCGGCGTCGCCAAGGCCGCAGAATGAGCGACCGTCAATTTGGGAGGTGATCTCCAGCAGGAGCTCCATGTCACCCGGCTGGCCATTGCCTCTCACGATGCGTTCGAGGATCTGGAGCATCCATTTGGTGCCCTCGCGGCAGGGGGTGCACTTGCCGCAACTCTCCATTTGATAGAACTGCGCGGTGCGCCAGATGAACTGGACGATGCAGGTCTTGTCGTTCAGGAACATGCAGCCGCCCGAGCCGACCATGGAGCCGGCATCCCACATCTCTTCGTAGCCGATGATCGCGTTTTGGCACATGGCCGAGGTCATGATGGGCACACTGCTGCCGCCCGGAACGCACGCCTTCAACGCCCCGCCCTTCATGCCGCCGCTCATTTCGAGGAGCTCCATGAGGCTGGTGCCGAACTCGATTTCGTAGTTGCCCGGCTTGTTGATGTGCCCGCTTACGCTGAACAACTTGGTGCCGCGTGAGTTTTTGGTACTCGCACCCAGCGTCGCGTACCATTCGCCGCCCTTGTTGATGATGTAAGGCGCGCAAGCGTAGGTCTCGACGTTGTTGATCAGCGTGGGGCTGTCCCAGAGGCCGCTGATGGTAGGAAGCGGCGCGTGGGGGAACTTGAGCCGCGGCATCCCGCGCTCGCCCATGAGGCTCGACATCAGCGCACTCTCTTCGCCGCACTCGTAGCTTCCGGCTCCGAGATGGATGTAGAGATCAAAATCTTTCCCCGACCCCTGAATGTTCTTGCCGAGGTAACCGGCAGCATACGCTTCGTCAATCGCACTGCGAACGGCTTTTGCCGCGTCGATGAATTCGCCTCGAATGTAGATGTAGCCCGCGTCGCCTTGGCAAGCCAACCCAGCGATCGTCATCCCTTCGATTAGGGTGAACGGCGTCGTCTCCATCAGGAGCTTGTCTTTGAAGGTCCCAGGCTCGCCTTCGTCGGCGTTGCACACGATGTAGTGCTTCTTGACCTTGTCCTTTGGCAGGCCGTTCCACTTGATCCAGGTGGGGAAGCCCGCGCCGCCTCGACCGCGTAGGCCGCTCGCCTTCACCTGGTCAATAATCGCCTGGCGCTCCATCCCCAGCGCCTTGCCCAATGCGCCATAGCCCCCCTTCGCTTTATAGCCGTCCAGAGTTCGGAAATTGGCGTCGTGAGAGTGTTCGAGGAGAAGCTTATACTCGCCCATAGGTTCACTTGATTCTACTCAAGAAACCCGATGGTTGATTCGCCGGAGGGCTACCGCGCGCCGCCGCCGTCGCGATCACGAGGCTGAACTTCAGCCTGCTCGCCCTTATCCTTGTTGACGCTTTCCACGTCGGTGTTGACCTTTTCGCTACAAGCAGTGAGCATGCTGGCGGCGAGGCAGAGAATGACAATCTTAAATAGTGATTTCATGGGAATTCGGTTTGGTTAGTCGGTGGGCGAAAGCGTTTGCTCTCGCCCACCTCAGGTTCAGATTACTGATGCGGATAGAAGAACTTGTAGTAGCTCTGGGCTGGGGTGGCACCAGGAATAATTTCGTACAAGCGCTGAGCATCTACCGTGCCGACATGCGAATCGGTGAAAGCCACTACCTGCTTGCCGAGTAGAACTCCATCATTGAAGAACCCGGGTGCTCGAACGAAATTGTATCGGATGCGCTGATAGCCCACGAATCCGTAGCAACCGCCATTGTCCCAGTAGGACGCTTCGATGAGCATCGCCTGATCAGAGGGGCGCGCCACTGCGGTGGTGGTTAGGCTCGATTCAGGGAATCCGCCAGCCGCCGCGTTGGCGTAGCAACGGTCACCCGCGCCAGCACGATTAGATGCCGCGCCTGCGACTCCGTCGTACCACGCGGTCTTGCCGTCGTACTCGTTTTGGTAGCGGCAGTTCGTACTACCCACGCCGCATGCGCCATCAAATCCAACCCAGTAGCCGCGCGGAATGATGCCATAGCTTACGACCGGGCCGCCTTGCGCGCGCGCACCACCACGGTTACCCAAGGGCCCGGAGTCCACCGGACGATTAGAGGGGGTCTTGTCGTTTGCGCTGAGGTTGCTCTTGCCGCCTGGACTTACAAAAAGATCCAGGTTCTTGATGTACGGTTGCACGTGGCGTGTCCAACTGACATCGTAATGGTTTGGCACCGCAATGGACGAGTCGTCCATCACCGCGAGCGGGAAGGAGTCGTCGTTATCGCCACAGTACATGATGATGCCGGTGCCCTGTTGCTTCAGATTGGAAATCGAAGCGGTCTTCTTCGCCGCCGTTCGGGCTTGCGCAAAGACGGGGAACAAGATGGCAGCGAGGATTGCGATGATCGCAATCACCACGAGCAGTTCGATGAGAGTAAATCCTGATTTTCGACGCATGACATGACCTCCAAGGGGACGCCCCATGAGATTAACATAAGTTAACTCAAAATGGTTACGGTAAAAGCGATTTAGGAAGTTTCTTCGACCCGAATACGTCCGCGCTGAGCGGGGGCTGTCGGCGCAGGCGCGGGTTGGCCGGTCGCCTTCTCAAAGTTCGCAAGGTGGACCTGCACGATCGAGTCGGCCATCTGGACCACCGTGTTGGTGTCGGAGTTTCTCAGATTTTCGAGCAGGCCGTCGAGCATCTGGTCGTCGACCGGGCCGTAGTACTGGTCGCCCACTTGGATCAGCGGGGCGCGGTCGCAGGCGTTGAGGCATTCGACTTCGTGGAGCGTGAACATGCCGTCAGCGGTCGTTTCCCCAAAGTCGACGCCGAGCTTTCTCTTGAGATAGTCGGCGACTGGATAAGCGCCGCAGACTTGGCAGGTAAGGCAAGTGCACACTTCGATCATGTGCTTGCCCACCTCGTGTTGGGTGTTATACATCGAGTAGAACGTGGCCACGCCCTCGACCTCCGCGTAGCTGCGCTCGAGTCGGAACGCGACTTCGGCGATGGCCTCGCCGCTCAGGTGTCCGCCGTATTCGCGTTGAGCGATCCAAAGCCCCGGCAAAATCCCGCTCTTCTTGTCGGGGTAGTGGGTGAGGAGGGCGTCCAACTCGGCGATCGCGGTATCGCTGAACGTCAGCTTAAGATCTTCCGGTCGGGGCGCCTTTGGTCGGGCGTTGGCCGCCCCAAGTTGGATCAACTCGCTCATAAGTTTGTCTACGAGTCTACCTTTCGACTGGGCGGCGGGTTTAGGGTATGGGGTTTGGGGTCTTGGGGAACAACAAGGCGGATTTGGTTATTTTTTACGCATTCGAATTCGTCTGCGATTCGTGGGGTGGACCTAGGACTGGAATTGAACTTAAATTGGAAGTTATGTTTTACGCATTCACGGATTCGCTGGATTTGCATTGTTTTGTTTTCGATGGATTGGGCGGATGGGGCGGAAGTGATGAAGGTGATGAACGTGATGAGCCGATGAGGGACAAATGAGACGAAGGGGACGGATGGGACGGATGGGACGTGCAACTCTTCGGTCGTCGCAAGGGTGGAAGTCAATTGGTCACAAAAAAACCCGCACCGGTAGTGCAGGTTTTTTAAAACGACTGGGCGCGCTTAGTGCTTGCCGAAGGTTCGAGTCTTCTTCTTCATGCGTCGCTGACCGTGATTCTTCTTGCGGCCTCGGAATAGCACGCACTTCTTTACTGTTGCCATAGTGGGACGGATTATACCCCTTTGGGATGGGGGATGGGAGATGGGGTGGGAGTTCGGAGTTTGGAGTTCTTTGGATTTGGGAATAAGAAGCGCATGCTATTGCGGGGCCCCCATGAAAAATCAAGTTCAGCGACGCATGAAAGCACTCGAACTGTCGGAAAGCACTTGGAAGGGTGGAATCTGAGCCTTCTCTAACGAGCGGACTCAGTTTTTTTTTGCTCGGCGAGAGCCTCGCGAGCAGTTTTGACAAGCGGCAAATTTTCAACCGAATCTAGGGGATGCCACTGCGCCATGTCGGTCGAACCGTCAATCTCGTACTGAAGTTCACCGCTCACGACCCGGGCTAATGCGATGAGTCGAATCACTTGCGTTGAATTTTGAGAATTGGTGAAGGTGTCTTCCGACACCGTGAGCCAGGACTCGAATTCAATGAGAAGGCCAGTCTCTTCTTTTACTTCTCGATACAGGGCCTCAATTATCGGTTCGCCAAATTCGATTCCTCCGCCTGGCAACGTCCAGCGTCCTGCATCAAGCCCGAGTTGTTCGCTGAGCCGACAAAGCAAAACTTGATCGTTCTTGATAAGGACCGCGTAGACGGAAACTCGAATGAAGCGATGCTCCTCAGAATGAAACCTAGCGGTCAATTTCTCCCAAAACGATATCAATCGACCCAATGATCGCAATCACGTCAGACAGAAGTCGCCCGACGGCCAAGACCTCGAGCGACTTGAGGTTCATGAATGAAGATCCGCGCAGATGCCACCGATACGGCCGGTTGGAACCGTCGCTGACCATGTAGAACCCGAGTTCGCCTTTGCTTCCTTCGACGGCGGCAAACGCTTCGCCTACGGGCGGACGGTAGCCCTCGGTCCACAGTTTGAAATGGTGGATGACGGATTCCATCGAATTGTCCAACTCCTCGCGTGGCGGAGGACTGACCTTGCGGTCGGAGGTGTTGATCGGGCCTTCGGGGAGATTGTCGAGCGCCTGCTGCAGAATCTTGCAGCTCTCCTTCATCTCCGCCAGGCGGACGAGGAAGCGATCGTACGAGTCGCCGTTCTTGCCAACCGGAATCTTAAAGTCAAAATCTTCATATGAGCTGTAGGGGTTGCTCTTGCGGAGGTCCCACGCCACGCCACTGGCTCGAGCTATCGGGCCGCTACAGCCGAGCTCTAGTGCCTGCTGAGCCGTAAGCACGCCCACGTGCTGGGTCCGCTCCATCCAGATCGGATTCTCGACGAGAAGATTCTCGACGACCTGAAGCTCACCGGGGAAGGTCGCGAGGAACGTACGAAGTTTGGCTTCGAAACCATCGGGCATATCGCCCCGCAGCCCGCCGGGCACGATCCACGAGGGCATCATGCGCACGCCGCTGAATATCTCGAACATGTCCAGCACCATCTCGCGCTGCTGCATGATGTAAAAGAACGGCGTCATCGCGCCGAGGTCGAGGCCGTGGGTGCCAAGCCAAACGCAGTGACTGGCGATCCGGCTGAGTTCAGCGAGGATGACGCGCAGATATTGCCCGCGCTTGGGAATATCGATCCCGAGGAGCTTTTCGACGGTGAGCGCGTGGGCCAAGTTGGTGCCGTTCGCGTTCAGGTAGTCCATGCGGTCGGTCATGACCACGCACTTCATGTACTGCTGGTATTCGCCTTCCTTCTCCATGCCGGTGTGCAGGTAACCGATCACACACTTGCACTGGACGATGGTCTCGCCATCGAGTTCGCAGATCACGCGCAGGACGCCGTGGGTGGAGGGGTGCTGAGGCCCCATGTTCACGATCATCGTGTTTTCGCCGGTCCGCTCAAAGATCGTCTCGGTCGAAGGCATGAAGGTCTGCTTACTCATTACAGTTGATTCTACATAAAAAGAAGCGGGAACGGCTCGCGCCGTTCCCGCTCTTCTTCGCTAGTTCTAAGATCAGATGATGTTAGAGCGTCGCTGCTTTCGAATCCGCGCCGTTTGCGCCGCGGTCGTCTGCGGACTCGCCTGGAGTCGTGGTACCAGCACCCTTGCTGGCTTCATCTCCACCAGCTGGTTGCGAGCAACCGACGAGGCAAGCGCCGACGAGAACTATGAGAGCAAGGTACTTAACCATAACGATTACAGAGTACCACTTGGGTTGAGGGCCGGTGGCGTGTTAATGCCAGTTGTGACAGTCGAAGGATTTCCGAGAACGAAATTGGTTCGAGTGTCGACAGCCTTCGCCGAAGAGTCTGTAGCCACGTAGGTGGTTCGACCATTTGGCACCGGAGCCGTGGTAGCGGTCGGAGCGATGAAGCCATTAGCTCCATTGGTTGCTCGAGTCGTTGCCGTAACTGGGTAGCCGTAACCGTTGCCTGGGTTCTCGTTCCACTGGGCTGGCTGCCATCGGGTGAAGAAGCCAAGAGGGCCATTCGCACCGGTGGTGTACAGGAACCAGCAGTCGTGGTCGGAGGACTCAACGATCATACAAGTGGTCGAAACGGCTTCAATAGCGCTGGAAGTCAGCGAAGAAGTCTTTCGGTAGTTGTAGAACGGGGAGGCTGCGGCGTTGCCATCGTAGGATGCACCAGCGATACCATCGTAACGGATCGGTGGCCTACCAGCGAAGGTGGTGGAGAAGAAGCCGGCTGCGGTAAATGCTCCGTTCGCGGAAGCTCGAGCAGGCATACCAAGGTGATTGGTTCGCTTGAAAGCGATTTCAGCCGTGGTACCGGTCGGTCGGGTTCGCTTGTTGTTCAAGCAGATGTCCCAGTTCTTCATGTAAGGCTGGGTGGCATCTTGCCAGATGATTTCGACGGTGCCGGTCGTGTTGACCTGGTAGGCCAGCGGGAAGGCATCGTCGTTGTCACCAGTGTACATGATGGCGCCAGTTCCGGTCTGCTTCATTTGAGCGAGCAGGGCGGAGTTCTTAGCGGCTTCACGGGCCTGGGCGAACACGGGGAAGAGGATGGCGGCAAGGATTGCAATGATTGCAATCACCACCAATAGTTCGATAAGTGTAAACGCTTTACGCATTGTTAATGATTCCTTATAACCGGAAAAAACCGGTCAGTCGTTTTCACAGCCTACGCCACCGTCATCGAGAGCATCTGTTGAGCCAGAAATTCCTGGTGCGAGATGATCTCAATTGAATGACTGCTTTGACACGTGCATCGGGAACTTCTCGATTTTCGGTCTGCGTAGCCTATGAAGTTGTTTTGACGTTTCCGCCCCGAGGGGCGAAGACCCGCATATCATACGACATCCGGGCACCTACTGCAAGGGTCTCCCCCGTATTTTCATGACTTTTTCATCAATCGTCACGGAGATGACAGTTTCGGGAACTAAAAGCTCCCGTCCCTAACATGGAGACGGGAGCCAAAAGCGGTTTGTTCCGAATTATCTTCCGCTAACGTCTTCGGATCCGGTTTTGCCATCAAAGCTCTCTCCAGCGTGAGGCATCTGAACGTCTTCAACCGCTGGTCCCCGCGTGTCCTGGGCGAAGACGACGTCTTCACCACCCAGCGGGTATTCCTTGCGGAGAGGGAACCCGATCCAGTCATCCGGGAGCAAGAATCGCATTTCGGCCGGGGGCTCATTTCCGGTGAAGTTGATGCCGAATAGATCCTGGGTTTCGCGTTCCGGGTACTCGGCGCCCAGAAAAATGTCCTTCACCGTCGGGATGGATTCCCCGTCGTTCACGCCCACCTTTACGAAGATGCGGGAGTAGTGGCGTAGCGACATCAGGTTGTAGATCACCTCAAATCGCGACTGAGGAAAGTCGCGTTCGTGGGTCCACGTGGAGTAATCCACGCCGAGGCATTCGCTGAAGTACTGATAATCAAGGCTCGCGTCGTTCTTGAGCAGAAGAATCACATCGCGAAGGGAGTCGCGGTGGACGCAGATGAAGGTGTCGCCGCGATACTCGCGGACCTTTACGATTGCGTTGGGCAACGCGGACTGGATCTTCGAAACTTCGAGGCGCTGGGCGCCGACCATCGGAGCGGGCATTATTGACCACCGCCGACAACCACGGGCTTAGTAGAAAATCCGACTTCGTCAAGCGGAGCCTCGAGCGGGCTCATCACGGTGCCGAGTTTCGCCGCGTCAAGGGATGCTTCTTCATCCCAGTTGATGGCATCAACCTTGAGCACGTACCAATCGCCGATGATCCACAGGACCATGTAGACCATGATCGCGCAGAAGCTGAATATCTGGAACTGAAGGTCAGCCGGTGCGGAACCAGTACCGGGGTTGGCGAACACGGTCAGCCAACTCCACAAGAAGACCACTTCGATATCGAACAGGATGAACAGCATGGCGACCAAATAGAATTTGATCGGGAACCGTTCGCGGGCTGAACCGCTCGGCGCGACACCGCATTCGTAGGGAGCAGACTTGTAGGGGGTGCTCCTTTTTGGACCGAGCACCCAGCTCAAGGTCACCATCGCGGCGCAGATAATGCCGGATACCGCAACCAAGATGAGAATCGGAGTGAAATCGGTACTCATGCCTTCAAATGATTCTACTCATCGCACGGGGCAATGTGCTTCGGGTTCAATCAGAATCATGCGAGAACTGACCGAAAAGCTGTTGGCGGGACAGAATCTCGCGCCCGGCGAAGCGGGGATGGCGGCAGAGCAGTTTGCCACGGGCAACTTTGACCCGACGCAAGCCGCCGATTTTCTGGTGGCGATGGAGTCCAAGGGTGTTACAGGTCAGGAACTCACCGAGTTCGTGCTGGTGTTCCGCGCTCATGCGAAAGCGGTTTCGGGCGCACCGGCTGAGGTTGTGGATACATGTGGGACCGGAGGTGGCATTCCGAGTTGGAATCTTTCGACGGCGGCGGCGATTATCGCGGCGGGGGCGGGAGCTCATGTGGCAAAGCACGGGAACCGGGCGGTCACCAGCCGGTGCGGTAGCGCGGATGTGCTAGAGGCGCTAGGAGTGCGTCTCGATGCTGATCCGGCCCGCTGCTGGAATGAGGCGGGGATTGCCTTTCTGTTTGCCCCGGCATATCATCCGGCGTTTGCCCACGTTGCTCCCGTTCGACGGCAACTTGGAATGCGGACCATTTTTAATATGTTAGGGCCACTTTTAAATCCGGCACACGCGACTCGGCAACTGATTGGGGTTCGGTCTGCGGAGTATTTGGCTCCGATCGCGCAAGCGGCCACGATGCTGGGGACTACCCACGGGGTGGTGGTTCACGGGCAAGACGGATTGGACGAAGTTTCACCTTGCGCCGCGACCTCAGTTTTTCGCAGTCAGTGCGGGATTGTGAGTGAGGAGGTTTGGGACTTACTGGAGATTGGGGCAGGGGCACTCGATGCGACGCAAATTCTGCCCGGCGATTCGTTGGAAGAGAATGCGACTTTGGTTCGGATGGCGCTGGCTGACGCGGAGTCGCCCCAGTTCGCGGCGGTGCTACCCAGCGCGGCGGCGGCCATTTGGGTGAGCGGGGTGGCCTCAAGCTGGGCAGATGGCGCAGCCCGGGCAAGGGAATCTGTTCATAGTGGACGGGCGGCACACACGCTGACGGCCTGGGTGGAGGCCTCCCAACTCGGATGAGCATCTTGGACTGGATTGTGGCGAGTAAGAAAGCGGAGGTTGAGGCTAGTCGTCGAGACTTGACCGCTGAGTTGCGGGACGCGCCACCGACGCGCGGTTTTGCGTCGGCGATTCGTTTGGCTTCGCACCGACCCGCCTTGATCGCCGAGGTCAAGAAGGCGAGCCCGAGTGAGGGGGTGATCCGGGAGAATTTCGATCCTGTTGAGATCGCGCGGGTCTACGAGGCTTCAGGGGCAGCTTGCCTTAGCGTCTTGACCGATGAGGAGTTTTTTCAGGGCTCCACGCAGAATTTGGTCCTGAGTCGGGCGGCGGTGAGTCTGCCGGTGTTAAGAAAGGACTTCATGGTGGACGTTTGGCAGATCGAAGAATCTCGGGCGATGGGGGCGGATGCCATCCTGTTGATTGCAGCGATCTTGTCTTGCGATGAACTGAGGGCTTTCCGTGAAAGCGCCGAGCTGCTGGGCATGGACGCGTTGGTAGAAGTCCACGATGAGGAGGAACTGGAGAGTTCGCTCGCCAGCGGAGCGAGCATGATTGGGGTCAACAATCGAAACTTGGCTACTTTCAAAACCAATCTGTCCGCCACGGAGCAGCTTTTTCCGATGATCCCAGGAGGTCATGTACGAATCAGTGAGAGCGGAATTGTAACGCACCCGGACGTGCTCAGGGTGGGATCTGCTGGCGCGGACGCAGTCTTAGTGGGCACTCGGTTTTGCCGAGAGCCCGACATCGCCAGTGCAGTGCGGGAGGTGATGGGGCGATGACGTGGCTCAAAATTTGTGGGATCACGAACCTCGACGATGCCCTGATGGCGGCGGATTTGGGCGTGGAGGCGCTAGGATTTGTTTTGGAGCCGAGTAGCCCGCGCTATGTTCCGCCCGAACGACTTGACGAGATCCTGCCTCGGCTGCCGCGTACGAGCAAAGCGGTGGCGGTATTCGGACATTGGTATCCGACGACATTGGTTGACATGTTCGACATGGTTCAGGCGTTTCGCCCGCCCATCGGGTTCGGCGGCAAGATGATTGAGGTGAGGCGACCCCGGGCTGATACACCGATTGAGGAATTGTCCAAAAAGCCCGAGCTCGCCGAGTACCTGGGGCTGGATACTTACTCATCTACAGAAGCTGGAGGCACGGGAATGCCCCTGGATTGGGAGGTTGTGGGTCAGGTCATTTTGGCGGCGGATGTCAAAGTGATCGTGGCGGGAGGGCTCACCTCGGAAAATGTGAGTCAGCTGATCGAAGGCTACCGGCCGTTCGGCGTTGACGTTTCTAGCGGCGTGGAGTCCGAGCCGGGAAGAAAGGACCACCACAAGCTGAGAGACTTTGTGCGAGCCGTGCGCGAAGTTTGAAAAAATGCGGAGGTGCTGAAAGGAGAGCAAAGCGCACCCCCGCAAGAGAGTTCCAAGTCCCCTCCCGCTTCAGTTCGCCGATTCATCGGCTTATCGCGGGCCCCAAAACTTGGCTGCTGGCGACATCTTACACATGTTTCCCGGTAATTTGGCGGGGATCAGGCTTTTTTCGATTTTTTTATTGTGTGGAAGTCGGGAGCATTCGCCGCGCTTACTTTGTTGGAGTGGCAGAGGCGAACCGCTTGGTATACTCGCCTCGCATTCATTCATCTGTCCGGGAGCTTCGAATTCGGAGCATCCCCAGATCATAAAGCCATTTATAGGAGGTGCTCCAAAAATTGGGAGCCGCCATTGAGACTAAAAAGCTAACCAAAAGCTACAAAACACCAAAGGGATCGGTCAACGTTGTGGACGGCATTGACCTGCACGTCGAAGAGGGAGAGATTTTTGGCTTCCTCGGTCCGAACGGTGCAGGCAAGACGACCACGATCAAGATTTTGCTCGGCATCATCTACCAAACCGCGGGCGAAGCTTTCGTCCTCGACAAAGAGGTAGGCGACACCGCCATTCATCACCTCATCAGCTACTTGCCGGAGAAGCCGTATTACTACGACCACATGACCGGCATGGAGATTTTAAAGTTCTACGCCAGCCTGTTCGGCATCAAAGACGATGCGAAATGCCAGGCGTTGCTGGAGAAGGTGAACCTGGCGGGCGATGGTCACAAGACCATTTCGCAGTACTCCAAGGGTATGCAACAGCGTATTGGGTTGGCCCAAAGCCTCCTGAACGATCCGAAGTTGCTCTTCCTTGACGAGCCAACCGGGGGTCTTGACCCAATTGCTCATATCGAAATTCGAGACCTGATCTTGAAGTTCCGTGAGGAAGGGAAGACGGTCTTCATTTCGAGCCACGAGCTGAGCGACGTGGAGCGCATTTGCGACCGCGTGGCGATCATCAACAAGGGGAAGATTGAGCGGCAGGGCCGACTCGAGGACCTCTTGGCGGGTGGACGATATGAGATCACGGCTGACGTCTCCGAAGAATTCGCGAAGAAGATTCAGGAGAACGACACGACGGTGAGCTGGAAGGCGGGCCGATTGCTCGTTGACATGCCCGACTCGATCTCGCCGAACGCGATCATCGAAGGCATTGTCGCCGCGAAGGGCTCCGTGCTCAGTTTGATCCCTAGGCGAAAGCGCCTGGAGGATCTGTTCGTTGAAACCGTCCGCAACGTGGGGGTAACCAAGCCTTGAAAACCATCCTTTCCATCGCATCCACCACCGTAGGCGAAGCCGTCCGACGCAAGGTCTTGCTGGTCATTTTGTTGATCGGCCTGCTCTTTGTGGTCGTTGCTCCGGCGCTCAACATTCTTACTGCGCGGCAAGAGCGAACGGTTTTGATCGGTCTCACATTGGGTGTCATTCAGCTCACGGCAGCCTTGATCGCGATCATGTTGACCGTGTACATGGTTCCGAACGAGATTGAACGGCGCACGATCTACACGATCCTCTGCAAGCCCGTGCAGCGGTGGCAGTTCTTGGTGGGCAAATATCTTGGTGCGGTCGCCGCGCTTGGGATGATGATCGGCTTCATGACGATCGTTTTGCTCATTACGTTCTCGGTTTCGCAACGAGAGTTTGATCCGACCAAGTTGGCTCCACTCGTGAAGGGCCCGCTAATGAACTTCTTCCAGATGAGCCTGCTTTCGGCGGTCGCTCTGATGTTCAGTACGTTCGTCAGCCCGCTGGTCAACATCTTCTTGTCGAGCGGCATTTACATGCTGGGGACGCTGTTCAGCCCGCTGTTCCAAACATTGGTTGAGTCACCCTCGGTCAATGCGGTCACCAAGCTATTCGCTCGCATCATCCATTGGATATTGCCGAATTTCGCTAACTTCAACGTGCAGAACCCGCTCATCAACCCCGGCCAGCAACTGGTGAACGAGCAGCTCTACTACATCACGACGATCGGTTACGCGTTCTTCTACATCGGAATCTTATTGGTCACTGCGGTGTTGATCTTTGATCAAAGGGAAGTTTAACCACTCGTGAAGATCAACCGTCAGGCACTCATCGGATCGGCCCTCGGACTGCTCGTGGTCCAAGGGGCGATCAGTCAGAACTTTATCTTCCCGCTTTGGAAGAAGAACTACAGCACGGATAAGCCGAACATCGGGGCCGGGCTTGCTCCGGATCAGCTCCTGGTCGCGCTCGCGGGTTTCCGCGAAATGATCGCAGGCATTCTCTGGGTTCGCGCCGACTCGTTCTTTGATTCGGGCAACTACGACGCAATTCTGCCAATCATTCGATTGGTGACGATGCTCGATCCGAAGCAGATTGACGTCTATGCGACCGGTATGTGGCACATCGCCTATAACTTCACCGACGAGGAGTCTCGTTCGGATCGAAGGTATATCCCCACCGCATTGGCGCTCGGAGGGGAAGGGGCTCGACAGAATTCCGAGACTTATGAACTGTTCTTCGAGACCGGATGGCTCTGGTACCACAAGATTGACGATGACTACGGCAAGGCCGTGAAGTGGTGGGAGCAAGCTCAGCAGCGCAAAGATATCCTTCCGGCGCGGCAGAACATCTTGGCGATGGCTTACCAGCGTAACGGTGAGATCGAAAAGGGTCTCAACATGTACTACTCACAGCTGGATAAGGCCAACAAGGTGATGAACGTACAAACCGATTTCGGTGCGCGGCAACAGCGCGATACGACTGAGAACAACATTGACACGATGTTGGTCCGCATGTCCCAGCGTGGTCTCATGGGACCGATGTCGGGCACCAACAACATGGGCGTCAACTACGACACCCAACCGCCCTTCGATGTCGGATTCAGTGCGCAGGTGACCGTGATCCAGCCTCGCGTGATTCGAGTTCGCTGTACGTGGAATGTCCGCCCGGTCGGAACCCGAATCCGTATCGTGCTTCGCGATGCTGACTACCCGAACGCCATTGCCGGCGGGATGAACTGGGATTTCTCTAACGACGTTCAATTAGATCCTCCGCGAGACAAGACCTTCATGCAGGACCAGCTCTTCGTTCGGAACCAGCGTGTGGAGCGAAAGATCGACATGAGCCGTGACCCGACGATGTACCCGTTCACGGCGGAGAAATACATCGTGGAGTTCTATTACAACCCTCGGAGCGCTCCGCCACACATCCAAGATAAATTTGGGTGGAATGGCGAAGGCTTTACCGACAAGAACTTCATCAACAAGACGGTTCGCCCGGGACAGACTGTGATGTACACGTCGCTTGAGCTCACCCGAGATCAGATTCTGAAACTCGGCGACTGGCGGGATCGTACTCCATTGATCCAGACGAAGAACTTCCGCGAGTCGGATAAGTTCCGCCGAGACCAAGAGTCCATCAAGATTCCTGGCCTGCGGCAGGCTCCGGTCAATCCGGGCGACCAGCGCACCCAACCGTTGCGCTAAAACTGAATAAAGTAGGGCGTCAGAAGCCTGGCCGGGTGCTAAAATGAAGCAGCCTGCCGGGACCCGTGCGGCAGCAGGCCGGTGAACCCCGCCAGGACCGGAAGGTAGCAACGGTAAGTCGAACCTCTGTGCGACGCGGATCTCCCGGCGCCTTACTTTTTCTTTTGAACTGCCATGAGCCACGTCGCCCTTTACCGAAAGTATCGTTCTCAAACATTCGGCGACCTTATCGGCCAGGAGCACGTCGTCCGCACGCTGCAAAACGCGGTGAAGCAGGACAACGTCCACCACGCATTTCTCTTCACTGGGCCCCGCGGGACCGGAAAAACCTCCACTGCGCGGCTGATGGCGAAGGTGCTCAACTGCACCGGCGGGGTTATCGGTGAACCTTGCAATGAGTGCGACATCTGCGTGTCCGTCAATGAAGGGCACTGCATGGACGTCATCGAGTTCGATGCCGCCAGCGAAGCGGGTGTGGAGGACGTTCGCAACAAGATTGTGGATGTGGTGGAATATAGGCCCGCCATCGCTAAGTACAAAGTTTTTATCATTGACGAGGTCCACGATCTCAGCGGGAAGGCGTTCGATGCTCTCTTGAAGACCATTGAAGAGCCCCCTGGACACATCATTTTCATCCTCGCGACGACTGAACTGCACAAGGTGCCCCCGACCATTCAGTCACGTTGCCAGAAATTTCAGTTCAACCGTGCTTCGATCCAAGACTTGGTGGGGCGACTGAGTTACGTGTTGCAGGCCGAGGGGCGAGAATTCGAACCGGCGGCGGTTCAGACTCTGGCTAGGATGGCGGACGGTGGTTTCCGCGACGCGCTTTCCCTGCTTGAGCAAGCCCTCATCACGGTGGACGACAAGCTGACCCTACAGCACGTTGTGGATCAACTCGGCTTGATTGGGGACGAGAAAGTGGACGATCTGCTCGACGCGGTGTCGCAGGCGGATGTGGCGAAGGTCCTGCACTTGGTGGACGAGATTTATCGAACCGGGCGTGACGCGAAGTCCATTTTGGAGGCGATGCTTAGTCGGTTGGGCGAGCTGACGCGAGCGTCGTTTGGCGTCGAAATCGGCGGGTCAGGCGAGGCCACGCTGGAGGCGGCGATGCGCGCCACCGCGGGGACGCTCGGTTCCGCGAAGATTCTTCGACTGCGCGAATTGTGTGCGGGGGGATTGCGCGATGTCCGCGATGTCAGCTTGCCTCGGCTCTGGGTTGAATCGTTACTGATCTCTTTCGGGCAAGCACCCGCTCCGGTTGCGGCTCCGCAACCAGCGGTAATCGTCGAAGCGCCACGTACGGCGGTCGTCCAAGATTCAGCTCCCGTACCTGCTCCCGTCCCGGCTCCAGCACCGAAACCCACTACCAACGGCATCGGATCGCCGAAGCCGGAGAATGACGACCCCGAATTGGCGGCGGCAGGGAAGCTTTGGCGAGAACTGGTGGTTGAACTCACGGCCCAATCGAAGGTGGCGGGGGCGCTTCTGCAAAAATCGAGCGCGATTCGGTTTGAGGGGGATCAGGTGGTCATCGGATTCTCGCGGCAAATGGACCTTGACCAACTTCAAGAGAAGGCGAAGCTGATGACGGCGATCCAGCAGGCCTGGAGGTTGCGTTGCGGCGATAAGCCGTGGACGCTCATCTTTCGCTCGGTAAGTTCAAATCACAAGCAGCCGATCATGGAATCGGCGGTAGAATTGCCAGCAGAAGGCGCGCGATTAGCCGAGATGGCTCGCGAAGTCTTTAAGAATTTTTAACTCGAGACGAAACGATGAAATTGCCTAAAGGATTTGGTGGTCAAGGATTTGGCGGCGCAGTCGCCCAGGCTCAGCAGGCGATGGCCAAGGCGCAAAACCTTGAGAAAGAGCTCGCGAATGACCGCATTGAGGCAGAACTCAACGGTGTGAAGGTGGTGTTTGATGGCACCGGCGAACTGCAGTCGCTCAGCATCGAAAAGGAGCTGATTGATCCAGAGGATGCCCAGGGCCTGGAAGCGGCGATTGTGGCGGCGCTTCGACAAGGGCACACCAAGGCGACCGAATTGCGCAACGAAAAGATGAAGGACATCATGCCGAACATTCCCGGCCTCGACGGGCTCGGATTTTAGGTTTTGCTGTTCGCCAAGCCCCTCGGCGACCTCATCGCGCAGCTTGAAAAGCTCCCCGGCGTCGGCCCAAAGTCGGCCCAGCGCTTGGCGTTTCACCTCATCCGACAGCCGGAAGAAGACGTCCGTCGCCTGAGCGAATCGCTCACGCGCGCGAAGGAACTTCTTAGGTTTTGCGACGAGTGCCAGAACATCAGCGAGCAGGCGGTTTGCCCGCTTTGCCAAGACCCTCGGCGCGAGGCGGAAACTATTTGTGTGGTCGCGGAGCCGCGCGATGTGGCGGCAGTCGAGCGCATCAATGAGTATCGTGGGCGCTACCACGTCCTTCACGGGCTGATGTCGCCGATGGACGGGATCGGGCCGGAACAGCTCAAAGTGCGTGAGCTTTTGGCGCGTTGCCAAGCAGACGTGCGCGAGGTCATCATCGCAACCAATCCGACCATTGAAGGCGACGCGACGGCACTTTATTTGGCGAAGCTGCTGAAACCCGCCGGAGTGAAGGTGACTCGTTTGGCTTACGGCATGCCAGTCGGCGGCGAGCTTGACTACGCCGATTCCGCAACCCTTCATAGCGCACTTGAGTATCGGCGAGAGCTGTAAGGAGTTTGGTCGTTCCGAGTTGAGAATTCGGACAGACGCGCGGGGTCACTGGTTTGCGTGGCTTTCTCCGCGGCTTCGTTTGCTTTACGGACAGCCTCTCATCTTCATTCGTAAGGTGGAACGTCGGCATGTGCTCATCAAAGTGAACATAAACACGTGCCCCACCAAAATCACCGGCAGCCTGAACCTTTTGGCGGGTTGTTCGTTTGTGCAAGCAAATAGGTCAAACTAATTGCTATGAGAGCCGCTTGGATTTTCGCCGTTTTGCCGTTTGGGTTAGCCTTCGTGCCCGTTGCGCCGAGTTCGGTTGAAACCCACGTGGCGACGTTGCAGGCGGCGAAGTCGCTGTCGGTCAAGTTTCGCACGGTGGCCGCGGGTCAGCCCGCGCAGGAGCACACGCTCTCGCTCTCCCGCGATCTCAGCATGCGCTACGACTCGCCGGTGTTGCTGGTGATTTCGGACGGCAAGACCCTCACGACCTACGACAAATCCAAGAAGCAATATGCGCAGACTGAGGCTACGAAGCCCGCGATCTTGAAGGTCCTGCGCGAAGACGCGGTTTGGGCGTGGTCCGCGTTTTATGATGCGGAGCTGGGCAAGCAAGTGACCTCCGCGAAGGACGGAGACGAGCTCAACCAGAAAGGAATCATTCTGCGGCAGGTGAAAGTTGGTCGTGCCAGCGGGGCGATCACGCAGATGTTTGATGCCAAGCTCGGTGCTTTCCGAGGGGCGGCTTATAAGAGAGAGGGGACCGAAATTTTTGTGCAGGTGAGCGAGATGACGGTGAGCGATAAGTCGCTGCCGGAGACGCTTTTCGCATGGCGCGCTCCGGAAGGGGCGGTGGATGCTGGTTCGATTCCCGCGGGCGAGGCGAAGATGATGTTCGCCGACGTGAAGCCAATCTTCGAACAATATTGCACTCGATGTCACGGCGGCGGGCGGCCGACTCGGAACATCAACATGGCGAGCTACGATTCGATCATGGCTTCGCGCACGGTGAAGCCTGGCGATTCGCGGACGAGCATTTTGGTGAACTCCATGCGCACCGGCGCGATGCCAAAAGGAGGTTCTATGCCCACCGAGGCGATTGACAAGATCGCGAAGTGGGTCGATGATGGCGCGTTAAACTGAGCTACTTTTTCTTGGGCTTGTTCGCGTCGTAATAGGCGATGAAGTCAGCGGCGTTGGTGCGCCGGAACAACTCTTCGATGACGTCGAGCGGGGCGTCGCTTAGCTTCTTGAACCGGATGCACGACTTGCCCATGTCGAGCTTCTTGCCGGTGGCGGTCCATGCCTCGCGGAACCAATCCTGAAGCGGGCCATCCGCATAAGTGCACATCGAGTAGAGGGAGATGTTGTTCTTTTGGCTGGCGAGCCCGGCGTAGCTTAGCGGGAGCTTGGGGTCGCAATGGTAGCCCTCCGGGTAGACCGAGTGGGGGATGACGTAGCTGATCTGGCCGTACATCATGCGCTCTTCCACGAACGGCTCGACGTTCCGGAGGATGATTTGGCGCAAGGTTTCGATGGCCTCTCGCCGGTTTTCGGGAAGTTCGGCGAGGTACTGCTCGACGGTCTCGGCTTTGCTTACCATAGCGGAAATTTACCCGCCCTGGCGACCTTCAATTGCGGCGAGCAAAACTGCGGCCGCGATGCCCACTCGCCGATCGAATTGGGCGACGGGGACGAGGAAGTCCACATTCAAGTGGTAGGTGAACGGGTTGAAGTTTTGCTTCAGGTCCACCACCTTCTGTTCGCCGACAAACACGTCGTAGTTCTGCGGCACGAGATTCGTCAGGAACCGGCGCACGACCGCCAGTAGCATCGAATCTTCGAGCATCTTGCCAATCTCGGCGTCATTCGCGTCGCAGACAATCCACTCATCGCGAAGGATGGAGCTCCAGCCCTTTCGCTTCAGCATGCCGATTTTGGCGTTCGGCGTAGCGGTGAGATCAACCACGTCGTAGGCGCCACGGAAATCCATAACCTGCCTCGCGAAGATGCCGATCTCCTCCCGACCATTGACGGTGATTCGGATGTCTTCTTTGAGCTTGAAACCCTTTTGGTTGGCCACCATGACCTCTTGGCCGTGACCTGGCTCGTGGATGTGGAAGGTTTTGCCCACCAGTTTCATAAGCTTTCGCTTGAGATAAAGCCGGTCGAGATCGAGCGGATGGCTGAAGGGAACGGGAGGAGCTTGCATGACCTTACTTCCTGAATTGGGCGAGAATACCGTCCATTTTCACGAACGGGCTGAGCTCATTCCAGGTGAGATGAGCGCGGAAAGAGCCCTGGGCGTAGTATCCGACTTCGTAGGGAGGGAAGACGAAGGTGAGTCCGGACTTGTTGATCGTGAATCGATCACGCTGGGGAGGCGAGAAGTACGGAATGTTGCCCTGCACGGCCTCTTCGGCCCCGGCATCGCGGAGCTTGGCAATGATCAGGTCGTCAATCTGCGCGGGTCGAATGCCGGTTTTGAGGAGTTCGGGAAGGCCGATTCGCTTGGCGACTCCTTTCACCATGCCGAAGTTTTGGGTGGTGTAATTGGTGTTGGGGTGCGCTCCGCCAGTGTCCCAAAAAACGGTGCTCACGGTGCTGATCAGGCTCGGTGAGGTGTACACCACGTCATTCTTCATTTCGAACGAGTAGGGTCGGTTGGGCTTATCCATCCCCGCGCACTCTTTCTTAAAGCTACTGACAGATCGGCGCGCCTCAGCGGCGAGCTGGGCATTGGCGAACTTCACGAGCGGCGAGGAGCCGCTGAAAATAGCGTGCTTAGCTGTCGCTTTGTAGTAGCCAGTTCTTGCATCGGTTACGGTCCCCCAGGTGTTGGCAGCGTTTGCGGCTGAAACCCCGAGCAGTAGCATGGAAATGGAGAGCAATTTCATGCTTCCATTATGTGACTAAGTTGCGCGGATCAACGAGAGAATCTCGTCATCTTCTGGAAATCGCCGGAGCTCTTTCTTGGAGAAGATCAACCGCTTGTTCACAGAAATCTCAAATTGCCCTCCGGAGCCGGGGATGAGCCGGATTGCTTTAAGGTCTGAAACTTGGGAGAAGAGGAGGGCGGCCAGACTGGTCGCGCGGGGCGCATAGTTTCACTGCATGCAGAAGATGATGCTGATTTCCATTTGGCTTCAGTCTACATCGCCCGGCCCGTGGCCTTCATGGTGCTCGGGCGGTTTGGCGTTGGGGTCGGGTTTCGGCGCAGGGGGCGGGATACGGGATTCGAGGACCACCTGATGTCTCACGGAGCGGGCGAATTCATACCCTACATAGAGGTTCATTTCGTATCGGAAGAACGGCTCTCGGTGCACTCCGGCGACGTCAGGGAACGCAGTCTCTGCGCCATCGTTGATTCCCCCCTCGACGGTTTTGCCATCAGGAGTGATGCTCCGCCACTGAGGGGAGGCGTACCGCTCAAAGTAAACGTAGAGGTCTTTGGTTTCGTTCGGGTTCTGAAGTAAAGGTTGCATCCAAAGGGGGTAACTGGACTGATCCGATGGAGGCCGAAACAAGAGATGATTAGCTAAGGCGGTTGCGGAAGGATTTAGTTCCGAAAGGCTCAACGCTTTGCCTGAAGTGATGCGAGCGAATTGGGACGGATTAAGTTGAGCAAAGAAATCAAAAAATGCGTGGTCACCGGCCAATGATCGCCAGTTAAAATCGGCTCCAAATTGCTCGGAATTTGCTGCTAAAAGGGGCCCCCGGTACGATTGAGCTAGGGCGACGACGCTGCGCATGTCGTTTGGGCCGGCCGCTTCGACGGCTTTTACGATGGGTTGCGCCGGATCGGCTTGTCGATGCCATTGTTTGGTTCGGTTTTCAAAGATCAACGAATTCGGGGTTTCTACCTTGAAACTATTCAAAAAAGAAAATGTTTTTGAAACCGAAGTATTTTGCAGGATCCTTGACCATTGAGTGCTACGCCCTCCTTCCATGTAGACATTCAGCCCGAAGGATTTATGGACCTGAGCGAGAACCTGAGCGTCGGAGTTGACCCGCCAAGTTAACTCAGGACCTACATAGGTAGGGCGGAAAGTACTGGGTTCAGGCTTGAACTCCCGCACGACTGGCTCATCGGTGAGAATTGGAATCTTGCCGTAGGTGTCCTCAAACCAGAGTTCCCCCCTGGTCGCGTCTCCGAAGAACGAAAAGTAATGGCTTCCGGGTTCGGTGCCTTTCGGCACCAGAAAGCTGACTCGTCGCCCGTCGATCACGGGACCCCAATTGGTTGGGGCATTGAGCAGCGCCTGGCGCAAAAGTTGGCGAGCCGCGAACGGGCGGAGGATCTCGTCCATACGGACGCTCAGCCGCTGATACTCATCGGACCATCCGGGCGGCTTCTCAGCTCTCAAAACTTGTAGTCTCGTAAACGTCGATTCAAACTCGGCGTGAAGCTCCGCTAGCGGGCGATTGGCTTCTCGAGTGAGGACCTGGATGCGCTTCAGCAACTCGGCGCGACTCCGCGCCTGCGGGTCGCCCCAATCCGCCTTTTCGCGGGCAATCACCGCCGCCAATGGTCGGAGGCGAATGGTTTCGCCATCCGCGATCCACTCCGCCTCAAGAGCTTGTGCGATGTGGGTAAGGAAATCGCGACGAGTTTGGTCTTTTGAAAAGGCGGTCAGAGTACGGTTGGCGATTCGTGGATCAGGCCGAAATTCGAGCTGAGTCTCCTTTCGCAGCTGAGTCAGGATATCGGCCACGGGGTGGTTCGAGAAACCGTAAGTAGCGACCTCGATCAATACGGGGGAGGTTGGCAATTGCGCATGGGCAATTGAGACGAGGCCAAGAGCTAAGAACGAAAGTTTCATCGCACGGGACCGACGACGCGGACCGCGTCCGCCATGACCACACCAGCGGCACTCGACTTCGCCTTGACACGCACGAAGCCTCCGCCTTGGTTCATCCCCACCCGACCGAGGAGGTTCCAAGTGCCGCCGCCGGATTGTTGATTTACCGTCTTGACGACCTTGTCGCGACGCCCCTGAATTTCGTACTGCACTTGGGGCGATCGATTGGTTCCTTGCGGCCACCAGCCGTAGACCTCGTAGGTCCCGGTGACCGGCACATCAAGCATGTACTCGGCGAAGGCGGCGGTGCGGGGATTGCTGGCGAAGAACCGGTAGTCGGTGCCGTACTTGTCAAGCGCCGACGTTCCAGACGACCATGTGCCGCCAGAGGTCCAGAAGTCGTCGCTCGTGTTGTCCACCACCTTGTCGATGCGACCGACGCCGATGTTGAAGGAGAGCTCGGGGCCAAGGAAGGCAGTGCCGGAATGGTGCAGTCGGAGCGCCTCAACGTAGTTGCCCGGCGTGCTCGGAGCGCGCCATTGGAACCGGAATTCGCCGGTGCCGTTGGCGGGGACATCGAGGGTAGGAAGGGTCAGGTTGCTCGCGGAGATCCAACTGTTGACATAGAACGGGCTGGTTCGTCCCGCCGGGGTTGTGCGAAGGGTCACCTGATTGGCACCCGCTGCGCGAGTCCAGGTGAAGTCACTCGTGTTGACGAAGCGGACGATGACCTCGACCTGCTGCCCTGGGTTGAGGTAGAGCGGCATCGTATCGCTGTCGTAGTTTGCGCCTCGGTTGACGAGGCTCATGTAGTAATCCCAGTTCCAATAGATGGAGGGGCAGGACGTGCCGCCAACGCGGACTTGTTTATGCCCGAGGATGCCGGGAGTGATCAGATTGACGTCGTTGGTGGGGAGTTGGTTGGCGTCGTGCTCCCGCGGGATGCCGTAGGTCGTGGTAAGCCAGCGGGTGAGGTCGGCACTCGATCGGTACATGGCGTCGGTGAACCAGGAAGTCGGGTTCGAGCCGGTGGTGATGGCTTCATGCTCGATGCCAACACTGCGCTGATTGACGCCGCTGTTGCCCGCGTGCCAAGCGATATCCTTGATGCGGACCATTTGGGTGACGAACCCATCGCTGGAGCGAATAACAAAGTGGGCACTGACGTCGCTGGCTGAATTCTTGAACCAACTGATGGCACCGGCATACGAGCCTTCGGTGACGTGGATGATGACGTAGCGCAGCGGGTAGGTGGTCGGGCGATTGCTGACCGTTTGGTTGTCGCTCGCGGCCGGATTCCAGGTTGCGCCGGGGTAATCGGCTTGCGCAAGGGCGGCGGTGGCGACACAAAGGCCTAACCCGAGGGTGATCGTCCGCTTCATCGTCCCCCATTGTAGCGGCATTTTCTGAGAATCCAGTGCGGAATTTCGAAAAAATGGCGAGAATAGCGGGAGCGGGCTTGAACTCAAAATGGGGGATGTGACGGTAGCCGCAGGTACACTTACCATTATGGACGCACGGCCAAGCCTCATCGGGATGACTACGCCCGAGCTGGTCGCGCTCGCTGAGCGACTGGGCGAGAGTGGATTTCGGGGCCGACAATTGGCTTCCCACCTCTACAAAAAGGCGGCGCAAACCCTTGATGAAATGCAGGATTTGCCCAAGGGGTTTCGGGCAAAGCTGGCGGAAGAGTTTCAGGTCAGTCCGCTGACTGTCGCCGACCACAAGCGCTCCACCGACGAGGTGGACAAACTGCTGGTGCACAACGGCAACGACAGCGTTTACGAGTGCGTTTTGCTCCCATATTCGGATCGGGTGAGCTGCTGCCTCAGCACCCAAGTGGGTTGTCCGATGGGCTGTACATTCTGTGCGACGGGGTTGAACGGGTTCGACCGGAACCTCACGCACTCGGAGATTGTTGCCCAGTATCTGCTGCTACAAAGTGTAAGTCCGCGACGAGTGAGCCATGTCGTTTTTATGGGGATGGGTGAGCCTCTGCTGAATCTGGACAATGTCTTAAAGGCGTTGCGGATCTTTCACGACGAGGTCGGCCTCAGCTATCGCCACCTCACGATCAGCACGGTGGGACTTGTGCCGCAGATCCGGAAGCTTGCGCTGGAGAAACTGCCGATTCACCTCGCCCTCAGCTTGCATTCCCCGCTGGATGAAGTCCGCGGAAGCATGATGCCGGTCAACCACAAATGGCCCGTCCAGGAGGTTGTGCAGGCGATGTACGACTATCACGCGGCGACCGGGCGGAAGGTCACATTCGAGTATTTGCTGATTGATGGCATCAACGATACGCCCGAGCAAGCGCGTGCGCTGGCGAAATTGATCAGCGGCGTGCCGTGTTTTGTGAACTTGATCCCGTGGAACTGGGTGGATGTGGGGCAGCAAGGATTTAAGCGGCCCAGCAAGGATCGCGTGCGAGCATTCCGGGGCAAATTGGAATCCCTCGGCGTCAATGTGACCGAGCGGGTGGAGCGCGGTCACGACATCGCCGCGGCGTGCGGTCAATTGGCGGGTCAACATCAAGGAAGATTCGCCCAGCGAAAGGAGTCGCAATGGACTATTCCGGTCTCAAGCTCCTAGGGCTTTGCCTTTTGGTGGCAGGGTGCGGAAGCGGTGGCTCTTCGCCTGCGAAAAAGCCGGCGGATGTGCCGAAGAAAGACGAGATCGCGCAACGGATCGGCACGGGCGGAATCGAGGTGACCTCGCGGGACGAAAAGAGGACCGAGGTCTGGCAAGCCAACGCGAAAAAGGCGACAGTGGACATCGCTAAAAGCGGGGCGATCCGAGCCGCGATGACGGGGGTTTCCGGCACCATTTTTGATGAAGGGAAGTCGGCGGCAGATTTTTCGGCGGACCGTGGTCAGGCTGATCAAGCTTCGCAGGAGCTTTCGCTCCGCGAAAACGTTGAACTTACGGAAATAGTTACTCCTGCAACTCCGGGCAAGAAGGAAGATCCGCCGATTGTCCCGGGGAAGATCGAAGGAAAAACACTTGATTGGCTTCCAACGATCAAAATGATTCAAGTTCAGGGCGCGGTGACTTTCAAAGGTCGAGGTCTGCGCGTCGGACCTCTTGCGTCTGTATGGGTGACCCCCGACATGAAGCAGGTCGGCACGCCCGACAGCTTCAAAAATGATCCAAAAATGAAAAAGCTCGTTGCCCCGCTCCTCGCCTCTGCCGCCATTGTCTCGGCGGGGACCTTTGCTGATGACAAAGGCAACATGCAACTGACCTTCAAAACTTGGCGCGCGACCCAAGTGGACACGAAAACCGTCAAGTTCAGCGCCGCCGGTTCGCCAGTGGTGGGAACCTGGAAGTCACAGGGAATCAATTTTAAGGGGCAAACCATGGACGGCACCTTGACCAAGCAGCCGGATGGTAGCTACTCTCTGGCGAGTGCATTGCTCGCCGGCGGGGTGCGGACGGAGCTCAACCGCAAAGACAAGGGGGTGGCCCGAACTTCGGTCCTCACCAGCGACCGAGCGAATTTCGTTGGCAACATGAAAACGGGGACGCTGGAGCTCAACGGCGGGATCACCGTCACGAGCGCTCTCAGCAATTCCTCGCAGTGGATGCAACTGACCGGGACTAGCGGGACTTTTCGACTCAATATGGCGACCACTACGGGCCAACCGCTGGAATCTGCGGACCTATCGGGGCCGGTGACCATGCGGATGATCAGCAAGCGCCGCAATGCGGCGGGCGCGGCGGAAAATACCGACATCACGGCAACGGGGCGTCGGCTCACTTTTAACTCGGGTGCTCAGGAAATTGAGCTCAGCGGAGGGGTGATTGTGACGGGCTCGGGCCCGGCGATTATCGGGCGGATGGAGGTGAGTCGGGTGCGCATCACGCTGGACGCTCAGGGTTTCGTGAAGGAAGTATTCGCGGAAGGCGAACCCGGTCAGGCAACTGTCAAGGGGCCGAATTGAAGATCGTCGCTGAGAACCTAGTCAAGACCTACAAGGGGCGCAACGTCGTGGACGGGGTCAGCTTTGAAGTCAATCAAGGTGAGGTTGTCGGGCTGTTAGGACCAAACGGGGCCGGCAAGACGACGACTTTTTATATGGTAATCGGCTTGATTAAGCCGAACGCCGGACGGGTCAAATTTGACGAGCTGAACGTGACGGGGATGCCGATGTTCAAGCGGGCACGAGCGGGCGTGGGCTATCTGCCGCAGGAGACCAGCGTGTTTCGGCGACTCACGGTTGCCGAGAATATCCAGCTCGTGATGGAAGTTAACGGGGCTTCTAAGGCGGCAATCAAGAGCAAAACCGCCGAGCTCGCCGAGGAACTGCACATCACCCATATCTTGGACCGCACCTCCGGCGTGCTTTCCGGGGGCGAGCGACGACGGGTGGAGATCGCGCGGGCACTGAGCACTGATCCCAAGTTCATCCTGCTGGATGAGCCGTTCACGGGGATCGACCCTGTTACGATTGAAGAGATTCAGGGCTTGATTTACAAGCTCAAGCTTCGCAACATCGGCGTGCTGATCACGGACCATAACGTCGCGGCGACCCTCAAAATCACTGACCGAAACAACATTCTGATTGACGGAAAGATCTTCGCCAGCGGCACGGCGGACGAAATCACGAGTAACGAGATGGTGCGCAAGCACTATCTGGGGCAGCAGTTTGACAAGTCGCTGGACGACACCCATTTTCTGCGGCCCGACCAGCCGGACGACCCCGAGGCCCTTCCTTGAAGAAGCTCGACCGCCTGATCATCACGGAAATTCTGGGACCGTGGCTCTTCGGAGTCGCGATTTTCACCGTTCTCATCATGGCGGGCTCCTTCTTGTTTACGTTTACCGATTTTGTGGCGAAGGGGGTCGGCGTCGGGACCGTGATTTGGCTCATCGTCCTGCTTTTGCCGGGAATTTTGGCCACCACGTTTCCGATGGCGATGCTACTCGCCACGCTCCTTTCTTTCGGGCGGTTGAGCGGCGAAAGTGAAATCACCGCGATGCGCGCGGCGGGGACGAGCCTAGTGCGGATCATGATCCCGGTCGGGGTATTTGGGCTTTCGGTGGCGTTTGCGGCGTTTTGTTTTGGCCAGTTCGTGGTGCCCCCAGCGTCACGCCAGGCGGCGGAGATGCGCGAGAAGTTGTCACGGCAACTCGAAGGGAGTTCGGTTCGACCGACCAGCTACGCGGTGACCGAGAAGGACGTCGTGGACGGGAAGCCCCGAACTCGGCTCACCACATACGTCAATGCGGTGGACTTTGACTTTGGTAGCCGGGTTTTGCGCACGGCTACGGTTATCGCCTACGACACAGATCAGAAGCCTGCGTTCACCCTCACGGCGGACGAATTGGAGTATCAGTCCACGGACGAGTGGCGGATTCGGGGGAAGGCGAGGCTCCAGAGCATTGACGGGAAGTACTACGCGGTGATCAACGAAGGCGCGTGGCCGGAGCAGATTGCGCGACCAACATTCTCGCCGCAAGACATTTTCAACCAGAACGTCAAGGACCCGAATGCGCTAAGCATGGTGCAGATTTCGAAGACCATTGAAGACGCCAAGCTCAACCCGAACATCATCCCGAAGCAGATTTATAACCTGGAGAAGGGCTATTGGGACAAGATCGCGATGCCACTGGCGGCGCTGGTTTACGCCTTGCTGGGGGCGCCACTGGGCATTCGGAACCACCGTAGCGGCGCCGCGACCGGGTTCATGTTCGCGGTCATCATTATCTTTGTCTATTACATGCTGTCCAACGTCCTATTCATTGCGGGGCAGGGCGGCGCGTTCCCAGCGTGGGCGGCTAGTTTCATTCCGATCATGATCGGGCTCGTCGGCGCGGGCGTCACGATTTTCATCAAGAACCGATAATGCAATCCAGTTCAATCACCCTTATCTTGGTGCTCTGCCTCATGGGCGGGGTGATTGCGTATCTCGCGGATTTGCTGGGGCGGCGGTTGGGCAAGAAGCGTCTGACCCTCGGACACATGCGGCCCAAGCACACCGCGGCCCTTCTGACCACCTCTGCGGGAGTCTTGATCCCGCTGGTGACCATCGGGCTCATGTCATTGCTCTTCTCCGACGTACGCGAGATGCTGTTCCGCACAGAGGCGATCAAAGAGGAACTTCGCCGCGTGGAAGGCAACATGCGGGTCAGCGAAAAGCAGTTGCAGCAGCGCTCGACCGAAATCGCCGAGCTTGAACTACAGCAACGTCGTTTGCAGAACGAGGGTAATCGGCTAAAGGACACCAACGACAAGACGCAGAAGCAACTGGGGACGACCAAGCGGGAGCTTGGGGGCGCTCAGCGGCAATTGGCTTCGCGGACAGTCGAGCTGCGAATCATCACGGCGAAGACGCGCTCTTTGAATGAGCGGGTGAATACGCTACTACGTGAGGTGAAGCAAAACACGGCGCAGTTGAAGGTCGTCAAGGCCGACGCAATCGCCGCGCAGGGCCAAGCCAAAACGAACAGAGATTTGGCGAACAAGGCCGCGGATGAGTTACGCGACATCCAGACGCGAAATATCGAAATTGAGCGAAAAAATGTTTCGTTGGAGGCGCAGACCGATGAGCTAAGCAAGGAACTGGAGGAGTTGCGCAAGACCTCAGACGAAGTGTCAGCCGGCTTTACGGCGCAGGTTGAAGCGGCTAAAGCTGATCTTGCCAAACTAAAGCAGGACCAAGAACAGCTCGTTGCTGGACTTCAAGCACTGTTGGTTGAGCAGTCGGGAGTGGCTCGCACCCAGCGCCTCATCTACTCTTTCGGCGAAGAATTGGCTCGGTGGATCATCGAACCTAATTCCAGTCGAGAGGAAGCCTCGCTCGGCTTAAGCTCCCTCCTTCGAACGGCCCGGGTGCGCGCGGAATCCCGTGGTGCGAAGGCGTCCAGAGACGCCGTTTCGGCGGGTCTGCTCAGCACCGAAACGTCTCCCGCCACGTTCCAAACAGATACGATCCTTCGCTCAACCACGTCGCAATCCGAGCCGATGGTGTTGCAAGCGGTTTCGATCTTCAATCACTTCAACGGCGAACCGGTGTTCGTGGAAGTTCGCGTCGCGCCGAACACCGTGGTGTACCGTGCGGGGCAGGTGATCGCCGAGACCAGAATTGACGGTGCCCTAGATGAGCGCAGAATCTTGGAGGCCATCGGTGCGTTCATTCGCGACCGGGTTGGGCCGAAGGCGCTTGAGGACAAGATGATCCCTGCGTTTGGCTCCGATGCGCCACTTGGCGAGGTGGACGATGAACAAATCGTAAGCCTCATGCAACTCATTCGGGACTACGGCAGGAGCGTGCGAGTGCAAGCCGTCGCGGCCGGAGAGATCAGGCGCGCAGACCGCCTGCGATTGGAGTTCAGGCTACGATAATGGTCAGCGACAAGACGGTTTTGGCCATCGATCCCGGCAGTAGCAAGCACGGGATGGCCTTGGTGCGGCGCGACCCTGAGGGCAAGTTGCACCTCTTGTGGCGTTTTGTTTGCCCTGATGCTGAACTTGAACAGCGAATCGACGAAGCCCGCGCAATTCGTAATTTCGCCATGATCATCGTTGGCTCCGGGACGCGTTCACGCCCGACCGTCTCACGAATCAATCAGCACGCGCCTGGACTTGGGGTGCTGCTGGTCGATGAAACCGATACGACAATGCAGGCTCGAGAGCGGTATTGGGAGTACAACAAGCGCCGCGGCTGGCGACGGATTTTGCCCTCTTCCATGCAGGTCCCGCCCGAGCCGGTGGACGACTTTGTCGGTCTTATACTGGCCGAGCGCGTTCTAGGTGAAGAGTAGGAGTTCTTACGCCATTCCTAGGCTCAAGTCAGCAGATCCGTGGGTAAGATCGTCCCAAGGGAACTCACATGAGCGAACAAACACAAGAACCAACTGCAACGAAACCAGTCGCCGAACATGAGTGGCTAAACCAACTCTTAGGCGAATGGGACGTCAAGACCGAAATGAGAATGGGCCCCGATCAGCCTATGCAAACTGGGACAGGCACCGAGAAAGTGACCAGCCTGGGTGGCCTGTGGGCATACACCGAGGGGGAAGGAACAATGCCGGACGGCAACAAAATGAAGTACTTCCAAACCCTTGGCTATGACGTGAGTTTCAAGGAGTATCGAGGAGGCTGGTTCGCCGACGTTTCTTCCCATCTGTGGAAATACGTTGGCGAGATGAGCCCCGACGGAAAGAAGCTCAAGCTGACCTGCGAAGGGCCGCACATGGAGAAAGACGGCGAGACCGCCATGTATGAGGACACGATTGAACTGGTGGATGAGAACACTCGCACGTTGACCTCTCGTGGTCAGGATGACGAAGGCAATTGGATGGTCTTCATGACCTCCACCCTCACCCGAAAACGCTAATTTTGAGCTGAGCAGCCCTCTCCATGGGAGAGGGCTGTGTCGTAAGTGATGATGGGTGGACTTTCCGCCTAAGATGTTGTGGGCGTTCCACTTAAAAATCTCTAAACGTCGTAATTGGAGTGCAACGAATCTTAATGGCGCCAAATAGCTTGGCGCCGCTGCTATATCCGGAGACCATCCGCTTTCTCGCCATTTTTTCAGTTGCGCTGATCGTGCTTTCTGCCGTCGTCCGGATGTCCTGGACGTTGCCATTGGACCGGAAAGTAACCTCGCAACTGCAATACCTGGATGTGCCAATTCTGGGACGCATCAGTGGTTGGCTCACTTTCATGGGGAACTCAAGCACGATCGTCGTGCTCGCGATTGCAACAATCGTTGTCGGTGCAGCCATTCGAGAGACGAGGACGGGATGGTTCGTGGCGCTGCCTCTAATTGCCTTACCCTTGAATGCTTTGTTGAAAAAGATCATATCGCGCGAGCGGCCCGGGGTCAACGATGCCCGAGTGTCACCGGGGCCTCGCTGGGGATTTAGTTATCCTAGCGGCCACTCGATGGGGTCAGCCGCGTTCTACGGGTTTTTCAGCGCGCAACTCTATCTGCACGGGTGGGTTGACGGTTGGAAGCTTGCCGTGGTGATCGTTATCGCAGTCTTGCCCATCGGGGTTGGCCTAAGCCGTATCTACCTGGGAGCCCATTGGATGTCCGATGTCGTCGGCGGCTGGGCGGGCGGGGCCATCGTCGCCTTTGCCACGATGGCACTGTACCAACCTTAGCGCAACTTCCGGGGATATGCTTGGACTACCTGCCACCGAGTCCGCTGAGAGTGACGCCTTCGATGAAGTACTTCTGGGCGAAGAAGAACAGCGCGAGGACCGGCAACATCGTGAGCGTGGCGAAGGCCATGAGGAGCCCGGGTTCGCCGCCTCGGTCGCCGTTGAAGAGCTGCAAGGCGTAGGCGATGGGCATATTTTCAGGAGAGTTGATGTAGATCAGCGGCCCCATGAAGTTGTTCCAGGTGCCCATGAAGGTCCAGATCGCGATCACCGCCAGGGCAGGCTTGACTTGCGGCATCATCACCGACCAGAACGCGCGGAGGTAGCTGCAACCGTCAATCTTTGCCGCATCTTCCAACTCCATTGGGATCTGGTTGAAGAACTGCCGCAGCATGAACACATTGAACGCGCCCGCGAAGAACGACGGCACCCATAGTGGGTTCAAGGTGTCAATCCAACCGAGATTCTTGAAGATCAAGAACTGCGGCATGAGAGTGACCGCGCCGGGGAGCATCATGGTGCCGAGAAGCACCTTGAACAGAAGTTCGCGGCCGGGGAAGCGCATCCGGCTGAAGGCGTAAGCCACGATACCGCAACTTAGAATCGTCCCGATAACGCCCAGAACCACGAGGATCAAGGTGTTTTTGAGATAGACCAGCCCGAACTGAGTTTCGGGCGGGAGATATTGCAAGGCTTCCGGATAGTTTTGGACGCGCAAACCGTTCGGCCGTGACTCCACAACCTGGTCGGGTTTGAAGACGTGCACTTGGTCCTTCACCTGCTCCGGTTCCAGGATCATGACGCGGCGGTCGCCGTTCCCAAGCTCTTCGATGACCTTCCCTCGGAATGGCATTGCGTTGAGCTGTCCGGAGACGACGGGGACCATCTTCGGAATCTCCTTAAGCGAAGACTTGGGTGCCTCAAACGTCTGACCACGCATGCTCAGGGGGGTGAGGATGTCGAGTTTGGTGAGCCCAGTGTCGGTGGTGCCGATGGGCGCGGCGGTGACCGCCATCCCATTGAAGCTGCCCTCAAATTGGGGATCTTTGGGATCGAGGTAGGGCACTCGCTCGGTCACTTTCGGGATCCAAATGACGCCGCCCGCCATGTCTTTGTCTTCCTTAAATGAACTACTCAGGAGCCAAGCGAAGGGAAGGCCAAAGATGATGCACCCCGCGATTAGAACGACGTGGGTCCACATCGTTTTGCCGAAGCTGCGGGTGGTCGCCTTGCGGGCCGTGAACGCCATAAACATGATCGTAAGCACGGCGAGGAGGGCGACGATGGCGATCGTATTGGGCTCCACAAAGAATGCTCCGCGGAAGACGGTCACGGTGGCCTGGATGCGCTGGAATACAAAGATGCTAAGGCCGCAGAGGGCGAGCCAACTGCCGGCCCAAATGAGCTTCACTTTACGCTCCTCGGGGGTAATCGCGAGGGTGTATTGGATGAGATGGGCGCCGACGAAGAAGAGCGTGGCGGCGATCATCCAGCCCCAGAAATGGGTGTAGAACCAGACGACGGGAATTTTCACCCCGGAGCCCTCAATATCTCGCCCGACCTCGGCCGGAGTGAGGCGGCCAATGGCGAGCATCACAACCGCGAGTACCGAGTGTTGAATCGCCCTCTTGTGGATTGGCGGACGGTCGAGACCCGGAGCGTTGACGGCGAGACGCAGCCAATTGAGCAATGCCCCCGCTACGAAGAACCAACCAGCCCAACTGGCCAGCGTGGCGATGGAAAACAGCAATTCTGGGCTCACTTCGAAACCTCCGAGTAGACGACCTTGTTGCCGATCCAGAGCTGGAAGAGCGTGATCACAAGAATGATGAGGAAGATGATCCAGGCGAGGGCGCTGGCGTACCCCATCTTAAAGAACTGGAACGCGTTTTGGAACAGGTAGTAGACCGGCACGAGCATCGTGTCGTTGGGTCCGTAGCCTTCCCCAGCACTGATCACGTAAACGCGATCGAACTCGTTCATGGCTCCGATGAAGCCCATGATGAGGCTGAATAAGATAACCGGGCTCAGCATCGGGAGGGTGATGCTGAAGAATTGTTGCTTGGGTGTGGCTCCGTCGATGCTGGCCGCTTCGTAGAGCGTGCCTGAGATGCCTTTGAGGGCGGCGAGCCAGAGCAGCATGCCGCTCCCAGCCCCCCAGAGACCCATGAAGATGAGCGCAGGTTTGGCCCAGCTTTCGACGCTGGTCCAGCCGGGGGGCTGAACATCAAAAGTTGGGGTGATTGCTTGAAGCCACAGGCCATTGACGATGCCCCTCGCTGGGTCGGGGGAGAGAATGTAAATCCACAAGATCGTGGCGGCCATCGCCGGGACGATCGCCGGAAGATAGAACACGGTGCGGTACACGCGGAGCCCCTTCACGCCGGTGTTTAGGAGCATCGCGACCGCGAGCCCCGTGACCAGTCCCAGGGGAATCCCGATCCCGCCAAGGTACAAGATGTTCGCAAAGCCCTTCAGCACGCGCTCTTGATCGAGAGCAAACATGTCGGTGTAGTTCTTCATCCCCACCCAGCGGGCGTCGGTGAGGACGTTGTATTGGGTGAAGCTAAAGAAAAGCGACGCGACCATGGGGCCGATCGTGAATACCAAGAAACCGATGAGCCAGGGCGAAATAAATGCATAGCCCCAGAGCGCCTCGTTTCGTTCCAGTCTGCCTAGCTTTTGCCGCTTGAAGGCGATCACTCCGCCAATCAAGACCAAAAGCGCCGCTCCACCGCCGAGGTAACCCGGAATGGCCATGTCCACGACGGGGTACTTTTCCTTGTCGAAGTCGGCGTCGAGTTCCTTCTGAACTCTGGCTTGACCCTCTTCAAGGGCGCGTTTTGGGGACAGAACCTTGAGCCCGGCTTGGTCTACGGCGCGAACGTGCTCATTCCAAAGAACTTGACCTACAAAGGTTACGGGGCGAATTCGGGCTACGGCGGCAAGGTCGATGTGCTTGCGAAGAGCGGCAGCCACGTTGATGTCGGCTGGCTTGAGGAGATCAAAGGCGCGTTCGTTGGCTTCTTCGTTGGCAAGGATTCTCGGAACAAATTCTCGTCCGCGCCGCTTTTCCCATTCGGCTTGCGCTTCGAATTCGAGGACGCGGGCTTCGGTGCTCTGAAGCCATTTGATGAGTTGCCATCCGCCTTCTAGGTTCCGCGCGCCCTTGGGGATGGCCCAACTGAACCCGCCCGCCCAGGTCACGAACTGATCTTTCTCGTTCGCGAATCGTCCGGTCTTGTTGAATCGGTCATCGGGCACGGGGGGCGCCGCAGCGCCGAAGTCCATGCCGGGCGCGAAGCGAAGGAATCCGGGGAGAATCCAGTCGCCGTCAATCTTCATCGCGACTTGGCCGTTGTAGAAAGGGTCAAACTCGTTGCCGCGGAAGCTCGCTTGGAAGGTTTGGGCCTTTTCGTAGCCGCCTACAATGTCGTAACCCTTCACCATGAACTCAAGGGCTTCGACGGCTTCCGGCGTAGCCAAGTTGCAAGTGCGCCCGTCCTGAGTGATGAATTCAGCGTTGTTCTGAAAGGCGTAGAGGTAAAGCCACGAGTTGCCGTAGTTCGGCAGAAATCCCGCTCGGAGAAGCCGGCCGTTCTTGTCCTTCTTGGTGAGGACTTTAGAGTAGGCGAGGACCTCGCTCCAAGTTTGGGGGGCCCGGTCGGGGTCGAGTCCGGCGGCTTTAAGGTTTGCCGCTTCCTGTTTGAAGATTTTGCGGTTCCAATACAGCACCCGAGTGTCGCAGCCAAAAGGAATGCCGTAAAGCTTGCCGTTGAAGGTGGCTTCGTCTACGGTGGCGGGGACGTAGCGACTCAGGTCGGGAGTGAACGGGTCTTTGCCCTTGTCCCGCGCCACGAGGTCGTCCATCGGTCGGAATGCGCCGCGATTGGCCCAGTCGGAAAGGGTGAAGCGGTCCTGATAGATGACGTCCGGCGGGACGTTGCCGACGATCGCGGTCATCAGTTTCTGCGGGTTCATGCGCCCGGCGCCCATGCTGAGCACCCGCACTCGGTACTGGGGCCACCGCTTCTCGAACTCGCGTATGGTTGCCTCGAATCCCTTGCTGTCCGGCCCAAAGCTCTGCCCCCAGAAGATGACCTCCGAGCGCTTGTCTTGCGCCCAGCCGAGACTGGCACACAGCGTTAGACTCAACACGAGGGCAACGAAAACGGCGAGGCGACGGGGCGCGTGCATGCTAGTCCTACGATAATACACAAATCCTCTCGAATACGCTTGTGAATACGGATTCTTCACTAGAATTCACGCTTTGGCTCCCTCAGCGGTTTTGGGGGATTCATCAGAAATGGGCGGCGAACGTTGACCAGACCATAGCGGTTTCCGGGCGTGTGCGACATCATGGATACGTGGTCACCCTGCAACACGTATCGAGTTCGGTCTATCGAGCGCTGGGGTTGCTTTTTGTCGGATTGGGCGTCGCGGGAGTGTTTATTCCGTTGATGCCGACGACGATCTTCTTGATCCTGGCAGTGGGTTGTTTCAGCAAATCCGACCCGCGGTTAGAGGCATGGCTCTTGAATCACCCGACTTTCGGTCCCACCCTGCGCGACTGGACTCGAAACCGGAGCATTCGACTTGCAACGAAGCGTGTCGCTTGTGCCACGGTGCTGGCGGTGTTCCTCGTTTCGATTCTGCTGGTCCCACTGGTGGCAGTCAAAGTTGGATTGGCCGTGGCGGCGATTGGAATTTGTGCCTACATCTTGACCCGTCGCACTACCCCGGAAGCGCCTACGGTTTCTCCTTACTGATCAGCCAGATGTATCCGTAGGGATCCCGAACCACCGGTTCGCCAGAATCCTGGCTCATCCGCTCATCCACTAAACAGCCGTGATGCTCAAGGTACTCCGTACTCTGGTCGGGGTCGGCGGTAAGTAGTTCGAACGTAGGCTGCCGAACATTATCTGAAACCAGATAAATCTTCATTAGCCCGGTTTCCATTTCAATGTAGGAGTCGTGGCGTTTCGTGACCTTAAAACCCATCACCTCTTCGTAGAACTTGGACGCCTCGTGCATGTTTGGTACGCCAAAAGCCATGTGCTGGCCGAAATTAAGTTTGATCATAAAGCACCCTTGCGTTACATCAGCCATTCGCCAGATGGCATTGCGATTTGTTATGTTTTTCGAGGCTTACGCCTCTGATCGTTCACGATATTGTACTGCTTCGCTAATGTGAGTTTTGCTGACGGTCTCGCTCCCCGCTAGATCGGCGATGGTGCGAGACACCTTTAGGATGCGGTCGAACACCCTTGCGGAGAGATTCATCCGCGCCGACACCGTGCGCATGAACTCTCTCCCTTCGTCTTCGAGGCCAATGCCGTCCCGGATTTCCGCGGGGGTCATCTTGGCATTCACGCGGCTCCCGCCCAGTCGTTTCGCTTGCAGTTCGCGAGCCTTCGAGACTCGCTCCCGGATCGCCGAACTCGGTTCACCGGGAGTGATGTTCATCAGCTCTTCCGTCTTCAAGCGAGGCACGGTGATGTGCAAATCAATGCGATCCATCAACGGGCCGCTTAGGCGCTGAATGTATCGTCCACATGTCGCGGGCGAACCCACGCAGGTGGCCTCGGGATAACCCTTGTAGCCGCACGGGCAGGGGTTCATTGCGGCAACCATCATGCAACCGGCAGGGAAGGTAAGCGAGGCTTGGACGCGGCTGACCGTAACCACGCCGTCTTCGAGAGGTTGCCGAAGGGACTCGAGCACATCTCGTGGGAACTCGGCGCACTCGTCGAGGAACAAAACGCCGTGGTGAGACATGCTCACCTCGCCGGGCTTCGGAATTTTGCCTCCGCCTACCATGGCGGCGTAGCTGGTCGTGTGGTGAGGCGACCTAAAGGGGCGCTCCCAAACCAGGCCATCGGTCTCCCCCTTCATCCCCGCCGCGCTGTAGATTCGGGTGACCGCAATGGACTCTTCAAGGGTGAGCGGCGGCAGGATAGTGACGATGCGCCGGGCCAGCATCGTCTTGCCACTCCCCGGAGGACCAACCATGATGACGTTGTGCCCTCCCGCCGCCACGATCTCAAGGGCGCGGATCGCGTGCTTCTGCCCCTTTACGTCGCTGAAATCAACGTGATAAACGGGTTGCGTACTTTCCGCGGTGGGATCAAATCGGTATGGCGGCAGGCTCTCTTCGTTGAAGTGCCGCACCATGTCTTTGAGCGATTCGATCCCGAAGACGTCCACACCCGGGGCGACCGCTGCTTCGGCGGCATTTTCGAGGGGAACCATGAGCTTCTTGATCCCGCGCTCCACGCAGTGAAGAGCGACGTTCAGCGCACCGTCCACCCGCCGCACTTTGCCATCGAGCCCGAGTTCGCCGATCAAAACGATGTCGTCAAGCGCCTCCGCTTGAATCTCTCCAGAGGTGGCGAGGATCGCAGCCGCGATGGCGAGATCAAGGGATGGGCCCTCTTTTCGAACGTCGCCTGGGGCGAGGTTGACGATTGTTTTGCTGGCGAAAGGGAAGTAGAGATCGCTGTTTTTGATCGCGGCGCGGACCCGCTCTTTGGCTTCTTCGACTGCTTTGTCGGGCAGGCCGACGATGGTCATGCCAGGAATGCCGCCCTGAATGTCAACCTCCACCTCGACGCCGGCAGCGTCAATTCCGACAAGCGTTGCGGTGTGGGATCGGGCGACCATGGGTTACTCCGAAGGGGTTTCTTCTTCCGGCTCTTTCTTGGGGGCTGCGTCCTTGTGAACGCGGACCTCGCCGATCGCCGCTTGGTAGAGGCGAATGCCTCGGTTGGCGATCACCGATCCGACGATGCACATCATGAGCAAGAGAACAATGCGAAAGACCAATTCCATCGCCGACTTGCCGGCGTTGTTGACGTCGATCGCCTGCTCCGGTTTGATGCCCAACACATCAGCGGGGGAGCGCTGGAACAACTCGTAGGCGATTCGAAAGGTCAGCAACAAGAGACTTACTCCGCCCAGAAAGGTGAGAAGCCCTATCACTTGCCCGGTGATGTTTCGTGTTTGCACGCCCCGCCGATTATGCAGGATTTACGACCCTAATGCGCCGGAATTGCCGATTCGGATTGCTCACCGTCGTCGGGCATCCGCACGAAGAACGCGATGACCGCCGGAAACAGCATCACCCCCGCTGCGAGGAAGTACGGGTATGCCATGTCTTTCACAAAGAGCGCATTGCCGAAAAGCGGCCCTAGGATTCGCCCGAGAGCTCCAACGGACTGGGTCACCCCGAAAATTGAGCCCTGCATCGCTGAACTTGCGGTTCTTGAGATCAGTGAAGATGTAGACGGTCCGGCGATGCCGGTAGCAATCCCGAGAAACATGGCTCCGGCCAGCAAGGGGAACCAGGGCGGAGTGAAGGGGATCGAGGCCAGTACGGGGACCTGCATGAGGTAACCGAACCTCATCAAGTTGACTTCCCCGAAGCGCTTGGAAACGATGCGGATGAGGTACCCCTGGATGAACGCGGCGACGACCCCCACCCAGGCGAGCACCCAAGCTCCCTGGTCCATCGACAGTAGCCACTTGTTGCTCAGAAGCAAGAAGAAGGTGCTCTCAAGGTTGCTAAATGCGAAGGTCGATCCGAAGAAAAGTAGGATGAGGAGCCCGAGGCCCGGCGAGCGCATGGCGAGCCCGACGTTGGCCCAGTTCTTCGTGAACGCATTTCCGCCGCTCGTCGCGGCTGCCATCTTCCCGCCGTCTTCCGGAAGGAACTTCCATACGAAGACGAGATTGACGAGCGCAAAGAGCGCGGCGACCAGCCCCAGCACGACGGGCCCGCCGTTGCCGGCTGTCACTAGCCACGCTCCGAGGGGCGGCCCCATGATGAACCCGACGCCGAAAGCGGCGCCCACCATGCCCATGCCCTTGGCCCGGTTTTCTGGCGTCGTGACGTCGGCGATGTAGGCGAAGGCAACGCCGAGATTGGCTCCGCTGATGCCGGCGAGGACGCGCGAAGCAAAGAGAATCGGCAAAGTGGTGGCCTGGCTGTACAGCAGGAAGCACAGCAACGTCATGGTGCAGGTCACTAGCAGCACTTTCCGCCGTCCGATACGGTCACTGAGTTCACCAAGAAAGGGTCCGGCGATCAATTGCGCGATGCTGAAGCTGGCCAGCATCAGGCCGAGAAGCCAGCCGCGTGCGCCCAGTTGTTCGCCCCTAAGCTGCAAATCTGGGATCGCCATGCCGAAGCTCAGCATGTCGATCAGCACGGTCAGGAAGATGGCGAACAGGGCGGAAGGTTTGCGCATGGGTTGTTCACCAGCAGGATCAAAGGGAAACGACATTGTATCCTACGAGATCATCTGGACCCGATACGGAATGAACGTTGCATTAACTGGGCACTTTTTACGTGATGCGCGTATTTAGATATAGCGATGAGCACATTTGGCACTCTTGGAGTTTTGGGATGCGGCGTGGCCTTGGTGGCTGCGCTTATGGTCACGGGCACTGGGCAGCCGAATGCTGCCGCCGCGATCGACCCACCGGCGAAGTCATCGTCAAAAAAGGAAAAAACATTGACCTGGGATAACTTACAACCTGAAGAAACGAGCCCAAAGCGCGACGATAAACTCGTGCTGACCGAAGCGGAGTGGAGGAAGCGGCTGACGCCGGATCAATTCAAAATTCTGCGATCGCACGGAACCGACCCTGCGTTCTGCGGGATTTTGGAAGACCACAAAGAGGCGGGTGCTTACAATTGCGGAGGATGCGATTTGCCCCTGTTCCAAAGCGAAACCAAGTTTCAAAGTGGGACGGGCTGGCCTTCATTCTTCATGCCGGTGGCAAGGAAGAATGTGTGGTTCCGTACCGACAAGACCTATGGCATGACCCGAGTTGAGGTGCTCTGCGCGAAGTGCGACGGTCACCTCGGACATGTGTTCCCAGACGGTCCTAATCCAAGCGGCCTTAGGTTCTGCATCAACGGAAACGCCCTCAAATTCAAGGTCGCGGCGAAGAACTAGAGCTTAGGCCGTTCGGTGAATCCACCGTAAATTGTGCCTTTGCGGTGGATGATCCAGTCCACCACCGACTCCTTCGGAAATTGGGTTTTAGACCCTTTTTTCGAAGCGAGTCTGACCGGCGTCTCGGCGACGGTGCCCGTCACGACCCCTTTCCGGATTTGGACCTGGGATATCCAAATGACTTCGCTCTCCGACTCGTTGACGGAAAGAAGAGCGCGAACATAGAACTTTTCCCCGTTGCCGCGTCTGAGCTGGTCGTAGAAGTAATCCAGACTCGTCCGGACCGCCTTGGAGGTCGCTTCGGCCTCGGTCATTTGGATGACCTCCGGTGGTGGAGGTGGATCTCCCAGGTGCAAGAGGGCGCAGCCGGAGGCCATTACCCCGAGGCTGAGCAGCCCGCACATTAGTTTGGCGACTCGAAAGACCGTCACTTGCTCCACTCTCCAAGGATTTCATTCCACTAGTGAAGAGCAATCTTGATGACTTCTGAAGCGGTCTCCGCGAAACTTGTCTTGAGTTCTTCGGCGATTTTCGGCGGAACGTCCTGCTGATAATCGCGGCGATTTTGGCTGGGCAAAATGAGGTGGCGGACTCCAGCGCGGTGCGCCGCCAGCACTTTCTCCTTGATGCCCCCGACCGGAAGGACCTGACCCGTCAGCGTGATTTCGCCGGTCATGGCGAGTCGGGGCCGAACGGTCTTGTTGGTCAATAGCCCGACCATGGAGGTTAGCATAGCGATCCCAGCGCTCGGTCCATCCTTGGGGACCGCACCAGCCGGCACGTGAAGGTGCAGTTCCGATTTCTCCAACCTCTCTAGATCAACCCCCAGTTCTTTCGCATGGGACCGAATATAACTCAAGGCCGCGGTGACGCTCTCACGCATCACGTCTCCCAATTGGCCAGTGACCGTGAGGCCTTTGCCCGGCATGAGCGCGGACTCGATGAACAAAATCTCGCCTCCGACGGGTGTCCAAGCAAGCCCGATGGACAGTCCGGGGACCATGATGCGCTCTGCGATTTCGTCGTGCAAAAACTTTCGGGGGCCGAGGGCGGTTTGGACAAATTTCGGGTTGACGGTGACCTTCGATGATCTCCCCTCGGCGAACATCCGGGTGCCCTTTCGAATCACGCTACCTATCTCCCGCTCGAGGTTCCGAACGCCAGCCTCGCGCGTGTAGTGGCGGATTACTTCGGTGAGCGCGGCGTCATCAAAGACGAGTTTGCTCTTGGTTAGACCGTGCTCGACGGTTTGCTTTGGGATGAGGTGGCGTCGGGCGATCTGAAATTTCTCGATTTCGGTGTAGCCGCCAATTTCTATCACCTCCATGCGGTCACGCAGGGCGGAAGGGATGGTGTCGAGGCGATTGGCGGTGGCGACGAAAAGCACCTGGCCCAAGTCGAACGGGACGTCAAGGTAATGGTCTCGGAACGCAAAATTCTGCTCAGGATCAAGAACCTCGAGGAGTGCGCTCGCCGGGTCACCCCGAAAATCGCTGGCGAGTTTGTCGATTTCATCGAGTACGAAAACCGGGTTGTTGACCTCGCATCGGCGAAGTCCCTGCATGATCTGACCCGGGAGTGCGCCAATGTAGGTACGGCGATGCCCGCGAATCTCAGCCTCGTCCCGCATGCCGCCCAGCGAAGCCCGCACAAATTTCCGCCCCATCGCGTCGGCGATTGATCGGCCGAGTGAGGTCTTGCCCACGCCAGGAGGCCCGCTGAGACAGAGGATCGGCTGTCGCAGCCGCCCTTCTTTCTTCACCTTGCGGACAGATAGAAACTCGACGATGCGATCCTTGACGCGCTCAAGCCCAAAATGCTGTTCGTCGAGCACCTGCTGAACTCGATGAAGGTCAAGTTCATCCACCGTCGCCTGCGCCCACGGCATCGCGAGCATCGCGTCCACGTAGGTTCTTGCCACCGTGTACTCGGGGGAGCCCGGGTTGATGCGGCGTAGCCGATCGAACTCTCGCCAGACTTCCTTCAGCGCCTCGGCGGTCATGCCGCTATCCTCAATGCGCTCGCGGATTTCGTCTAGCTCTTCGGCGCGGTCATCAAATTCGCCAAGTTCACGTTGGATCGCCTTGAGCTGCTCGCGGAGATAAAAATCGCGCTGGGACTTCGTCAGCTCGTACGAAACCTCGTTCTGGACCTTACTACTGAGCTCAAGCACGCGCACTTCTTTGCTCAGAATGCCGAGGAGGTTCTTTTGGCGTTCGAGCAGGGGGACGATTTCGAGAATGCGCTGCTTTTCTTCGGCGGAAAGCTGGAGGTGGGCGGCGACCAAATCGGCCATCACGTTTGGTTCGGAAACGGCTTGAGTCAGACTGCGCAGATCATCCGGGAGGCTGGGCGTCAATCGCACGGCCTGATCAAACATCGCGGCGATGCTGCGGCGCAGCGCTTCGACCTCTTCCTCTTTACCTTCTGGAATTTCGGGCTCGGGGATGGGTTCAATGCGGACTCGAAGGAACGGCTCGGTTTGCAGTTTTTCGACAATGCGGAATCGGGTGAGGCCCTGCACGATGAGCCGGGTGGCGTCGGGCATCTTCACCATCGTGCGGATGATTGCCGCGCAGCCCACTTCGTAAAGCTCGTCAAATTCGGGATTTTCGGTCTGGCTTTCGCGCTGGGTCAGCATGCCGATGACCCGGTCTGATCGCTTGATACTGTCCTCGATCGCGACGATGCTGCTCTCCCGAGAGACACTGAGCGGCGCGATCAGCATCGGATAGATCACCGATTCGCGCAATGGCAATATGTTGATGATCTCCGGAATGTCGGGGCGATACTCGTCTGGGAGCTGCCCAATTTCTGCGTCAATCAGTTGTCCGAGCAGACCCGCGCTACTCCCCTCATCCATCGGGACGGGGGCTTCCTTCTTCGTACGGCGCGGGCGCTTCTTCTTTAACTCGTCAGACATGGCGGGAATTGAGCCAGAGCTCTAAAAAGTGTCCTACGATGCGGCCCAGGGAAATGGGCGGGAGAACAGCCTCATTTTAGCCGAAATGCCCAAGTGCCGAAAAACTACAGATACGCCCTAAACTGCCGATTCGTAGTATGCAAGTATCTGCGTTGCGCAGTTGGTTTGAAACTATGAAAAAGAAATCGTTGAGTTTGGTGTTGGGCATGACGGCGTTGGCCGTGGTTGGTCTTTCGGGCTGGGTCCCCGCTGCGATGGCAGACGAAGACAAGACAATGCCCGCGGGCGACATCCGACAGGTCCTTGCGGACATGGGCGCCAAGGCGGAGGAGAAAAAGGACGACGAAGGCAAGACCTTCTTTATGGTGAAGTCAAAGGACGGCAACGGCTTCTTGGTCTTCCAATACGGCGGGAAGGGCGATCTGTCCACCAGCATTTCGGTGAGCGCGCCATTTGAAATGAAGCCTGAGCTGGAGAAGCTAAACAACTGGAACAAGGACACACGCTACACCAAGGTGTATTCGGCGGGTGAGGATACAGTCGTTCTTGAGGCAGACCTCGATGTGAGCGTGGCACCCAGCAAGGCTGTGCTTCAGAAGTTCTTGGTGACGTTCGACAAGGCGATTACAAAGTTCAAGGCACTCTAAGGTCTAAATTTGAGTTAGAAATGCCCGCTGATTAGCAGCGGGCATTTTTATTTTGAACAGTAGGAATGTTGCGGCGTCCGAATGTATAAAGCTGATTTGGGGGTAAACCCACCAAGTCTGCTTCGGTGAACTCCATGAAACTCTCTTCAGCTCTTCCAATTCTCGCTCTGGCCGCGCTTGCCCTGGTCGCATGGGTTCCCACGCGCATGGTTGAGGACGACAAAACTCTAGCCGCGGCGGAAATCGCCAGCGTTCTCAAGGACCTAAAGCTTGAAGTTGAAGAAGCGAAGGACGACGAGGAGAAGACCTACTGGACCATCACCGCGCCCGGTGATAAGGAATTGGTGATGTACCAGTACGGTGGAACCGGGGATGTGGCGTCAAGTGTGAGTTTGAGCACCGTTTACGAGGTCGAGGCTTCCCTTGAGGCGATCAACGGTTGGAATCAGGCCGAGCGCTTTACCAAGGCGTATCAGGCCGACGAGGACATGGTCTTCCTAGAAGACGACCTCGATATGAGCGTGGCCCCGAGCAAGGCGGTGCTGAAGAAGTTCGTCGAGAATTTCTTGAAGGCAATGCCTGATTTCGAAGAAGCCATAAAGTAATTGCTCGGTTTCCTTGCTTGAGGTCGGGTTGGCTTGTACAATGCCCTCATGCGTGGAGTTGCGTCGGTCGTTTCGTTGTGTTTGGCGGTTGGGGCAACCGCGGCGTTCAGAAACGACCGTCCGGTTCGAGGTGTGTGGCTTCGGCCGCCTTCAACGATAAGTCAACTCGAAACGAGCCTCCAAACCTACGCACGCGCGGGAATTACCGACCTGTACCTGGAGACCTTTTACCATGGCCTCTCCACAGGGAAGCAGGGCGTTTTCAATCGGCGATTTGCCACGGACTATCTAGCAAGCGCTATCCCGTTGGCTGCACGCTACAACATCCGAGTACATGCTTGGGTCGAAGCGGGTTACTGGCAATACAACAACACCGGCAGCTACAACTTCACGAACAACCCGGAATGGCGCGTTTTAAGCATCGCGACCGGGCTACCGGGTGGAGACATCAGCGGGCAAGTGTTCGCCAATTTGGGGCATCCGGGGGTGCAGGCGAAGCTTCGGGCGTACACGGCTGAACTAGCCGCCTACCCTGGGCTGTGGGGGGTTCAAACGGATTACCATCGGTTCCCTGTCGACGACAACACCACATCGCCAAACGTTAACCCTGCGCCCTGGTCGTACGACAACTGGTCTCAATCGGCATTTCGCACCTCGATCGGCAACGCGACGGTCAACATCTACAGCCAAGCCGCCACGTCAACGGGCGCGTTCTGGAATCAATATTTGACCTTCAGGAGGAACGGCGTCAGCGAAGCTGCCCGACAGATGTACTTGGGCATCCAAGAAGCGAGCGACGACGTTGTATTCAGCGCGGCGGTTTTTCCGAACACCATCAATGACACGGCTCAAATCAGCAAGTGCCAGGATTGGGCTCCGTGGTGCGCGAATAACTATCTCGATCACGCCGTGCCGATGGCCTACGCCGGTCTGTCAAGCATCGACGACCAGCTGAACATTGCGAAATCATTGGCCGGGAACAAGAAAGTGGTGGCGGGTCTAGCGATTACCGGTGGGCATGCGCCAGCTGTGGACCAGCTCAACGTCACCAAAACGGTAGACGTCCACGACTTCATCTTCTTTGAAGGAAGCATGATCACGGCGGCGAATGAAGCCGGGATCAGATCATGGGTGGATAACGCAGCGAACACCCCCCGAATGCGGGCCGATCTGAACGACAATTTGGTGCTTGACCGTGCGGATTACACCGCCTTTCTCTCGCTTTATTCCGGTTCGCCAGAACCCGCCCTGTCGACGGATAGGGCGAATCTAGACGCCGACTCGGACATCGATTCTCAGGATCATCGATTGATGCGAGCCGCCGTCGCTCAGTACCGCTTAGGCGCTTTTGGCAAGCTTACCGAGGGGGATCGTCAGCAATTTGAATTGGCTCGCACTGCCGCTCCGGCGGTGGGTTCCAGCGTGAAGAACCTGTATGACTTCGACATCGATGGCGAAGTGGACAACGCTGACTCCCGAACCATGGAGCGCATCGGTTGGGACGGACCATTTGCATTTGTTCAGGTTCAGCTTGGAGACTGGACCGCCGGCCTCAGCGGCCGCGAGGTCACGTTTGAGTGGACAACGTCTGCCGGCGTCCCGCTTTTCGTTTGGTCCGAGGTATTGCCCGCGGACGGGCGAGTTTCTATTCCTGCTCCTGGTGGGGTTTCGGCTCAGCTCTCGGTACGCGAAGACCAATGGCTCCGCCGGACGGTCGCGCTCAACATGGGGAGCACCGACGTGAGCGGCATAGTGCTGAACCTGGTGAACGGTGACATTGATCAGTCTGGCGAAGTCGACGCGGCAGACATTGACCAAGCGATCAGCCAATTCGGCTCCACCGTCCCGAGCCTGTCCGATGTGGATGGCTCGGGCGAGGTGGACGCGGCCGATATCGACATCGTCATCGCCCACTTTGGCGCGACCGACGACTAGCCTTCGGTGTTCTCGTACTTCTCTTTGAGCGCTGCGACCACGCTAGGATCGCCAAGGGTCGTGGTGTCCCCAAGCTCGCGCCCTTCGGCAATGTCGCGCAAGAGCCGACGCATGATCTTTCCCGACCGCGTCTTTGGCAGTTCCGCGGTGAGAATGATGTCATCCGGCCTCGCGATGGGTCCGATCTTGATCGTCACATGCTTGCGCAAATCTTCAATCAAGGATGGGGTGACATTGTATTCCGACTTGATGGTCACGAAGGCGCAGATGCCTTGCCCCTTGACTTCGTGGGCTTTGCCAATCACCGCCGCCTCAGCCACCGCAGGATGGTCCACCAGCGCCGATTCGACCTCCATCGTGGAGATGTTGTGCCCAGCCACGAGCATGATGTCGTCAACTCGTCCGAGCAGGAACAGGTATCCATCCTCGTCTAGCTTCGCGCCATCGCCGGGGAAGTACTTGCCTGGGAATCGCGCCCAATAAGTTTTCTCGTAGCGATCCGGATCGCCCCAGATGCCTCGGAGCATCCCCGGCCAGGGCTTCGTGAGCGCGAGAATTCCACCGACTGCCTCGGTCTGCTTTTGCACAGGACCACTTATCTCGGTAAGTAATTGACCTGACTCATCCACCAGCGCGGCGAAGATGCCGGGAACCGGGCGGCATGCAGATCCTGGTTTCGTCACGGTCAGGCCCGGCAGGGGCGAGATCATGATGTTGCCGGTTTCGGTCTGCCACCAAGTGTCCACGATTGGGCATTTTCGCCACCCGATGAACTTGTGGTACCAAATCCAGGCTTCTGGGTTGATTGGCTCACCTACCGATCCGAGTAGCCTGAGAGAAGAGAGATCACAGCCCTCAGGGAAGTGGGTGCCCCACTTCATAAAGGTGCGGATCGCCGTCGGAGCGGTGTAAAAAATGGTGACCTTGTGCTTCTCGATGATGCGCCAGAAACGGTCCATCTCTGGCGTGTCGGGAGCTCCTTCGTAAACCAGAACTGTGGTCGCATTGCTCATGGGGCCGTAAACCACGTAACTGTGCCCGGTCACCCAGCCGCAGTCCGCGCTGCACCAGTAGATGTCGTAAGGCTTGAGGTCGAACACCCAGCGTGAAGTGGCGTTGACTCCGGTTAGGTAACCACCCGTCGAATGCACGATGCCTTTGGGCTTCCCGGTTGAGCCGCTCGTGTACAGAATAAAAAGGAGATCTTCGCTGTCCATCGGCTCGCAAGGGCAGTCGGCGAGCTGTTGAGGGACGATGGAGTTCCATCTGACGTCTCGACCTTCGACCATCGTGCCTGCGTTGAACTTTGCGGTGTTTCCAATGCGCTCGTAGACCAGCACCTTTTCAATGGTCGGACATCCCAAAACGAGGGCCTCATCCACCATCTTCTTCAGCTCCACGACCTTGCCGCGACGCCAGCCGCCATCGGCGGTCACGATCACTTTAGCACCCGCGTCGTTGACCCGATCCGAAATCGAATCGGGGCTGAATCCGCCGAAGACCACGCTGTGGGCCGCGCCAATTCGTGCGCAGGCGAGCATCGTGAGACAGAGCTCGGCGATCATCGGCATGTAGATACAAACTCGATCCCCCTTTTGGACCCCAAGACTCTTGAGCGCGTTGGCGATCTTCTGCACTCGCTCCAAAACGTCGGAGTAGGTCAGTTGCTCAACGTCTCCCGGCTCTCCTTCAAATATGAGGGCCACTTTGTCCCCTAAGCCAGCTTCAACGTGGCGGTCGACGCAGTTGTAGCACGCATTGAGCTTTCCGCCGACAAACCACTTGGCAAAAGGCGCCCCATCCCAATCCAGAGCTTTGGTCCACGGTTCGAACCAAGTCAATTCTCTCGCTTGCTCTTCCCAGAATCCTACGGGATCGCTCTCTGCTCGCTGGTAAAGGGACTCGTCTCGGACGTTGGCCTGGTGGCGAAAGGCCGCCGGGGGAGCGTACAGTCGATTTTCGTCCAGAAGGGTGTCAATCGTTTGGTGGGAATTCGTTTGTGACATGATAGGGATGCTGGATCATTCTATCCGGTGACGACGGTTTACATCATGGTTCTGCGGGTTACTCAGGAGCGGTTTGCAACGGAAGTTAAGTCTCGGCTTGGGTCGAAGGAGGCATACGTAATGCCCTGCGGTCGGCGCACCCGAGTCACCGCCGGAGCGGTGGATAAAGATTTCGTGATCGAATGTGAATTCTTCCAGGGCGTCGAAGCCACAAAAGTGGCGCTGACCGAGGAAGGGCTCGAACCGCACGAGGGGAACTGGAGCGACACCATGGAGGAACCCGGCCCGGACGACGTTGCTGCCTTTATCGTTGCGGTGGCCTATCGCAGTGAAGATTCGACCCCCGGAATCTGGGTCGATGCCGATGTCAACGAAATCAATCCGAATGAGGCATTGCGGCGCATGTATGAGGAGTTTCGAGAAAATGGCGAAATCAAAGAAGTCAGTTTCGACCAGTTTGTTCGGGTGATCCGCCCCAACGTGCTCATTGTGCCGCCCCATCAGATCCAGGCTTGGACCGAGTCTAACCGTTCCGGATCATAGATTTTTCAAAAAGCCTTCACACTTCAGGCGTTTTTGCAGTATAAATAAGGGGTTGGGTCTATTCCCATCCTTCATTTCCGTAAAGGAGTGGTTGCCGAAAAGGTCACAATGGTTTCCACCGTCTTGACGTCTGTAGTTTATCCGCCGGTCGTGCCCACCCAAACTTTCGGGTGGCGAAGCCGTCCACCCACAATCCCAGTCGCGATTGGGGATCCCGAGCCATCGCTTGGGCCAGTGGCCCTGGTTTGCGTCCACGATGACGTTCTGCACTCCAACGTCGCTCTCGATCTGCGCGCTCGTGGGTACCGGGTTATCGAGGCGACCTGCGTGGAAGAGGCGGTGGTGAGGTCTGCGGGCACGTCTCCGGTCGCTGTTTTTACTGACGATCTCACTGTGTTATCGCAAACTCGTGCTTTTCTATCGCACAGCGAACATGTCCGGTACTGCGCGATTGTCTCCCACGAAGACCCGAACGCTCAAATTGACGCTTATCTTCGTGGCGCGACCGAAGTTCTGAGCAACGGAATCTCGTAACCCGAACTCGTAAAACAAAAAAGACGCTCGCTGAGCGTCTTTTTTGAAACTAACCGAAGGCTTATCGCTCTTCGATGGGCACCCAAGTGGCCGTCTTCGGACCTTCGTAGATGCAGTTCGGGCGGATGAGGCGGTTGTTGCGCAACTGCTCGATCATGTGGGTGCTCCAACCGCTCACTCGGGCGATCACGAAGATCGGAGTGTAGAGGTCGATGGGAATACCTAGGATGTAGTAGGCGTAAGCCGCAGGGAAGTCCACGTTCGGGTAAATGCCCTTCTCGGTCTCCATTACATTCTCAAGAATGTCCGCAATGGCGCTCCACTCGGTCTGGCCATTCTGGGTGCTTAGCTCTTTAGCTACTTTGGTGAGATAGATGGCTCGGGGGTCGCGCTTCTTGTACTCGCGGTGACCGAAGCCCATGATCTTCTTCTTAGTGGCGAGGGCGTCTCGAATCCATGCTTCAGCCTTATCGGCAGAACCGATTTCCTGGAGCATCTTCATCGCTTCCTCGTTTGCGCCGCCGTGAAGAGGGCCTTTGAGGGTGCCAATACCGCTTGCGATGCCGCTGTAGAGGTCGCTAAGGGTAGCGACCGTGACCCGGCAGGCGAAGGTAGAGGCGTTGAAGCCGTGCTCGGCGTACAGCGTCAGCGAACTGTCGAGCACGTGGGCGGTTTGCGTATCTGGCTCCGTGCCGTTGATCAGGTAGAGAAAGTTTTGAGCAATCGAGTGCTCCGGCTTTGGCTTGAGCGGCTCAAGACCTTGGCGAATCCGGTGACCGTTGCCGACGATCGTGCTCGCCTTGGCGAGGATGCGGATTGCCTTGCGGACATTAGCGGCGTCATCCCCAGCGGGAGCGGCGTAGTCGGGATCGTACGGCGCGTACACGGCAAACCCAACCTTGGCGATGTCCATCGGGTGGGTGGTCTTAGGAAGTTGCTTGAGTGCGGCGTAGACCGCTGCTGGAACTTCCCGCTCGTCGGAGAGAACTTTTGTGAGAGCTTCCAACTCTGCGCGGTTTGGGAGATGTCCGTAAATCAGGAGGTGGGCGGTCTGTTCGAAGGTGCCCTTGCTCGCGAGTTCGTGGACGTCATAACCTCTGTAAATCAGCGTGCTGGTTTCGCTGACGATCTCACTGATCGTCGTAATGCCGCCGACCACGCCCTCGAGGCCGGGGCTGTAATTCGGATAAGTCGTTGCGCTCATGGTAGTCCTTGCAATCTACGTCAGGATCGGGATCACTGTCCCATCGGCGAACTGGTCCATGTCGCCGTCCGCGATGTCAACGCGGGGTCCATCCACCCCAAAATTGTACCTTGCGGCAATGGTTAAGCGAAACTATTTGGTTAGCGAGGCGAGCCATTCCTCTAATTTGCGCGGGTTGCGGAAGCGCAAAACGCTCGGCCCTTCGATTGCGGACTCAAGTTGGTCAATACGACTCCGCTTTCGCCCGAACGAGCGAAAGTGCCACAAAACAATGCTATCCGTAGAGAAGACCTTCGCCCAAGTTTCGACGTTGCCGTTGCAGACCGATTGCCGATCACGGGCGCGTTGAAAGGTTCTCCTCAGTAGCCGGGAAAGTGATACCCATCGCGGAAAATCCAAGGCGATGACCAACTCTGCGCGGTTCATGGCGATGTCGAACCAGTACCCGTAGGCGGTGTCGAGTATCCACTTTGGTTCCGCGCAGAATCGGGTGAAGATCTCCCTCTGCTCATTGATCGGCACCTGCTCCCACCCGGGTAGAAAAGTGAGTTGGTCTGCCTCCTGCCAAGGAATCCCGGTCGCGGCGCTCAGCCGCCGTGCGAGCGTCGTCTTGCCTGATCCCGTCACACCGTAGATCAGGATTCGGGTCGGCAAGGGTTCGTCGCCAGATTTAAATTTAGGCATGGCTTAAATTTGGCGACCCAAGGCTAAAGCCTTGGTGCCGGGTGACAGGCTGAAGCCTGTCCTCCTAGGCGGGAGAGATGAGGTCGGTGCCGATGTAGGACTGAAGGGGTTCGGGGATCGTTACGGAGCCATCCGACTGCTGATAAGTTTCCAGAAGAGCAGAGAACAGCCGTGGAGTGGCGAGGCCGCTACCGTTGAGAATATGAACGAACTCGGTGGGGGCGCCCGCTTCGCGCTTGAATCGAACCTTCGCGCGGCGAGACTGGTACGCCTCAAAATTCGTGACGCTGGAAATCTCTAGGTAGCGACCAACGCCAGGGGACCAGACTTCGAGGTCGTAGCACTTGCACCCCTTCTCGCCCATATCGCCCGCACAGAGCAACAGAACTCGGTAGTGAAGACCGAGCGTCTGGAGAACTTGTTCGGCGTCTTCGAGCATCTTCTCGTGCTCGTCGTAGCTGTTTTCGGGCAGGCAGAATTTGACGAGTTCTACCTTGTCGAACTGGTGGATCCGAAGGAGACCTCTGGTGTCTTTTCCGGCTGCCCCCGCTTCGCGGCGGAAGCAGGCGGAATAGGCCGCGTATTGGATTGGCAATTGCCAGACGTCCAGAATCTCGTCGCGGTGGATGTTGGTCACCGGCACCTCGGCAGTCGGGATTAAATACAGGTTGTCCTGAGTCTTGTAGAGATCTTCTTCGAACTTCGGAAGGTTGCCGGTTCCGATGAGCGATTCGGCGTTCACCAGATAGGGCGGATACACCTCAGTGTAGCCGCGCTCCTGGGTTTGAAAGTCAATCATAAAGCTGATCAGTGCGCGTTGGAACCGCGCGCCGACGCCGGTGTACAGAGGGAAGCCACTTCCACTGATCTTTGAACCAGCGGGGAAGTCGAGCATCTTTAGAGTTTCTCCAAGCTCCCAGTGCGGCTTCGGCTCGAAATCGAACTCGGGCTTGGTGCCCCACTCTCGGACCACAACGTTGTCGGCTTCAGTCTTGCCTTCGGGCACGCTTTCGTGGGGGAGGTTGGGGAATTGAAGCTCAAGGTCTACGATCTTCGTTTCCAGCTCTTTCTCTTGTGTTTCGAGCTCTTGAATCTTTTGCTTGAGCGCGCCAGTTTCTGCCTTCGCGAGTTCGGCCTCCTCCTTCTTGCCCTGGCCCATTAGGGCGCCGATCGCCTTGCTCTTCAGGTTCATGGATTGACGGAGCTCGTCGAGCTGCGGCTTGATGCCCCTATAGGCTCCATCAGCAGCCAGGAATGCCTCGGCCGGCACCTCGACTCCCTTCCGACGAGCTTGAGCCACCACCCAGTCCATTTGTTCGCGAAGCACTTTTCGGTCCAGCATTGAAGCTCAATTGTACTTGGGGAAAGCTGACGCAGTAAAATGCCCGCATGCAACGACTCTTGATTCCTGCTGTGCTCATCGTATTGGCGGGTGCCGCACAGGCGAAATTTCCCTATCCCATTCAGAAGAGCTATTGGATTGCCAGCAACTATGCCTCCGCCGAGATACAAAAGGAACTCAAACTTCCGGCGGCGAAGATAGCGCAAGTCAAACAGATTCAGGAGGCCTATGAGGCGGCGATCCAAAAACTGGATGCGGAGACCGGCGATAATCCGACCGATGCTCAAGCGACTGAGTATTTCAAACAGTCGGACCGACTGGACGACCGCTACATCGACCAAATGTGGTCGCTGATGACTACCTTGGAGCGGGAGCGTCTTGAGCAAATTCGGCTTCAGCAGCAGGGCGCAAAAGCCTTTTTAGAACCCGGATTGAGCGGATACCTAAAGCTAACTGCGTTGCAAATTGCCAAGCTCAAGCAGATCAAGGAAACGGCCCAGAGTGAGGTTGATCAAGTTTACCGGGCCATGATCGACGCCAAAAAGATTGACTGGCCAGAGCTACGCAAGGTGCGAAATGCGTCGAGCGCTAGAGTTAGCGAGCAGTCCATGAAAGTCCTAACGGAAGCTCAACACAAACTCTACAAAGCCATTCTAGGGAAGCCGTTCGAGCGCGGGGTCAAGGCGAAGCAAATCACCTTAAATCCTCGATAACAAAAAAGCCCCCGGTATAGACCGGGGGCTTTTTCGTTTGTTGGTTACACGCCCGGTTTGGCGACCGGGAACGCTGGCACCTTGAGTGGGCGCTTCGTCTTCTTCAGTTCGTCTGCCAGATAGCTAATGGCGCGATCCAGCTGCGGATCTTTGCCTTGGGCCACCAAGTCAGGTCGCGCGTCGACTTGGATGTCAGGATCGATTCCAGTGTTTTCAGCGATCCATTGACCCTTGTACGGGTCGTAGATGCCAAATCCTGGACTGGTGACGTTCCCGCCATCCACGAGCGGCACTCCACCTTGGATGCCGACCAGGCCACCCCAAGTTCGCGTACCGATGAGCGGACCGAGCTTGCTCTCCTTGAACAGCCACGGCAACATGTCTCCACCCGACCCGGCGTACTCGTTGATGAGCATCGCCTTGGGCCCGGTGAGGCTACCGGTGGGGAAGAAGATGGGCTTAGTGTCGCGGGCCTTGAAGCCGGCTTCCACTTGTCGTCGCAAGAACTCGACGAAGAATGTCGGAATCATGCCGCCGCCGTTGTAGCGTTCGTCAATGACCCAAGCTTCCTTGTCAATCTGGCTGTAGAAGCCCTTAATGAACTCGACGACGCCCGACACTGAGGTGTCGGGGACGTGCATGTAGCCGATTCGACCACCCGACATCTTATTGACGTAGGCTCGGTTGCCCTCCACCCACGAGATGTAGCGAAGTTCAGTTTCATCTGGAACAGGTCGAACACGGACCTTTCGTGATCCGGCCATCGATGAACTTGAGTTCACGGTCAGAACCACCGTCCGTCCCACCTTTCCTTGTAGCAAGGAGTGCGGATCGGCATCCTTCGAAACGCGCACGCCGTCAATCTCCAGCAGGTAATCGCCCGCATTGATGTTCAGCCCAACGTCACCGAGGGGCCCTCGGCGTCCTTCCTCAAAGTTCAGGCCCTTGTAGACCTTGGCGAAGCGGACGTTGTTGCCCACGACTTCATAGTCAGCACCAAGGTGACCGATCGCTACGGGCGCAGGCTGGGGTCCAGCGTCTCCGCCTTGAACGTAAGCATGACCCGTTCCCAATTCGGCAACCATCTGGCTGAAGATATAGGTCAGGTCGCTACGGTGCTTCACGTACGGAAGCATTGCCTCGTATTGTTTGCCGATCGCATTCCAGTCCAGGCCGAGCAGCTTCGGATCGTAGAAAACGTCGCGCTGATAGCGCCACACTTCGCCGAACATTTGCTTCCATTCGGCCTGCGGGTCCCACATCATCTCGACTTGGCTCGTGTTCACACGACCGGCGGCAGGGTCTTGGCCGGGGGCAACGTTCATGATGCTGATTCCCTGACCGGTGTTGAGCGCCATTCGGTTACGCTTCGCGTTGAACGCGAGCCCGGCGACACCACCTTGATAGATCGGAATCGGCTGCCTTGCACCCCAACTCCACAGCACCATGTTTCCGCCAGCGTAGGTAATCACGCCATTGTTGACGCCCACGAGGAACGGGTAAGTGCCTGGTGCAAGAGGCAACGCCATCACTCGCTCATTGATGCCATCAAGGTCAACTCGCGTGCCCTTTGATGGGGCTGGAGCAGGGGCCGGAGCGGCCGGAGCCGCAGGCGCTGGAGCAGCCGCTTCAGTAACCGGCTCCTCATCGCCCGCCGGGATCATCGGGTTCGTGGTGTCCTTGCTGAGCGGGACATAGTAGATTCGCTCGCCATCACCCATGTTCATCATGAACTCGAACGCACCGCCGGTGGGCTGGAATGTTCGGGTGGAGGTGAAGTAGATGTACTTGCCGCCTTGATCGAAGGCCACCTGGGCGTCGCCATAGTAGCCGTCGGTGACGGGGTAGGACTTGCCCTCTTCCACGTTGTAAAGCATCACGGACGCTTGCAGATTCGCCTGCGCCTTGCTGTAGACGATCCAGCTGCCGTCCGCCGCCCAGTCGAAGCTGAAGCCGGACTGGAGCTCGTTTTGAGTGACGAGCGTGTTTTTGCCCGTCGCCGGGTTGTAGATCATCAGCTTGAAGTCGCGTGTGATGTAGGAGATCAATCGGCCATCGGGCGACCAAACGTAGCTCGTGATTTGGTTGTCCACCTTGTGCAAGGTCGACTCACCACCCATCTGAGGGCGGGTGTAAAGCTGCAATTCGCCGCTCACGTCACTGAGGTACGAGATCAACTTGCCATCAGGTGACCAATCGGGTTGTCGCTCTCGCGCTCCCTGAGAAGTCGTAAGGTTACGAGTTTCGCCTGACTTCGCAGGGACACTGAAAATGTCTCCTCGAGCTTCCACCGCGAGCCGTGCGCCGGATGGGCTAAGGCCCAAACCGCCGATTGAATTGCCGAGATTGACGAGTCTCGGTCGAGCGGCCAGGAAGTCGCTACCGATGTAGGTTTTAACCTTCTCAACCTTGCCAGAGGCCACATCGAAGGTCTCCAGGTAGCCGTTTCGCTCCCAGATGAGGGTCTTGTCGTCGCCAGCCGGGTTCTTAATGTCGGCATCTTTGAAATTGGTGAGCCGGGTTTCGCGCTTCGCACCGATGTCCCACTTAAAGAGGTTGCGAGTTCCGAAGTCCTTGTCGCCGATGTAGTAGACCGAGCTGCCGATCCACTTCGGTTGCCATCGGTTTTCGAGCTTGCTTGGAACTTCTTCGTACGTATTCTTGGCGAAGTTGTAGAACGAGATTCGGCCTTGAGTGCCGCCTCGGTAGCGTCGCCAGTTGAAGTTGTGGCTGTTGGCTCGGTTGTAGGCGATGGTTCCGCCATCTGGGCTGTAGCTCAAATCAGAAACTTCTTCGATCTCGGTGCGCGAGGGCATGCCGCCCTTAGGATCGACGGTCCAGAGCCGGGCCATTCGATTCGTTTTACTGCCGTAGGGGGACTTGTAGGCGATCTTGCCGTCCGGCGTCCAGTCCATCATGATCTCGGGCGAGCCCGTGTAGGTCAATCGCTTGGGCTCACCGCCATCAATGCCGACCACGAAAAGGTCCGCATTTCCGTCGTATCCGCCGGTGAAAGCGATTTGAGTTCCGTCGGGGCTAAAGCGGGGAATATTTTCGGTTCCCGCGTGGCTTGTGAGACGGCGTGCGATGCCGTCCTCTCGGTCCATGACCCAAAGGTCCGAGGCATAAGAAAAGGCGATCATGTCGCCGTGAATATCTGCATTGCGGAGCAACCGCATTTCCGTCGGTTGCGCTGAGACGATCATCGCTAAGGCTAAATTAAGCAAATTGTCATACCCTCCAAAGAGATGCCCATTTCGGGCACCCCAAGAGATTACCGGGATGGGTTGCAAATTGGTTTCATTGCCCGGGGTCTTTTAGGACCCCGGGCAATTTCTGGGCTACTCGTCGGTGGCGCCGAAATTAGCGATGACCAGATCGATGTCAGCGGCGTCGATCTCTCCGGAGCCGTCCACGTCGGCGTTGATGTTGTAGGAGAGGGTCCCCACCACGCCGCCAAACGTGGCAATGACAATGTCAATGTCTGCGGCGTCCACCTCTCCCGAGTCATCCACGTCGCCATTCACCATGGAATAGGTGAGCGTTGCTGCGCCCAAAGTGAGGCCCGCTGCTCGCTGTTTGGTCCAGTGGGTACCGTCCAAAGTCACGTCCGCAACCCCCACAAGATCAGTGTCGCAACTCCAGTTTCCGGCGTCATCCGCGCGAATCAAGTGCTTTTCGACGGTCGCGCCCTGCTCGATGGTCAGCGTCCAGTTCACTCCTGGCATCAGGCCAGCATAGTCCGGTGCGATCACGTTCCCCGTCAGCTGAGTCGCGCCATTTCCAGCCCGTCCGCCTGCGCCGATGCGCTGAGCCCAAATATCGCTTGAATCAGTCCATCCAAGGAGGGCATCGCCGTTTGGAGCGAGGGTGCCGAAGAGCCGTGCCTTGCTGGTTTCAGCTGGGTCCACGAGCAACTGGGTACTGACGCCGTACTGCTCCGTCCCGTCTCCTTTCAGGCCACATTTGAAGACCACGAGAGAGACCGGCGGACGAGCGTCGAAGCCAAAAACGGACAAGCCATCACCCGATAGCACGGCCTGAACGAACGACTTTTGGTTGCCGTTGATTCCCTGAACCGTCACCCCCGCGTCGGTCCACTGGCGCACGCCTTGGCGATTAAGCTTTTGCGCCACGACCGTATAGTTGCCTTGGCTGGGCGAGGAGCTCTCCTCACTGGCCACGAAGTAGTTGCCCGACCAACGATCGTAGGCGAGCGAAGCTCCGATCCGGATTCGGGTGGGGTCAACCCCGGTGGTGACCATTCCATTTGAACCAAACTTCTCGGTTCCGTCGGAGAGGATGTGTTGGACATAGGCGTTTCGAGGGCCGCCGGTTTCGTACCAAGCTGCGACAAATCCGCCTTCGCCATCACTCGTGATGGTTGGGAAGTAGCCGTTCTGAATCGACGAGCCATTGGTGCCATAGCCGCTGATCCCGACCTGGTCGAACATCGCAAAGGGTGCGCCACCGTTCCACTGACCGATGAAGTTTGCATTGTACTTTTGAGCGTACAGGTGCTTCGAACTGGTGATGATGTTGGTTCCTGTGCCCCGTATCCACATGGCGTTTACGTTGTCTCCGTCGCCAGGTTCGAGGTCGCACAGACTCAGCGCGCGTCCCGTGTCGGTCCATGTCGAGGTCGCCCCGGTGGTCACGCCCAGCGAGTTCAGGCGCTGATACTTGATTGTATTGGTCTCAGTCCACGCGGTGACAATGGCTCCGTTCTCCAAAACGCAGACTTTTGGATTACCCTTGAAGGCGGCTGATGTCGAAACCGCGATGCCAAAACCCGATGGTCCCCACTCCAGAGATCCGGTTGGTGAGACCTTTTGAACGGTAACTTGGGCGGGGGAAACCCGGTCGTCGTTGAAAATGACGTACGCATTGCCGGCAGCATCGAGGGCGAGATCCCAATCCTGGGTGCTGCTGACGCTTCGGTCGGCGACGAGCACACCGTTGTGTGCCCAAAGCTCATTGCCGTTGCGGTCTAGTCGCTGGAGGTAGGGGTCGTAGCCGCCAGCCCGATTGTCAAACCAACCGACGAAAGTCGTCCCATCGGGCGCGGTCTTGATCTTGACCTGAACTTGGTCATTGCCCTGGTCGGCCAACACGAGCGGATTTGGTCCCCATGCCGCCAACAATGCCCCTGGGACGAGTGCAATCGCCCACGCTAAAATCTTCATCGAGAAGAGTATACGGGCGATCGGCCTGAAAACCTAATCGTCGAATGGATCAATCTCGACCGGAGGGCCGTTGGAGAGAATCCGTCCGCTGAGGATAGCGTCCACTTCCATCACGCTGACCAAGACCTCGCGGGGCCGAGGGCCGTCTCGCGGCCCGACAATGCCGCGCTCTTCCATCATGTCGAGCAGCCGCGAAGCGCGTTGGAATCCTATGCTGAACTTGCGCTGGATCATCGAAGTGCTGGCCTGCTGGCGGTCCACCGCGAACCGGACCACATCGGCCCACAGCTCGTCGGTCGTCTCCTCGCTCATTTCCTGCTCGCGCTTGTCAATCGCGACGGCAATCGGGTTCAAAACGTAGTGCGGGGCTTCCTGCTCGCGCCAGAAGTTGCAGACATCCTCGATTTCCTTTTCACTCACGTAGCAGCCCTGCATTCGGGTCGGCTTGTTCGATTCGATGGGCATGAACAGCATGTCGCCGCGACCCACAAGACGCTCCGCGCCAGCTCCGTCGAGGATCGTTCGGGAGTCAATTTGCGAAGAAACCGCGAACGCCATCCGCGAGGGGATATTGGCTTTGATCGTGCCCGTGATGACGTCAACGCTTGGGCGCTGCGTAGCGATAACAAGGTGAATTCCCACCGCTCGGGCCAGCTGGGCAAGGCGCACGATGCTGGTTTCGACTTCTGCGGCGGCTTGGATCATCAAGTCGGCGAGCTCGTCGATGATGACCACGATGTAGGGCATCTTGTCTTGGAAGCTGGCCTTCTCATTCCAACCCTGGATATTGCGGACTCCGGCTTCGCTGAGCCGGTCGTAGCGCACGTCCATTTCCCGCCAAACCGCGCGCAGGACTCCGGGAGCCTCCTTCACGTCCTTCACGACCGGGCACATGAGGTGGGGGATACCGTCGAAGAGGGTCAGTTCGACGCGCTTAGGGTCGATCATGACCAGCCGCACATCCTTGGGCGTATTCCGGATGAGCAGGGAGGTGATGATCGTGGCGAGGCCGATAGACTTGCCGCTATTGGTGGCCCCGCCGATCAGGAGGTGAGGCATTTTGGTGAGGTCGGCGTACCGGTTGTTGCCGCTCACATCTTGGCCCAGCGCGACCATCAGGCGGCTGGGGTTATCCATAAATTCTTTGGTGTCACAGACTTCGCGCATCGCGACCATCGTGGCGACGGCGTTGGGTACTTCGACACCCACGGCAGCTTTGCCTGGAATGGGCGCTTCTACTCGCACGTGATTCGCGGCAAGGTTCATCGCGATGTTGTCGCCAAGGTTCGTGATGCGACGGACGTTGACGCCCGGGCCGAGCTGAATTTCGTAGCGAGTGATCGTGGGGCCGGTGGCGACTTCGGTGACGTTGGCCTCGATGCCGAACTCCTCGAGCGTCCGCTCGAGAGTTTCGATGTTCTGCTGCATCTCCGCCGCGCTGCGCTTTTGCTTCACGACAGGAGCGTTCAGCAGGGCCAAAGGTGGGAGCTTGTAACCTTCTTTAGGGGTGGGTTCGGTACCGAAAAGGGTGGTTTGAACTTGAGTGTCCTTGATGACCGCAGCGACGCGGGTTTTCGCGGAGGGAGAAACAGTTCGAGGCGATTCTTCCTCCTCTTGCCCCATGCGCACGACGGCTTCCTTGAGGGACTCTCGCCGGTCGAGCGGGCGCGGGGTTTCCTCGCGGGCGGTGGGAAGCGAAATTTTTCGTTGGGGTGCTTTGGCGCGCTCCGCGAGCGCGGCGGCGATCATGTGGATTGGGGTGTTCACGCAGAGAATCAGCCCAAACATGCCGAGGGCGCCCAGTCCAACTGCCTTTGCTTGACCAAGTAGGGTGTCAAAACCCCAGCCGATCACTGCTCCGAAATAGCCTCCCGACAGGCGAGCCGCTTCGGGATCGAAGTAGTCGCCACGCGGCAGGGGAGACGCCATGAAGCCGACCAGTGTAAGGAACAGGCAAAGGATGCCCCACGAGAGCCGGTTGAGTTCGAGTTTCTGCCGTCCCACGAGGACGGTTAGCCCGAGAACTCCGAGCGCGACCGGAACCGCCCAAGCGGCTCGACCAAAAAGGGTGCTGAAGAGTCCGGAAAGCGCATCCCCCAGAAGCCCGGCGTTCCCGAGGCCGAGGGCAATCGCAATCACCAAGGCAATGGCGAAACATATCACTCCGCCCACATCGGTGGCGCGGTGCGAGGGTTCGGCCACGACGGTTTTGCGCGTCGCGGTTGACTTTCTTGGTTGTGCAGCCATCGCCTTCCTAGCTATTCTCCTGAGAATTCATGCCTCGCCTCTCACCGATCCTTGGCTTGAGATGTAGCTGACTTCCCAATAGTATACAGGGCATTTCTGCCCACGGTTGACCTTTGAACGAGGGACTCACTTTTTGCGGGCGCAAAATCGGGTTAGAATAGCGGACGAGAGATGGGGCTTTCATGAATTACTTCGTCGTTGATCAGACCTCGGGCCAAAAGTACGGTCCCGCCGACCTTGCCACGCTGAACCAGTGGGTCGTGGAGGGGCGAGTCACCCCGACCACGATGCTCGAAGACGCCGCGACGGGGCAGCAGGTATTGGCCTCTTCGGTACCTGGCTTATCGCTGGGCGTTCCGCCCTCGACTGCGCCCCCACCAGCGGCTGCACAGGTTGCGAATCCTTATCCTCGCCAGTTTGAGCAAGCCCCCGGGCTTCCGGTCAGTAGTGAGCAATCCGGCCTGATTATTGCGAGCTATATTTTAAGCGCGGTTGGTCTTTGCTTTTGCCCGATCGCCTTTAGTGGTGGCGCCATCGCCTGCGCGGTGGTTGCAAAGAACCGAGGCGATCAACGTGGTCAGACCGCGATGATTGTAGGTATTGCCTCGCTGGTTCTGGGCATCGTAATCGGCGCAATGCTCGCGGCGTCCGGCGTGATGAATCGAATCGGACGCTAACTTGAGATACTTCGTCGTTGATCCTCGCAGCGGACAGAAGTTCGGTCCAGCGGACCTCGAACTTCTGGGGCGTTGGGCTGCGGAAGGGCGGTTGACCGCCCACTCCATGCTTGAGGATGTGGCCACCGGGCAACGGGTTTACGCGGTGGAGATTCCTGGCTTGAGAGTCAACGAGTTGCCCCCGCCGATGCCGGGAGGGTCCGGGCCTTACCAAGTGCCACCCCAAGCGTATGTCCCCGTAGATGAGGCGCAAAAGGAAGCAAATGCGGCGTGGATTTGGTTCGCGGTGGGACTCGCATGCTGCGGACTTCTGGGCTACCCCATGTCCATCATCGCGGCGAACCGCGCGGAAGCTTTGGGCAATCAGAACGCCAAGGTGGCGAAGATTTTGAGCATCATTTTCTTAGTGCTCTCGACCCTCGGCGGGATTCTGTTCGTTATCGGCGTCGCCAACTCGTAACAGCTCGGGTTAAAGACCCGTGAGCCAATGGCACCGTAGAACCCTGCGGGGGTACAACCTCTAAAGGCTCAGGGCGAAGCTTATGGCAGCGGTTGCAGAAACGACATTAGTCACAATCACGATCAACGATGTAGAGATCCAGGTCCCGAAAGGCGAACTGATCGTTGAATCGGTAAAGCGCCTCGGCCTCGAAATCCCCATTTTCTGTTACCACCCTCGGATGAAGCCGGTGGGCATGTGTCGCATGTGCCTCGTTGAGGTCGGGTTCAAGCAGGCGGACGGCAGTGTCCGAAAGATGCCCAAGCCCCAAGCGGGCTGTACGCTCCCGGCGGACAACAACATGGTGATCTACACCGACACCGAGTTGGTTCACCGCGACCGCAAGGGCGTCCTCGAGTTTCTGCTCATCAATCACCCGCTGGACTGCCCGATCTGCGACCGAGGCGGTGAATGTCCGCTTCAAAACAACACCCTTTTTTACGGTCCGTCGACCTCACGATTTACTGAACTGAAGCGTCATCTTCCCAAGGCCTATCCGCTTTCCAAATACGTCACGCTCGATCTTGAGCGTTGCATTCAGTGCGGCCGTTGTGTGCGATTTACCGAAGAAATCTCGGGCGACCATCAATTGGCATTTCGATTCCGGGGTTCGGCGATGCAACCGTCGACCTTCAAGATGCTCGACTTCGACAGCAAGTTCAGCGGCAACGTCATCGAGATTTGTCCGGTGGGCGCGCTGACTTCTGCCAGGTACCGATTCCGAGCTCGGCCGTGGGACCTCGAAACCAAGCCGTTCCAGTGCCTCGAGTGCGCGAACCACTGCAGTGCTTGGTTCGATCACCGAGCCGGCAAGTTCGTCCGCATGAATGGACGGATTAATGAGGCTGTTAACGAGGAATGGACCTGCGACAAGGGCAAGTTCGGTCAAGACTGGATCAATAGCGACCAGCGACTCACCCAAGTGATGGTCCGCGAAGGGAATGGCTTCGCCGCTTCAACTTGGAGCGCGGCCTACGAGCAGATTCTCACCGAATTCGGCGCAGGTGGCGAGAAGGTGGCCGCCCTCGTTGGTGGACGCCAGAGCAACGAAGCGCTTTATCTCCTCAAGAAGGTGTTCCAGGAAGGATTCAATTCCAAAAACCTCGACTCGCGATGGGCGAGCTATCTGCCTGTCGGCCCGCTGAGTGTCGTGAACGATTCCATCGCTAGCCTCGAGACAAAGAAGGCGATTTTGATCTTCGGCACCTCGCTCGCAGACGATGCGCCGATGGTGTATTTGAGAGCGCGAAAGGCTTGGCTTGCCGGTGGCTGTAGGGTCATCAACCTCACTTCGAGCGCCAACGAAGCAGACCATTTTGCGAATCACCACTACCGATACGATCCGGGCAGTGAGGCCGAGGTAGCCGAGGGCTTGCGGTTAGCGGTTGAGGGCGCGGAAGATAGGGCCTTTGCGCTCATCGAAAGGCGAACCACGTTGGCGGCTAGTGACTTCCGAGCCATTGCCGGGATGCTCAACGACGACGCAACGATCATCACTTCCCATCGGATGTACTCGGTGCCGGATGCGGAAGCAACTGTAGCCGCACTTCATTCGCTCGCAAGCAATTCTGGCGCGAGCCTGAATTGCTATGCGCTGTACGGCAACACGGTCGGGGCCGAAGCTCTTGGCATCGTCGGAGCGGGTGGACTCAACACGACCCAAATTTTGGAAGCCTGCGCGGCATCCCGAATCAAGGCGCTGTGGCTGGTGGACTGCAACCCGTTCGAACTGCATCCAGACAAGCACTTGGTTGCCGCTGCGCTCGAGAATGTCGATTTCCTAGTCGTCCAAGGCACGCTCTCCACGGACCTCGTCTCTTACGCGAGCGTGGTTCTTCCCGCTGCTGCTCCGGCGGAGCAGGACGGAAGTTACACCAACATTGAGCGACGGGTTCAGAAAACCCGTGCCTTGCTCCCATCACCCGGAGATGCGAAGGCGGGCTGGCGAGTGTTCGCTGAACTGCTGATGCGCACCGCTCCCGGTAAGCCGTATTTCAACGTCGCCGAGGTGCTGGCCGCCATCGAATCCGAAAATCCTGATTTTGCCGGAGTTTCGGGAAGCACACACCCCGAGGGCCACGTCTTAAACGCGGCAACCGAGACCGCGTCGGAGGCCCCTGTCCATGCTTAATATCCCTCAAGGCATCGAATGGCTCGCCACGAATCAGCCCGCTCTGCTGGCGCTGATTCGGGTGCTGCTGTTCGTGCTTCCAGTCCTCATCGTGGTGCCTGGTTGCATCTGGTGGGAGCGCCGTCTACTGAGCTGGATGCAAGACCGAATCGGTCCCAATCGAGCCGGTACGATCACGCTGAAGAACGGCAAGAAAATCCGGACTTTTGGCCTCCTCCAACCGATTTGCGACGGTGTGAAGTTGTTCTTCAAGGAAGATATCACGCCCGGGACGGTCGACCGATTGCTCTATTTCATCGCGCCCGCCCTGGCACTTTTCCCCGCGTTCGCGATCATGGGAACCCTGCCGTGGGGTCCGACCACCGGCGTTTACGGCTACCTCACCCCGATTTGGGACAGCGAAATCGGAATCCTCTACATGCTCGCGATCAGTTCGCTGGGCGTGTACGGCGTTGTCCTCTCCGGTTACGCCTCGAACAACAAGTATTCGCTCATGGGCGGATTGCGCGGCGCGGCTCAGCTCATCAGCTACGAACTCGCGATGGCGATGTCCTTGGCGAGTGTGGTGATGGTCACCGGTTCGCTGAAGATGTCTGAGATCGTAAAGGCGCAAGAAGCTCCCCTCTGGGGCGTCGCGCCGGTCATCCAAAACTGGTTCATCTTCACACCATTCGGTTTCGTCTCCGCCATCATCTTCTTGATCTGCATGGTCGCGGAAACGAACCGCGCGCCGTTCGACTTGCCAGAAGCAGAAAACGAAATCATCGCTGGCTACCACACCGAATTCAGTTCGATGAAGTTCGCCGTGTTCTTCATGGGCGAATACGCCGTGATGTTCATCTTCGGCGGAGTGTTCGGCACCATCTTCTTGGGCGGGCACAACATCCTGCCGATTCGATGGGATGCGATGGCGGCAAGTGCACCTGGTTACGGTCTGGTTCACGTGCTTCGGGACCTCAACTACTGGCTGGCTCCGCTCACCTTCTTGGCCAAGTGCGTCACCGGTATTACGTTCTACATCTGGCTCCGAGCGACCCTCCCGCGCCTCCGCTATGACCAACTCATGGCCCTCGGCTGGAAGTTTTTGCTCCCCGCCGCGGTGGCCAACTTCATCGTGGTAGCGGTCTGGATCATTGCTCAGAAAGTCTATGGATTCCGTGGGGCGGTCGGAGCCTCAGTCATCGCGGCGGGCATTGCCTACTTGCTGTATAACGCGGTTCGCCAGGTCATGAACCAGCGCGAGACTAGCATGGAGAAGCGAACGATCGACTTGGTGGACGGCACGGAAACGGTGCCTTCGGTCCGGGCGGTCGAGCTTGTTTAATTTTGGAGAGGAAAGAGCGGTTTGAATCTATCTCAACTACCCAACATCAGCCCGAATTTGATCATCGTGGGGTTCCTCGGGATGATCGCCATCGTAACGGCGATTGGCGTGGTGGCCTTCAACAATCCGATCCGCTCGATGCTCTCGCTGGTCGCCAATTTCTTTACGCTGGCGTTCATCTATTTCAGCATGGGCGCGGAGATGATGGGCATCACCCAGATCATCGTCTACACCGGTGCGATCATGGTGCTGTTCTTGTTCGTGATCATGCTTCTAAACTTAAGCGCGGATAGCGTGATCAGCACCAAGAAATTGGACGTGAAGCCATTGCTCGCGGTTCCGGTCGGGCTAGCGTTGTTCGTTGGCTTGCTGAGCCAGGTGATGATGCCTTTCGCGAAGGTGACCCAACCAACCGCCCCGAGCGGATGGGGTGGGCCGCAAGCGATCGGGCGAACTCTTTTCACCGAGTACGTTTGGCCGTTTGAGATTATCAGTTTGCTGCTCATGGTGGGCATCGTGGGAGCGATATTGCTCGCCAGGCGGAGAGTGGAAGAATGAACGACGTCCCGTTGTTGGTCTATTTGGGCATCGGCCTCTTTATGTTCGCCACCGGCGCGGTGGGCGTGGTCGTTCGCCGAAATCCCGTGGTCGTTTTCATGTGCATTGAGCTCATGCTCAACGCCGTCAACCTCACTTTTCTCGCTTTTGCGCGCTACGCGCCTTCACCTTTGGTCCCTCCTGGCGGTCAACAGCACACTTGGATGGCGGGTCAAATGGCGGTCATCTTCGTGATGGCGGTCGCCGCGGCTGAGGTCGCGGTTGGTCTGGGCATCATCATGGCGATCTACCGACTGCGCAACAAGGTGGACCTGGACGAAATGAGCACGATGCGAGGCTAATCACGATGCAGAATCCAATCTTTGATCAAGTCTGGTGGGTGATTGGCCTCCCCCTCATCGGGTGGCTCATTCAGTGTCTGTTCGGCAAGAACGTGATTCAATCACTCGGCCCCGCAACCGGGAAGCGCGTGATGGGTTCGATTGCCGTGCTCGCGATCGCTGCCTCCTTTGCGATTGGGGTGACGATCATCCAAGCACTTGCTCAGCTTCCCACTGACCAACGTGCGGTCTCGCGGACGCTGTTCGATTGGATCAACATCGCCAGCATCCGAATCCCGTTTGAGCTGAGAATCGACCCGCTTTCGATGACCATGGTGATGGTGATCACCGGGATCGGTGCGCTTATCCACCTCTACGCCACCGGCTATATGGCGGAGGAAAAGGACTACCCGCGATTTTTCGCCTATCTGAACCTGTTCGTCGCGTTCATGCTTGTGCTTGTGCTCGGCAACAACCTTCCGATGCTGTTCATCGGCTGGGAGGGGGTGGGGCTTTGCTCGTACCTGCTGATCGGCTTCTGGTACAAGGATTTCGCCAACAGCAAAGCCGCCAATAAAGCGTTTATCGTGAACCGAATCGGCGACGTTGGCCTCGTGCTGGGCATGGGCCTGCTCGTTTCGCTGATCTCTTCCAACCCGGCGGCAGTTGCGGGCGCGGATGGTCGTTGGCTCA